>JYJN01000084.1 GCA_003263845.1 Vibrio aestivus | reverse complement strand
TGCAATATACGAAGCCTCAGCAGAAATGCTGAGGCTTTTTTACATCTGTTGCTTCTGAGAAGTAATGTTGGGAGCTGGATCGCCAGCCCGGTCTAACCTCTCAACTCCAGCCATATTTGAGGCTCTAGACTACGCGTCCCGACAGTAGTGCTAGGGCCTTTTTTACTTTGTGGTGATAAATCATCTATAACCATAGCCTCAGTTGAGAGATTGGAGCTTTTATTGTATCTGTTGAACCATTCTACACTTTATTACTCGTTCATTTTCATTCGTTATCTTCTGAGGTTGTGATTTCTACAGATTTGCTGACCAATAAGTCTTGTCGAGTTTTTTCTATCTACTATGCTAGCAGACTATGTAAATATAATCTGCCTAGGATGAAGCGAGTTTATTTCATGGAAAGACGAATCTTTTTTAGATGTATTTTTGCTGCTTTAGTAACGTTTCCATTTGCCGTAAACGCATCGTTTTGGGAGCAAATAAAAGAGCCAAGCATTGAGGCTACCCAGTCCATCGGTAGTTATGCCAACGGCTGTTTAGCGGGTGCACAGGCTTTGCCAGTTGAGGGAGAAGGCTATCAAGTCATTCGCCCTGAGCGAGCACGCTATTACGGCCACCAAGCATCCATCGATTTTATCGAGAGCTTTGCAAGCCAATTTCAGCAGCAGGCGGACAAGCAGCTGCTAATTGGTGATATGTCACTTGCACAAGGTGGACGTTTTTCTTTTGGTCACTCAAGTCACCAAAACGGCTTAGATATCGATATCTGGTTTCGACTTGAAGAAACACAGCTTTCTAGTGATGAACTTGCAGCTCCTCAAGCAATCAGTTTAATTGATGAAAAGCGATATCAAGTGAATGAAAGTAACTGGCAAAAAGAACACTTTCAAATGGTTAAACTCGCAGCTTCAAATCCCGAAGTAGCTAGAATTTTTGTTCACCCGATAATTAAGCAGAAACTGTGTAATGTGGAGACGAGCGAAAATCGAAAGTGGTTACGAAAAGTGCGCCCATGGTGGGGGCATCACGTTCATATGCATGTAAGGTTAGATTGTCCTCGAGGTGACAGCAACTGTCGGCCTCAACCTGTTCCTCCGGCTGGAGATGGTTGTGGTGAAGAGCTAGCGAGTTGGAAGCCAGAGGAAGGTAAGCCGCTGTCTAAGCCAAAGAGTAATAAACCGAAATCAGTGCCGGTTATGCCAGAGCAGTGTATAGCGATGTTACAGAATAAGTAGTTTTCTAACTCAAGAAGATACTAAAAGAGCGCCGATTGGCGCTCTTTCTAATTACGCTAAACCCTGAATAATGACGAACTTTTCCAGAAGCTGCTCTTCTGTTTCGATGTTATTTGGGTCGGTAATAATGCACTTTGTAATCGGGCAAACTGATTGGCATGTCGGCTTTTCGTAGTGTCCTTTACATTCCGTACATAACAGTGGGTCGATTTCAAAAATGCTATCGCCCATGGTGATCGCGCCATTTGGGCATTCAGGATCACACATGTCGCAGTTGATGCACTTATCAGTGATGAGTAAAGCCATTATTTAATACCGTATTACTTACCAGTTGGGTTGCGTGTATCTTGACCTGAGTTTAGGTTACGCATCAGCAGGCCGTATTCTAAGTCTAGATCTTGTGGTACTGGAATGAATACAAAGTGCCCATTACCTTTTGCGTCATCGATAGACTCAGATTTACGGTTTTCCATTGTCTCTAAGTTGAAGACAACATTGCCTTTCGGTGTCATTAATTCGAGGCTGTCGCCAACGATGAATTTGTTTTTCACTTCAACTTCAGCAAGGTCACCGCGACGCTTACCTGTAAACTCACCAACAAACTGCTGAGCGTCAGACACAGAGTAACCATAGTCGTAGTTCTGGTAAGTATCGTGTGTATGGCGGCGTAGGAAACCTTCTGTGTAACCACGGTGAGCAAGGCTTTCTAGTGTGCCCATTAGGCTCTCATCAAATGGTTTGCCAGCAACTGCATCATCGATTGCTTTACGGTAAACCTGAGCAGTACGCGCACAGTAGTAGAATGACTTAGTACGACCTTCGATTTTCAGAGAGTGAACCCCCATCTTAGTTAGACGCTCAACGTGCTGGATAGCGCGAAGATCTTTTGAGTTCATGATATACGTACCATGCTCATCTTCAAACGCAGCCATCTTCTCTTCTGGGCGATGTGCTTCAGACAGAAGTACCACTTCATCAGTTGGCTTACCACGGCCGATAGTGGTTTCAGGACGCTCGTCCTGTATTTCAACTGCTTGGCTTCAGTAGGGTCAAACTTCTCTACGATATCGCCTGTTTCATTTTCTTTGCCTTCTTCAACTTTGTATTCCCAGCGACATGCATTAGTACATGTACCTTGGTTAGGGTCACGCTTGTTGATGTAGCCAGACAGTAGGCAGCGGCCTGAGTAAGCCATGCATAAAGCGCCGTGAACGAACACTTCGAGTTCAGTTTCTGGACAGTGCTCGCGGATCTCTTCGATCTCTTCAAGTGACAGTTCACGTGAAACAATCACGCGCTCAACACCGTTCGCAGCCCAGAATTTCACAGTTGCCCAGTTCACCGCATTGGCTTGAACTGACAGGTGAATTGGCATTTCAGGGAAAGCTTCGCGAACCATCATGATAAGGCCAGGATCAGACATGATGAGAGCATCTGGGCCCATCTCGACAACTGGCTTAAGGTCGCGAATGAATGTTTTTAACTTAGAGTTGTGCGGTTGAATGTTACAAACCACGTAAAGCTTCTTACCTAGGGCATGAGCTTCATCGATACCGATTTTTAGGTTTTCGTGGTTGAATTCGTTATTACGTACACGAAGGCTGTAACGAGGCTGACCTGCGTAAACTGCATCGGCGCCATAGGCAAACGCATAACGCATGTTCTTTAAGCTACCTGCCGGTGATAGTAGCTCAGGTACGAATGGTGTGTTTGTAGACATTGCTTATTCTCTAATCTGATTTCAAGTCAGGAAAGTCCCACCATATGGGACTAAAGGGGCGCAAATTTTACGCCAAAATGTGACCTGTGACTAGGAGAATATGGTATTTGATAAGGAAACACCCTCAAAAAAGGTGAGGGCGTTATGTTTAATCTTTGTACAAGTTTAGGCGTTCGGGTGAGGTAAACCGCCTAATGCATCGTAAAGGCTTGGCAAGAAAGCACAAAGTTCGCTGCTCATCAGAGAGAAGTCTGCATCAAAGCGTGCCGCTTGATCTTCGCGCGGTATATCGTCGTTTTGATCACGTAGATCTTCAGAGAATTTAAGACGTTTGATGCTGCCATCTTCTGCTAACAAAAATTCGATTTGATCTTGCCAGTTTATTGCTAGCTTGGTGACGACTTTATCGGCATTTAGATGGTTGAGAATTTCATCTGTTGAGAGTTCCTGCTTCTTCACTTTGATGATGCCGCCGTCTTCTTGAACCGATTTTAGTTCAGCTTCGTCGAGCATAGTGATGCCTTGTGGTGTTTCTCCAGACTTAACCCATTCTGTTAGAGTGCTTTCAACCGCTTGCTCTGGAATAGCAGGCACAACTGGTAGGCTACCCATTGATTTACGTAGCAAAGCTAGCACTTCTTCAGCTTTCTTATAGCTACTTGCATCTACCAGAATAAACCTTCTTTAGGCAGAATCAGCGCCATTGTGTGGTTGCTGCGGCTAAAGGCTCTCGGTAGAAGATCGATAATGATGTCTTCCTTGAGGTTATCTTTCTCTTTCTTTTTAAGAGGACGCCCTTCTTGCGCTTCCATAGTCTCAACTTTAGCGCTTAAAGACTCTTTGATAACAGAAGCCGGCAGCATCTTTTCTTCTTTCTTCGCACAGATCAGAATGCGGTTTTCAGACACATGCGTCATCATGTCTCCGTGCCTACCCATAGCAGCTACCCAGCCAAATTTCTGCTTATCTTGGCTACCACAAGGTGTAAAGCGAAACTCGTTGAGTTGTTTCTCTAACTGATCTGCTTTGAACTCAATGTCACGATTGAAACGGTAAACCAAACAGTTTTTAAACCACATAATTTTTCCTAACCTGAATACTGGCTGCCAATCATAGGCAATTTTTCTAGTGTTGTCTTATCGCAATTTCAAAATATCGCAATGAAATTGAGGAGAAAGTTATATTAAAAATTGTTTTCAAAGGTCACAAAAGTGTCATAATTAATGGTGATAATGCTCACTGTTGCAGAGGGGGAATCCCTCAATTATGGCTAATCAAACATAGGGTTACACAATTATGTCTAGAAGGATTCTGGTTGTTGAAGATGAAGCACCAATTCGTGAAATGTTGTGCTTTGTACTTGAGCAAAAAGGTTATCAAGCTGTTGAAGCAGAAGATTACGACTCAGCAGTGACGAAATTGGCCGAACCCTTCCCTGATCTTGTCCTACTCGATTGGATGCTACCTGGCGGCAGCGGCATCAACTTCATCAAGCATATGAAGCGCGAGGAGTTGACCCGTAATATTCCAGTAGTGATGCTGACTGCCCGCGGTGAAGAAGAAGACAAAGTACGCGGACTCGAAGTTGGTGCAGATGATTACATCACTAAGCCTTTTTCTCCTAAAGAGCTGGTAGCGCGTTTGAAAGCCGTCATTCGCCGAGTAACGCCAACGGCTCTGGAAGATGTGATTGACGTACAAGGCTTAAAGCTAGACCCAGTGTCACACCGCGTCACGGCGAATGAAGCGCCATTAGATATGGGGCCGACTGAGTTCAAAATGCTGCACTTCTTTATGACTCACCAAGAGCGTGTCTACAGCCGCGAGCAACTGTTAAATAACGTTTGGGGTACCAACGTTTACGTAGAAGACCGTACAGTGGATGTGCATATCCGTCGTCTGCGTAAAGCATTAGAGTCCGCAGGGCACGATAAACTGATTCAAACAGTTCGTGGAGCAGGATACCGCTTCTCAACGAAAGCGTAATACCATTACGGAGTAAAAATGGTTGAAAGGTTAACCTGGAAAAAGCTGGCCTGGGAGCTAGCTTTTTTTTACACCCCTTGGGTAATTGTCGGGTGGATATTTGGATTTATGCCGTGGTTGCTATTAGCTGCCACGGCTTTGCAGCTTGTATGGCATCTTCATAATCAAATGCGTTTGTCCGCATGGTTGTGGGACGAAAAACGCCTTACCCCACCTTCCGGCTCGGGCAACTGGGAGTCGCTGTTCAATGGAATTTACCGTCTTCAACAACGTCAGCGTAAAAAACGCAAAGAGCTTACTAATTTAATTCGCCGTTTCCGAAATGGTGCTGAGTCCTTACCGGATGCAGTTGTTGTGTTTCGTGGAGAAGGTAATATTGTTTGGTGCAACAAATTGGCGCAGCATCTTTTGGGCTTTCGTTGGCCCGATGATTCGGGGCAGCCTATCTCTAATCTCATCCGTACCCCAGATTTTATTAAATACCTAAGCAAAGGTGATTTCTCTGAACCATTGGAAATGCGTTCCCCTTTGAATGTCGAGCGTATGTTGGAACTGCGTATCGTACCTTATACCGAAGGTGAACATTTGATGGTTGTACGTGATGTAAGCCAACTTAAGCAGCTTGAGGGTATGCGCAGAAACTTCTTTGCCAATGTTTCTCATGAACTAAGAACGCCAATGACGGTTCTACAAGGTTATTTAGAAATGACCGAAGATCCGGATATGGTTGTTGGCCCTATGTGGGGTAAAGCACATGGCGTGATGACCGAACAGTTAAATCGAATGAATAGCTTGGTGAATCAGTTACTGACACTATCCAAGATTGAAGCGGCACCAATGCATGAGCTTGAAGATGTTGTAAACGTTCCAGCAATGTTGGAAGTTTTGGAGAAAGAAGCCACGAGCTTAAGTGGCGATGACAATCATAAACTGACCTTTGACGTTGATACCTCTTTACGAGTTCTTGGTGACGATGACCAGCTTCGAAGTGCAATATCGAACTTAGTATATAACGCGGTTAAGTATACGCCTCCAGGGGCCGATGTTCACGTTCGTTGGTTCCACACGCCTCAAGGCGCTTGTTTGGAAGTGGAAGACAGTGGTGATGGTATTGAACCTCAGCATTTACACCGCTTGACTGAGCGCTTCTATCGTGTGGACAAAGCTCGTTCACGAGATACTGGCGGGAGTGGCCTAGGCTTAGCAATTGTTAAGCATGCTTTGTCGCATCACGACTCGCATTTGGATATTCAAAGTGCTGTAGGAGAAGGGAGTAAGTTCTCTTTTGTGTTACCAAGCCGATTGACAGTCAACTAACCGGTATTTATGAAATCGAAAGTTATCAAGGCAATAGCCACTCTCATTAGTCTTTGCAGTGCCTCAGTAGCTAGTACGCAAGAGCTCCATTCTTACGAGAAAGTTCAGGGCCTGTCGGGTTCTATATTTTCAGTCGGCTCTGATACGCTCGCCGGTATGACGACGTTATGGTTTGAAGAGTTCACACACCTTTACCCAAGTGTTAATGGCCAAGTTCAAGCATCTGGCTCGTCGACTGCACCCCCTGCTTTAGCAGAGGGGACGGCTCAATTTGGCCCGATGAGTCGGCCGATGCGCAACCGAGAGATTGAAGCTTTTGAGCGGGCCCATGGCTATAAGCCAACAGAGTTGCGGGTTGCCATCGATGCTATTGGCGTGTTTGTTCACCAAGATAATCCAATTGATGGCCTTAACTTCAATCAGTTAGACAGTATATTTTCATCCACTTTGCGCTGTGGCGGTGTTACGTCAGTGACTCAGTGGAATGAGCTAGGGTTAGACTATGACTGGGCAAACCGACGCATTCAGCTATTTGGCCGTAACTCGGTTTCAGGGACATATGGTTACTTCAAGCAGAATGCACTTTGTAATGGTGACTTTCGCAGTAATGTAAATGAACAGCCGGGCTCTGCGTCAGTTGTTCAGTCTGTTGCGTCGTCGATTAATACAATTGGTTATTCCGGCATTGGTTATCGAGTGTCGGGTGTGAAACTACTTCCGGTCGCAAAGCAAGGCAGTGACTACATCAGTGCGACGTATGAGAATGTTTTGTCAGGTAAGTACCCACTATCGCGCTATCTCTATGTTTATATTAATAAACATCCAAGTAAGCCTTTATCACCAGTTGAACGTGAGTTCGTCCGTTACGTCTTTTCTCAGCAAGGACAGTTGTTGGTTGAAAAAGATGGTTATGTACCTATATCGGCAGAGATTGCTGCACAGGAACTGGCAAAAGTGGGTATTTACGATCTAGAGCAGTAATCGGCAGCGGATTTGTGCTTATCATCACGCAATGTAAACGGCTACTAATATCAGTTGTTTAGTGCTTCTTGTAATATAACTGTCATCTAAATGACATATTCTGAGTCTGAGTAATAGCGAGTAATTGGTAACATGGCATCAGCCGACTTTTCATTGAGGGAACGTGACCGTAAACGATTGTATAAAGATCGTTTATTTCGCATGGCTGTTTCATTTGGTGGTGTCGGGGTTTTAGCTGCACTAGTGCTGATTTTCGTCTACTTAGCCATGATGGTGTTGCCGCTGTTCTCGAGCTCACAACTTGAACCTTCAATCAAACAGCAAGTCATCTCCGCTGAGCAGCCTGTAGCTATTGGACTGAATGACTATGGCGAACACGCTTACTTCCTTTCTGAAGATGGAACTCTGACTTTTTGGGCTTTAGATGGTAATGAAAGTCAAGCGCAAAAAGCTGCTTACGTTTCTAATGTCACCCTGATTTTTTTGCCCAGTCCATGCCTGCGATGGGTTGGTTGGGTATCGCGTCAAGAGAAGGCGAAGTCTCTCTTTTTCAACCTGAATTCTCCGTTACTCTAGAAGGGACCAAGCGCACGTTTGACCCCGAAGTGTTCTATTTTTCTGACCGACCTTCTATTACGCTGCCAAGTGTAGAGTCGCCAGTGACGCAATTTGCTTTTACTGCCAACGAAGATACCGCAGTAATAGTGACCCTTGATGAACAAGATCGGGTAACGGCATATTGGTACGAAGGTGGGGTGTATATTCATCAGTTCCAGTTCTCCCATCCTATTAGGGATGTCGAGCAGATGTTACTGACACCCAATGGCGAGCAACTGTATCTTCGTGCTGCTAATGACCTGATTGTGGCGGTGCAAAGCCCTCTTAGTTCGACTAATCGAGAGTACCAAGTTCGTGAAATCGTGACGTTGGGCGATGAAGAAAAACAGGTTGTTGATATCGCACTGCTATCAGGGGCTTACTCATTATTGGTGTCTTATCAAAATGGGCAAGTATCACAATGGTTTGATGTTTTGAGCGATGGTGAACGTACCTTGACGCCTATTCGCCACTTCAAGTTAGCGTCAGAGCTTAAATCAATACTGCCAGACACATACCGTAAAGGGTTCTATAGCTTTTATGCCAACGGTACAGTGCAAAGCCACTATACGACTAGCGAGAAGTTATCTTTGTTTGAGCGAGCATTCGAAAAAGCGCCAAGTGCCGCGGCGATGTCTCCTAATGAGAAGTTCTTATTAACGTATTCAGATGGCGCTTTGTCTGTTTCTGAAGTGGACAATGAATACCCTGAGATTTCGTTCTCTTCGCTTTGGAAAAAAGTTTGGTACGAAAGTTACCCCGAGCCTCAATTTGTGTGGCAAACCACGTCAGCCAGCGATGAGTTTGAGGCCAAGTTTAGCTTGGTTCCCATCGCATTTGGCACACTAAAAGCTGCTTTCTATGCGATGTTGTTTGCCATTCCTATTGCTGTGCTTGGTGCAATCTATACGGCTTACTTTATGTCTCCGCAGATGCGCAGAGTGGTAAAACCTTCCATCGAGCTAATGGAAGCGCTACCCACGGTGATCATTGGTTTCTTAGCTGGATTGTGGTTCGCCCAATTGTTGAGAATCACTTGGCCTCTGTCGTAGGTTTATTGGTGTTCTTACCTTTAATGACCATTTTGTGTGGTGTAGTTTGGCACATATTACCAAAGTCATTGACCAGCAAACTTCCTAATGGCTGGCATGCATTGGTTTTGATGCCTATTTTGGCGGGAACGATAGTGTTATCTATGACTCAAAGTGGCAACATTGAAGCGGCTTTATTCGGAGGTGATGTTCGTCTCTACTTTGCAAATCATGGCTTTGATTTTGATCAGCGCAACGCTTTAGTCGTCGGGTTTGCAATGGGTTTTGCTGTTATTCCTACCATATTTACTATTGCTGAAGATGCTATTTTCTCTGTGCCTAAACATTTGTCAGACGGCTCTTTAGCTCTTGGTGCAACCCCATGGCAAACTCTTATTTATGTGGTGTTACTCACTGCCAGCCCAGGTATTTTCTCGGCAATAATGATGGGATTGGGCCGTGCTGTGGGCGAGACGATGATTGTGCTTATGGCCACAGGCAATACACCGATTATGGATTGGAACATTTTGGAAGGTATGCGAACTCTATCTGCAACCATTGCCGTTGAAATGCCAGAGTCAGAGGTGGGAAGTTCTCACTTTAGACTATTGTTCCTAGCTGCTCTGCTTCTCCTTATTTTTACCTTTGCCGTCAACTCTCTTGCGGAATGGGTAAGACAACGTTTGAGGGATAAGTATCGTGCTTTGTAGTTTAGGTCAGGTGGTGCATGTTTAAGTGGCTTAAATCCGGCTCGCCTTGGATATGGCTAACAGGCGGTGCGGTTAGTATCAGCTTGCTGTCGGTGTTGGGCTTATTGCTGCTAATCGGCTGGAAAGGGCTGTCGTACTTTTGGCCGGCTAATCTTCATCAGTGGCAGACCAGTCAAGGCAATGTATTGGTTGGTCAGATATATGATAGCGAAGCGATTCCTGTCAATCACCTGCGTGAAATGGACTACCAATTGCCCCCTGAGGTTAAGGAAAAAGGGCTTGTCACCAGGCACAGCATCAAGATTGCGAATCGTGATCATTACGATGCCGATTTTATCTCAATCCTTGATATTGATATTGAGAGTGTAACGACTCCGTCTGGTTGGATGGTCGTTGAACGCGCGCGTAATGGTGACTTTTTTGGTGTGCCAGTCGGCTATCGACATGCTGATGGAACAGTATCTGCAGAAGTTGATAATAATCTTGAATTAGGGCTTCAATTCTCTAGCCAACTTAAAGATGAAATAGACGCACTTATTGAACAAGATATACGTTCCGCAAGTCGTCAAGTTGAACGTTTAAGACTGCAAAAACGTCGCTTGGAGTTAAATGATTCTCTAACGGAAGAGTTTGCGACTTCGTATCGTGAACAGTTAGCTTACTATCAACAGCAATTGCTGGCCGCAGAATCAACGTTGGATGCACTTAGGGCTCAATTGAGTTTGCAAGCTCTGATTATGCAAGATATGCAAGGGCAAGAAGTCGAAATTCCGCTCAACCAGATTTTACGCGCTTGGTACCCAAATGATATGAGTGTGTCTGAAAAAGCCGTTCATTGGGCGACTCAGGTTTGGCGCTTCTTATCGGAAAATCCACGTGAATCGAACTCGGAAGGGGGAGTGTTCCCAGCCATCTTTGGTACCGTGTTACTTGTACTTATTATGTCGATTATCGTGATGCCACTTGGCGTTATTGCGGCAATCTATTTGCACGAATATGCGAAAAATAACGCCTTCACAAGGGTCATTAGAGTTGCTGTTATTAACCTCGCAGGTGTCCCATCAATTGTGTATGGCGTGTTTGGTTTAGGCTTCTTCGTCTATACATTGGGTGGCTCTATCGATTCTCTTTTGTATAGTGAGCGTTTGCCTGCGCCAACATTTGGCACACCAGGTTTGCTCTGGTCCGCTTTGACTTTAGCGGTATTGACACTACCCGTAGTGATTGTTGCAACGGAAGAGGGTTTAACACGTATTCCAAGCTCTGTTAGGCATGGCTCTCTGGCGTTAGGCGCTACACAGTCTGAAACGTTATGGCGCATTGTGTTACCAATGGCGAGCCCAGCAATCATTACTGGCTTAATTCTCGCGATCGCTCGTGCTGCTGGGGAGGTTGCTCCGCTAATGCTGGTGGGCGCGGTAAAAATGACGTCAAACTTACCAGTCGATGGCCAGTTCCCGTTTTTGCATTTAGAGAGAAAATTCATGCACTTGGGTTTTCATATCTACGATGTGGGTTTTCAAACGACGAACATTGAAGCGGCAAGACCGCTTGTATACGCCACATCATTTTTATTAGTAACCGTTATTGTCAGTCTAAACTTAACCGCAATTAGCATTCGAAATAATCTGCGTGAAAAATACCGAACGTTAGGACAAGATTAATCATGTTTTCAGTCAATCAAACTCTCGCTATGAAGCGCCTTTAGATGTTAACAACTTAAGTGATGAGCAGACTGCTATTGCTATTGAAGATCTGAACTTGTTCTACCAGAACGCGCAAGCATTGACGGGCATATCAATGCGTATTCCTAAAGGTCAGGTTACCGCTTTTATCGGGCCATCTGGCTGTGGTAAATCGACACTTCTTCGTTGTATCAATCGAATGAACGATTTAGTTGAAGGGTGTCGAGTTAAAGGCAAAGTGAAACTTCATGGCAAGAATGTTTATCACCGCGATGTCGATGTAGCGACATTAAGACGTCGAGTCGGTATGGTGTTCCAAAGACCGAACCCGTTTCCTAAATCTATATATGAAAATGTGGTGTATGGGTTGCGCCTGCAAGGCATTTCAAATAGTCGCACCTTAGATGATGCGGTAGAGCGCTCTTTGCGCGCCGCGGCACTTTGGGATGAAGTAAAGTATCGACTGCATGAGAATGCATTCGGGCTATCTGGAGGGCAGCAGCAGCGTTTGGTGATTGCACGTGCGATAGCGATTGAGCCCGAAGTGTTACTGCTTGATGAGCCCACTTCCGCGTTGGATCCCATCTCAACACTCACAATTGAAGAGCTGATCAACGATCTGAAAACTAAGTACACCGTTGTGATCGTGACTCATAACATGCAACAAGCGGCTCGAGTAAGCGATCATACTGCCTTCATTCATATGGGCCAACTGATCGAATATAGTGATACGGATACCATTTTTACTTCGCCTGCAAAAAAACAGACAGAAGACTACATCACAGGACGCTACGGCTAAGCTAAACTAAAACAGCCACTTATACTTTTCTCAACAAGGGAGCAATAATGAACTTTGGTCGTCATATTTCAGGTCAATTTAATGTCGAGCTAGAATCCATCCGAACTCATGTATTAACCATGGGTGGGCTGGTGGAACAACAGCTTTCGTTTGCCATGCAAGCGCTGCATAAAGAGGACATTGAATTAGCTAGAAAAGTGGTACGCGACGATCACAAAGTGAACGCGATGGAAGTTTCTATTGATGAAGCTTGCACACGTATTATTGCTAAGCGCCAGCCCACGGCAAAAGATTTACGCTTAATTATGGCTATCATTAAGACAATTACGGATTTGGAAAGAATTGGTGATGTTGCCACTAAGATTGCGTATGTTGCCATTGAAAGCCCCGCTTCGAAAGAGAGCCAGTTTCACGTTTCGCTAGAGCCGCTTTGTCGACAGGCGATCGCGATGCTTCATCAAGTGCTAGATGCGTTTGCTCGAATGGATGTCGATGCCGCAGCGGAAGTGTATAAGCTCGATGATAAGATTGATGCAGAATATGAAGCGGTGATCAGACAGTTGATGACTTACATGATGGAGGATCCTAAAAATATTCCTAACATCTTGCAAGTTATGTGGTCTGCTCGAGCGATTGAACGTGTAGGTGACCGCTGTCAGAACATCTGCGAATACATCATTTACTTTGTCAAAGGTAAAGATGTTCGCCACTTAGGCGAACAAAGTATTGATGATGCGCTTCGTTAGTCTACAAACGGATAATAACGCCTGCACCAATCATTAGAACCGTACCACTGGTGGAGTAGTAAGTATTATCACTTCCGAAGAAGTTTAAATCTGCACCTACGCGTAACGCAAACTTTTCGGTGAAGTTGTGAACCGCTGAAATTGCGATACTAGCACCTGTTGCTGATAGTTGCTCATGATCACCGCTAGCCCAGTAGCGTCGCTCCCCTTCATATTCAGCTAGGCCGATTTCAAATTGAAGTGGTAATTGAATCGATTGAAATGATTTTTCAACACCAATGCGGTATGTGTTTAACTCGTGATCAGTGCGATTGAGAGTAGGCAGTAGCGTTCCTTCACTTTGACTGTAACTAAAATAAATAGCCTCAAAGCCGAGAGTATCTGTGACTCCCAGTTGTCCCCCGTATCCTACCAAGTCAAATCCCATAGTCGGGCCTACTTTACCCTCTGCTGAGAAGTGAATAGAGTTTGCTAAAGTAGGTAGTGAAATGGTGACGCTAAGCAGCGATGCGAAGAGTATCGCTGATTTTTTAAGTGATGTACTAATTACATATTTCATAGGTAGTTTAACGCACTAATTGGTTATTAATAGCTAATACATGTTGGAATGTAATAGCGGAGATAGACAGGTAAATTAGAACTGGAAAATCACGCCAGTAGTGAACATGGCACTTGTCGAATAAGGCATATGAGTATTATCGCGGTCGATGTAATTGATGTCTCCACCGGCCCTAAATGCAATATGGTCAGTGAGACCCAATGTCCATGCAAAGCTTATGCTTGGTCCTTTTCCTGAGCGATAGTCGGATGAATCACTCAGTATCTTGTGATAGGTCCCTTCATATTCGACAAGGCCTAACTCTACTTGGAAGCCAACCAATGGCATTGATTCTATTTGGTGCTGTATCCCTACGCGGTAAGTAGCTAACTTTTCTTCGGTGGTAATGAACTCGAATGAGTTTTGACTATAGCTGATATAAACGGCGTCAAAACCAAAAGAGTCAGTCATTCCTAGTTGAATCCCTCCACCAGTAATACCTGAACCTGCGAAGGGACCAATCCTTAGATCTGGAGACACATGGAAAGTGCTTGCTTGGCTGAAAATGGGAAAGAGTAGTGAAAATACAGAGACAACCCAGGTACTGCGTGTCTTTTTGAACAGTGTGCAATTAAGTCTTGGCATAGTTCTCTCGAAGGCGTTGTTTGGCTAGTGGTATTTTATTTATTTTGGGGTTTGAGGCTAATTGCAGGTTCTAATATGGGTGATAAGAAATGCTAATTGCTACTGGCCCTTAACCACCACGTCATCTCATAATGAAGAGACAATATGAATTACCTGCTACTAGGATTTTATTCATTTTCCAGATCGGGCGTGGAGGCAGAGTCGGTAAAGATTATAGTAGGTTGATAGCTGTTTCATGGACTTACTCCCATCTAATTATTAGAAGGTTCAGTCCATGAACTCGCTGTGCTTCGATGAGAGTAATATTAATATTATTTATTGAATCGGCATAACCAATAGATATTATTTCTCTAATAAGCTTAGCTTATCACTCAAAGCAATCTGTTTATTTAAGGCGTCTGTTATAAGTTGATTAAGCCAAACAATAAGAGGGCTGTTTCGGTATTTTAAGTGGTGGTAGCTACAGACTTCGACGAGAGAGGCTTGATCCCCGATAGTAACGTCAATAGCACGAAGCTGGGGGTAGTTTTGGATAGGGAAGATATTAGTATGAGGTAGAACCATGTCAGATTGCTCGATAATATCCAACAGTGCCAAAATGATCTCTGTACGAAAGCCTACTTTGGGCTTGAGGCCTTGAGAACGCATGATCTCAGCAACGTGGATGAAGTTCTCATTCCAACCAGGAATGATGATTGAGCCTATCTCATAGGGTTCAAAGTCGCTTAGTGTCGCTCTATTTAATTTTAGCGGGTGATCTTTTCGAACAATGGCTTTACCTGTCAGCATCGTTAACCTTGTTCCATAGATCTCCTTGGGGTGCTCTATATCGTAATGTACTCCCAAGTGTACATTACCATTTTTTATATCGTTAATGGTCGCACTGGTCCAATTGACTAACTCGAGATGGGCATTTGGGGCAAGCTGTCGGAAACTTTTAAATAAAGCACCCGATAGACAAGAAAGCACTGTTGAGTTCAATGCGATTTTGATCGTGTAATCGATGCTTTTGGGAGTAAATTCTGCCGGTGCATTAACTGCGACAGAGAGTGCATCCAAATGGGGTGATATAGATTCAGCCAACTGAGTGGCAAAGGGGGTGGGCTCTAGTCCCTTTGCCACTTTAACGAAAAGTTCGTGATTGAAATGATTTCTTAGCTTTTGCAAGGCTTGGCTGACAGCTGGTTGAGTCACAGATAAACGAGCTGCCGCTTTCCTCATATTTAGGTCTTGGTACAAGACCATAAATGTACGTAGCAGGTTGAGGTCTAGATTAAGGTAAAGATCCTTGGCCATAGCTGTCTCGTTGTGCCTAATTTAAAGTACTTAATTCACCATATTACCTTATTATTTTAGCAACGGTTTGAATTTGTTGTGTGTCAGTGATAGGAATAACAAAGTCGTCTAGACTTTCAGAACCCATCTTGGCTTCATCGCAAATATGATTCATTTTACTTGGCCGAGTGGTTTTTCCCGACAGGTGAACCTCGTTGACTCCAGTTAGCTCGATGATAGAAGCGACGTTGTCAGCATTAACGCCAGCACCAGCCATAATTTGGATACGGTGATCCGATTGTTCCACCATTGCTTTGATGGTGTTTACTCCTGTTAAGGCATTAGGCGCTAAACCGGAAGTGAGTATGCGCTCACACCCTAGAGCAATCACTTGCTCTAATGCTGCCACAACATTGTTACACTGGTCGATGGCTCGGTGGAATGTGACTCCTAAACCATGTTGATGTGCGACGTTAACAATACGTTTTGTTGTTGAAATATCGATATCACCGTTTTCAGTTAACGCGCCAAATACGATGCCTTGCAACCCAGAAGATGCTGCAGCTTTGACATCTTCAATCATAGTGGCGACATCATCTTCTGAATAAAGGAAATCTCCCTGTCTGGCTCGAATCATCGCGTAAACAGGAATAGAAGCCTTTTCTCCAGCTAATTTCATCAAACCGAGGCTTGGCGTCAACCCGCCAAGTGCTAGTGACGAGCAGAGTTCAATTCGGGTTGCCCCACCAGCAATCGCGTTGTGAAGCGATTCCATATTATCAATACAAACTTCGATATGATGCATTGTGAAATACCTGTCTAATTTAACTACCTAGATAGTACTGAAGATTGCGATGAGTTATCAGGGTAAAGTTAGACAGATTTGTTTCCCCTTTAGAAGGTGAAAGTAGAAACATCTAGATATAAAAAAGCCCCGCTAGCTAGCGAGGCGATAGAACTAAGAGGCAATCAGTTAAGCGGCGTCGTCTTGCTCTTCAGGCTCTTTTACTGCTTTTGGCTTTTTAGGGGCAGGCTTGCGCTTCGCGCCTAATGCAAACAGCACTTCTTCTTTGTTTTGAGCTAGGAACATTGCCAGATCTTCTTGTTTCGCTTCATCTTCTAGAAGCTCACTTTTTCCTAGCAGAGTAAATAGCTCGTCTGCCATATCCAGCATTTTGTCATAAGCGTCAGCTTCGGCTTTAGAGGTAAAAGTCATTTTCTCTTCTCCGTTGCGTTCCACCACGTACTTGACGATTACAGCCATGGTTAATCCTCTAACAATTTGAACAATTCTATTACTGGCTGTTTATACAGTTTTTGAACACACAAGTCTAGGCGAGGGCGCAAATGTGAGAAGCGAGTGCTGCTCATATCGTCAACCTATCGGAATGACCTTACTTGTGTGTGCTGTTTTGTTGCCACTGCTGACAAAAATCTATGAAGGCTTTGAGTAGTGGGTTTTGATATTTCTCTTTATGAACGAGTAAGCAGAACTTGCGCTGCATGTTTAAAGGAAGATGCAGCTGAGTCACGCGTCCGTCTTTCAACGCGGGCAGCGCCGCTAACTCCGAAAGGCACGCTAGTCCGAGTCCAGCAGAGACGCTATTAATGAGCGCTTCAGTGGTATTGAGCTGAAATGATTCGCGCCAGTCGACTAGACGGGGAGCAATCAATTGAGTAAAAAACTCGCGAGATCCCGAGCCAGACTCTCTCAGTATCCAGTCGCTATTTTCGAGTAGATCGAGCGTGATGTTATTGACGTTGGCAAGGGGATTCGACGGTGAGCAGATTACGCACATTTCATCCTGACTAAATGGCATCGCGATTAAATCTGGGTGAAGAGGGTTTCCCTCGATGAGGGCTATGTCTAGCTCGTAGTCGACCAACTGCTGACAAATCTGCGCACTGTTCGAAATGAAGAGGCTTTGCGCGGTATGTCCCGTGCTCTTTCTGAAGTGGCTGAGCATGTAGGGTGCAATTTGGTTACCAATCGTATCACTTGCTCCAATCCTCAACTGGCCTGTGAGTGTCGTATCGCCATCAAACATCAGTTCGATATCGTTGGCTCTATGCAGCAGTTCGTCAGCAAGAGGGAGTAATTTCTGGCCCTCTTGATTGAGGACCAAGCGATTATTCACTCGATCAAACAGCGGGTGGCCTATCTGCTTTTCAAGCTCTGACAGCGCCATGCTGACCGCAGCTTTGGATAGAAACAGCGCTTCAGAAGCCGCTGTGAGGGTTTTGTGCTGCGTAATCGTAGAGAAAACATGCAGTTGTCTTAGCGAAACATTGTAAGCCACGGAGTTTCCTTAAATCGTTTAGAAATTCTTAACGTAAGTTTTAAAATAGCAGATATCTTAAAACAGAGCATGCCGTTAAAATAGCCGTACTTTCCTGAGTCGATAGAAGAAGCATTATGATTCAACGAGTGAAAACAAAATTGATGGAAGCACCGACGCCAATGGCGGGGCTGGCACTGGGAATCGCAAGCCTTGGTTGGTGCTGGGAAAATTTAGTGGATCTTAATGGCTATGGACAGTGGGTGAGTGCTGCAATCGCAAGCATTCTATTGATGATTCTTGCGGTGAAGTTTTTACTTCATCGTCACATGTTAAGAGAAGATCTTGCTCATCCTGTGGTAGGCAGTGTTGTACCGACATTTGCGATGGCAGTGATGATCATATCGAACTCTATCGGCCAGGTAAGCCCCTTTGCTGGGGATGTGATTTGCTTTGCGCCGTATTTCTGCATGTCACGTTTTTGGTAAGCTTTTTATACCACCGAGCCCAAAATTTCGAGCTGCATCATTTGGTCCCAAGTTGGTTTGTTCCACCCGTCGGAATCATAGTGGCTAATGTTTCTTATTCGGGCAATCCTGCATTGGAGATGATTGCCAACGTCGCTTTGATATTCGGCATGCTCGCTTACGCCATTATGTTGCCATTAATGGTTTATCGTTTCATGTTTTCTGAGCAAATCCCAGATACTGCAAAGCCGACAATGGCTATCATGCCGCGCCTGCAAGTCTGACTCTTGCCGGATACTTATCCATGTCTGCCGAGCCTTCTCCCGTTGTCATTGGGCTTTTGTTTGGCATCGCCGTGTTGATGACGATGATTATCTATCTCGCGTTTATCCGTTTACTGCGCCTACCATTCAGTGCAGGTTATGCTGCATTTACGTTTCCCATGGTGATTGGGGCGACGGCGCTATTTAAGTTGACTGACTGGATGTTAGAAGTAGGGATGGCAGCCGAGTACATTAACCAAGTTCATACATTGGCCATTTTTGAGCTTCTGATTGCCACTGTGTTGGTCACTTATGTAGCGTTTCGGTACCTACACTTTTACTGGCCAAATAGTTCGGTTTTACCTTAGTAAAAACTTTTCATAACAACGTAAGCTTATAACACTGAATTCAGGGAATTAGTTGTGCTAATCTGACTGCATTAGCGCTGATTCTAGATGAGTGAATTTTGTTTACTGTTTATCATTCCAACAAAGTCGATACCCTGAAAATTCTATTGGTTCATTTAATCAAAACTGAACCGTTGAGCAATCCATTTGAGAAAGAGCAAATCTTGGTGCAGAGCCCAGGTATGTCTCAGTGGCTTAAAATGGAACTGGCGAAAGAATTTGGTGTAGCAGCGAATATTGATTTCCCGCTTCCAGCGACCTTTATTTGGGAAATGTTCACTCGAGTACTACCTGATGTGCCGAAGCGAAGCGCTTTCAATAAGGAAGCGATGACATGGAAGCTGATGTTGATTCTGCCCAAGCTGTTGGAGCAGGAAGAATTTACTCCTCTCAATAGCTATTTGGCGGACGACCAAGATTCATCCAAGCTTTATCAACTGTGTGAAAAAATCGCCGATATTTTCGATGGCTACTTAGTGTATCGCCCCGAGTGGATTGCAAGTTGGGAGCAAGGTGTTGAAGTGACCGAAATTGGTGATGAGCACCCTTGGCAACCCATTCTATGGCAATCATTGTACGAGGCGATTGTTGGTCACGGGCACTCTCACTACCATCGAGCCAACCTCTATGACAGCTTTATTGAGGCATTAGCTCAAGGCCAAATCGATATTAGTAAGCTGCCACATCGCCTATTCATTTTTGGTATTTCATCTCTGCCACCGCGTTATATGGAAGCGCTTAAAGCTCTGGGGGAACACATAGATGTTCATTTGATGTTTACTAACCCTTGTCAGCACTACTGGGTGATATTCGAAATAGAAAATACTTAGCTCGCCTCGAAAGTCAGAAGCACAAACGATTTGTGCTGAGTGATGACGGTGTCGAGTTTGATAGTGAAGTATCGCCACTCAAAGGCAGCATTGAAGACAATGCGGCTGAAGATGAGCTGCATACTCAGTATGCAGTAGGAAACAGTTTACTGGCTTCCATGGGCAAACTAGGCCGAGACAATCTCTACTTGCTGTCACAGTCGGAAAGTGAAGAACACGATTTCTTTATTGAGAACGAAAGGGCGTCACTGCTTGAACAGATTCAAGCAGATATACTTAACCTTGAAGAGCATCAAGATGACAGCATTCTCGATACCAGTCGCCACAAACAGACTATAAATACTCAAGACCGTTCGCTGACACTGCATGCTTGTCACAGCCCGATGCGTGAAGTGGAAGTGCTGCATGATCAGCTATTGGCGATGTTTGATGCCGACCCAAGTTTGAAACCGCGTGACATCATTGTGATGGTCGCCGACATCAATGCCTACAGTCCAGCGATACAAGCGGTATTTGGTAATGCGCCGGGTGAGCGATTCATCCCATACTCAATCTCGGATAGAACTGCTGATCAAGAGAGCCCAATACTGGCGGCTTTCATGCAGTTGGTGCAGTTGCCTACCACTCGCTGTTTAGCCTCTGAATTATTGGAGCTGCTTGAAACTCCATCCATTATGGCGAGATTTGAGATATCCGAAGATGAATTTGCTACAGCTAAACGCTGGGTGGAGGAGTCGGGTATTCGTTGGGGGCTCGATGAGGCAACCGCAGAGCAGTTCGAGCTGCCATCCAGTCAGCAAAATACCTGGCAATTCGGTATCTCGCGTATGCTGCTTGGGTACTCGATTTCTGGCAGTGACGATAGCTTTATCTGCAAGGTGATGTGCCACTTGCACCTTACAATGAAGTTCAAGGTATGAGCGCTGAACTGGCGGGAAAACTGGCGCACTTTATTGAGAAGATAAGCGTTTATCACCGCAAGCTTGCCCAATCACAAACGATTGAGGAATGGCGCGAAGTTCTATCCAACTTATTGGAAGATTTCTTTAGCGTTGAGCTTGAAGGGGAGTTGGTGATTAAGTCGATCAGAGATTGCTTGTCGAACTTAAAAGATCAGCTCGCTGATGCGCATTTTGATCAGTCGTTAGCACCATCGATCATCAGCCAGTATCTCGATAGTAAGTTGTCTGGCGCTCGAATTAGCCAAAGATTCCTAGCAGGGCAAGTTAACTTCTGTACCTTGATGCCGATGCGTTCAATTCCATTTAAAACCGTGTGCTTGTTAGGCATGAATGATGGCGTGTATCCACGCTCTATGCCAACAGAAGGCTTTGATTTAATGACAGGGCGAGTAAGGCCTGGTGATCGCTCTCGTCGAGATGATGATCGTTACCTATTCTTAGAAGCTCTGTTATCTGCTCAGCAATGTTTGTACATCAGTTATGTTGGCCGTTCGATTCAAGATAATACTGAGCGTGTAGCATCGGTGTTGGTGTCCGAGTTGATGGAGTATTGCCAGCAAAATTACTGTTTGCAAGGCGAACAAGACTTGGGGGTTGATGAGTCAGGTAAGCGTCTATTGAGTCATATTCAGTACTCTCATGCTATGGTGCCGTTTAGCCCACTTGCGTTTCATCAGGCTGGTGGCAGTTACGCCAAAGAGTGGTTGCCAGCATTGAGTGCGCAAGGGCAAGAAGTCGATAATATTGAGGTTATCGAAGGGCTAACGATGAGTCCGGCGGCTTCTGGTACGGAGCCGCAAACATTAAGCGATTACCTACTTGATGCCACATTCCCGATAGAGCTTGATTTGGTCGAGCTACAGAGATTTTGGCGTCTCCCTGTTCAATACTTTTACAACCGACGTTTGAAGGTGGTGTTCGAACCACCTCAAGCGGTCATGCAAGATGATGAGCCATTCATATTAAATGGATTAGAAAGTTATCAGCTGCGCGATCAGCTTTTGGACGAATTACTTAGTGCACAACGGTCAGGCGTCACCGATACTGCTTTTGTGTTTGAACAGTTTGTGAAGCATCAACGTGCTCAAGGTAAGTTGCCAGTTGGTGCATTTGGTGATTTAGAGTTTGAGACCAATCGCGTTCAAGCAGAGCAGGTTGCTCAGGAGCTTGAGTTTGTTTGTGCCAGCCCTCAAGACGATATTGATATTAAGCTAAGCATCGAAGTTCTTGGTGAAGGTAAAACGGTTCATCTCGTCGGTTGGTTGACTCAGAACTATCAATCAGGTTTGGTGAGATATCGCAGCGGAAAAGTGCGCTCGCAAGATTACCTCTCCGCTTGGATTGACCACTTAGCCATGTCTGCCTCTGGTCATTTAAAGACTACGCATATCCTTGGTTACGATCGCAAGGATGGCGTGATACATCTTATCTATCCACCATTGGAATCTTCTGACTACGCGAAAGACTTGCTCAGTGAGCTAGTGCGCCTGTTTTATCAAGGCATGAATGAACCTTTGGCTTATTTCCCAAGAACCGCTTTAGCGGGTGTAGAAGCAGGCTTTAGTCGAGGAAAATGGGTCGATGACGAAGAGAAGTGCTTGAAGAAAATGGAAGGTGCTTTTAACGGTGGTTATATGATGAGTGGCGAAGGCGGTGACCCTTACATTGCACGTGTTTGGCCGCAATGGAATGATGAGCTAGCCGTACAATCTCGCACTTTAACCAGCCTTGTTCTTCAGGCACCAAGACTAAATGCCAAGAGTGCATTCGATAAATAGACTTTATGCGATGAGGTCAAAAGGGATGGTACGAAAAAGGGAATTAAAGTGGCCGCCAGTAAATCATTATAGTGTAGGGCGTTCGCTGTACGGCCACAGGTCAGAGGGACCATTATTTGGGTAATGTCGCTTGAAACAAGTGACATAAAATTTTGTTGGTTACTTGGTAACTCGTGGCGGGAATACTAGCGACTTGTTAATTGCGTATCCGTGAGAAAGATCTCACAACCCTCGAATGTTTCAGCAAATGCTGATAGAAGATGAATTTTTTCAGGGCGGATCACGTTCCCCAAAAAACAAACTGTGAACTGGTCCTAACTTTACGGGCAAGAGCCCAATGACATTTTAAGATTGACGTATATCGCTTAGGCGGAATTCGTTTAAAAGATGAGCTTTCGAGCAAATAAATTTCAAGGTCAGAGCGAATATGACAGCGGCAACGCAACTAAACACCATGACTTTTCCTCTTAATGGCGCAAGGCTGATTGAAGCGTCTGCGGGGACAGGCAAAACCTTCACGATTGCAGGACTTTATTTGCGTTTGCTGCTAGGGCATGGTGATGATCAAACTAAGCATCAACAGCCACTAACGGTCGATCAAATCCTTGTAGTGACGTTTACCGAAGCCGCGACTGCCGAGCTGCGAGATCGTATTCGAGCGCGAATTCATGATGCTAGGATCGCTTTTGCTCGCGGTGTCAGCAGTGACCCGGTTATTCAACCACTGCTTGAGGAAGTTAAGGATCATCCAGCGGCGGCCGCTCTATTACTCAACGCAGAAAGGCAGATGGATGAAGCGGCTGTTTATACTATTCACGGCTTTTGCAACGTATGCTCACGCAAAATGCGTTTGAGTCAGGCAGTCGATTTAACAATGAGTTCGTGACCGATGAAAGTCATTTGAAAGCTCAAGTAGCCGCTGATTACTGGCGGCGAAACTTCTATTCGCTACCGTTAGCCCTTGCATCAGAAGTGCGAAACCTTTGGGCAAGCCCAGCGGCATTGTTGGCCGATATTGGCCATTACCTAACAGGCGCTCCGTTAACCCTGTCGGTAGAGTCGATGTCGGGCGAGCTGAATGATTTGCACCAGAAAAACCTTTCGGCCATCGATGAGCTGAAAGCTCAGTGGAATGCAGCTAGCGAAGAGCTTGAAGCCTTAATTGCGCAGTCTGATGTTAACAAACGCAGCTACACTAAAAAATCGCTGCCTAACTGGTTAGAAGAGGTGTCGCTGTGGGCGCAATCGCCAACCAATGGCTATGGTTATCCGGATAAGTTAGAGAAGTTTAGCCAAAGCGTTTTAGTAGAGAAAACGCCAAAAGGAACGCCCCCTCAGCATGAGGTTTTTACTGCAATTGAAACCTTTCTCGCCAATCCTATCAGCCTGAAAGCACCTTTGATGGCTCACGCGATTGAACACTGCCGAGCCATGTTGGTGCAAGCGAAAAACCAGAGACAGTGGTTGTCGTTTGATGATCTTCTTACACAACTATCAGCTTCCATTGATATCGATGAACAGAGCCTACTCATGGATCGCATACGCACTTTGTATCCAGTTGCGATGATTGATGAGTTCCAAGATACCGATCCACTGCAATACAGCATTTTTAGCCGCATCTATCTCGAACATCCCGAGTGCGGTCTATTCATGATTGGTGACCCTAAGCAAGCTATCTATGGTTTTCGTGGTGCGGATATTTTTACCTACATTAAGGCAAGAAATCAGGTTAAGGCGCATTACACTCTTGGCACTAACTGGCGTTCCAGTGCTGATATGGTTGAGAGTGTTAACCAAGTTTTTGCAACGCCACAAAGTCCATTTATCTACGATAGCGACATTCCTTTCTTACCTGTCAGCCCGAGCCCAAATGCTGATAAAAGAAATTGGCAATTGAACGGCCAGACCCAGCCAGCGTTAACGTATTGGTTGCAAGAAGCAGAAGACAAACCTCTACCCAAAGGGGAATATCTCGTTGAGATGGCAAACGCGACAGCGAGTCAAATTCAAACCATCTTAACGGCTTCTGCTCAAGGTCAGGCGACCCTTATCAATGGTGACAAGGTTGCGTCTATTGAAGCGGGTGATATTGCGGTTCTGGTTCGAACAGGAAGTGAAGGGCGAATGGTTAAACAGGCCCTCGCAGACCAAGGCATTGCCAGTGTTTACCTGTCGAACCGCGATAGTGTGTTTACCAGTACAATTGCTCAAGATGTTCAGCGCTTACTTCAAGCGGTGTTAACACCAGACAACGATCGTTCGCTGCGAGCTTGTTTAGGTTCAGAGTTATTCGCTTTAGACGCGTATGCCTTAGATTTGCTCAATAATGACGAATTGGTATGGGATAACGCCATCAATGAATTTAAAGAGTACCGAAAGTTGTGGGTGGGCCGAGGCGTGCTACCAATGCTGCGCTCGGTGATGAGTAAACGACACATTTCTGAACGTTTATTGCGTGAGCAGAATGGCGAACGTGTACTGACTGATCTCATGCATATCGGTGAGCTACTTCAGCAAGCCACGCAAGATCTCGATAGTGATCATGGGTTGCTGCGTTGGCTGGCCGAAACCATTAGCGATGCCGAACAAGGGCTAGGGGGCGGAGATGATCAGATCCAACGCCTAGAGTCGGAAAGAAATCTGGTGCAGATCGTTACTATTCATAAGTCAAAAGGCTTGGAGTATGACCTCGTCTTTCTGCCTTTTGTGTTTAGTCACAGAGCGGCCAGTGAAGCCAAATATTATGATGCAGACACCGACCAAACCATTCTCGATATCACCGCGAGTGATCAAGCTTTAGCGCAAGCGGATAAAGAGCGTTTAGCTGAAGATCTTCGACTTATCTATGTGGCTTTAACGCGTGCCGTTTATGGTTGCTTTGTCGGCGCATCGCCGCTTAGAAATGGACGTTCTACCAAAGAGCCTACGGGTGTTCATTTGAGTGCGATGGGTTATTTGCTGCAAGACGGTCAAGAGGGTGGGATCAATGATTTGACCAAAGCGATTGAAGCGCAAACTTCTAATAATCCTGCTGCTATATTGGCGAGTGTTCCCGAGCTGAGTCAAGAGCGATATCAAGCACCACAATCGGCGATGGGCACTTTGTCTGCCAAGCAGCTTGCCAACAGTATTGATCGGCAATGGCGCATCACCAGTTATTCCGGTTTGATCAAGCAAGGCGCTCATTCTCATTATGATGCGACACAAGAGTTAACTGGGTTTGATATCGATTCGGTCGGTGAAGATCAAGAGGAATCGCTAGAGCTTATTGAGCCCGAAAAGACAATCTTTACTTTTCCCCGAGGTGCCAATCCCGGAACTTTCCTTCATACACTGTTCGAGGAAGTCGAGTTCACCCAGCCCGCAGGCAGTGAATCTAACTTAGCGATTATCGCAGAGCTACTGGAGCGTGAGCAGCTTGATGAGGCTTGGCTACCCGTGTTAGTCAAGCTGGTGGATACGGTGTTAAGCACCCCTCTAGCCGCTCCTGTAAACACGCAAATTGACCAATCGACTCAAAGTAGTAGCAAGCAGCCCCCTGTATTGCTTAATCAGAAAGGTCCAGCGCAGCGTTTAGTGGAAATGGAGTTTCTATTGCCAATTGAAGTGCTTGCGTCATCTAGCTTAAATCGTGTGATTCAAAAGCATGATCCACTTTCTGCCAAAGCGGGGGACCTTGGATTCCAAACGGTGCAAGGTATGCTTAAAGGTTTCATTGATTTGGTGTTTGAGCATGAAGGCAAGTATTACGTTCTTGACTGGAAATCGAATCATTTGGGCGACGATGCCCATGCTTATCATGGTGAAGCGTTAAAAGCGGCGATGGCAGATCATCGTTATGATCTTCAGTATCAAATTTACGCGTTGGCGCTGCATCGTTTCTTACGCAGTCGATTATCTGACTACTGCTATGAGCAACATTTTGGCGGTGTTTATTATCTCTTCTTACGCGGTATGGATGGCGAATCCGATCACGGGATTTTCTCTGCTAAACCGACACAAGAGTTTTTACGTGATATGGATTACCTAATTGATGGCAAGCCGATTGACAGCCAAAGTGACAATCAAGGCAGATGGAGCTAGGACTGTAATGAGGTTACTTATGTGGTTGTTTACTGATGGGGCTGTTTACTAATGGGAACTGACATGTTTACGCTGTTACAGCTTTTAGTGGAAAAAGGCGCAATTAGGCAGTTGGATTATCAGTTTGCGCGCTTTATTGCCTCCCAAGCAAAGCAGAATCAAGATGAACTTGGTTTTATTGCTGCTGCGCTTAGTCAGCAACTGAGTCATGGTCATATCTGTTTGCAACTCAATACACCCGAGCAGCCTTACCACTCTCAAGTATTTGCTACTGGGTTAGCCAATCAGTTGGGTTTGTTCGGAGAAAATGCAGAGCCTTGGATTGAACGCCTCGCCCAAATAGACTGGATTGATTTACTTGAACAAAGTGAGTTAGTGAGTAAAACAGGGGATAGGGAGGGCCATAATGCTCAAGTTGGCGCCTTGCCTATGGTATTTGATGGGCAGAGGTTTTATCTACAGCGATACTGGTTTTATGAAGTGGCATTGGCGTCTCGCATCGGCGATCTTGCCCAATCCGTGGAGTTGAATAGCGAGAGCGTCTTTGAGCTCACAGCGCTACTAAATCACCTATTTAAGCGTAGTTATCACTTTTTGTTTAATGCGATCAAGCAACTGGGTTCGGATGCCAATGAAATTCAGCGTCAGCAATTGGTATTGGATCACCTTGACGTCGTTAATACTGAGTCACTTGATTGGGTATCAATCAATAACACGCTCGTCAGTGCCACAAGAGTGGACGATCTCGAAGTACTAGAACAGTTAGTGCCGCAATCGGCGTGTGTTAACTGGCAAAAAGTGGCGGCCTCAGTGGCGCTTACTCGTCGGTTTGCTGTCATTTCTGGTGGGCCAGGTACGGGTAAAACGACCACAGTAACGAAACTTCTTGCCGCGCTGATTACTCAAAGCCAACAATCGGGAAGCTCTCCGATTATTAAGTTGGTCGCTCCTACTGGTAAAGCTGCTGCTCGTTTAACAGAGTCCATTGGCGCAGCGGTAGAAGCTTTGCCAGTATCACCGGAGCTCAAAGCGTCGATACCAACTGATTCGAGTACCTTACATCGATTATTAGGTGCGATCCCAGGTAGCGTCGAGTTTAGACATCATCAAGATAACCCACTGCACTTAGACATCTTAGTCGTTGACGAAGCTTCGATGGTGGACCTATCGATGATGTATAAGTTGGTGGAAGCCTTGCCTAAAAATGCTCGCCTTATCTTATTGGGTGATAAAGACCAGTTATCCTCGGTGGAGGCGGGCGCAGTGTTAGGTGATATTTGTTCGTTTTCACAATATGGGTACAGCGCAAACCAGTCGAGCCAAGTAGCCTCGCTGACTGGCTTTGCTCAACTGACGAATCAAAAGCGTCCAGTGAGTAACCCAATCGCGGATAGCTTGTGTATGCTGCAAAAGAGTTACCGTTTCGACGCGCGCTCAGGCATTGGCCAATTAGCAAAAGCGGTGAATGCAGGGCAAGTTAGTCAGCTAGAAAAAGTGTGGCAAAGTGGCTTTGCTGATATTGAGCACTATCCGCTCAGCAGCCAACACTACAACCATATGCTGCAAACGTTAGTTAAAGAATACGGTGTTTATTTGAAGCGTTTGGATGAGGTGGTCACGAACCTTGAAACTAATAAGCTAGAGACACAGCGAGAGCGCGCAAAAGCGGCGCTAAAACTGTTTGGTCGCTGCCGTTTGCTGTGCGCCATTCGCGAAGGGGATTTCGGTGTTGCTGGCCTAAATAGCCGAGTGGAGCGAGCACTTGCTGCGAGAAAGTTCATTCGAACTCAGGACGAGCTTTGGTATCACGGTCGGCCTATTATGGTGACGCGCAATGACCATGGCTTGGGTCTGTACAATGGTGATATTGGTTTGTGTATGCGTGACAGTGAGGATTCAGAGCAGCGTCTAAAGGTGTTCTTTGAATTACCTGATGGCAGCGTTAAGGCGATTTTGCCGAGCCGAGTGCCAGAACATGAAACTGCGTATGCGATGACGATACACAAATCTCAAGGCAGTGAGTTCGATTTTACCTTGTTGTTGCTACCGGCTGAGTTCACGCCAATTTTGACCAAAGAGTTGATTTACACTGGGATCACTCGTGCGAAGAAGCAATTAGCACTATACGCAGATATGAACGTATTGAAGCGTGGTGTGAGAGTAAAAACGCAGCGAATTAGTGGTTTGATTGAGCGATTGAGTTGATTAGGAAAGTGAAGGTAAGTCCCATCCGTGGAGACTTAGCATAGGTATCCGCTTAGCTGATGGCATCTGAAAATGAGATGCTGCGGATTTTATAGCGAATTTGATAGTTCAAAATAAACGCTTTTAAGCCTTCATTGACTGGAAAGACACAGTGGACGTCCAGTCCTTCTAAGAAATGGTTATCAGCCATATCCCAAAAGCTTTGTACCGAATTACAGATGACGGTTCTCATAGACTTTTTGCTCTTATCGACTTGTTTTAGTGTTTAAGGCAATCCATGCGGGCCCAACTGAGTTAGGCAAAGAGTCCAATGACCCCGAAAGGCAGCTCCTCAAAGTTGAGGAGCGTGAATATTAACCAATATCTCATACCATTAAAAGTAAATATTGATCTAAATATTATGAAACTGGTTTTATTTTGTTTTATAAGTGAGAATATCTGCTTATACCTTTAAAGAGAGAACTTTTGAGCGTCGTTGATAGTTATACAGATTTTGCTTAGTGGTCGGCAAACTTTCAACTTCTATCTCCATAAAGCCTTGCTCTCTGAACCAGTGTAGGCTGTGCGTTGTCAAAGCGAAGATCTGTTCAATGCCTTGAGATTTTGACTGCAGCTTCATGTGATTGAGTAGCAACAGTCCGCGGTTACCATCACGGTATTCTGGATGAATCGCCACACAGGCCATTTCCGCCATACGCTCTTCTTTGTATGGGTAAAGCGCCGCACATCCAATAATCAATCCATCTTTTTCAATGATGGTGAACTGGTGAATCTCTTGTTCTAACTGCTCGCGAGATCGTCTCACTAAGATACCTTGCTGCTCAAGCGGACGAATGAGATCCAAGATACCACCGATATCATTAATTGAAGCGTTTCGTACTTGTTCGGCACTGGCTGTGACCACTTGAGTACCGATACCGTCAAAGGAGAACAGCTCTTGGATAAGTGCGCCATCTTCTTTGTAGCTCACCAAGTGACTTCGAGGTACGCCTGCTCGGCAAGCGGCGATGGAAGCGCGCAGGAAGCGAAGCGTGCCTGTGCTAGCAGAGTCGCAAGAACCTTCGCCAGATTGTAAGTGCTGCAGAATCTTTTCCGCTTGATTTGGTAAAAGCTCAGCTACCGCATTGCCGTTTTCGTCGATAACCCCTTGTTCTGAACAGAAGCCAATGAGTTTGTCTGCTCCCAGTTTGATCGCGACTTGAGTCGCCACTTCTTCAGAAAGTAGGTTAAATGACTCGCCAGTCACTGAGCTTGCTATTGGACCGAGCAGTACAATTGACCCCTGTTCTAGGGTCCTATTAATGCCTTCGATATCAATGCGGCGGATACGTCCGCTGTGGAAGTAATCCACACCATCATCTATACCTAATGGTTGAGAGGTAATGAAATTACCGCTCATCACATTAAGCTGGGTACCGGCCATTGGTGTATTGTTGAGGCTCATTGACAAGCGAGCTGTAATGGCAAGTTGAAGCTGACCTGCAGCTTGCATCACTAAGTTAAGCGCTTTCTCGTCAGTGACTCTCACCCCTTTGTGATAGGGCGTTTGGTATTGATTTGCTTCTAAGATGCGATTGATCTGTGGGCGAGCACCATGAACTAAAACAATTTTAACGCCCAGACTGTGCAGCAATGCAAGGTCGCTAATAATGTTAGAGAAATTTTTGTTTTCAACCGCTTCTCCCCCAAGCATGACCACCATGGTTTTTCCACGGTGTGCATTCACATAAGGGGTCGATTGGCGAAAACCTTTGACTAAAGCGGTACTACGAATTTTCAATTGGCTATGCTCTTAGTGAATATTTATATGAACATATTGTATTTATATTCATTTGTAAATTGTTTTTTTGGGGTCTAAAAGGGCAGAAACAGACTTTGAAGTTGGGGTGGCTTGAAAGCCCTCCTAAGGTATCAATATGAGCAAAGCGATGAAGCAAGATAAGTTGGGTGGTCAACCCAAGAAATCCATTGAAAAGATTCTGATTTCGATTGTTCTCATTGGCGTTGTGGTGACGATAATATTATATGCAACAGTGTATGACAGAATGATGAGTCACATTTTTCCAAAGAAAGAGATCTATGGAGTATGGGTTGAGCAAGGTGTAGCAAGTTACGCAGTGCAAAAAATAACCTTGAGCTCCAAAGGCGTAGCGGTAGACGGAAATTTGGTTTCGACCCATTTTGAATACGACGGATGGTATTTCTCCTACTCTGCAGGTGGGGAAGAGTATCGTTATAAAATGCGCAATGAATCTAACACTGAAATGATGTTGGAATCGGATGAACACTATAACCCGACCTTTAAATTGTTAGAAAACCATAAAATTGGTGTCAGGTAGCCTTAATACGATTGAGATTTATCAGAGAGTTTGTCATGCTCAAATGACTCAATTTAAGGATATCTATTTGTGATTAAACAGCTTACTCCACTTGCATGCGTAGCCATGCTTTTTGGTTGTGCTCAGTCTACTGAGCGTGCGCAACAATACCTCGATGGCGAGTTCTCCAAGCCTCTCAATCAAGTTGAAGTTATTGAGACGAATGTCCCTACCGATTTTACCAAGTTTAATAGCCAAGCTGATGAGGTGACCACCCGTTCACCATCTATGGCTGCAATCTATGAGCCTTTGTATCGTCAATTGAGTGACTGGGCAATGCAAAGCGGCGATCCGAATGAGTTAGCAAGTTATGGTGTTCAAGCTGCGCAATTAGCGGGTGGTGATAGCCAGGGCAATGTGATGTTCACAGGTTACTTCTCTCCGGTGATGGAATTGCGTCATGAGCCAAATGAAGAATTCAAATATCCGGTGTATGGTTTACCAGAATGCAGTGATGATTGCCCAACACGAGCTGAGATCTATAACGGCGCGTTAGAAGGCCAAGGGCTAGAGCTTGGCTATGCGGCAAATCGTATCGACCCATTTATTATGGAAGTGCAGGGTAGCGGCTACGTTCATTTCGAAGACGATGATACGTTGGAATACTTCGCTTACGCAGGTAAAAATAACAAAGCTTACGTGAGTATTGGCCGAGTACTGATAGAGCGCGGCGAAGTCCTCGTGAAGAGATGTCTCTCAAAGCGATCAAAAAGTGGGTTTTAGCCAACGATGATGAGGTGGTTCGAGAGGTGCTTGAGCAAAACACTTCGTTTGTGTTCTTCCAACCTAAAGCGGCGGCTCCGGTAACGGGTACGGCGGGTATTCCATTATTGCCAATGGCTTCAGTAGCAGGCGACCGTAGCTTGTTCCCAATGGGAACGCCGATTCTAGCAGAAGTTCCTCTATTAAATGCGGACGGTACTTGGAGTGGCGCACATCAACTGCGCTTGCTTATTGTTCTCGATACTGGCGGCGCTGTGAAGCAAAACCACTTAGATTTGTACCATGGTATTGGCGCAAGAGCGGGTATTGATGCCGGGCATTACCGTCACTTTGGTCGAGTATGGAAATTGGGTTTAGAGAACTCACCAACTCAATCACCATGGTTGCTTTCTCCTGAGAAAAAGGATTAGTTTCTTTAGGTCAACAGGCTCTAGCCTGAATACCTAGACTTTTTACCCAAGAGTGCGTATAAAACGCACTCTTTGTTTTTACAGATGTGGACCTTCAATATGCGACAACTTGATACGCCAGCTTCAGACAGTTACGACCAACGTTTTGGTGGTACTCGACGACTCTATGGGCACAGCGAGGTAGAGATCCTTCGCGCCGCTCATGTGTGTGTTATTGGTATCGGTGGCGTAGGTTCATGGGCTGCAGAGGCGCTAGCTAGAACGGGTATTGGTGAAATTACTCTGATTGATATGGATGACGTATGTGTGACTAACATTAACCGTCAAATTCATGCAATGTCAGGTACTGTCGGGCAGAGTAAAATTGAAGTGATGGCTGAGCGTATCAAATTGATCAATCCAGAATGCAAGGTCAATCTGATTGATGATTTCATCACGCCAGATAACCAACATGAGTATCTAACCAAAGATTATGACTACGTGTTAGATGCGATCGACAGTCTAAAAGCTAAAGCATCGCTACTTGCTTATTGTCGAAGCAACAAGATTAAAGTGATCACCACAGGTGGTGCTGGTGGTCAGGTAGACCCGACACAAATTAAAGTGGCTGATCTGACCAAGACGATTCAAGATCCTTTGGCGAAAAAGCTCAAGGATACATTGCGTCGCCTTCACAACTTCCCGAAGAATCCACAACGCAAGTTTGGTATTGAGTGCGTGTTTTCCACAGAGCAGTTAAAGTATCCACAGCCAGATGGCTCGGTATGCGGCGTTAAATCAACGGCTGAAGGTCCAAAGCGAATGGATTGTGCGAGTGGTTTTGGCGCTGCAACCGTGGTTACTGCAACCTTTGGCTTTGTCGCTGTATCGCGTATTGTTGAAAAACTCATTCAAAAGTACTCAAATTAGGCTCAATCAGAATGTTCGATTTCCCTCAAAACCCATTTGGCAGTGATATTAATAGCGACCAAATTGCTGCTGCGATGCAAGATTTGAAAGGCTGGGAAGACAGATACCGTCAGGTTATACAATGGGGTAAAAAACTGCCTAAAATGCCAGAAGAGCTTAAATCTTCTGAAGTTACGGTAGCTGGATGTGAAAGCTCGGTATGGCTTGTTAGTCAGCAGCAAGGTGATGTCTGGCAATTCTGTGCCGACTCTGATGCGCGCATTGTTCGTGGGCTGATTGCTTTGGTTTTAGCTGCGTTTAACGGCAAAACCAGTGATGAGATTAAAGCGTTCGATATTGACGCTTATTTCGACCAGCTTGGTTTGATTGCACACCTTAGCCCTTCCCGTGGCAATGGCCTGAAAGCGATTGTGGAACAGATAAAGAGCGTAGCGCAATAGCGAGTTAATCGTATTACAGTAAACAAAAAGGCTTGCCAACATTGGCAAGCCTTTTTTAATTGGGGCAGTTTTTACTGCGAATGCGCTAGGAGTGTATGGCTTTCAATAACCGGTTGCTAGTGGCTTACAGCATATCAACGGCTTTTTCGATGGCCTGCACTACTCGCTCTACATCTTGCAGGGTATTGTAGATGGCGAAAGAAATTCTCACCGTGCCTTTTACACCCAGCGCATCCATTAGAGGGTGAGCGCAGTGATTACCCGCGCGAACGGCAATACCCTGCTGATCGAGCAAAGTAGCAATGTCTTGGTGGTGTACGCCATCAATCACGAAAGTAACAACGCTCGAGTTTGGTTGGTAGCCAAGAATGTCGATATCTTCGATGCTCTTTAGTGCGTCATAACATGAAGCTTGCAGTTGGTGGATGTGTGCTTCGACTTCTTTTAACTCATAAGATTGGTACCAAGTGACAGCTTCAGCCAAGGCAATCGCACCTGCGACATTTGGCGTTCCTGCTTCGAACTTTCCAGGCAGTTGAGTAAAGGTGGTTTGTTCGAAAGACACCGACTCCACCATTTTTCCGCCACCATGCCATGGAGGCATAGATTCTAACAGTGACTGCTTGCCATATAGCACGCCAATACCAGCCGGAGCAAAGAGCTTGTGCCCTGAAAATACATAGAAATCCGCGTTTAGCTTCTGTACATCAACCTTTTCATGAACAATGCCTTGTGCACCATCAATTACCGCGATTGCATCATATTGATGTGCCAGCTCAATGGCTGCCTCGATTGGCTGACGAGTGCCAGTGACATTAGTCACTTGAGCCAGCGCTACGATTTGGGTCTTCTCGGAGATAAGAGATTTATAAGCATCAAAATCGAACTGACACTCTGCTGTCATTGGGATTTTAATGACTTTAGCGCCAGTCTGCTCAGCGACAATCTGCAAGGTACAATATTGGCGTGATGTTCCATCTCACTAACAAGAATTTCATCCCCCGCTTTTAACGTACTACGAGCATAGGTTTGAGCGATAAGGTTAATGGCCTCGGTTGCGCCTCTTGTCCAGATGATCTCTTTACTCGATGATGCGCCAATAAAATTCGCCATGCATTGACGAGCAGACTCAAATTCGCTGGTGGCTTTTGCCGTTAAGCTATGGCTACCACGATGTACATTAGCGTTTTGTTGACTGTAGTAATGGCTGATAGCATCGATGACGCATTGAGGCTTTTGAGTGGTAGCAGCACTGTCGAGATAAACCAGAGGTTGATCATTAACAGTTTGCACTAAAGCTGGAAACTGGTTTCTTATTGCTTGTACATCAAGCATTACGCGTCACCCAGTTTATGGTATTGCAGGGTTGGAATCGTCACCATAGGCTCAGCAACAGTCCAAGCATGCGCTTTTCCAGAGAGCAGGATGATGATCTCCATGGCAAACTCTAGTGCAGTACCTGGGCCTTGACTGGTTAATACGTTGTCATTGATATCGTAAGTAACACGCTTTACTCGCCAGTTAGACGCTGGAAAGTAAGATTCAAAACTTGGGTGCCCTGTCATGATGGCATTCGGGTATAGCCCATGATGTTGAAGGACAAGGGCAGGCGCTGCGCAAATTGCGGCGACTAATCGCCTGTCGTACATCTGCTGTTTTACGATCTCCATCAACACAGTGCTGTCACGGAAGTTTTCTGCGCCTTCAACGCCGCCCGGTAGGATGACAGCATCAAATTCTTCATCGGCAATATCCACCAACTTACAATCTGCGGTTAACGTGACACCGCGTGAGGCCTTCATTGTTAATTGACCATCAAAATCTGCGCTGGCGACGGTGACGTCATAGCCTGCTCGCACCATCATATCGATGATAGTGATGGCTTCCATTTCTTCGGTGCCAGGAGCAATAGGGACAAGTACTTTTTTGGTCATGATTGAGTCCAACTGTTTTCGATTGTTTTGATGTTGTCGTAAAGGGCTTGATTGGTTGGCGCTGAAATATTGTATCGCTTCGCCGAAGCCAACAGATAGCCTGTTATAAAGTCTATCTCGGTTTTGCGCTGATAGAAAACATCTTGGCGCATAGAAGAGTAGTTTTCAGCCGTCGCATGAATTACTTGAAGCACGGTTTGTTCTAGCTTATCACGGGTAATAGGAAGCTTTTCAGCGTGCATGACTTGGCACACTTCATCAATGATTTGGCTAAGCTTTTCTTGGTATTGCTCGCTCGCTAGCTCGCCATTTTTGCATTGTTCAATAGACGTTAACGGATTAATCGCACAGTTAATCGCCAGTTTGTTCCACAGTGCGAGATTGATGTTTTCTGTCCATTGGCAGTCGGCGAGCGCATGATTGAACACCTCGGCTAAAAAACTGCATTGGCTTCCTTTTGAGTTGTAACCACCCAAAAGCGTGTTGCCGTGCCCAGTGTGAAGAACTTTCTCACGACTAGGCTTATAAGCGCCGTGAGTCGTGGTAGCAAGGACTAAAGGGTTTCGCTCCAAGAGTGGTGCAACGGTATCAACAGCACCCATGCCGTTGTGCATAAACACGACAATACATCGTTCATCAATGTGTTTAATCAGCGGTTTGATAGCGGCTTCGACTTGCCAAGCTTTGACAGTAATCAAAAGCACATCGGCTTCAGCTAGCCTATTGGTAGCCTGATTTTCGAAGGAGAGTGAAGGTAGCTCATCGAGCGCGAGTGAGAGAGTAGGGTTGTTTTGTGTACTATAAACAGAGACGTTGTGGCCAGCGAGCTTTAGTTTATAAGCCCATAAAGAGCCGACGGCACCGGGGCCAAGAACAACAATATTCACGGTGATTCCAACAGTTAATCTGAGGCATAAGCATAATCAACCCTTGGCTTGATGCCAATAAAAATGGCGCTCCAAGAGCGCCATTTTTGCTATCTGTTCAATCAGTTCAACAATTAGAAGTTGTACTTGATTGTGAAGATTGCACCGTAGTTACCAGACTGAGCGTAAGTGCCTAGTTTGTGGTGACCGTAGCGGTACTGTAGACCGAAGTCTAGGTGTTCGATTTTAGTGTGGTACCACGCTGCAATTGCACCGTTTTGAGAAGTTTTACCACCGTCGAAGTTGTCATCTTTACCAAACTGAGTTTCGTGCCAGTTTGTAATTGTGAAGCTTTCGTTGATTGGAGCAACGATTAAGTGACCGTACATACCACCGTTGAATTCTGCATCAACACCGTTAGCGTTTGAGTAAACAGCACCTAGGAATGGCTTATACATGATTTTACCAAAATCAAAACCGTTGTACTGAACACCAAGAACCCAATCAGTTGAGTAGAAGTCTTGACGGTCTTCTAGCGATTCTGCGTGGAATACTTGACCGTAAGCAGCGAAGTCGCTTTCACCTAGATTGATTGCCACGTTCTGCTTTACAGAAAGAGAGTTATCACCATCGTGGTTTTTCTCTAGATCGATGAAGCCGTAGTGAGAACCCCAAGTGTAACCTGCGCCGTATTCAACTTCGATAAACTTAAGTTCTTCGTGGTGCGGGTTAGCGTCAAACCATTCGATGTGGTTTAGAGATAGTGAACCGAAATCGTATAGCTTTTCTGCTTGTGCTGGCATCGCTGCCGCTGCTGCAATTACGCTTAGAGATAAAAGTGTCTTTGTCATGGGGTAATACTCTATCGTTTGGAACGGGAAATTTTTCGTCGCTGCGCAATTAATGTGCTGCGAAACTTGGGGAGAATGATAACGATATAAATCTCAATTAAAAGTGCAATGACTGTAAAAATTCATGCTGTTTGATGATTCAGATCACATAACTGATCGAATTTCGAAACTTTAATGGAACTTTCACACCGTTGCATAATTTTTGAGTGGGCCATCGATTGCGCAATGGTTTGCTCGAAACTATACGTACGATGGATAAACAACACATTTAGTTAGTGTGGGTATTATGAATTCAGTTTTAGCTGTGGTTAGAAATAAAAAAAGGGAAGCGAACGCTTCCCTTAAATAAAACCTATCAGGTTATTTAGATTCTAATTCATCTCGCTTTTTGGCTTTATCCAAAAGGTCAGTAAAATAGTGACGGAGTGAATAGAGCATGATTAAGCTTGGAATCACCATTAGGGCGGTAATGATGAAGAATAGCGACCAGTCGTTGAGGTAGTCGACCAGCTCACCGCTGAACGAGGCTAGTGTCGTACGACCAAAGTTACCTAATGAAGCGAGAAGCGCATATTGGGTGGCTGAGAAAGCTTGTCCAGTCAGCACCGTTAAGAAGGAAACAAAAGCAACGGTCGAAAATGCGGTAGTAAAGTTATCCACCAAAATCGTTGCAAGGAACAAGGTTTCACTTGGGCCAACTTTGGCAATCCAAGAGAACATTAAGTTACTGCCTGCCATTGCGATGCCACCAATCATCAAGCCACGAACGATACCAAACTTCACATTGAACATACTGCCTACGAGTGTGAAGACGATCGTAGCCCCCCAACCAATCAGCTTCGAGTAATAGCCAATTTGCTCGTTGCTAAAGCCGACTTCTTTATAGAACGTGATCGACATACGGCCTAAGAAGGCTTCGCCAATCTTAAATAAGAACACAAACAGAAGTAGAGTAATGGCAACTTGTACGCCGTTACGTTTGAAGAAATCCAAGAACGGCTCAATAACTGTTACCGAGAACCACGCAGCAAGTTTAGAACCGACTACTTTGCTGTGTCTCGCCTCGGCTTCAGCTTGCAATGCTTCGCGGTTGGTTTCCGGCTCCCCTACTAGCAAAGTGAATATCATCAAAACAACAACGATTAACGCCATTCCATAGTAAACACCGTTCCAGCCAATTGAATCGGCATTTATAAAGGCTAAGTATCCAGGTAAGGAATACCCAGTCCACCAACCTATCACCGCCATAGCAGAGGCTTGTGGCAGTTTATTAGCTTGTGACTTTGGGAAAGTGTCAATACGAAACGCATCGATCGCAATATCTTGTGTCGATGATGCGATTGCAATACCTAGAGCAAGCATCGAAGTAAACATAAGATTTGTTGCTGGATCGACGCCCGCAATAAACAGGGTGCAGATCAAAATCAAACTTTGGCAAAGAAGGATCCAGCTTCTGCGCTGGCCTAACCATCCATGCAGTAATGGCAATTTGACGCGATCCACCAAAGGTGCCCACATAAAGTTAATCGCGTAAACAGCGAATACACTACCAAAGTATCCGATCGCGGCACGAGTAAGTCCCGCATCAGTTAACCAACCGGACATGTTTGAGCCTATCAGCACCCACGGAAAACCGCTTGAGCACCCAAGCATGAATACCCACATTAGGCGTCTATCAAGATAAGAGCGTATCGTTTCTTTCCATGAGAGGGAAGTCGAAGACATAGACGAGTCCTTGTAAAAAAGAAGGCTCCAAGAGTAGGAGCCTTTGGGGAGTTATTCGATAATACTGATGTTTGTGATCACTATTGGGTCGACTGGCACATCTTGCATACGTCCAACACTGCGAGTCGGCTTTTTGGCCATCTGCTGAACAACATTAAATCCTTCTGTTACACGACCAAATACCGCGTAGCCGTCCGAGCTTCGGCTCGCGTTTAAGAAATTGTTGTCTTTGTAGTTGATAAAGAACTGACGGGTTGCTGAATTAGGATCGTTTGTTCGAGCCATTGCAACTGTCGCGGTGTTGTTAACAACATTATTACCCGCTTCGTTTTTAATTGGAGCATAGGTATCTAGACGTTTGAAGTCTTTATCAAATCCGCCACCTTGCGCCATGAAATTTGGAATAACTCGGTGGAAGATACTGCCCTCATAACTGCCATCTTCTACATAGCGAAGAAAGTTTTCCACAGTAATTGGCGCTTTGTCTTCATACAGCTCAATTTCAAACGGACCGAGGTTGTCTCAACCAGAACTTTTGGTGCAGCTAATAGCGAGCAGCTAAGGAGAGCCAGTGATGCAATGAACGCACGCAACATTAGAAGCGCTCCTGCATGTAAGTACGAAGCTCACTGTCGTTTGCAATTTCTTGCACAACGAGGTTAGTGACATCGTTAAGTACTTGCTCAACTTCTTCGTTTGACGCACTCAGCATGCCTGAACGAGAACCTGTGCCCGTGTAAGTTTTCACCAGTTTGCCTTTTGGGGTTTCAGCGGTTACTTCGATGGTTACTTTGCCGTCCATCTCATTTTCCATCACGCTGTGTTTCACTGTCACTAGCGCTTCTTGAATCTCTACAACAACCGAGTTTTCGCTGTTTACCGTAGAGCGGAAACCTTGAGAGTTAAATTGCTCAGCTAGGGCATTTTCGATAGCAATGCGAACATTTTGCTTAGAGTGGATTGGTTCAATGTTTGAACGACCACTGTCGACAAGAGCAACATATTGCGCAGAACGAACGTCTTTACTGGTTAGAGTAAAAGTGCTGCCTTGCACGAGGTCACTGTTACTCAGCGTAGCTTTTGGCATAAAGTTAATCTGTTCTTGCTGAGGCGCCGAACATGCTGCAAGCAAAGCCACTGAAGCTGCTAGAACCAGTTTTCTCATGGTAATTTCCTTTTCTTATATCTTTATCAACGTAGCGTCGACGATAACGACGTGAAACGAGTTATTTAGTTGCTTGTAAAATAACAAATTTGTTGTTGGAAGCGAGCGTTTGTACGTTCGACTTACCGAATAGTCTAGATAATTTACCATCGTAGCCGAGGTGACGATTACCGATAACTATTAATTGCCCACCAGTGTTAAGAACATGCTTTGCATCACAGAACATCTGCCAAGCGATATGATCGGTAATGGCTTGTTGCTGATGAAAAGGAGGGTTACAGACGACAAGATCGTATTCTTGTGCAGGGAAACCATCTAAACAATTGTTTGCTATGGTATTGAATCTATCACTCTCACCAAAATGTTTTGTCAGGTTTTCTTCAGCACTTTGCACTGCCATGTAACTTTCGTCTACGGAGGTAATGTGCGCGTCTGGGTTGAGCTGAGCAAGCTTGACTGAGAGCACACCATTGCCGCAACCGAGATCCAGAACTTTGGCGCTACCCAGATCATGAGGCAAGTGTTTAAGCATGAAGCGAGCACCAAGATCAAGCGATTCTCCCGAGTACACATTGGGCAAGTTGCCAAGTTCAAAGTCTTCGCCATCGACAGACCAGTGGTTATGCGGTGATACCTCATTTATTGGGCTACTATTAGGAGTGCTAAACACAAGTCGATGTTTCTTCCAAGCTAATGATGTTGTGGTTGTGCCTAGGTACTTCTCGAATAGCTTTAATGTCGAAGTGTGGATCTCTTTTGCTTTATTAACGGCGACTACTGGAGTTCCCGGCTTAAGATGCTTACGAAGCTGGCACAACTGCCAAATCAGATGACGATTGATCTTCGGGATCTGCATCAGCACGATATCGGTATCTGTCGAAATGTTATCCATCGTTGAGCGCAGAGTAATGTCCTGGCATTGATTGGCGTGTAAGTTTTCTTTAGTGCCTTGATGGGCAATAAAGGAATCACTCATCATGGTGACTTGGTGTTTCTCTGATAACCAGCAAGAAAGGGCGCCAAAATGGTCATTGAGAACAAGGATGCGACTGCTGAGCGGTAAGTCGAGCTCTTCAACATGGGTAATTAGGTACTCATCACCCGCATCCCATGCTTGAAGCGTTTCATTGTTTCTTTTGGGATAGCGATGGAGTGTGAGGGTGCGTTCAAGTAGTGTGAGCTCGGTTTTCATATCAAATTGCATATAGAGAAATAACAGGTTCATTGTCGCAAATGAATGCGACGGTGCAAAGGCAAACCTTCCCCAAAAGATTGAAGGTGGGTAGAATTAACAGTATTAGTCTAAGTATAAGAAACCAAAACTCCTTTTGGTGAGATTAGGAAGCAATATGATTCAAAGTGTCATTGAAACTAAGTTGTCAGAGGCGTTTGCACCCGAACATCTTGAAGTGCTGAACGAGAGTTATATGCACAATGTTCCTGAAGGTTCTGAAAGCCACTTTAAGGTGGTCATTGTCAGTGATGAGTTCGAATCTAAACGCCTAATTGCTAGGCATCGTGCGGTTAACCAAGTGTTGGCCGAGGAGCTAGCCAACCATATCCATGCGCTCTCTATTCATACTTACACTAAAAGTGAATGGGCGGAGTCGGGAAATGCTCCAGATAGTCCTATGTGTATGGGCGGTGGAAAATAATTAACAAGGGTAGCGTTTGCTACCCTTTTTTTGTTTGAAATATAAGCAAAGCGTTAACAGCATAACAACATGTATCAAATGTGAATGGATTAACAGGAAATATTAAGGAATGTTTTAAACATTAAAACCTTGAAAAAATCAGGGTCATTAATGTTTGTGCGATGGTTCAAAGTTATGACTATTCTTTAGCCTTTCAGTGCTAAATCAATACAATTAAAGCCATGTATTAGGTGATTGGTCATGGCATCAACTTTGTAAAAGATGATAGACTGTCGCACCTGATAACACTCGCCATAAGTATGTGACGAGTATTTTAATAGGATGTTGCGATTTTGGTGTTTTAAACCGCGCCAAAACCGGACACTGATGTCGTGTCTAAAAGTTACGCAATTAAAAGAATCTTTTTCCCGATAAAGTAGTGCAAGTGCGTATGATTACAATAAAGAAGGGTTTGGACCTTCCTATTGCAGGAACTCCTACCCAGGTGATTAATGATGGTAAAACCATCAATAAAGTCGCCTTGCTTGGCGAAGAGTATGTTGGAATGCGTCCTACGATGCATGTTCGCGTAGGCGATGAAGTAAAGAAAGCTCAAGTTCTTTTTGAAGATAAGAAGAATCCAGGAGTGAAGTTTACTTCTCCAGCAAGCGGTAAAGTCATCGAAGTTAACCGTGGTGCTAAACGTGTACTTCAATCAGTTGTGATTGAAGTTGCAGGTGAAGAACAGGTTACATTTGATAAGTTTGAAGCAGGCCAACTAGCTGGTCTTGACCGTAATTCGGTTAAAACTCAGCTTGTTGATTCAGGTCTTTGGACTGCTTTCCGCACTCGTCCGTTCAGCAAGGTTCCAGCAATTGAGTCTTCAACTCAGGCAATTTTTGTAACAGCTATCGATACTAATCCTTTAGCTGCACACCCTGAGCTCATTATTAATGAGCAAGCAGACGCTTTCGTCGCTGGTCTTGATGTTCTTTCTACATTAACTGATGGAAAGGTTTACGTATGTAAATCTGGCGCCAGTTTGCCACGCTCAACGCAAAACAATGTAGAAGAACATGTTTTCCATGGCCCACACCCAGCAGGTCTTGCTGGTACTCACATGCATTTCTTGTACCCAGTAAGTACAGAAAATGTTGCATGGAGCATCAACTATCAAGACGTCATTGCTGTTGGTCAGCTATTCCTAACTGGTGAACTATACACAGATCGTGTTGTGTCACTAGCAGGTCCAGTAGTGAACAACCCGCGTCTAGTTCGCACAACCATTGGTGCGAGCCTAAATGACCTAACAGATAGCGAACTAATGCCAGGCGAAGTTCGTATTATCTCAGGTTCTGTACTTTCAGGTACTCAAGCGTCAGGTCCACACGCTTATCTTGGTCGATACCATGCTCAGGTGTCTGTACTAAGAGAAGGTCGTGAAAAAGATCTGTTCGGTTGGGCAATGCCTGGTAAGAACAAGTTCTCTATTACTCGCTCTTTCCTTGGTCACTTATTTAAGGGCCAGTTGTTCAATATGACTACAACGACAAACGGTAGTGATCGTTCGATGGTGCCTATTGGTAACTACGAGCGTGTGCTTCCTTTGGATATGGAACCAACTCTGCTTCTTCGTGACCTATGTGCAGGTGACATTGATAGTGCTCAAGCGCTTGGCGCCTTAGAGCTTGATGAAGAAGACTTGGCGTTGTGTACCTTTGTATGTCCAGGCAAATACGAATACGGTCAGCTACTTCGTGAATGTCTAGATACGATTGAGAAAGAAGGGTAATTTTCATGCTTAAAAAGTTTCTCGAAGATATAGAGCATCATTTTGAGCCTGGTGGTAAGCATGAAAAGTGGTTCGCGCTTTACGAAGCTGCAGCAACCCTGTTCTACACCCCAGGTATGGTTACAAAGAAGAGCTCGCATGTTCGTGATAGCGTTGACTTAAAGCGTATCATGATCATGGTTTGGTTTGCGGTATTCCCAGCAATGTTCTGGGGTATGTACAACGCAGGTAACCAAGCTATTGCAGCTTTAAATTTCATGCACGCAGGTACTGAACTTGCTCAAGTTATTTCTGGTGACTGGCACTACTGGTTAACTGAAATGCTTGGCGGCTCGCTAGGGCCCGACGCAGGGGTTGGCAGTAAAATGCTACTGGGTGCAACGTACTTCTTGCCTATCTACGCAACTGTGTTCGTTGTCGGTGGTTTCTGGGAAGTATTGTTCTGTATGGTGCGTAAGCACGAAGTAAACGAAGGCTTCTTCGTAACTTCGATTCTATTCGCACTTATTGTTCCACCTACGCTTCCGCTATGGCAAGCTGCTTTGGGTATCACGTTCGGTGTTGTTGTCGCTAAAGAAATCTTTGGTGGTACAGGCCGTAACTTCCTAAACCCTGCTCTTGCTGGCCGTGCTTTCCTATTCTTCGCATACCCTGCGCAGATTTCAGGTGACACAGTTTGGGTTGCTGCCGATGGCTTCTCTGGTGCAACAGCACTAAGCCAATGGGCACAAGGTGGTACAGGTGAACTTGTTAACACAATCACTGGCGCTCCAATTACTTGGATGGATGCTTTCATCGGTAACATTCCGGGCTCTATTGGTGAAGTATCAACACTTGCGCTAATGATCGGTGCTGCAATGATCGTCTACATGCGAATCGCCTCTTGGCGCATTATCGCAGGTGTAATGATCGGTATGATTGCAACAGCGACGCTATTCAATGTGATCGGTTCAGACACTAACCCAATGTTCAATATGCCATGGCACTGGCACCTAGTTCTAGGTGGCTTCGCATTCGGTATGTTCTTTATGGCAACAGACCCTGTGTCGGCTTCATTTACCAACGGTGGTAAATGGTGGTACGGCATCCTTATCGGCGGTATGTGTGTCATGATTCGCGTTGTAAACCCAGCCTACCCAGAAGGTATGATGCTGGCGATTCTATTCGCGAACTTGTTTGCACCTCTGTTCGACCACGTTGTGGTTGAGAAGAATATCAAACGGAGACTAGCACGCTATGGCAAGTAATAACGATAGCATTAAAAAGACGCTGGGCGTTGTTGTTGGACTAAGTTTAGTCTGCTCAATCGTCGTATCAGCAGCGGCTGTTGGCCTTCGTAGCCAGCAACAAGCAAACGCAGTTTTAGATAAGCAAAGCAAGATCGTTGAAGTTGCAGGTATTGAGTCAGAAGGCTCTGTTCTTGAGCTGTTTGCTGAGTACATCGAGCCCCGCTTGGTAGACTTCGAAACAGGTGAGTACATCGACGGTGACGCTGCGGCTTACGATCAACGTAAAGCTGCAAAAGATCCTGCGACGTCAATTCGTCTGACTGCAGATCAAGATAACGCGAAGATTCTCCGTCGTGCGAACACTGGCGTTGTTTATCTAGTAAAATCTGATGAAGGTTTTGATAAGGTAATCATCCCTGTCCACGGTAATGGCCTATGGTCAATGATGTACGCGTTTGTTGCGGTTGAAAATGACGGTAACACAATCTCTGGCATCACATACTACGAACAAGGTGAAACTCCTGGACTTGGTGGTGAAGTTGAGAACCCATCTTGCGTGCTCAGTTTGTTGGTAAGAAATTGTTCGATGAGAACAATCAACCAGCAATCCAAGTGGTTAAAGGTGGTGCTCCAACAGGTTCAGAGCACGGTGTCGATGGCCTATCAGGTGCAACTTTGACAGGCAACGGCGTTCAGGGCACTTTCGATTTCTGGTTGGGTGATATGGGCTTTGGTCCTTTCCTTACCAATGTTCGTGATGGAGGCTTGAACTAATGTCAGCATCTAAAGACATGAAACAGAACTTAGTGTCGCCAATTATCGACAACAACCCAATTGCCCTTCAGGTACTAGGTGTTTGTTCAGCGTTGGCGGTAACCACTAAGTTAGAAACAGCATTTGTTATGACACTAGCCGTAGTATTTGTAACGGCTCTGTCTAACTTCTTTGTTTCACTTATCCGTAACCACATTCCAAACAGCGTTCGTATCATTGTTCAAATGGCAATTATCGCATCGCTTGTAATCGTGGTTGACCAAGTGCTTAAAGCATACTTATACGATATCTCTAAGCAGCTGTCGGTATTCGTTGGTCTAATCATTACTAACTGTATCGTAATGGGTCGTGCAGAAGCATACGCAATGAAGTCTGCACCACTACCGTCTCTGATTGATGGCATTGGTAACGGTCTAGGCTACGGTTTCGTACTGATTACTGTTGGCTTCTTCCGTGAGCTATTTGGCTCAGGCAAGCTATTCGGTCTTGAAGTACTACCGCTAGTAAGCAACGGTGGTTGGTATCAACCAAACGGTCTAATGCTATTAGCACCATCTGCTTTCTTCTTAATCGGTTTCCTAATTTGGGCTATCCGTACATGGAAGCCTGAACAAGTGGAAGCGAAGGAGTAAGGACGTCATGGAACATTACATTAGCTTATTAGTTAAATCGATTTTCATCGAAAACTTGGCGCTGGCTTTCTTCCTAGGTATGTGTACATTCCTAGCGGTATCTAAGAAAGTTAAGACGTCTTTCGGCTTAGGTGTTGCAGTAGTTGTTGTACTTACCATTGCGGTACCAGTAAACAACCTTCTTTATACCTATATTTTAAAAGAGAATGCGTTAGTTGAAGGGGTGGATCTTAGCTTCCTAAACTTCATCACCTTTATCGGCGTAATCGCAGCTCTAGTGCAGATTCTAGAAATGGTCTTAGATCGTTTCTTCCCGCCTCTGTATAACGCGCTCGGTATTTTCCTACCGTTGATCACAGTAAACTGTGCGATCTTCGGTGGTGTATCTTTCATGGTTACACGTGACTACAACTTTGCTGAATCTGTTGTTTATGGCTTCGGTTCTGGTGTTGGTTGGTTGCTAGCAATCGTCGCGCTAGCTGGCCTACGTGAGAAAATGAAGTACTCTGATGTACCTCCAGGTCTACGTGGTCTTGGTATCACGTTTATCTCTGTAGGTCTTATGGCGTTAGGCTTTATGTCTTTCTCTGGTGTTCAACTGTAATTCGGGTAAACCGTAACAATTAAGGAATAATCAATGAATACTATTATTCTTGGTGTAGTAATGTTTACCCTTATTGTACTGGCTTTAGTACTAGTGATTCTTTTCGCTAAGTCTAAGCTTGTACCATCAGGTGACATTACTATTTCTGTGAACGATGACCCTTCGTTGGCTATCGTTACACAGCCAGGTAGCAAGTTACTGGGTGCACTAGCGGGTGCTGGTGTATTTGTATCTTCTGCTTGTGGTGGCGGTGGCTCTTGTGGTCAGTGTCGCGTAAAAATTAAATCGGGCGGTGGTGATATTCTACCAACTGAGCTTGACCACATTACAAAAGGTGAAGCGCGAGAAGGTGAGCGTCTAGCGTGTCAGGTTGCAATGAAAACTGACATGGACATCGAACTTCCTGAAGAGATCTTCGGCGTTAAGAAGTGGGAATGCGAAGTTATCTCTAACGATAACAAAGCTACCTTCATCAAAGAGCTTAAGCTGCAAATTCCAGATGGTGAATCAGTACCTTTCCGTGCTGGTGGTTACATCCAGATCGAAGCACCTGCTCACCACGTTAAGTACTCTGATTTCGATGTACCTGAAGAGTATCGTGAAGATTGGGATAAGTTTAACCTATTCCGTTACGAGTCTAAGGTTGATGAGGAGTGCATTCGCGCATACTCAATGGCGAACTACCCAGAAGAAGAAGGTATTATTATGCTAAACGTGCGTATCGCTACGCCGCCGCCTAATAATCCTGATGTGCCGCCAGGTATCATGTCTTCGTTCATCTGGTCTCTTAAAGAAGGCGACAAGTGTACTATTTCAGGTCCATTTGGTGAGTTCTTCGCGAAAGACACAGAAAACGAGATGGTCTTCGTTGGTGGTGGTGCGGGTATGGCTCCAATGCGTTCTCATATCTTCGATCAGCTTAAGCGTCTAAACTCTAATCGTAAGATGTCGTTCTGGTACGGTGCACGTTCTAAGCGCGAAATGTTCTATGTAGAAGATTTCGACGGCCTACAAGCAGAAAACGACAACTTCGTATGGCACTGTGCTCTTTCTGATCCAATGCCAGAAGATAACTGGGATGGCTACACAGGCTTCATCCACAACGTACTGTATGAAAACTACCTGAAGGACCACGAAGCGCCTGAAGATTGTGAGTACTACATGTGTGGTCCACCGATGATGAACGCAGCTGTTATCGGCATGCTGAAAGATCTTGGTGTAGAGGATGAAAACATCCTACTTGATGACTTTGGTGGTTAATTCCAACTAAGTTGTTGAAATTACGGCTGGCTCTATTGAGTCAGCCTTTGTTTTTCTAAAGGCATCATACGTAAAACAGTCGCATTACTTTCGATGTGCAGTTAGCTTTTTTACTTATGTTTCCTTTCGCATTATTAATTATTACAGGAGTAAGCAAGTGAGATTTTGGCTTGTTGTATTAACTTCTATTTTTGTTTTGTCTGGCTGTGGTAAGCCGTTAGAGCAAGTGCATTTAACTGGCCCGACGATGGGCACAACCTACAACATTAAGTATATTCCAGCGGAAGGCCTACCCAGTTCTTCTGATGTGCAAATCGAAGTAGACAGGCTGCTTGAAGAAGTGAATCAGCAGATGTCGACGTACCGCAAAGATTCAGAACTAAGCCAATTCAATCAATACCAAGGCAATGATGAGTTTGAAGTCTCTTGGCAGACAGCGAAAGTCGTCAATGAAGCGATTCGTTTGAATCAACTTACTCACGGAGCTTTAGACGTGACAGTTGGCCCGTTGGTGAACTTATGGGGTTTTGGTCCAGAAGCGAGACGCGAAAAAGTACCGTCTGAACAAGATATTGCGAAGCGCCGTGAAATGACGGGCATACAACACCTATCGGCAACTGAATCGACAATCCGCAAAGATATCCCAAATCTATACGTTGATTTGTCTACGATAGCCAAAGGCTGGGGTGTAGATGTCGTCGCTGATTACATTGGCTCATTGGGTATTGAAAACTTCATGGTGGAAGTTGGTGGTGAGATGCGTGTTGCTGGACTTAACCGTGAAAGTGTGCCGTGGCGAATCGCTATTGAAAAGCGTCAGTTGATGAAAGAAGTATTCAAGAGATCATCGAGCCAGGTAATATGGCGGTGGCCACATCGGGCGATTACAGAAATTATTTTGAACGCGATGGTATCCGTTACTCGCATATCATCGATCCCGAAACCGCTTTCCCTATTAACAACAAGGTAGTGTCGGTTACGGTACTTAATGAGTCTTCTATGACAGCAGATGGCTTATCAACCGGTCTAATGGTATTAGGTGAACAACAAGGCATGGAAGTAGCCAACCAGCATGACATTCCTATGTTGATGATTGTGAAAACAGAAGACGGATTTACAGAATTAGTTTCAGAGGCATTTAAGCCTTATATGAATCGATAATCGCCGCAGAGCGTAATAACGAGAAGAGTAGGTAGCAATGACAACATTTATTATGACTTTCGGAGCTTTCTTAGGTGTGATTGTGCTGATGTCGGTCGGTTACATTTTTCAAAAGAAGGTAGTTAAAGGTAGCTGCGGTGGTTTAGGTGCCGTTGGCGTAGATAAGGTGTGTAACTGTCCAGAGCCTTGCGATGCACGTAAAAAACGTGAAGCGCGTGAAGCAGAGCGTGCTGAAAAACTCGCAGCGCGCGCAGAGAAGCAAGCGGCTTGGGAAAAAGATCGCATTGCTTAATTTCAAAAAACGAGCATGGAAAAACTCGGCGATTGCCGAGTTTTTTATTATTTGAAGCTTATTCAGTCATTGATAAATCGTTTGGTTTCGACCATTCTCTTTAGCTTTATAAAGCCTATCGTCGGCACACTTGATCTGTTGGTCCAACTTGCCTTGTAGATTGGTTGCGCCAATACTGATTGTGACCGATATTTCGTGACCATCATGAGGAACGGCCGTTTTTTCAATGCGCTTTCTCATGTGCTCTAAGCGAGTGATAAAGTCATCGTAGGGCCCGCATTGCTGAATACAGAACTCTTCACCGCCAAACCGGGCGACCACATCATCTTTGAAGTAAATCTTGAGAATGTTGGCGACGGTTACAAGTATGCTATCACCACCATCATGGCCATAGGTATCATTGACCTTCTTAAAGAAGTCGATATCGATCATGCAATGTTTCGGATCTCACAGCCATTACACGCTTGGTTAAAGAAATAACGACGGTTCCATAACCCAGTTAGCGAGTCTTGATTGGCAAGTTTGTAGAGCTCGTCATTCGCCTCCCTCATGTCCAAGATTTGGTGAACACGACAGTAGAATTCCTCTTGATTAAATGGTTTATGAAGAAAGTCATTTGCACCCGCTTTTAGAAACTGAGCGGTGATGGTGCGATCATCACTGGCCGAAAGGCCGAGTATCGCAAGGCGGTTTTTATCTAAGGTCTGCCTGATCTCTCGGATCATACTGATCCCATCTTTTTCAGGCATGTCGTGGTCGGTAATGATAAAGCTGATATCAGGTTCATCAGCGAGGACCTTGAGAGCCTCTTCACCATTCTCGGCTTGAGTGGTTTGAATATATTGATGTTCAAGTAACTGGGTGACATGACGACGAACGGTTTTTGAATCATCCACTACGAGTGCATGATGATTGACGTTGTTCATCAGCCTTTTCACCAAAGGAATGAGGTACGAAACCGAGCTCATGCTGTCTTTTAAGATGTAATCCATCACACCCTTTGCGATAAAGCGCTCACGAGTGTCTACATCAAACATGGCCGTTAAAACAATGACCTTCTGTCTGTGCTCGAGGACCAAATCGATAACTTCACCATCTTGCCCATCGGGCAGACAATAATCCAATACGGCGCAAGCAAAATCGTTGTGTTGTTGTAAGGCTTCTTGGGTTTGCTTTACAGATTCACATGCGGTGACCTCACATCCCAACTGAGTTAGTTGTTGGACGACGTAATTTCTGAATGCACGACTATCCTCAACAACAAGGACTTTATTGTTCAAGTCTACCACCCATTTTTATATTCCAGTCTTTTAATAATAATCGTTCATTTTGATAGTTCTATAGATTGAGCCAAAAAATACGTAATTAATGCAGATATTTCTTCTGTATAAGAATATTGCTATACTGTTTTTTTATACTGTTTTTTTATACAGTTTTGGTGATTTGGGTTGAGTATGGAAGTGGTACGTAAAATTATTCATGTAGACATGGATTGTTTTTACGCAGCAGTAGAAATGCGTGATAACCCAAATTATCGTAATCGGCCATTAGCTGTTGGCGGACATGAGCGTCAACGTGGTGTTCTAAGCACTTGTAACTATGAGGCGCGAAAGTTTGGTATCCGTAGTGCCATGCCAACGGCTCAAGCCGTCAAGCTTTGCCCCCAGTTACTGGTTGTTCCAGGGCGAATGGACGTATACAAAGAAACCTCTCGTCATATCCGCTCTATATTCGAACGTTATACCTCTTTGATTGAGCCGCTGTCCTTGGATGAGGCCTATCTCGATGTTACTCATTCAACCGCTTGCCAAGGGTCTGCTACCCTGATTGCCCAATCTATCCGTGATGATATTTGGCGCGAACTCAATCTCACCGCATCGGCTGGTGTTGCTCCTATCAAGTTCCTCGCTAAAGTCGCTTCGGACATGAACAAACCGAACGGCCAGTTTGTTATTCCACCTGAAAATGTGCAGCAAGTAGTGGACAACTTGCCATTAGAAAAGATTCCTGGAGTAGGGAAAGTCAGTCTACGTAAACTGCATGGCGCCGGTTTCTATCATTGTGAAGACATTAAAAATGCCGACTATCGAGAACTTTTAAAACGATTTGGTCGTATGGGTGCGTCGTTGTGGAAGCGTAGCCATGGCATTGATGAGCGCGAAGTGGTGGTTGAGCGAGAGCGTAAATCGGTAGGTGTGGAGAGGACATTTAGCCAGAACATCTCGACTTATGAAGAGTGTTGGCAAGTGATTGAAGAGAAACTCTTTCCTGAACTTGAGCGTCGATTGGAAAAAGTGAGCCCTGATAAATCGATAACCAAACAGGGCATCAAAATGAAATTTGCAGACTTTCAACTCACAACGATTGAGCACACACATTCCATACTTGAACTAGAAGATTTTAAAGGTTTGTTGCGTGATATTCTGGTTCGCCAACAGGGCAGAGAAATCAGACTGCTTGGCTTGAACGTAATGCTGAAATCGGAAGCTCAAGCCAAGCAGCTAAGCTTTTTTAGTTAGCTGCTTTCTCTTTTCCAGCACACCTGATAGTTAATCTCTGATTCGACTGACCGCCTGAATGACCTCAGCGAAAGGTACGTGCTCGAGTGCTGAAAACCCAGCCAATGAACGAGCTTTAACTTGGGTCGTTAATGGGGTAGTGATGCCGCATAAGAAACGAGTGATAGCTTCATTGCTGACGCTTCCCGAGCATTTACTGATAAATGCTGACACCCAAGCTTCTAGTTGCTTATCATCTATGTCGTACTGTGTCTGTGTGGGCAATCTCGCGATATTTCCTCTACATACTGAACAATGTCCACACATTTGAGGCGCATTGTTGTCACTGAAGTACCGAGCTAGCTCTGAGCTTAGGCATTGCTCAGATTGGAAAAAGTTCAGCATCTCTTGAATTCGACTGATTTCAGCTTGCTCTTTAACTTGAAACAGTTGATGGAGTTTTGTCGCAAGCTCATGACTTGGCGTGTCTTTAGATACAATCTTGTAGACGTCTGTCACTTGTTTACTTTCTAGTTCAATCCAACCCTTTTCATGGAAATAGTCAATTGCGGTAATCGCACGCTGCCTATCCGCTTGGTAGTGCATCCACAGCGCATCAAAATCAACCTGACACCAAGTTCTTGCCTTTGGTGAACAGTCAAAGATGGCGTCGACAAACTGGCGTCTTTCCCCTTCAAACTGCTGGCAGATAAATGCTCTGTCTTGATTGAACTTGAATCGATACTCCGCGAAATAGCTGTAGGTCGGCTCAATGACGTTTTCAAGCTCCAGATACACGAGTAGCGTTTTTAGTGCGAGTTGACGAATGTTGGAATCACGCGACAGGCGGGATAATACGGTTTCCCATTGTCCCTGATGCTGATAAATATCATTAACCACTGTTTTGATATTGGCTAAATCAGGCGTGTCACCATAGACAAAGTTCTCGAGCGTAGTGAGCCCTGATTGATTGGCGAGCATCGTACAGTTGGAAGCGAGACCATCCCGGCCAGCACGACCAATTTCTTGAGAGTAGCTTTCAATCGATTTCGGCAAATCAAAGTGGACGACACGACGGATATTGGCCTTATCAACACCCATACCAAAAGCGATGGTGGCGACAATGCAATCGACTTCGCCGTTCATAAAGCGTTGCTGAATGCTTGCCCGTACATCACTCTTTAAGCCTGCATGATAGGCCAGTGCATTGATGTTGCAGCGCGAGAGCATAGCGGCAACCTCTTCCGCTGTTTTCTGCAACGTGACATATACAATGCTCGGCAGCGTTGGGTCTTGCTCTATTAGTGTTTGGAGTGCCTGAGGTTTATCTGCCTGCGCGCATGGCTGAATATCTAAGTCTAAGTTGCTGCGGTAGAAACCTGTCACGACAGTATTTTCAGGCGCGATATTGAACTTGCTCTGCATGTCTGCAATGACGTTAGGTGTAGCGGTTGCGGTCAGAAGCAGAGCCTGAGGAATGTTAAGTTGATTTAGATAGCTAGGCAGCTTCATATAATCTGGGCGAAAGTTATGGCCCCATTCCGAGATACAGTGTGCTTCATCGACAACTAACATCGATATAGGTACTTGAGAGATAAATTGTCTAAACCGCTCGTTCTTCAATCTTTCGACTGAAATCATCAATATTTTTAATCGCCCATCCCGTGCTTCTTGCATGGTCTGTTGGATCTGCAGACGTTCTTGGCTTGAGTCGATAGACGCTGCTGCTACCCCTTTACTGTGTAGAAACGCGAGCTGATCTTTCATTAATGCTAGCAGTGGAGAGATAACCAAAGTCAGATGCGGTAGATGGAGAGCTGGTAGCTGATAACAAAGAGATTTCCCTGAACCAGTTGGAAAGATCGCAGCGCAAGATTGGCCTGATAGCACAGTATCGATGACTTGCTGTTGCCCTTCTCTAAGTGAGTCAAAGCCAAATTGATGTAAGAGCGTGTGCTGAATGGAATTAGGTGACTGCATGGTTGAGCGGTATCTTTGTTGGATGAGTTGTGCATAATTGTACCCGAATCTATCCTTGAGCTTAGAAAAAATAGGTGGGTAAACGAATGAACAAATTAGAGCTGCAGCAAATAATTATCCACCAGTTAGAACAAACTCGCTTGGTAACACTCTCGGCAGCGCAAAGAGCGATTGATGCTGCGACCGACGAAGAGACGGCGCCAGAGCACAAATATGACACGCTCGCATTAGAAGCTTCCTATTTGGCTCATGGTCAAGCTATGCGATTGAAAGAGTGTGAAGAAGATATTCGAGTTTATCGGGAACTTGTGCTGAGGGAAGATCTCGAACAAGTACAGATGACGGCTTTTGTTACAGTCGTTGATGAAGACGACAACGAGAAACAGTTCTTTATAGGTCCGAGAGCGGGCGGCTTGGTGGTTACATGGAAAGGTCGAGAAGTGTCCGTATTAACGCCACAAGCACCCTTGGGTAAAGCACTGATGAAGCAGCAGCCTGGTGACGAGGTGTCGGTATTGATCGGCGATGAATCAACCGCTTATGAAATTCTGACCGTTTGTTAATTTAGCGTTCATCTAATTGACGTTAGACTGACGCAGTGTCGTTTTTTCGCCTGCGTATACTTAAAGTAGGCATGATAGTGAAAGTATATGGAGTCACTATGCACGTTCCAAAAATAAACGTTTCAAAAATGAATGTAATCAAGAAGGTTACGTTAGCCATAATGCTTCTACGCCTTTTATTACGGCTGGTGCACACGCAGCCCAGTGTCGTGTTGATGTGCAAAATGAAATCCACTTGGATGGCAAAGCCATCGAAGTTGTCCAAATCAATGGTTCAAGCGCCCGCATAGAGGCCAATAACGATCTGTATATCCATGGCGAAAAAATCGAGTTAACGGAAGACCAACAAGCGGCAATTGAACAGTACCGCGAAAGCATGAACGAGTACTTACCAAAAGCAAGAAAATTGGCTAAAGACAGCTTGGATCTAGCTAATGACATTATTGATGATGTGGCGGTGAGTTTAGAAGCGCCCGAGGCGTTTGAAGAGCTAAAGCAATCTATGACAGAGTTCTTTGCCAACCTGGAATCGCGCTACTACAAGGAAGGGGACTTGGTGATCCCTGCTGAAAGCTTCGAGTCGATGGTCGAGCGTTGGGCGCAAGATTTCGAGAAAGCAAAAAGTATGTTTAACACCGAGTTTGTCACCAGTGCGTTTAACGCTTTGTCGGAGAAGATGCAGCAAGAGGGTAGCATCAACCTGACCGAGTTGGCTGATACCATGGCCGAGCTTAAAGCGAAAATAGAAAAGCGTTTGGAGGAGCACTCCGCTGACATCAAGCAGCAAGGCGAAGACTTGTGTGATTCTTTGGATGATATGGTCGAGCAAGAGCAGCAGCTACATAAAAAGATTCCGGCTTTGAAAGATTATCAAACCTTTACCATTTAAAGTGAGTTTGAAAAATGTAAAAAGAGCGCCAGTTTGGCGCTCTTTTGTTTTAAAGGAAGACTCTGAGGTTACTGGCCGTTATTCATTTCCGTCAGTTTGTTGCCGACGGGTACTGAGAAGTTAAAGCCATCATGCTCATCCCAGTTGATAGACCACGTCATAACACCTGCGTAGTTTGGATAATTGAAGTCAGGTTTGATTGTTCCACACTTCATACCTTTGGTCAGACAGTCTAGCGCATCAAGGATGTTTTGCGTTGGTGCTTGGCCGGAGTTCGCCGAACTTGGACTGATGGCAGGCCAATCGCAACTTGATCATCGCGAAGTGGTGCGAACATGGTGCCATCTGCGAGCTCAAATCCTTCGATTAGCATCTTAGATTGTGCAACCATCATGTCGACAGAGCCTTCAGGTGCTGCTCCCGGTGTGTATGGGTTTGGTAACCCACCGTTGTTGTAGAGCTGAACATGAAGAATATCCAGTGTGCTACGAACTTCGTCTATTACGGGAATGTAAGCGCCCCAAATACCTGTGTAAGCAATTAAACCACCTTGAACATAAGGATGCTCAGGTGCCATGGTTAGGTACATATCGCCGCCCATATTCTGCTCAATTTGAAGCAGTGCGCGACCAAGACGTGCTTGGATCTGCGAACCGTGCAGTAGGTTTGAGCCACTTTCTAGGTCAACATCTAGTCCATCAAAGCCCCATTCAGCAATGATTGCCGTTAAACTGCTAACAAACGCGGCTTCATCTGCATCGGTATTGAGTGTGATGGTGCCTTCTGCCCCACCAAGTGAAAGCACGAACTTTTTACCTTCAGCTTGTAGTGCCGCCATATCTTGCTTGAACTGCGTTGGGTCAAGCGCTGGGCAAGAACTGTGTATGTCACCAGAGTAAAGGTTGAAGTGGACAGTTCCGTCGCTATTGCGGTCATTCTCAGCAAAGGCAATATCGATGATATCCCAAGCTTTCGACATGTCCGCAAGGCGGATAGGACAGCCTGCTCCGTTGACAAAGTTGTGCCAGTAACCAATCAACTGATGGTTTTTCTCAGTTTGCTCAACCACGTTTACCGCAGCAGCCGAAGAACTGACGCTTGTACCTGCAGTATCGAAAGCTTGCGCCGAAACACTGTAGCTGCCAACTGCACCCGGTACCCAGTTGTATTCGTATGGCGCGACAGAATCACTCGAAACGACAGAGCCGTTGACTAGGAAGTCCACTTTCTGAACGTCTGCCGTAAGCGATGTGGCATTGGCGGCAATTTTTACATTTTTACCTAAGCCTACGGTTTGGCCCGAAGTTGGTGAGGTTAGCGAAATCACAAGATCTTGGTCGCTGACAGAGAGATTAACGGAGTCTTGCCCTAAGTTATTGTCGTTGTCGGTTGCGACGACCTTGATAGCGTTGCTGCCGACACTATTAGCAATCCAATCGTAAGTGAATGGGGCTTGGGTTAGTAGGGCGAGACTTTGCTCATTGGCAAATATCTCTACTTGCGTAATGCTACCGTCTGCATCGCTGGCATTTGCCGCAATGGTTACGGTTGAACCGGCTAGAACGACTTGATTGTCTTGTGGAGTGGTAATGGATACGACTGGCGGTGTTGAACAAGCGCCTAAATCTGTCCAAGCATCAGTCCAGTATAGGCCATCACCCGGCGCATACGCCCAATCTGAGCTGGATGAACACCAACCTGCTACATCACAACGGTATTTATTGTTCAGGTTCTGAACTTCCTGACCTGCGCTGTAGCTAGTGCCTGCCACATATTGAGGTGCGCCTGCACATCCACCACTGGAACCAGAAGAGACGGTAACATTCACTTCTTCACTGATCGTTGCTTGTCCGTCATTGTCGGTGGCGGTGGCCTTAAAGCTATGTGTTCCTGCTTGCGCTGGCCAGTTATGTTCGAATGGCGCAGACGTATCGGTAGCAACTAGCTGATTATCAACAAAGAACTCGACCTGAGTTACTTGACCATCGCTATCATTGGCATTGGCTGAGATAAGTAGTGTATCGCCAGCAACAACCGATTCCGCACCCGTTGGACTAGTCAGACTGATTGTTGGGGGTACTAGTCCTCCCATCGGTGTTACGGAGATACTGACCGAACTTTGGCTAGTCGCCCCTTGGTTATCCGTTGCAATGGCGGTAACGCTAGATGCCCCCAGCGTTGCGGTCCAATCGATGCTGTATGGCGCTTGTGTAATAACGGCAATGCTTTGAGAGCCTACTAAGAATTCAACACTCGCAACGTTACCGTCTTGGTCAGATGCGTTCGCTTGAAGCGCTGTAACGGTACCTTCAGGAATTGATGCATTATTAATAGGTGATGAAAGAGAAATATCAGGTGGAAGGTTGCCTCCTCCGGCATCACATTGGCCTAATGCTCCCAAGCATCCCATGGGCCAGAGCTTGTCGCAGGATCATTTCCTTGCGTCCAGTAGCGTGCTTTATAGGCTTGATTGGCGTTTTGTACTTGTTCGCCAGAATTGTATACGGAACTCGCGTCCCACGGCGTTATGCCGGTACAGTCATAAGCGTAAGCTTGTGAGCTTACTCCGATTGCAGCGAGTATCGCCAATCTAAGTGCATTAGAGCCCATTCTTTTCCTCCTTGTTGAAATGCAATAATGGACTTAATAGGTCTAGTCGATCCCCGCGGTGAGATAGTGTGAATTACGGACAGCGAAGTGGGTTCTTCGTGTCACTTCACTACCATTATTGTTGGCGTACATAACTTGCATTATGGCTTGGGCAAGTATCACGATACTGCTATCAAATCTTTTCTTGGTGGTTAAATGTTCTGTGTATTTTAATCTTTACGGTTTTATTTATTTAAATATAAGTAAAAGTTAGCTCAAATTACCATGTGGCTATTGTCATTGTGGAGACTTCGTTTTAATGTACTAGCAAACTAGTTTGGTGATACTTAAGGGTTGGCAAGTGAGCAGTGGTGCGGGGCAAAGAGAGCATTTTGGTTCTCGAATGGGGTTTATTTTGGCAGCGGCTGGTGCGGCGGTTGGACTTGGCAATATTTGGGGTTTCCCGACTCAAGTCGCCAGTAATGGAGGAGGCGCTTTCCTTCTAGTGTACTTGGTGATGATTCTGGTGGTGGCATTCCCAATGCTGGTGGTCGAGATGGCGATAGGTCGCCATGGTCAAGCAAACCCAATTGATAGTATGAGAAAGCTGGCAAACAACCCATTGCAAGCCAAACTCTCGGCTGGGGTAGGTTGGATTGGTCTTGCGGTACCTTGTGCTGTTCTTCGCGTTTTACAGTGTCGTTGGTGGCTGGCTAATCTGTTTCTTGCTTGGGGCGATCACTGATCTGGTTGGCTTACTGGCAGTCAGTGAATGGTTCAAAGGCTTTAGCGTTGAAAGGAACCTGTTTGGTACGTTGAGCTTTTATATTCTGACTATTCTGATCGTTCGTGGTGGTGTGAAACAGGGTATTGAAAAGTGGTCGACCCGACTGATGCCAGCTTTGTTTGTGCTGTTTGGCGTTTTGTTCATCTACATCATGATGCAAACAGGTGCGACGGAAGGCCTGAAACACTACTTGATTCCTGACTTTGATAAAGTGTGGGATCGTAAGTTGATTCTAGCCGCGATGGGGCAGGGCTTCTTTTCATTGACGATTGGCGGCTGCTCAATGCTGATTTATGGCTCCTACCTGAGTAAGAAAGAGAACCTTCCTCAAGTCGCGATGCAAGTGACGTTGGTGGATACCGCGGTTGCCTTTATTGCTGGCTTAGTGGTCATGCCTGCCATGTTTGTGGCGATGCAAAAAGGTGTACAGATTTATTCTGAATCTGGAGCGCTGTTGAGCTCCGACACGCTGGTGTTCACTGTATTGCCGCTGATGTTTGATAGCTTAGGTATTCTAGGGCAGATCTTTGCGGTGGTGTTCTTCTTACTCTTAACTATTGCGGCGCTGACGTCTTCAATCTCTATGCTTGAGTGTCCCGTTGCTCTGGTTAGTGAGCGTTTTGACACCCCGCGAGGCAAAACCAGTTGGGCATTGGGCGGTGCTATCGCGCTGTTGAGTGCTGTTATCGTGTTTAATTTTGGTCAACTGTTTGGGCTGATGGCTATGATTGCTACTCAGTATTTACAGCCGATTGCCGCTCTACTGTTTTGTGTGTTTGGTGGTTGGGTATGGAACCGAAATAGTAAGATCAATGAACTTAAGCAAGGTAACCCAGAATTCAGTGACGGCTGGTTTGGAAAGGTGTGGCCGGCATACGTGAAGTTTGTTTGCCCTGCTTTAGTGGCTACCGTGATTTGGGCATCATTTGGTTAAGCTAGTGAGTGACCATTATCAATAGAAAAGCCCCTGCGATAGGGGCTTTTTAGTATGTAATCGAAGTCGATTACGATTAAGTCGGCGTATTGATTTGGCCTGTTGTTAAAGGCTCAACATCCACATCTGCCACTTCTTCGATGAACTCTTCTACGACTTGTTCGACTTGTTGGTCGTCTTGCTTGAAGTAGGCGAGATGGAACACCGCATCACCTTCGTTGACCAACGGCAGTGTTTGCTGGCCAATGACAATCCCGCCTTTGTTCGCTTTCAGCTCAATCTCACTATGACCAAGCGGGGCGCTGATGTAAGCCAGTACTTGACCTGCTTCTACCTTATCCCCCAAAGTCACTACGGTACGTAAGATGCCGTCGCTTTCTGCGCGCAGCCAGCTGGTGGATTTAGCAATCACCGGCTCCGGCAATTTTTTACGGCGGCCTCTCAACATACCAATAGCCTGCATCACTCGCTGTACACCGATGTAGCCTGCATTGATACAGATGGGCTCAAATCGCAGAGCTTCACCCGCTTCGTAGGTAAGAACTGGAATATTGAGCTTTTCAGCTTCACTACGCAGCGAACCATCGCGCAATGGCGAATCAACAATCACTGGCGTACCAAACGCTTGTGCAATGCGCAGTGTTTCTGGGTTACTTAAGTCGGCTCTCAACTGCGGCAGGTTGGTGCGATGAATCGCGCCTGTATGCAAGTCGAGGATATAGTCACAACGTTTGGCTACTTGTGAGAAGAACGTATTCGCCATGCGTGATGCAAGCGAACCTTTCTCACTGCCCGGAAAGCAGCGGTTAAGATCGCGTCTGTCCGGTAAGTAACGAGATTTGTGAATAAAGCCAAATACGTTGACGATTGGCACCGCAATCACGGTGCCGCGCAGTTTACTGGCATCGATAGTGTTGATCAGCTGACGCACGACCTCTACACCATTGAGTTCATCGCCATGAATCGCTGCGTTGACCATCAAAACAGGGCCTGCGTACTGGCCGTTGATGATTTCGACAGGAATCGAAAGCGGTGAATGGGTGTAAAGCTTAGCGGCCTCTAATTCAACAACTTGTCGTTGCCCTGGTGCAATTAACTCACCTAAAAATTCGAACGCCTGGTTCTTTTTAGCCTTTGCCACGAGTTTTGGTCCTTTTGCTTGCTGCATTTTTCTCAATGAATTCTACAATCATGCCAGCAACATCTTTGCCTGTTGCCGCTTCTATACCTTCAAGACCTGGTGATGAGTTTACCTCCATCACCAATGGGCCGCGTTCTGAACGAAGTAAGTCAACGCCAGCAACGTTCAAACCCATAGCTTTAGCGGCAGCAATTGCAGTGCGACGCTCTTCTGGAGTGATTTTAATCAGAGAAGCTGTGCCGCCACGGTGAAGGTTAGAGCGAAACTCGCCTTCTGCCCCTTGACGTTTCATTGCTGCAATCACTTTGTCACCAATCACGAAGCAGCGAATGTCCGCGCCGCCTGCTTCTTTGATGTACTCTTGCACCATGATGTTCGCTTTTAAGCCCATGAAGGCTTCAACGACGCTTTCTGCCGCTTTGCGAGTTTCTGCCAATACCACACCGATGCCTTGGGTACCTTCTAGTAGCTTGATCACAACGGGTGCACCGCCGACCATTTCTAGTAGGTCTTTTACGTCATCCGGCTTGCTTGCAAAACCCGTAATTGGCATACCAATACCTTTACGAGATAGCAGCTGCATCGAGCGCAGTTTGTCGCGAGAACGAGTAATCGCCACTGATTCATTGACTGGGTATACGCCCATCATTTCGAACTGACGCAGTACTGCTGTACCGTAGAAAGTCACCGATGCACCGATACGAGGAATGATCGCGTCGAAGTCTGAAAGCTCTTCACCTTTGAAGTGGATCTCAGGCTTGTCCGAGTTGATATTCATATAACAGCGCAGCGCATCAATCACTTTGACTTCATGGCCACGGCTCTCAATCGCTTCGATTAAGCGTTTTGTAGAGTAAAGATTAGCGTTACGTGAAAGAATACCAATTTTCATTATTTGCTCTCCTCGAAAGCGATTAGAAATGACTCAACAGGGTCAACAATAATTCGGTTGCGCATTGCAGTGCGCCCTAGCAGCATACGAAATGCCATATCTTCGCGGTTTGTCAGCGTGACTTCGATTGGCCAACTTTGTCCGCCTAAGTGAAGCTGTGTTTCTATGACAAAGCGAGTTGATTCGTGACCACCAGAGTCACGCACCACACGCTGATCAATCACAGGTGCTTCACACATCACTTCCACGTCCTGATTGTGTTGAATAGGGTGAATCCAGAACCGGACCCACAGAGCTTGATCCCTGTTGAAGCTCTCTACTTTGAATGCGTGCAAGCAAGATGTTCGCGCTCCAGTATCAATTTTTGCGTTAATTTGGCTGATACCAAGCTCTGGCAAGCTCATTGTTTCTCGCCAGCCGACAATCATTTTTTCTTTCATTGCAGTACTAATGTTCTAATAGAGAATTACAGGCTTTAGTTTGGAACAACTTAAGCCCACCGATAAAACTAAAAGTGTTGTGGCCGCAGCCAAAAGAGTGTTATCGCTTGAAGAAGGCAATGGTGATTAGACAGATAAATTGCCTTAGGTGCTTCAAGGTGGGGGACTGTATCAAGGGAAATGAAAGTTGGCTAACGAATAAAAATGACCATTTCGACAAAGAATTTTTATCGTTAATTGATCGTCAAGTTGACAGGCAATAGTCACAAAAAAGCCGGCGCAATGGCCGGCTATAAGTCTTTCGGGAAAGCAGTTATGCTTTTTCAGGGATGGCTTCCAGTAGTGCGACCATTTGCTCCCAGAAAAGAGCAACGGTGTCGATTTTCACTTTCTCATCTGGTGAATGCGGGAATTTAATCGTTGGGCCAAATGACACCATATCCATGTCTGGGTAAGGTTTCTTAAATAGGCCACACTCAAGACCTGCGTGGATCACCATGATGTTTGGTTTATGGCCGTAGATGCCTTGATACATTTCGCGGAAGATCGCCATGATTTCTGAATCGGCATCTGGTTTCCAGCCTGGGTATGCACCAGAAAATGCCATCTTCGCGCCAGCAAGTTCAGCCACCGAGTGAAGCATGCCTTCAACCTGGCTACGGCCAGAGTCTATCAATGAACGAATCAGACAAAGAACCGTTACAGTATTTTCCTCTGTTGTGATAACGCCAACGTTAAGAGAGGTTTCTACCACACCTTCAATTTCGTCACTCATGCGGATCACGCCGTTTGGACAAGCATTGAGTGCAGCAATGAAACGTTGTTGGTCACCTTCTGCAAACATAGGCGATTGAGTTTGTGCAGATTCGTTAAAGGTAACGATATCCGTTTCAATTTTGCCGAGCTCAGCCTTGATTAAGTCAGAGTAATGTTCGAACAGTTCTGCCAGTTTTGCTTCATTGTTTGCTGGAAGCGCAACGGTTATGAATGCTTCACGAGGGATTGCATTACGTAAGCTACCACCACGGAACTCAATTAAGCGAAGGCCAAGCTCTTTAGCGTGACCAGCAAGGAAACGAGCAATCAGTTTGTTTGCGTTGCCGCGGCCTGTGTGAATGTCACAACCCGAGTGACCGCCTTTTAGGCCTTTCAGTGTTAACTGACGTACCGAGTAATCTTCAGGGATCGCTTCGCGTGCGATGTTGAAGGTCATTGCACCGTCAATGCCACCGGCACAACCCATGTAGACTTCGCCTTCTTGCTCCGAGTCGGTATTAAGAAGAATATCGCCTTCTAGCCAACCTGCTTCTAGGCCAAATGCGCCAGTCATGCCCGCTTCTTCATCTACTGTAAGTAGAACTTCAATTGGACCGTGTTTGATTTCTTTAGATGCCAGCACCGCAAGACAAGAAGCCATACCCATGCCGTTATCCGCACCAAGCGTTGTACCTTTTGCTGTTACCCACTCGCCATCGATGTATGGTTGGATAGGGTCTACTGCGAAGTCATGATCTGTATCTTCATTCTTTTGTGGAACCATATCAATGTGCGCTTGAAGTACGACGCCTTTCTTATTTTCCATACCGGCAGTTGCTGGCTTTTTGATGAAAACATTGCCGGTAGGGTCGCGGCGCACATCGAGACCTTGCTCTGTAGCCCAATTCACAATGTACTGTGCTAGCTCTTCTTCATGCTTAGACGGATGAGGTATAGAACAGATTTTATCGAAGAATTGCCAAAGCGGTGCTGGTGATAGTTGGCTAATTTCAGAGTGGAATTCAGACACAGATGACTCCTATTTGAATGATTTTTCAGACTTTAATTGCGCAATTTAATGATCTAATAGTTTGAACAACTAAGTCTGGCTAACTTAGTAGAGACTTAGCATACCATTCTCTGATGAAAGCGAATAGTTTTCACTTAACGTATTTGAAGCCCAAATTGATGTAAGTGATTAAGGAAAGGTACAGTTATTACAGGGTGTGCATATCAAATTATGGCTGTTACTGTTATTTTTGTAATTAAATTACACAAACCGAACTGAGAGTGGGGTGTGGCAAATGTTTTGTGATTTTTATCACCTTTTTGTTGTAATTAAATTTCTTGGTGGTATATTAAACACAACTTCGGAAACGAAGAGAAAATGCTCAAAGGATGAGTCCGTATATCGCCTCCAAGGAACCGAGAAATCAACGTTTGTTTAATTTGATTTATAGGTGATAGTTATGAAAGGTTTACCTTCTGCAATGTTCTGGTCAAACAGCTCTGTTTACACTAGCAACTTTGTATACCCTACTTGCTTCGGTCGATAAGGCTTTAGTGAGTAACTCGAACAGTATGTTCACCCCCTAAATTTTGGAATTTTTTTTCAGCCTTTGCTTGCTGACATGATTCAACCGCCACTCAAATAGAGTGGCGTTTTTTTATCTGCTAAATCATCTGTTCGATTATTGTCCGCTAACATACAGTTTTATGACGATCTTCGTTTCCTGCCTTTCTATTCGTCAAACTTCATATCGCATTCTTCAAAATCTAAATTTTTAAGCTTTGAAAGTTTAGAACAATGTTTAAAAGTAACGCACTTGCATTTTGCTGACGAAATTTTATTAGTTATTGAATTATAAAAGGTTAGTTCAACAGATTAGATCGCAATACAATTTCTCTGAGTACTTTGACTTCATAAAACGCGATTAGAGTCTTAATTCTATCTGGAATTTCATATTTGATATCTTTATAATCCACAGCCAATCGATTACGCAACCGTTTACTTTTTACCCTTATAGGATTCGATTATGCTCGAAAGGCTATTTAAACTCAGCGAAAACGGCACGAACGTGAAAACTGAGGTTGTTGCAGGATTAACAACATTCCTGACAATGGCATACATTATCTTCGTTAACCCAGCGATGCTTGCAGATGCAGGTATGGATCATGGTGCTGTGTTTGTAGCAACCTGTGTGGCAGCAGCTATTGGCTGTTTCATCATGGGCTTTGTTGCAAACTACCCAATTGCACAGGCACCAGGTATGGGCCTAAACGCATTCTTTACTTATGCGGTTGTGCTTGGAATGGGCTACACATGGCAAGTGGCACTCGCTGCTGTATTTGTCTCTGGTGTGCTGTTCATTCTTCTCAGTATCTTCAAAATTCGTGAGTGGATCATCAATTCGATCCCGATGTCACTACGTACGGGCATCTCTGCGGGTATCGGCCTGTTCTTAGCGCTAATTGGCCTTAAGAACGCGGGTATTGTAGTTGATAACCCAGCAACACTGGTTTCTCTAGGTGACATCACTTCTCTTCCAGCTGTTCTTGCGGCTATCGGCTTCTTTATTACTATCGCTTTGGTTCATCGTGGTGTGAAAGGCGGCGTAATGATCGCAATTCTAGTGGTGACCGGTCTTGGCTTAGCATTTGGTGATGTTCAGTGGGGCGGCCTAGTTTCTGCGCCACCAAGTCTTGCACCAACATTCATGCAATTAGACTTCTCTGCAATTTTCGAAGTTGGCATGATTTCAGTTGTGTTTGCATTCCTTTTTCGTCGACTTGTTCGACACGGCAGGTACGCTAGTGGGTGTTTCACAAAAAGCGGGTCTTGTTGATAAAGACGGCAAGATTCCACGTCTTAACCGCGCGCTTCTTGCTGACTCAACAGCAACTTCAGTTGGTGCGGTTTTAGGTACATCAAACACCACTTCTTACATTGAAAGTGTGGCGGGCGTGAGTGAAGGTGGCCGTACAGGTTTAACGGCTGTTGTAGTTGGCATTTTGTTCCTTCTTGCATTATTCTTCTCGCCATTAGCTGGTATGATTCCCGCTTATGCGACGGCAGGTGCGCTATTTTATGTTGCAATCCTAATGCTGTCTGGCCTAGTAAGCATCGACTGGCGTGATCTAACTGAAGCCTCTCCAGTTGTGGTGACTTGCTTGTTGATGCCACTGACTTTCTCTATTGCAGAAGGTATCTGTTTAGGCTTTATCGCTTACGCTGCAATCAAAGCACTAAGTGGTAAAGGTAAAGAAGTATCAGCCAGCGTTTGGGTGATGTCTGCAATCTTTATCATTAAGTACATCGTGGCTTAAGATACTGACAAACAATTAATAATTAGGTTTTTAAAATGAGCAACAAATTCGTTATCACTTGGGACAACATGCAGACTTACTGCCGTCAACTTGCTGAAAAGCAAATGCCTGCTGAGCAGTGGAAAGGTATCCTAGGTGTTAGCCGTGGCGGCCTTGTTCCAGCTGCTATCTTAGCTCGTGAGTTAGGTATTCGTTACGTAGACACTATCTGTATCTCTAGCTACGACCACGATCATCAGCGCGATATGACGGTTGTTAAAGCGCCTGAAGGTGACGGTGAAGGTTTCCTTATCGTAGAAGATTTAGTTGACAGTGGTGACACCGCACGCAAGCTGCGCGAAATGTACCCGAAAGCTAAGCTTATCGCAGTATGTGCTAAGCCATCTGGTGTTGATCTGCTTGATGATTACGTTGTTGATATTGCCCAAGATACTTGGATTGAGCAGCCATGGGATATGACTATCCAGTACGCTGAGCCAATCAATCGCAAAGTAAAATAACTGGCTGAAACATTAAATATCAAAAATGACCCTTCAATGGGTCATTTTTTTTATTACTATTATGACAATTGAATTTTAAGGGATTGCCTTATGTCGGAATCAGAACCTGTTAGCAAAAACCTATCTGAAACCCTGTTTGCCCGTAATAAACTTGCGAAAGAAACCTCGGCTTTAACTCGTTACTTGCCAAGTAGTGAAGCCATATTGGAAGAGAAAAACAGCAAAGACAATCATCATTGGTACCGTAATCTGCGCAAATTGCAGTGGGTATGGCAGGGCGTTGATCCGATTGAACAAGAAGCCGTGTTGGCGAAGATTGCGTCTTCTACTCATGACCGTTCTCACGATGAGTGGCTGGACACGGTAGCAGGTTACCGAAGTGGTACTGGGCGTTTGAATGGACCAAGTTGGGTACCAAGCATCAAAAGCGTGGTCAAGAATTAGATGGTGATGAAGGTGCTGACGAACTCTTCCAAGCGGCACTGTGTTTTAGTATTGCTGGCTACCCACACATCAAAGGCGATAACTTAGCGATTCAAACTCAAGTGCTTGCCAATGCTGCTTATACAGAAGGCGCTAAGAAAACTCGCTATACCATTAAGACGATTGAAGTCCCGTTTAAGAATAAGAAAGTGCCCGTAAACCTTCATTTACCAGATACAGACAAGCCTTATCCGGTAGTGATTGTGAGCGCTGGTCTTGATAGTTTACAAACGGATATGTGGCGTCTTTTTAGAGACCATTTAGCACCTAAAAACATTGCCATGCTTACGGTAGATTTGCCTTCTGTTGGTCAAAGTAATCGTTGGCCACTGAACCATGAGTTTTCCGATCTTCATCATGCGGTTCTTGATCATTTACCGACGCTTCCATGGGTAAACCACCGTCGAATTGGGCTACTTGGCTTTCGTTTTGGCGGCAACGCGATGGTGCGCTTGTCATTTTTGGCGCCGGACCAAGTCAAGGCGTGCGTTGCATTAGGTGCGCCTGTGCACGATGTATTTTCATCGCCGAATAAGCTTAAGAAAATGTCGAAGATGTATCTCGATGTTTTGGCGTCTCGAATGGGCAAAGATGTGGTCGATATTGATAGTATGTCAGGGTTGATGAGTGCGTGGTCCCTTAAAGTTCAAGGGGTTCTGGGTTCTCGTAAAACCAAAGTGCCGATTTTGGCGATGAGTTTGGATGGTGATCCGGTTTCACCACACAGTGATAACCAGTTAGTCGCGCTTTACAGCATGGGTGGACGTGCGAAGAAAATCGAAAGCAAGACAATTACAAAAGGATATGAGCAATCCCTCGATTTGGCAATAAAGTGGCTAGAAGATGAACTAATTTGATGACAAAACTCGAAATTTGGTAAAGCATGTTAATTAGCGGTTACTAATTGATCGCTAAATAATAACAATTTCAATTACTAAATGGAGAGTCTTTATGTCAGAGACGACGAAAAATCCGACTCATTTTCGTTTGCTTGCTGCGCTGAAAGCTGTTGGGCCTTATGTTCGTGAAGGCCAATGTCGAGAAGGGTTTTATCTGTTTGATTGTTTATCTGCCTGCGTGAATGACAAAAAGTCACCCGAAGAAAGGGAGTTTTGGGGCTGGTGGCTTGAACTAGAGCAAGATGGGGAAAGCTTTAGTGCGAAGTATCAGACAGGATTGTATAACTTGGCGGGTGAATGGGTGACAAAACCTGTTCCAGCCAAAGCGATTTCTGAGGTAAATCGCACACAAGATGAGTTCCACAAAAAGTTAACCGATGCCTTGTCAGAGAAGTTCGGACTGACTGTTGAGCTTCATGCAGAATCTGTTGAGTTCGTCTGATTTTCTTTCATTAAACTCTGATATCTACAAAAAGGTGCATTATTGCACCTTTTCTACTTGTGAATTGTCCGTTTGATTGCTAAAACATCTGGTCTTAACGTTATTCCTTTCAGAAGAGATCATGGCAACTAAGCAACAAAGTGGAAAGTCTTCGCAATCAAAAACAGTGGTTGTGAAACTTGGGACAAGTGTACTCACAGGCGGTACATTGGCGCTCGATCGTGCTCATATGGTAGAGCTTGTTCGTCAATGTGCAGAACTTAAAAAACAGGGCCATTCTGTCGTAATGGTTTCATCAGGTGCAATTGCAGCTGGCCGAGAGCACTTAG
>JYJN01000083.1 GCA_003263845.1 Vibrio aestivus | reverse complement strand
TAATATCGGTCACAGCTACCGTGAAGCTGAGGGTTCTCTTCTATTTCATCAAACCCTAATGCAAGCTGATCTTCGCCCCCCAGCTTAGAAAGCAGAACGGTTTGCGCTTCATGATCCACGACTAAAATAGTTCCCACGCCTTGTTGGCACTCCACTACCATACCTTTATGAATACGATTTTCTTCCATTGCTCTCTCCTTGCACAAGCGTGATCATATAGATTGATTACGTAGAGAGAATAAAAAGGATCAAAAAAGCCGACCTAAAGATCGGCTTTTAAAAGATAGAGAAGGGAGTTAATTATTTCGCGAACTCAACGCCAATTTCGATATCACCGTTGAGAGTCTCAAGCATACCGTCTAGTGATGCTTTCTCGTAATCACTTAGCTCGCCGTAGCTCAAAATAGCTTCAGCGCCATCTTTGCCTAGTTTCACTGGTTGAGCGAAGAATGGGGCGTGCTCGCCGTCACCTTCAACGTAAGCGCACTCAATAACGTTCTCATCACCTTGAAGGGCTTTAACAAGAGCAAGACCGAAACGGCAAGCTGCTTGGCCCATAGACAATGTTGCACTACCGCCGCCTGCTTTCGCTTCAACCACTTCAGTACCGGCATTTTGGATACGTTTAGTTAAAGCTTTCTACTTCTTCTGCTGTGAACTCCACGCCTTCAACTTGAGAAAGAAGAGGAAGAATAGTCACACCAGAGTGGCCACCGATAACTGGAACGCGAACATCACCCGGATCTTTATCTTTCAGGTCAGCAACAAACGTTTCAGAACGGATCACGTCCAGTGTTGTTACACCGAACAGCTTACGCTTATCGTACACACCCGCTTTCTTAAGAACTTCAGCAGCGATTGGCACTGTCGTGTTCACTGGGTTAGTGATAATACCTACACAAGCACTTGGACAAACAACAGCAATCTTTTCTGCTAGCGACTTAACGATACCCGCGTTAACGTTAAACAGATCCGCACGATCCATGCCCGGTTTACGAGCAACACCAGCAGAGATCAGTACAACGTCAGCACCTTCAAGCGCTGGCGTTGGATCTTCACCCGCGTAACCTTTAATAGATACAGGTGTAGGAATGTGGCTTAGGTCCGCAGCAACACCAGGTGTTACAGGGGCAATATCGTAAAGGGCTAAATCAGAACCAGCAGGAAGACGGTTCTTAAGTAGTAGGGCTAGGGCTTGACCGATGCCACCAGCGGCACCAATAACGGCTACTTTCATTGTAGTTCTCCTTGAGAATCTATTCTCTTATAAGTTTGTAGGGCATTACGCTCAAAATTATCTCAATCACAACTTGATTACAATCAATTAACGTCAGCTTTGCGACCTTGCGCAAAGCAAGTAATACGTGCTACAAGAAAGCCAAGGATTATGCCGTTATTTTTCTTAAATGACAAAGACTTAAGCTTTATTGTTTACTAATATTTCTCTTGATTAAGAGTGACAGCCTAGACACATTTTTCTGAACTCATTGGCTAATAATGAATATCTATGCGAAACTATTCACCATAGAATTTGTAAATATCGATAGATAAGACAACTCATGCGAAACTCAGAAAAACAAGATAATCTCGTCCGGGCGTTTAAATCTCTGCTGAAAGAGGAACGATTTGGTTCTCAAGGGGATATTGTCGACGCACTCAAACACGAAGGCTTTGACAACATCAACCAATCGAAAGTCTCTCGTATGTTAACCAAGTTTGGTGCGGTTCGTACTCGTAACGCTAAAATGGAAATGGTTTACTGTTTACCAGCAGAGCTTGGAGTACCGACAGTATCAAGTTCACTTAGAGAGCTAGTACTCGATATTGATCGCAACAACGCACTGGTTGTAATTCACACCGGGCCGGGTGCTGCACAACTAATAGCACGCCTACTCGATTCGCTCGGTAAGTCGGAAGGCATTCTTGGTGTTGTTGCCGGTGACGATACGATTTTCATTACCCCTACTCTTTCGGTAACCACCGAGCAGTTGTTCCAATCCGTATGTGAGCTATTTGAATACACCGGTTAATATAGTTGGTTTATTACTTGGCCTTTATTCGTCATGGATTATGATTAATCCGTGACGAACTTCACAGGTTAAAAAACTCTTACCCGACTCTCGAACAATCAATAACCAGTTGAAATTAAAGAATTTATACTATTTTAACCCTGTCGTACTCTTCATTACAAATCAGCCAAATTCGCTACATACGTTAACATTTCAATAATTTTCCACCATTTATTTGCTATTATTCAGGCACTTTTTCAACATACGGATTGAAAAAGATGCCGTTTCCACGCTAGGAAACTCCCACAGCAACTACACTTGCTATGGGTTAAATAATGAATAAGGAAGGGAAATTCATGGCATTTAACAAACTTCTTAAAGTTGGTGCTATTGCAGCTGCTGTAATGGGTGCTGGCGCAGTTAACGCTCAAGAGTTCATCACAATTGGTACAGGTTCAGTAACAGGTGTTTACTACCCAACTGGTGGTGCGATTTGTAAGCTTGTAAACAAAGGCCGCAAAGAACACAACATTCGTTGTTCTGTTGAATCAACAGGCGGTTCGATTTACAACGTAAACACAATTCGTGCGGGCGAGCTGGATTTTGGTGTTGTTCAGTCTGACTGGCAATATCACGGTTACAACGGAACAAGCAAGTTTGAAGAGCAAGGTGAGTACAAAGAGCTTCGCGCGATGTTCTCTCTGCATACCGAACCATTCAACATCATTGCACGCGGCGATGCTGGTATCGAGAACGTTGCTGACCTTAAAGGTAAGCGAGTGAACATCGGTAACCCAGGCTCTGGTGACCGTGCGACTATGGGTGTTGTAATGGACGCAATGGGCTGGACTAACGATAGCTTCAAGCTAGCGTCTGAGCTAAAAGGCTCTGAACGTTCACAAGCTCTTTGTGATAACAAAATTGATGCGTTCATCTACATGGTTGGTCACCCAAATGGATCAATCAAAGAAGCAACAACTTCATGTGATGCGAAGCTAGTATCGGCAACGGGTCCACAGATCGATAAGATCGTTGCAGACAACCCATACTACGCATACAGCACAGTACCAGCAGGCATGTACCGCGGTACAGAGAACGATGTAAATAGCTTCGGTGTAGCAGCAACTATGGTAACAACGACTGCAGTTTCTGATGAAGTGGCATACAACGTTGCAAAAGCAGTATTTGAAAACTTCGCAACATTTAAGCGCCTGCACCCTGCATTCGCTAACCTGAAGAAGGAAGACATGGTTCAAGCTGGTCTTTCAATCCCTCTTCACCCTGGTGCTGAGAAGTACTACAAAGAAGTGGGTTTACTGAAATAATCACTCTTCTAACGCGATAAAACAAGGAGGTTTCACCTCCTTGTTTGTTGTGATCTTTTGGGTTTTCACATTTGAAACACCCGCCTTTATTTAGCTCTCATTCTCTCACCCTCACTACTGCTTTTTATAAATAGCACTAAACTGATAGGTACGAGGAATTCGAGTTAGTCGTTATAAACAGACCATCGATAATAAGGATAAGGTACATGACGCAGCCAAACACTCCGTCTCAAGATGTGCAAGAAATGGTGGCTCAATCCGACACTGGAGCACGAAACCCGTCTGGTATTCCAGGCCGAATTTTATGGTTCGTGCCACTATGTTGGTCTCTATTTCAGCTTTGGTACGCCTCACCACTGCCATTTATATTCAATTTCGGTATCCTCAATGATACCGAAGCGAGAGCAATCCATCTTACATTTGCTATTTTTCTCGCATTCACTGCCTACCCTGCTCTGAAGACATCTTCTAGAGAGCGAATTCCAGCTATTGACTGGATTCTTGCTTTGGCAGGTAGTTTCTCAGCTTCTTACTTGTATGTGTTCTATGCTGAACTCGCTGGCCGTTCCGGAGCGCCGACAACATTAGATATCGTTGCGGCTGCAATGGGTATGGTACTTCTTCTAGAAGCAACACGCCGTGCTTTGGGCCCACCATTGATGGTCGTAGCCGCAGTGTTCTTACTTTACACGTTTGGCGGTCCATACATGCCAGATGTTATTGCCCATAAAGGCGCAAGTCTAAACAAGGCAATGTCACATTTATGGCTTACCACTGAAGGTGTCTTCGGCGTTGCCCTAGGCGTATCTACCTCTTTTGTATTCTTGTTTGTGCTCTTCGGTGCCATGCTTGAACGCGCGGGTGCGGGTGCTTACTTCATCAAAGTCGCATTTTCCCTACTTGGCCATATGAAAGGTGGCCCTGCAAAGGCGGCGGTTGTAGCATCGGGCCTATCAGGATTAGTATCAGGTTCATCAATTGCCAACGTGGTAACCACAGGTACATTTACTATTCCACTGATGAAACGTGTCGGCTTCCCAGGCACAAAAGCAGGTGCGGTAGAAGTGGCAGCTTCCACCAATGGCCAGCTTACGCCACCTATCATGGGCGCTGCGGCATTCTTGATGGTTGAGTATGTAGGTATCTCCTATGTAGAAGTCATCAAAGCAGCCCTGCTTCCTGCTCTTATCTCTTACATTGCTCTTATTTACATTGTTCACCTTGAAGCGTGTAAAGCGGGTATGACGGGTTTACCGCGTCGCCGTACACCAACCATTATTCAAAGTTTGCTGTCCTTTACGGGCACCATTCTTGGCCTTTGCATTATTAGTGCAGCGGTATACTACGGTGTGGGTTGGACTAAAGATGTGTTTGGTGAGGCAGCCACGCCAATCGTTACGGTTGCACTCCTTATCGCTTATGTGGCTCTCGTTAGAGTTTCTGCTAAGCATGCTAAAGAAGGCGGCATGGAAATCGATGCTGACATTACCGAAGTGCCAGAACCAGGCCCGACCATCAAATCAGGCTTGCACTTCTTGCTGCCAATCGTGGTACTGGTGTGGTGTTTGACTGTTGAACGATTCTCTCCGGGTCTATCTGCTTTCTGGGCAACCGTGTTTATGATTTTCATCTTGCTCACTCAACGTCCGTTGATTGCCTTAATGGCAAAAACAGGTGATATCGCTGAACAATCAAAAGCGGGTGTCGTTGACCTACTTGAAGCCCTAGTTTCAGGCGCACGCAACATGATCGGTATCGGGGTTGCGACGGCTGCCGCTGGTACGGTGGTTGGCGTTGTGACGCTTACGGGTATCGGCCTTGTGATGACCGACTTCGTCGAGTTTATCTCTGGTGGTAACATCATCCTAATGCTGCTGTTTACTGCAATCATCAGCTTAATTTTGGGTATGGGTCTACCGACGACAGCAAACTACATCGTCGTTTCGACTCTAATGGCACCCGTGATTGTGACTCTTGGCGCTGCTCACGGCTTAATTATCCCTCTAATTGCAGTTCACTTGTTTGTGTTCTATTTCGGTATTCTCGCGGATGATACCCCACCTGTAGGTTTAGCTGCTTTTGCCGCCGCTGCGATTGCGAAATCCGATCCAATTCGTACCGGTATCCAAGGCTTCACCTACGATATTCGAACCGCGATCTTACCATTTATGTTCGTATTCAATACTCAGCTTCTTCTAATGGGCATTGAATCATGGTGGCACCTAACCTTAACTGTCGTCTCTTCAGTAATCGCGATGTTGATCTTCTCAGCCGCAACACAAGGTTGGTGGTTCACTAAGAACAAATGGTGGGAAACGGTCCTGCTATTAGTACTAACCTTTTCCTTCTTCCGACCAGGTTTCTGGTGGGATATGATCTACCCAGCGAAAGATCTTTCACCGGGTGCGGAAATCGCGCAAATCACCGAGCAGTTACCAGTCGGTAAAACTATAGAGCTTCGCGTCGGTGGTGAAAACTTAGAAGGTCGTTATGTAGAAAAAACCGTGCGACTGCCATTTGAAGATGATGCTAAAACAGCCGATGATCGCATTGCTTCAATGGGCTTAATGTTAATGGAGCAAGACGGAAAAATGATTGTTGATATGGTCGAATTTGGCAGCCCTGCCGAAGCGTCCGGTATCGACTTTGATTGGGAAATCAAATGGGTGGTTCAAGAAGCTGATCGCCCAATGAAAGAATGGGTCTTTGTCCCTACGCTGTTGATCTTATTTGGTCTAGGCTTAAATCAAAGAGACGTGCAAAGAAGGATGAACTTAGCGCGTAGCAACAATGGACCATCCAAGCTTGCTTGGGTGGTCCTTTCTATAAAGGATATCAAACCTTAATTCAGGTAATAATATGTATAAGCAAATCCTTGTCCCTGTAGACCTAAATGACAAAGGCTTTTCAGATAAAGCCGTTGAACAAGCCGTATGGCATGCAAAGCACGGTAACGCGGAAGTTCATCTTCTTACTGTGTTGCCTGGCATTCATATGTCTATGGTCGCAACCTACTTCCCCAAAGATGCTGCCCAAAAAATGAAGCAAGACGTTAAGTCTCAGCTAAGACAGTTTGCCAGTCAGTACATACCAGAAGAAATCGTATACAAGGTTCATGTTGCTGAGGGTAAACCTTACACCACTATCTTGGATCATGCCGAGAAGTTGGGAGCTGACCTTATTGTGATGCCAAGCCATAAGCGATCAAAAATCGATAAAGTTGTCTTGGGCTCAGTGGCGAGCAAAGTCGTTCAGAACTCACCGATCAATGTCATGGTAATTAAACCTCAAGGTTAAACTCACCATTGCTCTAACCAAAAAATCCCACGCTTTCGTGGGATTTTTTATAGGTGAAATCGTATGGAAATGCCCAAGTGAAACGGGAACTCTTTATCTACGAGCTTACCTATTGAAGCAATAGGAAACACCAACTTTTATTAATGAGAATAATTATCAATAATAAACACATCAGATAAGACTGCCGTGTTCCATTAGACGTAAAGGCTCATTATGAAAAAGACACTTAACTTTGCCACAATTCACTTCACTATCGCATTCACAGTTGCTTATGTGCTTACTGGCGATATCTTAATTGGTAGTTTGGTCGCAATGATTGAGCCAAGCGTGAACACTGTAGCTTCTATTTTCATGAGAAAGTGTGGGAAAAAAGCCGATTCCTATCTCGCTTAGCAAACTCAGTGAAAATAAAAACAAGTAGCTTTGCCGTCGTGCATTTTAGCGTGGCATTTAGTGTGGTGTATCTGTTGACTGGAGACGCATTTATCGGCGGAGTGATGGCTGCAATTGAACCAACGTTCAACACGATCGCCTACTATTTCCATGAAAGAGTTTGGCAACGCAAGCAGCCAGCTGCGTCTTACGCTTGCTGAGCCCATACAGAGGCTAGGCTAACTTCAAAGATGTAACGATTAAACGTTGGTGCAGCATAACTCTCGATTGAGCAACAGTGGTATTTTTAAATTTTGCTCATCCAACGAGACTTCAATTATGTATTGCGACTCAAGATTTGGCTTCTCAATATCCGCAATAATTGGTGCTTCAACTTGGAATACCGCAGTCGCTCTTTTTGCGCGCATATCAATAGGGAGCTGTAAAGTCATTCCATTGAACTTCACACTGGCAGAGAGCAATCCCGGCGAAAATACCTCAAAGTTAAGATGCACCAATACTTCACACCCGCCCGCATAATGCCATACTTGCTCCGCTTCAATACTTTCTAGGCGCACATGCTTAATGAAGTGCACATAAGGCGTACTCCAAATACCCATTGCTCTATTAGAAAAGGCCCTCTTAGATACAACCTCCTGAGAAGGTGCAGTATCGGTTTCCGTTATTAAGTCTTCATCAAAGAGCAAGTCTTCCTCTTCTTCTAGAAAAAGAATCTCGATTCGATTTCTCCCAAGTTGTAGGTACTCTTTGATGTTCTTTCGATATTCAGATTGAGTCGCATCACAATCAAACACAGCTACACCATTGATACGCACTTCTGCATGGTGATCGACACCAGAAATGACAAAATCCGCGATTGGGTAATTAAGAAGAGATTCATCTACGTCAATATCATGCATTAAATGCCACTCTTGCTGTGCCACTTCCTCTTCCGATAGTGTATTTGGTAACACACTGCTGAGCGCAGCCGGAAACGAAAGATCATCTTGAGGGATAGATAGATCGGTCAATGGGGAAAGCTGCCAAAGGCCATCCAAGAGTATTTGCATGATTTCAATTATTTGCGCTAGATCAATTTCGGCGATTATATACCTAAAGGGCTGTATACCCAAGTAACCTCAAGATGCCTGTTCAGCGAGAATTGCCTAGTTTGCAAACTCGGCAACGATTCGACAATCTAGTGGTTCTAAATTAAGAATCGTTAACAAAGTGTGCGAGCTAGGCAAACTCGCCCTTCGGGAGCGTGTCACGGATTCAATTCCTACGTTAAATGACTTGGAAAGAATCCATTATTCCGCTGCGTCATTTGCCTTGAACTTGAACCCGTGGCAACGCTCTGAATCCTGCATCTTGAAGTCACTTGGGTATAGTATGCGAGAAACAAAATCATAACGGTTGGCAAACTTTCACGATCAAAAAAGCCAGCTTCAAAGCTGGCTTTCGATGTAACGATTAGAACAAAGTCACCTTACTCTTCATCATCTTCTTCATCGTAGATGGCATCTTCACCTTCGTAGTATGTACCCCAGCCATCGTAGATGATGTCGTACTTCTCCGCTAAATGAACAAGCTTCTCAACTTGCTCATCAATAGCTTCAGGGTTTAACGCTGACTCCATGGTCGCGTCACAGCAAAGTAGCTTATTGCCATCTTCGTCTTCGGTTTCTTCTGCTTCTAGAACTTCGAAGCCCATCTTGAAGGCTTCAACAACAGCCTTCTCTAGAGTTGCAAAATCTTCCGCAAATAGGTGGTGTTCAATTTCATATAAGGCATCTGGATCACTGCCATCTTCAAGTAATGCTTGAATAATATCGCGAGTCTCTTCCTTTTGAATCTCAATTAAATCTTCTACTGATAGATATTCATCTTCGTGAGACATAGTGTTTCTCCAGAGTAATGATCATTTATATTGGCTCGGAATATGGCATGGATCTTAATGAAATGCCACAAAGAATCGCTCCACTCGGTGATCTTTCTTACGCTGTTCTAGATCCCGCTACTTTGCATAGATCACAGAAACAAAAATTTAACATTAAATCAAACTCTACACGAATCAGAACAAAGCTCCGTGAGCCCAAGCAAAGTCAAACTTAGCAATATGAATCATCATTGAGCTAGGCTGCATAGCTTATTCTCACCATAATTGAATAAACATGGAGAAGAAGCACAATATTCAATTTTATTGTGCATAGCTATGCCTGCTTATCAGAACTAGAATCGATTCTGTTCATTAGGGTTTTCGCATATTCAAGCACTTCATACCCTGTTATTCTCGGATATCATTTTAGAATTAAAACAAACAACCCACTCAATACACGAACATTAAAACCATAGAAATGATATTTAGCAGATTAAGTTGCTAAATTATTAACTTGCAAGTTTATAACAAGCTTGTCATAAATAACGGCTGGAAAAGATGTAAGGATACAAAATGAATAAGCTGTACGTCGGGTCTGAAGTAGGCCAACTAAGACGAGTATTATTAAATCGACCTGAGCGAGCGCTCACCCACCTAACGCCATCAAACTGCCATGAGCTACTGTTTGATGACGTCCTGGCTGTTGAAGCAGCAGGGGAAGAGCACGATGCATTTGCGAAAACGCTAACAGAGCAAGGGGTCGAAGTACTGCTTCTTCATGATTTATTGGTAGAGACATTGGAAGTCGCTGAAGCTCGAGCTTGGCTTCTTAAGAATCAAATCTCAGATTTCCGTTATGGGCCAACATTTGCCAAAGATCTTCGTACCTATCTTGCTGAGATGGACAATGAACACCTAGCAACCGTACTTCTTGGTGGCCTTGCCTATTCCGAGTTGCCAATCAAATCCTCTTCAATGCTTCCTAAGATGCATCGACCTCTCGATTTCGTGATTGAGCCTCTTCCCAATCATCTATTCACACGTGACACATCGTGTTGGGTATACGGTGGTGTTTCCCTAAACCCAATGATGAAACCAGCTCGTCAAAGAGAAACCAACCATTTGCGCGCCATCTATCGCTGGCATCCGGTTTTTGCTGGTCAAGATTTCATTAAGTACTTTGGCGACGAAGATCTTCACTATGATAACGCCAATATAGAAGGCGGCGACGTATTAGTCATTGGTAAAGGGGCAGCCCTCATTGGTATATCGGAACGTACCACACCTCAGGGCGTCGAGAATTTGGCTGCTAACCTGTTCAAGCATGGTCAAGCAAAAGAAGTGATTGCAGTCGATTTACCTAAGCATCGTTCGTGTATGCACTTAGATACGGTGATGACGCATATGGATATTGATACCTTCTCTGTGTATCCAGAAATCATGCGTAAAGATCTCGATACTTGGCGTCTAACACCTAAAGACGATGGTGACATGAAGGTTGAAAAAGTGCCAAGTTACATTCACGCCATCGAGAATGCACTAGAACTGGATTACTTAAAAATAATCACAACCGGCGGTGATAGCTACGAAGCAGAACGTGAACAGTGGAATGATGCCAACAATGTTTTAACCGTAAAGCCCGGTGTTGTCATTGGTTACGAACGCAATGTGTACACCAACGAGAAATACGACAAGGCGGGTATTGAGGTGCTAACCATTCCGGGTAATGAGCTCGGTCGCGGCCGTGGTGGTGCTCGCTGTATGAGTTGCCCAATTGAAAGAGATGGTATCTAAATAACCTCAGCTCGGGATAAATTTCCCACAAAGTGCTGCAAAAATCAGCTCGAAAGATCACACGCACTAGGCACCCACACAAAAAAGCTGCGTTCAACGCAGCTTTTTTTATTGGATTGTGAAGGGGGATTAATCAGTACCACCAACCGTTAGCGCGTCAAGCTTCAATGTTGGCTGACCAACACCTACAGGAACACTCTGTCCCGCTTTGCCACATACGCCTACACCACGATCTAGACTTAGATCGTTGCCCACCATAGAAACTTGCTGCATCGCTTCAATACCTGAACCGATCAAAGTCGCCCCCTTAACTGGATGGGTGATCTTACCGTTTTCGATCATGTAAGCTTCTGATGCAGAGAATACGAACTTACCCGAAGTGATATCCACCTGACCACCGCCAAAGTTAGGTGCATAAAGGCCCTTCTTCACCGTCGAAATGATCTCTTCTGGCGTATGTTGGCCTGGCAGCATGTAAGTGTTTGTCATACGCGGCATAGGAAGGTGCGCATAAGATTCACGACGGCCATTACCCGTTGGGTTAACACCCATCAAACGCGCATTCAGTTTATCTTGCATGTAACCTTTAAGGACGCCATTTTCAATCAGTGTATTGTACTGGCCAGACACACCCTCATCGTCCACATTCAGCGAACCACGAAGATCTTTCAATGTGCCATCATCAACGATCGTACAAAGATCGGACGTCACCTTCTGACCAACTTTTCCTGAGAATACCGACGACTCTTTACGGTTAAAGTCACCTTCTAGGCCATGACCAACGGCTTCGTGCAGCAATACGCCCGGCCAACCAGAACCTAATACTACTGGCATTGTACCAGCAGGTGCTGCGACAGACTCAAGGTTCACTAAAGCTTGGCGAATCGCCTCATCAGCATATTGGAAAGCCACTTTACGGCCGTCTTGCTCTGAGATAAAGAAGTCGTAGTCAAATCGACCACCACCGCCTGAGCTGCCTCGCTCACGACGATCGCCTTTTTGTGCAAGTACACTAATCGACAAACGAACCAGCGGACGAATGTCTCCAGCGTAAGTGCCATCAGTCGCCGCCACCAGCATCTGCTCGTGCACGCCACTCAAGCTCACCGAAAACTTCCTGAATCAAAGGCTCTTTAGTTCGGATATAAGCATCAAGCTCTTTCAGAAGTTCTGTTTTTTGCTGCTTTTCCCAACTTTGCAGCGGGTTAGTCGCAGAGTAGTAACTTTGGTTCTCATTACGCTTAAACGCTTGCACGCGTCCATTTTGGCCTTGCTGTGCAATACCACGCGCGGCAATCGCACTTTGTTTCAGGCCTTCCAGTTGAATCTGGTCTGAATACGCGAAACCGGTTTTTTCTCCCGTTACCGCACGAACACCAACACCACAATCGATGTTAAACGAACCGTCTTTAATGATGCTGTCTTCTAGCACCAATGACTCATGCCAGCTCGACTGAAAATAGATATCAGCATAATCAATTTGGCGTGTTGCGATGCTCTCTAGCGTGTTAGCGATATCTTGTTCGCTCAGTCCCGCTGGTTTAAGTAGTGCATCTTCAATGCGATTAATGGTCATAGTGTGCTCGTATTATTGTCTTTTAAACTTGTTTTCAAACCTTGCGTGTTGGGCAACAGGCATGGCACTTCGAATTTGTTGAATTTGGGCTAATTCTATTTCCGCAACAAAGCTAACTGCTTCTTGTTGAGCGCTCACAGTCACCTCTCCCCAAGGCGTGATTACCATCGAGTGTCCCCATGTTTGACGACCACAAGGGTGGGTGCCCGCTTGATTAACCGCAACAACCCAACATTGTGTCTCAATAGCTCGAGCTCTTAACAGAGTCTCCCAATGAGCTTGCCCTGTCACCGCAGTAAATGCCGCAGGCACAATAATAATCTGCGCGCCCTTCTGCACCAGTTCCGAATACAGATGAGGGAATCTCACATCATAACAAATGCTAAGGCCCAAGCGTCCAAAAGGAGAGTCGACGACGACACTTTCATCGCCTGCATTAAATATAGCTGACTCTCGATACTGTTTGTGGCTATCGGCAACATCAACATCAAACATGTGTAGCTTATCGTAATGAGCTTGTCTCTCGCCGTCAGAATCAATCACTAAGCACGTTGTTGATACGCCCTGTTCAGTCAATATTGCATACTGCCAACAATCAGCCAAACCTTATGCTGTTTAGCAAGATTAGAGAGACGCTGTTGTATCAAACCACAGCCTAACTTTTCAGCATGCCGATGATAATCAGCCTTAGAGCCGAACACGATAGCATTCTCGGGAGTCACAATCCAACGAGCGCCTTGCGATGCTAAGTGCGCGATTTTCTGTTCTATGTAATCAAGGTTGTCATCTGGGTTGGCCCCAGAAGTCATTTGAATTATTCCAATGCGATCCATGCATCTATCCTCATTTCAGCCCACTACCTTCGTTCAGCCGATTTTAGTTAGCTTGTTCTCTAAACTTCTCTGGCAGTTCATACTCACCTCTGCTTCGTGAGAGCTCCCTCACTGTAGGAGAGTCCAGTGGACCAATTACCTGATAATTGACTTGAGTAAAGACTTCTACCACTGGTGAAATTACGGTTGTGATGGCTAATACGTATAAAGCGTTTGCGGCGTCACCGCAAACGCTGTCAGTACAGGAATACCCGAGGTAATATCTGGTACAAAGTTAACTTCTGCATCCACAGTCTGTGTATTCAAGTCGGCAAGACCTTTAATTGTCATCTCACCAGCAACCGCGTCCATCTTAATATCGTTAGTGACAAACACGCCATTTTGCATCTTGCCGCTACCCGTAATGGAGTTAAACGCCATCCCTTTGTCAAAGACATCAGTAAAGTCGAGCTGCATTTTACGGATGATAGAATCTAGACTGAACAAACCAAGGAGACGAGCCGCACCACTCACATCGGATATCACACCTTTACCAAACTTAGTATTAGCCGTACCGTTTAACGTTTCGGTTTGCATCGACCAAGGGGCACCATCCCAATTTGCATCGGCTTTAAACTCAAAAGATGCGCGCTGAATCCCGGCTTGAATACCAAACCGCTCCATCAGCTCACTGTTATTATCACCCTCAATACTAATGCTGAATTCACTATGCTGAGCTCATCCTCAAGGGCCCACTCTCCTTGCACTGAGACCTTATTACTCCCGCTAACAAAGGTCATGTCTTCCCACACGAGCTTGTTGCCACGTCGCTGAAGGTCCATGTTGGCTTGGCCAACTTTATAGCCTTGCAGCCAAAAGTCGTCTATCCGAACCGTTAGATTTGGTAAATGCTGATGGAAATGGCGGTCAAAGTCAGAGATCAACGGCTCTTCTTTGTCTAATGTATCTAGGAATGACTTTTCACCAAGATCCGTCTTAGAGTTTTCTAAGTTCAAGTGCAGTCGTTCAAGAGAGACGGTTAGATCATAAGGCTCAATGTAGTTAGCCTCACCTTTAGCTTCTTGACTATCGAGCTCCATATGCCAACCCAATGCCTTTTTACGCGCAGAGAAGTCCACATCATTCCAGGTGACGCCCCCTAGCAACACCTCTTTCGCGTTAATGTCGACTCGCTTAGCCGAGGGTATAGTTGGGGTATTCATCTCATCTAGCGCGGCTTTCTTTTGGGGTACCGGCTGATTGATATATTCAAGCCAAGAGTCTAGATCAAATGAGTGAGTGCGCACTTGCATTTGATGACCAACAACCGGGCTTATCTTGAAGCTGCCATTACCCAAGATGAGATTCGTTGCTTTCAACACAGGCGTATCTGGGCGAATATCGATTTCCGCTTGATATTTTGCTTGCGGCAGCTCCAGTCGAGCGGTGATTGTTTCTTGGTTACCCGACGCCTGCAGTTTCAACTGTCCTTCGGTGCCTACTTCGCGCTTGAGCGGCGCAGGATAATCACTGCTTAACCCTTTCAGATCAGTAACAAGATCCACTTGGTAGGTAAAGCCTACATCGTTAAGCTGAATATCGACTTCGGTATGCCATTGGGCATGACCATCTAAGCGACTTAACCAACGCTCACCAACATAGGGATAGAGCGGCTCGACTTCCCAATCACCAAGCACATCAATGGCTACTGCATAACCTGAGCCCGCATTCTCACCGGCAAAATCGATCGATACTGGCTGTTCGAGTAAGTTTGCTTCAAGTCCTGCACCCGTCACGACATCATTATCAAACTCAATTCGTCCACTCACAGATTCCAGTGTCATCGGCGGTGTTTCAATTTCTACATGATTACTGTTTAGATCAGCGTATCCCCAAGCTCGCGCCTCGCGATCATCAAACGGGATAAACAATTGAAACTCAGAACTGACATCACCACTCACTTGAACCGCTGTCAACGCTGCACCAACGGAATCAACTAATGGCGAGGACGTCATATAATCACGAACGGCATTCCCTTTCGCTTTCGCTTTGGCCTCTATCTCAATATGACCGTCACCTGAAAGCTCAGGAATACGACCTGTAATTCGTTGTCCTTGCACATCCATCAAAGTGGCATCGTGTGAGTCCAAATACATGGCATCGTTTTGGAATAGGAGATCGAGTTGTAGGTCTGTAATAGGAGGCCAAGCAGTATCAAAGCTGAACTTTGCGTCTTTCAAACCAACCCAAGCTTGGAACATGCCATTGTTATCATGGTAAGGAAAATTGCCTAGCTCTCCATACCAAATGAGCTTGGAAGTATTAACGCGACCGGCTTGAATTGCCGTAGATAAGTAATCAGTTAAACTCCGCCCGAGAGCCAAAGTCGGTAAATAACGCCAAGTTTCGCTGGCGTTATACAAATCAGCTTCAGCGTAGAAGGATAAGAAAGGACTTTTATCTTTAGGAAAATCTAAACGAAACGCGCCAAGCACTTGTAAGTCTGGTGTAGCAGCGGTGACCTTATCCGCCCACAAAGACCAATCATCTCCAGCCTTTTGCCAAACAATGTCGACTTGGGCTTGCTTCATGTTCAATGGCGCTTGGAATACGTCACCATAAGGAAGCACATCGTCAATCAATGAAACGGAGGCCACTGCTTGATCGACTCCACCATGGATAGAGGCTGATAAATGATGAATACCAGGTAAGAGCTCCCACTGAGCAATAGTGCCGCGAGATAGGTCTGCAGAGTATCTTAATGACTCAATATCACTTCCCATCGAAACGCGAAGGTCTTCAACTAGGCCACCAAGTTTAAGCGTTTCAAGCATTTCAGACGTAGCTTCTGATTCAGGAATGAGCTTCACTATAGGCGTTAAAGCGGCAATATCTAATTGAGAGACATTTAAACGCCATTGCTCTGGTTGCCAATCAAACGCGACGTCTAAAGATGGCCATGGCGTATCGTCGGTTCTCACTTGAAGTGAGTGACCATTTACTATCCAACCACTTTCTTTTGGACTTAACTGAAAAACACCAGATTCAATTATCAAATCGTGCTTTTCTTCATCTTTCCAACTTAGTTCAGACGGTTCTAATTCAACATACGCATTGGTGGGACGATTATTTTGTAGCGTTAGCCAACTATTAAAGCTGACTTGTCCACTTTCAATACCTGTCTCTTCTTTTAGATACTTAGTTAACCAAGGTGTGACGCGAATGTTTTGTGCTGAAACATAAAACTCACCGGATATATCGGTTAACGAACCGTTATCGACAAAGTTAGCACTTACTGACAAAGAGTTGAGATTAGCATCCGCAATGCTAACAATACCTTCAGCTAAATGACGACGGCCGAAGTTACGCCACTGCAGGCGGCTAATATCCAGCTCACGTATTCCGCCATCGACAGCTTGGTAAACCAATCGAGAATCGAAAACCGAAAAGTCATCCAGTTGGCGTAAAAATAGATTATTGATTCGCTCAACCGTATTTTGATCGCTTGAACTAGCCTGCTGAGGTGAATCGTCGCCGCTTGCCACTGACAGCCAGTCAATCGAACTAATATCGAGTTTTAAACCATGAATGGAGAGATCAGCAACCACAGGTTGCATCTGCAAAATGGAATGAATGAGGTCAAATTCAATATCGATTTGAGCGGCTGACAGGTGCATTTCTGATTGTTCAGGAGCACTGGCTTGCATTCCAATCAATGAAAGGGATGGATGAGTATTTCGCCAAAAACCACTCACCTGCTCTATTTGAAACTCAAACCCACTGTTTTTGTTAACCCAGTATTGAATTTCCGGTTGAAAACGATCGAGCTGCGGTAGCATTACGCGCAATGAGGTAACAACACAGGCCAACAAGACCAATATTGTCACCAACAGCCATAAGATGGTTCGCATAACGCGAGTAAAACTAACGCTCACTGTTCAACCAATTACATCATTACTACATCAAACTGCTCTTGCACATACAGTGCTTCAGCCTGAATTCTAACTTGCTTACCAATAAAGACTTCAAGCTCTGCTAACGCGTGAGACTCATCGCCTTCCAAGGTTTCAGCCACGGCTGGTGCTGCATAAACAACAAACTTATCGGCATCGTAAGCTCTATTCACACGAGTTATTTCACGCAGAATTTCAAAGCAAACTGTTTCGACAGTTTTGACGCTGCCACGCCCTTCACAAGTTGGACAAGTAGAACACAGAACATGTTCAATACTTTCTCGTGTGCGTTTTCGCGTCATCTCGACTAGGCCAAGGTTGGTAAAACCATTGATGTTGGTTTTAACGCGATCTTTATCAAGAGCTGCCTCTAAAGAAGTAACTACACGCTTACGGTGCTCTTCAGAGCTCATGTCGATAAAGTCGATAATGATAATACCACCAAGGTTTCGTAGCCTTAGCTGCCTCGCAATAGCTTGGGTGGCTTCAATATTGGTGTTGAAGATGGTTTCTTCAAGGTTACGACGCCCAACGAATGCACCCGTGTTAATGTCAACAGTGGTCATCGCTTCTGTCTGATCGATAATCAGATAGCCACCAGACTTAAGCTCTACCTTACGGTCAAGAGAGCGCTGAATTTCATTTTCAGTGTCGTACATGTCGAAGATTGGCTTATCACCTTCATACAGTTCCAACTTTTCAGTCAGTTCCGGTACATATTCAGACGTAAACTCAGCAAGATTTTCAAACTCTAAACGCGAGTCGACCATTATTTTGTTTAGTTCAGTGCCAACAAAATCACGAAGGATACGCTGTGCTAAGCCAAGTTCGCCATATAACGTTGATTTGGTTTTGTACTTAGAACGGCGTTCAATGATTTTCAACCATAAACGCTTTAGGAAAGCGGCATCTTGAGAAAGCTCTTTTTCGTCTGCTCCTTCTGCAGCGGTACGAATAATAAAGCCACCGTGTTCATCACAGTAGTGAGAAACCACTTTCTTTAAGCGATTACGCTCTTTCTCACTTTCAATACGCTGAGATACACCTACATGGCCAGCCCCCGGCATGAAAACCAAATAGCGCGACGGCAGAGTGATATCCGTAGTTAAGCGAGCGCCTTTTGTGCCGAGTGGGTCTTTCACCACTTGAACCACAATGTCTTGGCCCTGACGAACCAGCTCTGAGATGTCTCTCACTTGAAACTGCTGTTTCTCATTTTCCGCAACACACTCGGTATGGGGAACAATATCCGACGCATGCAAAAATGCGGCTTTATCTAAGCCGATATCGACGAATGCAGCCTGCATTCCGGGTAAAACGCGACTCACTTTACCTTTGTAGATGTTTCCTACGATTCCACGTTTTGCTTCGCGCTCAACATGTATTTCTTGAAGGACGCCCCCTTCAATCATGGCCACACGAGTTTCACTCGGGGTCACGTTTAACAGCAACTCTGCACTCATGAGAGCACCTCAAAATTTAAAATTATAAAAATTCTTGCAGTAGCTGGTCAGTTTCAAATAAAGGTAAGCCAACAACTGCATAGTAGCTGCCTTCAATACGGGTAACAAAACGCCCGCCTAAACCTTGTATTCCATAACTGCCAGCCTTATCGCATGGCTCACCCGACTGCCAATATTGTTCTATTTCTTCATCCGACAGAGGCTTAAACCACACATCAGTTGTGACCACAACTGAGCTTACTTTATTTTTTGTAGCTACCGTCACTGCGGTCATCACTTGGTGACTTTGACCTGACAGCTGTTGCAGCATCTGCTTAGAGTGAGAAAAATCTCTCGGTTTTTCTAAAACACTCTCACCTTGCACGACGATTGTATCGGACCCGATGACGATGTTATCCGCTTTGTCACTCACCGAGGATCGTTCGCCCAAAACCGCCAGTGCTTTATCTTTGGATAGACGCTCAACGTATTGGTGAGGAGATTCACCCTCACTTCTTTGCTCTTCGATATCACTCACTTCAATATCAAAGTCGTAGCCTAGCTGAGCCAATAGCTCTTTACGGCGCGGCGATCCAGACGCTAATACAATCTTTTTATTCATTTACCAATACTCTCAACGGCCCAGTTGACGATGGTCTAGTTGACGCTGTTATCACTGAAAATAAGCTACTTCACATGCCACTGACGTCTTACTCGGCGCATCAATAAGAATAGCAAGGCCATAGAACGCAGTTAATTAAACCACTCCATAGAGCCAGTGGATTAAATGTCACATCTTGAATCAGATATTCGCCGCCGAAAATCAGCACCTCAAGGAGCATCGAAAGCAGGCCTATAATGACGGCTTGCTGCCAAAGCGCCATATTTCGCAGTACCAAAAAGTTCAGCGCAACCAAGTAGATAACGATAGACATCATCATACCGCGAATACCCAAGGTTGAACCGAGGAGCAAATCCCAAAGCAGGCCAACAATCAAAGCGCTACCCACATTAACACGATGTGGCAACGCCAAAACCCAATAACATGTCACCAGCAGCAGCCAAGATGGTCTTAAGACATCGAAAATACCCGGCCAAGGGATGGTTTGAAGTACTAATGCAATAACAAAAGAGCAACCAATCGCAATGCGACTTTGTAAAATCCTACTCGCCATCACTTTCCCCTTGTTCTAATTGTTCAGGGTCTGCCAATAGGACCTTCTCTTGTCGCGACTCATTTGGCCAAATGAGTAGTAAGTAACGTAATCGTTCAAAATCCACCACAGGATCAGCCTCAATAGCCGCAAACTCACGTTGCGTATCATGCTCCACCGACGAAACATGCGCGACTGGATAACCTTCTGGGTAAACACCACCGAGACCGGACGTAACGAGAAGATCGCCCTCTTGAATATCAGTACTGGTTGGGATGTGTTCTAGCTGAATCTTATCGACCTGCCCATTACCCGACGCAATAACGCGAATATCATTTCGAATCACTTGAACCGGAATCGCACTGTTGCTGTCTGTCAGTAGCAATACTCGACTATTGTGAGCGGCAACAAACGTCACTTGGCCAACAATACCTTTGTCGTTAATCACTGGCTGGCCAACATAAACACCATCGATCCTACCTTTATCAATCACAACTTGATGACGATATGGAGAGGTATCAACAGCCATCACTTCCGTCACTACTTTCTTTTCATCACGGACGAATGATGAACCTAAAAGCTTACGTAAGCGCTGGTTTTCTTCTTGATACTGCTCGAGCAAAATCATGTCGCTTTTTAAACGAAGTACTTCTCGCTTCAAACTACGACTGGTTTCCATCAACTGCTGACGGCTATGAAAGCGCTCATAGAAGCCATCGAACATCGTTCGTGGCAAATCGGCTGCGTATTGGATTGGGGCAACAAGACTGTTCAATAAATAGCGAACATTTGAAAACGCACCTAAACGACTATCAGCCAGCATAAGGCTGGCTGATAGAATAACCGCTAGGAATAGGCGAAATTGAAGTGAAGGTCCTGTGCCAAAAATTGGCTTCATTCTATCGAGATCCTAAAATCCATTGGCTGAAGTATGAAGTTAACGGCATTAAAGCCGAAAAACTTGAGTAAATTACTCTTCGCTAAATAGATCGCCACCGTGCATGTCGATCATCTCAAGCGCTTTACCACCGCCAAGAGCAACACACGTTAGTGGATCTTCAGCTACAACGACAGGAATACCCGTTTCTTCGGTTAGTAGGCGATCGAGATCTTTAAGTAACGCGCCACCACCCGTTAGCACCATACCATTTTCCGAAATATCAGAAGCTAGCTCCGGTGGACACTGCTCAAGTGCAACCATCACAGCAGACACGATACCTGTAAGTGGTTCTTGAAGCGCCTCTAAGATCTCATTAGAGTTTAGACTAAAGCTGCGTGGTACACCTTCCGCTAAGTTACGGCCGCGAACTTCAATCTCTTGAACTTCATCACCTGGGTATGCTGAACCGATTTCATGTTTAATTTTTTCAGCCGTCGCTTCACCAATCAAGCTGCCGTAGTTACGACGTACATAGTTAATGATCGCTTCATCGAAACGGTCACCACCAATTCGCACTGAAGATGAGTAAACCACACCATTTAGTGAGATAACCGCAACTTCGGTCGTACCACCACCGATATCCACAACCATAGAACCTGTTGGCTCAGATACACGTAGGCCTGCACCGATTGCTGCCGCCATAGGCTCGTCAATTAGGTACACTTCGCGTGCTCCCGCACCTAGAGCAGATTCACGAATTGCACGACGCTCAACTTGAGTAGAACCACAAGGAACACAAACCAAAACGCGTGGGCTTGGTTTTAGAACACTGTTGTCATGAACTTGCTTAATGAAGTGCTGAAGCATTTTTTCAGTCACGTAGAAATCGGCGATAACGCCATCTTTCATCGGACGAATAGCAGAAATGTTACCAGGTGTACGACCTAGCATCTGTTTCGCTGCATGCCCAACTGCAGCTACGCTTTTTCCAGCGCGTGCGCGGTCTTGGCGAATAGCAACAACGGAAGGTTCGTCTAGGACAATACCTTGTCCTTTAACGTAAATAAGAGTGTTGGCAGTACCTAAATCGATCGATAGGTCATTTGAAAACATGCCACGAAGTTTTTTGAACATATTCTTCGCTCGTCCTGCAAGAATTAGAAGATAAAAATTGCACTAAATGTACCAATGCCTTGCCATCACAGCAAGGCATTGAAGCGTAAAGATGGACTGAAATCCGCATTTTCTAACAGATTCCTAACTTACCACCAATTATTTACAGAAATTATTGCCCAGTTAGTCCAGATTCACCACGGAAGATCACCTTATCGTTACCGCGGTGAATGCCAAAAGTCACCACCGCTGAAGGATCTTCCTCATCGGAGTCTGAGCCATCCCAATTGTAACGTAGCCAAGGTAGTTCATTATCTCCAGCCGCACAAGAATCGCTCTCTCCATTTTCACCCGCGGTGCTGTCCAAGGTTAACCAAAAACGGATCTGCTCACGGGCCGCATCGGTTTGGCTCGCCTTAAGCTCATTAGACTCACCTAAACTCACCGTGCCAGAACCACTTAATGCTGCATTATTGGTCAAATCAGAACGAATCACTTTATAGCAGTAGTGACTACCATCATAGTCCGTCGATGAATCATCTGTATTGGATAAGAATCGGCTACCATTCCAGTATTCCACTGCCAGCGGAACACCAAAGGTATTGCCTTCAATACTGCCCACGTCTTGAAGAGCAATTCGACCAAATCGAATATCTGGTTGTTCAGTAAGTTTTTCACCGTCTGACGTATAGTTCACTGGATCCACTGGAGAGTCCGCACTGACCGAGATTAATGAATCTTCGATGCTTTCCGCTGAGTTAAACGGCCCATCTTCAACAAAGTCAGTACGCTTGTTCCAACATATTGCACTTGAGCAATCACTTGCCGTACCAAAACTAAAAGTACCAATCGAACGACTACTATCAACTAAGTCCCAACCATCTTCATTCATACTTGGTGATACAAAGCGCGAAGCAAACTCAGTACTATCCTCAAAAAGGTTAAAGCTGGTTTGCACTGAATAACCACTATCTGAATAGTTCTGAACTGGGCCACCGCCAGTAGTAAAGGCTTCAACTTTGAATTCTATGCCATCAAAAGGCTGTCCCATGTAAACGAATGTTCCAGGGGAATTCGGATAAGTCCAAGTCGTGCTTATAACGGTAAATAGCGCCGGATAAAAACGACCAAAGTTACGATAGCCTTGGTTGATATCCATGCCAAAATAGCTCGACTCTGTATCCGCTTGAAGTTGAATACTGCCAACTTCATCCCACGCTAGGTTGGAATAATCATAATAATTTCCAGCACTGGACTTGTTATCATGATCTTTCTCCAAGGTCCCAGCTAAGTTGCCATCATTTCCCCCAGATGGAGTATCAACTGCGTGGCTCATTACAACATTAGCAGTCGGCGCACCAGCCATGAAGAAGTTCTCAGTCACCGTTTCACCACATAGGTTAGTCGTATCTATCGCGCCTGTAATCGAACCAGAACCGTCCCAAGCTATCGGCACAACTTGAATATCAAACAGCTCTCCGGAGGCTAAATAGCCATTTCCACCCGATGCAGTGCCTGCAATAGTCGTATCATCTTCAGCACTACATAGTGCGAAGGTCCATGGCCGAGATTGGATCTGCTGACTGCCCGTTGAAGTTTCGCAAAGCTGACCACCTTCACCGTCATCGATACAGTAATCACTTGAAAGCGAGTAAGAAACTTGACCAGATTCCGGATATCTAATTTGAGACTCCGCAACAACTTCACCACTCACTACTTTAAACTCCAACGTGGTTGTCGTGGTGCTGTTTTCAGACACATCTACCCAAACGTCACTGTGGTTTAGAAGTGACAAAGAGGCTTTATTGTCAGGGTTGCTAGGCAAGCTGTAGCTCAGATTGGATAACTCTACATCAGTTACACCCTCGTACTTGGTGGAACTAATTGGACTTCCCCCACTGCTACACTCTAGCGGACGGATCTCAATGTCTTCTGGATGACTAGCAATAACTCCCAGAGGGGATGGGATGATATCCAATAAATAAGGGACATATTCGTAGCTCGCTGTGTCTTCGATCGTATCTGAACTAGGCGTGGTATAGGCACGAACCGATGCTGTCTTAACCACGGTAGACTCAACGTCAAAGGTTGCAACTCCGGAGGCTGCATTTGTACTATCTACTTGCGTTCCGTCCACTTCAAGGTAAACCGTCCCGCCATAAGAGGTGTCGATACTTCCATTCTTATATATTGTCGCCGTCGCTTCAACGACATCACAGGTCAGTGATATATCGATTGAAGGAGTTAGACGGAGTTCGTAGTCGTCAGTTGGCGGCGGGGTTAAACAAGCCCCTCTCCAATAATTTGAGACCCAGAGACATTAAAAATCAGATTATTAGACGTTGCAGCACCTCGAAGAACACTCTTGTTCGTGAACTCTAGGGTATCTGCTAATACTTGAGCAATAATGTCATTATCATCTTGGGTTCTAAACGTAATAGATGCTTGTGGGCCATAAATGATCAAATCCCTAGTGCCATCTACGTCGGTGAAGGGCACCGCATTTGATTGAGAATAACTGGAGACAATGTTAAGTACCACGCCAGTTTCTGTGGACACTGTCGCCCCAGAACCGTCGTAACCAAACGTACCGAAGGTGTAGCTGGAATTTGCATTGAAATAGTTATTCACCGCGCCATCAGATAAATAAGATTCAATGCTGACTCCGTAGTCGCCAGTCTTGGCCGCAAATTCGACGGTAATTGCTCCACCGTATGCACTCACTGTCAATGACGACAAAGAGTCCAATATAGTAAGAGTTTTAACTCCTCCTGTTTCATCCGTTTCACACTCTGCAACACCGTCACAGACAGTAGAAAAGTTTAAGTTATCCACAGTAAGCTCCAATGTTCCCCAATCTGGCGTCAAATTGATAGGATCAGAGACAAGAGGTGGCGAGCCTCCCACGCTAAGTACACAATCTTTTTCGCCTTCAGATGTAATACAACTTTCAGTTAAATGATATTCACTATTTGCATCTTCTGTTCCCTCAAAAGGAACACCTAAAGTGTCACCATCGAGGTAGTTGAGTTCATAATCAGCTGACCAACCTTCTATAGTGATACCACTACTTCGTAAGTTCAGCTGACCTAGTGCTTTCCAGCTTTGCGCAGGTTCAGGGAAATACTCACAGTAATCGATATCCAGCCTTTTTTGCTCAAAAGCAAAGTAACCAATTTCTTCTCTCAAATGGCCACGATTGCTGAAGTCTTCGTCAATCACAAAGCTAACTTGATTGTTATCTTTTATCTCACAGCGTCTTGTCCAACCGCCATGACCACCGCGACGTTCTTGCTTTTTACCGATAATACCGTCTACTCGATCAAGACCTACATCCGCATAACCTTTAGTACAGGCGTCATTCATCGGGTCGTCACCTGTTTGACTTGGATTGCTAAAGCCACGCTTGAACTCAACGTTGTAATCGCCAATCTGCAAAGCAGATACGGCTTCAGTCGCTATGAAGGCTATTTTTTCTTCGTCATAGTCGTGGTCATCATCTTTTGACGCGGACAGCTCAAAAAACAGACGAACGGATGTGTCATCCGTTCTACCTAATTTCCCGGAGGTCATCCACTTATCGCCGTTTTCTCGTGTTTGTATTTGATGAAGAACAACTGGGCTTGACAATGAACCATCAAAACCAAAATCAGCATAATTCACTTGAGCTGAAGAGCCTGAATCAGACTTCGAGTTTTCAGCATCCGTATTGACGTAGCCTGCTACAACGGTATGACCATTAAAGTTCGCGACTCCAGGTTCAATGATGAGATAACTGACCTCTGTAATAGCCACATCATTGTCCATCTGAGGGATATTGACAGTATCTTTACTAATTTGGACTGAAGTGGAGTCTGCCGTGACTTCAGAGGAGATATAAAGCGTGGCTGGTTTGTCTTCATCTGGCTCTACCGTATCAATGGTTGGCATGACGAACACTAAGGGGGCGAGCGTATAGTCCTGAGTAAACGGAATGGTACAGCTAACGCCATTGGTCAAGTTACATTGCGCAGTACCAAATTCATAAAGAGCATTGTCGGAATACTCAGGTACTGAGGTAGGTGGCTCAAGCCCTTCAGAACACGCTAGTTCTTCCGTCTCATCCCCTTCAATATCGATATGTACAGAGCTTAAATCCGACAAATCTGCCTGCGCTTCCGATATATAAATCCAAGAGCCATTTGACCACTGGTAATAAGTGACCAAACCAGACTTGTTACCATTATTTTCATAAGTAAGCCAAACTTTATAATCTCCATCTTCTTCTATGGGAATAGCGTCTGAGTCTCGCGTTCGAATAACATAACTGTAATCATTGATAACGGAAGGGTCATCTGTCCACAAAGCGATATCTGGCTTATTATCAGCGCCAGTTCCCTTCTCAGCCCAAATTGTCTCTTCAAATTCAGCTTCTTCTATTTCAAAATAAACTGAAAAGTCAGAGTCCGATCTAAGTACTTCACAGGTATCCTCATCAAAATCTGCTGCATACAAAAAGCTAGAATAGATAAAGGATAAGAAAAAAGAGAGATAAATATTTCAGACGGTACATGACTACTCCCTAACCCATATCTCTTGAATACGCTCTACTTCACTTATGCCAGATCCGCAAGTGATTCGACTCGTCACTTGGAAGTATTCACTTTCATCAAGCGCGCCTATCGATATACAGGTTAAGTCTACGGAACGGCAACTCGCAAATTCGGTGAGCATATTCTCGGCATTCAGCACAACTGAAGATGGCGTTGTATCATGATTATCAATCCCTCCACAGACTGTGCTCACACTGGCAGAGGCCGTTAATGGATAAAATTCCGTAAGCACATACTCGTTCACAGAATGCGCTAACAGCCAAGCTTGAGTACCCAATACATCTCTCGTTCGGCTATCACTGTCAGACCACTCAACCCGACTTAAGCTTGTCGCAAGAAACCCCATTACCACTAAAACGAAGATGACGACGATATATAAGCTGCCTCTCTGTTGTGAGGGGTGCTTGAATCTTTGTGGCTCACAATTACGTTTATGGGACATTGAGCACCTGCACATCTTGTTGGTAATTGGTTTCTTCTCCATTTTGTGAGAAAAGCAGCTCCATATTCACCAATCCACCGCGCTGCATATTGGCCTCGACATACCGAAAATCTCCAGATTCAACACTGTCGGCAACCCAAGTACCATTGCGAGTAATCAAGGGGGAGGTCACGCAATATTTTACCTCATCACTGTAAATATAGTGTCGGTTGGCAACAGAGGTACTGCCTAAACTGCTTGCCGCGCCACTGATTGTGTATGTTGCGCCTGAAATCGACACAATTGAACTTTCAAGCTCAATTGCATTAGACAAATCATCAATACTGGTTGGGTTAATAATGAGAAAACGGCCGGCATCAATAATATTAGTACTAGCGGCTCCCGAAGTGCCCACAATGAAATTGATATCTGCGCCAGATATAGCATAAAAGCCAGAGTAGTCTATTGGGTAAAAGCTTACGCAAGTAGTATCATCCTCTACCTCCTCGTAAAACAAATTGGGCACTGCATGACGAACTTCACGGGACATTTTCTCAATCACAAACTTAGCTTGAGTTTGCAACCGATAGCGATCCACAGAGTCGGCATAGCCTTTCGTCCCTAGCTCAACAAAGCCTGCAATACCCAAGACCAATATCCCCCGACAACCAGTGTGAGGATCATTTCAATAAGGGTAAAGGCCGATTGATAAGAGCGTACTTTTCTCATCAATAATTCCCCCTATAACCTGAAAAGTTCAGCTCCGGTTGATTACTCGCTTGGATTGTCATATCGACACGCTTCATGCTCCAGTTTGGATAGTCAACGTTGTTGTACACCACATCTATTTCAACACGGAAGTTTTTATAGGTCGTTGCGCCGGGAGTGTCTGTGCCACTAAGTAGTCGATTCAAGTCACCACACCCGTTGGTACCTTCAGGCTCCCAACAACCCTTATAGTCATCGACATCGTTGAAGTTTTCCGGATCTTCACCATCATCTGGGCCAAAATTATCTTGTAAAGTACAATCGGGCGCGCCGCTGTCCGACGAGGAACAACGAATCAAACCGCCATTTTCATCGCTCTCTTCATCAAAGCTTCTGGCCAGAATTTGAGTCATTAAACTTTGCCCAAGTGCAGCAGCACGTGTTTGGTAGTGTGAACTGCCAGATCGTGCGAGTTGGGGAGATAGTAAGCTCGACATAGTGATCATCGCGATTCCCATAATCACTATCACAATGACACTTTCAATTAGAGTAAAGCCACGTGTATGGTTCATTAACACCCCCAAACAAACCCTTGCCCATTAATACAAACTTGAGTTTGGCTGCTTGGTGCACTTATCGTAATAGAAACACCGGCGCTCATTGCACCTTCAGGGTTACCGAGAAGATCGAATGTGATTTGAGCAGTAGGGCTGAAAGTCACGTTATTATAACGGATGCTGTCGCTGCGGGAGCCATCGGCCTGGTTACAGCCTTCGACAGATCCCAAGCACTCATTTTGGATGGATAGAATGAAGCTATCATTTGCACTGCTATCACCTAAATTAGACTGCATTCGATTGACTTGAACTTGGCGAATAACAGAGATGACTTGCTCTTGAGCAGCATAGGCAGAGAAACTTCCCACACCAATATATCGGCTGGCAGCATAGGCAGAGACAATACCCACCAAAATGATGACTACAATCAGTTCGACAAGAGTAAAGCCGTCATTTTTCTGCCTTTCCATAGACTTACCAATATTAGGAAAACAAATAAATTATAAGGGAGTTATGTAGTAAAGAAAGGATATAGGGCTGATTAATAGAAGATTTTTTATAACCAAATAAAAAAGGCCAGCGATGCTGGCCTTCTAACGTATCTATGGGTTAGCGCAGTTAGCACCACTAATGACAGAAATAACATTTTCTGCAGTAGAAGTGGCATCTTGGTATTGAACACACCAAGTAGTGTAATCTGGCAATCCATAAGTAGCACTAATTGGAGCATCGCTACTCACTTCTTTAATACGTTGGAAGTCTCCATCAGATGCAAGGCCAGTAACAATTTTTTCCAAGTTATCTTCTGTTGCAGTAGGGTAACCGTATACTACAGCAATACTATCGCCACTTAAGCTAACACTTCCACTTACGTTGCCTTCGATTCCATCAATTGCTGACTTACCATAAACAATACCTGCAGCCCCTTGCATTGCTCCAGCCAGACCTTCAAGTGTTGCTTTTCTTGCATCATCTTGAATATTCAAGAATCGTGGTGCTGCAGTCACTGCAAGAATACCTAGAATAACAATTACCACCACTAGTTCGATTAGGGTGAAACCGCCTTGTCTTTTCATAGCTTTTTCTCTCTATGTTTATTACTACTACGCAGTCTTACTGCAGTGTTACGGTCACACGACCTGTTTCGATTTCATATACAAACTGATGTTCTGTCGTTCCTTCCAATTGGATATAAGTACAAGTGGAATTTGCGTTATCAGCTTGTGCAGAATATTTTACATTTGAATCATTTGGAGCATTATCGACTGTGTCAACTTTTGGAGGGTTCTGCAACAAGTTTTCCATCAAATCGACGCATGATTGATTTGTAATGCTCGTTGGGTAATTTGTATCATTAGGATTGAGTGCATATGGATATCCATCACGAAATCCAGTGCTACTGCCGTTGCTCTCTGTTGAACGCGTGAGCCAGAAATCAACGCCGTCATAGTCAACCGTGTTGTATTTTTCAGTACTTAAGGTCACAGAAGGCCTAGCTTCCGCTTCCCACTGCGCTCGTGCAGACAAAACACCCGTTGCAAAACCACCAGCAACACCTTCGATACTTGCTTTTTTGGCTTCATCGGTGACGTCTAGAAAACGAGGTAATGCAGCAACAGCAAGCAAACCGACCACAACGATAACCACAACAAGTTCTACCAATGAAAAACCTGACTGTCTTTGATACATAACTACTCTACTCACTATTTCGTACGGCGTATTATACGGATTTTGTATCGTTCGGCCATCAGAAAGTGTCAAAAAAATCTAATTTGACGAAAACCCGACGCTTACCGAAAACCTATTATGTTTCAAACTCATAACTAAAATAACATTCTGAGTATAACTGTATTCACACAAGTAATAATCATTCTTGGATACGTTATTTATTTGAACTGGCACGTATTCCAGTATCCTTTCTTCGGGATACAGAAGATTCAACCACGCTACACAATCAATGTTAGCTTGATCATCTATCACAACTGGCCATCCCGATTCGCTGAAATCAACCACTTGCTCTTGTGACCTTTTTCCTTGTAAGGATAGACGCTTTGGCTGCTTTTTTAATAGCCATTCTTGTTTATAGTAGTTTGCGCGATCCAATATTCGCTTACTCGCAACAAGCAAAGCCGTGTCACTCGCTCGTTGTTCTATGGGGCGCCATAGGGTCATTAGAGTCATAAGCAAGATCACTACCAACAACAACCATATAACAAGCCGCGTACGACCTCTTACCATTTCGCGCCATTACCCTTTAATTGCATCAAGCATTCCCCACATCGGTAGGAAGATACCCAACGCAAGAATTAACACCATACCCGCGACAATCACCAAAAGAATCGGTTCAATCCGCGCTGTTAGGGTTTTTAAATCATAATCGACTTCACGATCATAAAAATCGGCGACTTCTAGCAATAGCTCATCAATACGACCGGTTTCTTCCCCGACAGAAATCATCTGAATAACCAATGGCGTAAATATCTGGCTGTTAATAGCGGTTGAAGAAACTGTACTACCTGCTTCAATTGAAGCCTTCATTTCAAGCAGTTTTCCTTCAAGATACTTGTTATCTAAAGCTTCAGCTGACAACGCTAAAGATTGGTTGAGCGGCACCCCTGCTTTAAGCATCAAAGCAAAGGTTCTTGAGAATCGAGAAAGCTGGGCTCTATTGACAACATCGCCGACTATTGGGAAACGCAATCGCATCCTATCCCATTTTTCACGTCCTCTTGCTGTTTGAATCCAAGCACGAAACGCAAACATACCACCAACAATGCAACCGACCATCACTGCCCAGTAGTTAACGAAGAAGTTAGACATCCCAATAAGGATTTGAGTCGGTAACGGCAGATCTACGCCAAAACGGCTAAACATACTCGAAAACTGGGGGATCACTTTAATATTCAAAATGAACAGGGCCACCAAAATAAAGCTGATCACAAACGTTGGGTAGCGCATCGCAGTTTTAATTCGCTTTCGCGTCTCAACTTCTTGTTCGTAATAACCCGCCAACTGCATTAATGCCTGATCCAAACGACCGGTATTTTCACCAACACTGATCATTGAGACAAACAAAGGGCTAAACACCTTACTGTGCAGTTGCATCGCTCCTGATAAGCTTCGGCCATTGGTCAACTCATTAGTTACCTCTTCCAATGCTTCCTTGAGCTGTTTATTGGCACAATTCTGAGTTAGACCCTTCATAGAACGAAGCAGGGGAACCCCCGCTTTCGTTAAGCTGTACAACTGTCGACAGAAAATAACCAGTACTTCTAACGGCACACTTGGCGTAAATATATCTTTGAGATCGATACTTAAAGCAGAGCCTTGCTTACCTGCGGTAATGGATGTCGGTATCACGCCCTTGTTCATTACCGCTTCCGCAGCAAGCTCTTGGGTCGCAGCTTCGACTTCCCCAACCGCCTTTTGAACCATCTAAATTGCGGCCTTGATAACGAAAAATTGGCATCTACCTACTTACCCATCCTACAAATAAATCGCTTTACTACTGCCCGAAGTATCACCTTCACCAAGCGTCATGACTTCATCTAAGCTCACTATTCCTTGAAGCGCTAGCTCCATTGCCGAAGCAAGAAGCGGTTTGTAATTCTTTGAAGCGCGTGCCTTTTCAGCGAATTGAACCGCATCATTGGCTCTTAAGGCATCCATCATCTCTTGTTCAAGTTCAAGAAGTTCGAACACACCAATTCGGCCCCGGTAGCCCGTTAAGTTGCAATTCTGACAACCACGGCCTTTTTGGAAGGTCGCCTGAGCCTGATTTGGAAAGCGACTCGCAAGCCATTGGCTGCGGGATTCATCGACATGATCTTCTGTTTTACAGTCAGGACAGATCTTTCTCACCAGACGTTGAGCAACTACGGCGCGAACCGCACTTGCAACCAAATAACCTGGTGCGCCCATATCCATCATACGTAGCGCACTATCGACCGCATCATTAGTGTGCAGTGTACTTAAAACCAAGTGACCCGTTAGAGCCGCTCGAAGACCAATCTCGACTGTTTCTTGGTCACGCATCTCACCCACTAAAATGATATCTGGATCTTGACGCAGGAAGGTTCTTAGCACCGTAGAAAAGTCTAAGTCTATCTTTGGATTAACCTGAACTTGGTTGACCCTTGGCAAACGATATTCAACAGGATCTTCTGCCGTGATGATTTTTTTGCCCGGTTCGTTTAGCTCAGTCAGCGCGCCATAAAGGGTGGTTGTTTTACCCGAGCCTGTCGGGCCAGTAACCAATATCATGCCATGCGGACGTTTCAACTGAGTGCGTAATTTACTCAACAGTTCAGGTGGCAAGCCTGACTCTTCTAGCTTACGAACACCTGCTGACTGGTTAAGTAAACGCATTACCACCGACTCACCATGTTGAACCGGCATGGTCGACATACGAATATCCACTGATTGGCCTTTGGCGCGGATGTTAAAGCGACCATCTTGCGGCAAACGCTTTTCAGAAATATCGAGATTCGCCATCAACTTGAGACGCAACACTAGCGCCGAGGCGATATTCACCTCATTAAGCAAGGTTTCATGCAACACGCCATCTATACGCTGGCGAAGTCTCAACACACTTGCATCCGGCTCAATGTGAATATCGGAGGCGCCTACTTGAATCGCATCTTCAAATAGCGAGTTAATCAACTTAACAACGGTAACTTCATCACTGTCTTCATCGGTAATGTCGAAATCAAACGCTTCTGTAACTTGATGCTCGGCTTGTAGCTGTTCCGCAAAAGAGGCGATCTCTTTAGTACGGCGATAATAACGATCGAATCCTTCAACTAACTGCTTCTCGGGTGCAATGACAAATTCAAGCCCATAATGAGGAAGCTGACTCAGCAAAGCTTCTTGAGCAAACAAGTCAGCAGGGTCACTCATGGCAACTCTGAGCGTGTCCCCATTACGGCCAATAACCAAGGCGCGCAATCGTCTGGCATGTACTTCAGGCAGAACTTGCACCGCATCAATATCGACATTGGCTCGACTCAGGTCAATCAAAGGAAGATCAAGCTGTTGTGACAGGAAGGTCAGCATTTGATTCTCAGTTAAGAACCCGAGTTCAATGAGCGTGTCACCCAATTTGCGTCCTGTTTTTTTCTGAGCAACCAGTGCATCTTCGACTTGCTGCTCAGTAATAATTTGCTCTTCAACCAGCAAATCACCAAGACGTTTACGTAACTTAATCTGCACTTGATAGCTCCTGTTGTTCTGCCAAAATCCGAATCCGCTCTCTCACAAACTGCTGGGACTGGCTCGATAAGCCTACTTTAGATAATGCAGATTTATACGATTGTTCCGCCGCTTTCGGGTTACTCGCACGCTCCTCTTGAATCGCTAGTCCGAGCCACCAACGGGCATTGTCAGCATCTACTTTTACTAAGCTTTGATAGCTCTCTAATGCAATGTCATCTTGATTCGACTTTTGCGCTAATGCCGCGCGAAGGGAAAGATAATCACGAGAAGGTCTTGGTGGTAGATGAAGCAGAGGTGTTAAAGCCGCTTCTTGCTGGTTTTCTCTAACCAACAGTTTTGAAAGAGCAATTCTCAACGCTTCACTGTCATTATCGAGTCGAATGCCAGCCTGCAGTAAGTCAAACGCTTTGCGTGTATTGGCTTGGCCGTAATAAAGCGCAGCCAATTTTTGGCGAGTCACTTCATCTGTCGGGTTGTAACGTAAAGCGTTGTTATACTCCGATAAAGCCAACTTTAGATTGTTACCGTCAATGGCTTTCTCTGCTCGGATGACCGCCTTCTCAGCGAGTTCAGTTGGCGTTAACTCTACTTGTTTTATAACGACAACGCCTTCGCTTTCACCTGCTGCTTGACTAGAAGCCATAGGTTGAGCTTTGGTATTAGAGACTTGCGCCAATAACATGGGTTCTTGAATCGATTTTCCCGTGGATTCTGTATGTCTTGGTGCTTGAGGCTTTGGCACTGGGGTTACCTGAGAATTCTTCAAGCTTTTGGCTGCACGTTCATCCTTGGGGCTTACGGCGGTAACTTTAGTTTCCGTTATAGGCTTGGGCAAAACAGAATCATCTTCAAAAGCCTCGACAGATGACTGGGCGACCTTGATGCTGACCTCGGGAGCTAAACGCGTTGTTGGTGACGGAGACGTTACCTCGACAAGCGCAGCATGCTCTTGAGTACCTTCGCTCTTATCGTAATTTACATTCTCATCAACGATAACCGCTTGGTGAATCTCTTCTTGCTGCTGTGAAACAGCCCAGCCTCCTACGGCTAGGCTCATTGCAAATCCACCCAATAACCAAGGCCAAGCTGGTTTCTTAAACTTAGTCACATGAGCAGGTTCAAGTGCCGCTTTTCGCCCCTGATTTTTTGATAGCTGAGATAACGCGCTATTAATTTCACTCATGTTCGTTCACTCACGTCCATTCACTCACATCCAATCATTCAAGGGATGTCCACCCCAAATTAGTGGGCTTTTAAATTTTGGTTTGCAGCTATCATAAGTATCATGGATAGCGGAAAATAGCTGGTCATTGGAAACTTTTGACAAGCTAGAATTACACGACATCAAAAGCGCTTTGTGACAGATTTGATTGATCAACCGTGGAATTCCTAGCGCGGATTTCCATATCGCTTTCTTCTGACGCAAACTCAATAGGTCTGTCGCTCCACCAGCTTTACTTAATCGATTATCGATATAAGCTACGGTTTCTTCGACGGATAAGCCTCTTAAGTTCGCACTAAACGTAATTCGTTGACGAAATTGCCTTAAATGATGCAGCGACAACCTCTGATCAAGTTCAGGCTGACCAAAGAGGACAATTTGCAACAGCTTTTGCTGCTCGGTTTCTAAATTTCCGAACAGCCGCAACACTTCCAATGCTTCGTCATCCAATGCTTGTGCTTCATCCACGAGAACGACTACACGCTTGTCTTGAGCCGCTAGCTCGATCAACTTTTTCTGAATATCATCGACTATCGACAACTCATCACGCACTTGAATTTTCAATTCTTGCGCCACAGCTTGTCTTAATTCTCTGCCTGTTAACGCTGAGTTGGGTAAGTAGACGAGTTCTGTTGAGTCATCCATTTGATTGACCAACATACGACATACCATCGTCTTACCTGTTCCGACCTCCCCCGTCACTTTGATTAAGCCTTCACCCATATCAAGCGCAGAGAGCACGACTTGAATCGCCTCAAAGTGAGGTGGCAACCCCAAAAACAGTTCGGTATTTGGGGTTAAATGAAACGGGTATTGGTCAAATCCATAATATTCAAGATACATAATGACCTTTCGTGCTCTGACCTTTTGCGCTTATGACTACTGGTCTGGGAACCACTCTTGTAGGAGATCTCTCGAACGCTCAAGCTCTTTCTGCCAAGTATCCACCCCTACAACTGTCGGTTTAAGTAATATAACCAACTCCGTTTTCTCTGTTAGCTTGGTGGTATTTCTAAACAGGTGCCCTAATGCAGGTACGTCACCTAAGAATGGAACCTTAGAAACTTGATCGATAGTGTTCGATTTCATCAGGCCACCGATCACCACAACATCACCATCTTGTGCGCGTATTACCGAGTCTGACTCACGAATCGAGCTTCGAGCCAAAGGCAGAGTAATACTGGTGTTGCCATAACCAATCTCTTTAACTTGTTCGTCAACCTCAATAACCGCAGGGTGTACATGCAGCAAGACGTTACCTTGGTCATCAATTTGTGGCGTCACATCCAAAGAAATACCGGAGAAGAAAGGGGTCAACTCGACTTCTGGTGAAGGCTCTGAGTTATCGCCGCTTCCAACCACACTCGATAAATCAGTCACGTAGTACTCATCCGTACCCACTTTAATTACCGCTTTCTGATTATTTGCGGCAGTCACTCGTGGGCTCGACAGCACGTTTAAGTCTCCTTGGGTCGCCATGAAGCTTAATACGGCTTCAAAGCTACCATCGGAGATAGTTACGTTGGTCTGTCCACCTAATAAACTACCGATCGGGTCCAATCCAGGAAGCCCGGTAACTGCATCTCCCAAACGATCAATAACAACGTCGCCATTACCAAACGACATATTCGACCAATTTATGCCCTGTTGATAGCCATCACTCAGGGTCACTTCTAGAATCTTCGCTTCTAAAATCACCTGACGATGCATTCGCTGTTGTGAAATACCTAGGAAATTACGAACTTCACGAATTTCGTCTGGGTAAGCTCGAACGGTAATAACACTCGCTTGTGGTGTCACTACGACACTTTGACCGCTACCAGAACCGATAAGCTGAGCAACGGCAGTTTGCAGTTGAGGCCAGAAATCACTTTCACTCAACGTTTCTATTTCCGTGCCACCCTTAGATGTATTGGAACTGCTTGATGAGCGACTTGATGACGAACTCGATGAGGAATTATTTGAAGACGATGAGCTTGAACCAGTATCCGTATTGGTTATTGTGCCGGTCGTAATAGAGGTCAGTGAGCGGCCACTACGCTTAAACTGCAAGTAATCTACAGGAATCGTAACGGTTCTTAGGCCCGCAGGGTAAACTTGAATGACTTTGCCTGTCTTCTCAATCTCGTACCCGTACATATCTTGAATGACAGACAACACTTCATCCAGAGACACATCCGTTAAATTAACCGTAATATTGCCGTCAACGCTTGGATGAATGGCAGCACTGAATTCTGTTCCCTTCACTAGGCTAGCAAAGAATGCTCGCGCACTAACATTATCAGCTTTAATACGAAAACGTTTGATAGTTTCTGGGCCAAGGTTATCAACGCTGTCTAAATCCGGCATCAAATCCGCTTGTACAGACGCAGGCAGCTCCTGCAAGCTACGGCTATTACTTTCATTCACAGCCTCATTCAACGCTTGTTTAGCTTCAACAGGGTCTCTGTGCCCCATTGAACACCCCGCAATTGAGATAGTAAGTATGGCTAGTACGACTTTACGCATAGGACTACGAATACCTTAATTCTTTATATCAAGTGAAAACAGCTCAAGCTTCCAGCTTTTGCCATTGCGAGTGAGAGTGACTGTTTCATGGTTTATGGAGTGCACATGATAACCACGATAGCTCTCACCCTGACTGACTACACTCGTATTCAACACCGCCTGACAAACATTTGCCGGCCTACAAGTTATCCCTTTTAGGGTAGGTAACTGATAAACGGTTTTCGTTACAGCTTTTGGCTTCTCTTCTGGCGCCTCCCAGCTAGTGGAGCCGTCGGGTCTTGAGATGCCCAAAGGTTTGCACTCAAAAAACTAGCCAAAAGTAAAATGAGAGTTTTACCCACCAATGAACTCCTGTCTTGTGCCCAATGTATAAACCTCAAGGGTCAAACGCGCTTTCGGGTACTCTTCTACCGAATACTTAAAGCTTCTCCAATAATAGTTCACTGGTAAAGACTCTAGCGTCTCTAGGTATTTAAGAACTGAGAAATAGTCGCCTGTAAGCTCTAAACGAACAGGGTGAATATAATAACCATTGTAGTGACTCGCCTCTTGCGTCCCAGAGATAAGCTCCGCAGCTTGCGACTCAAGAGAGACCAGGTCTAAACCACTGGTTCCAGCTAAGACGCCTTCTAGCATTATTGCCATTTGTGAAGGAGTAATAAGTGTTCCTAATATTTGCTCAAGCTCTGATGCCTGCTGAAGGCTCTGTTTAGATAACTTCTCAAGCTCAATATCAATGTCTTGGTCAGGATCGCGTTTGAGTTTTGCTGTCGCCAATAAGATATCAGCTTCAGTCTTTTGATTGTGCTGCGATTGACTTTGAAGTTGCTTCTTTAAATCACCATGTTTAATCACACTCGGCTCTAAAACCAGCGTAAATAGAAGCATCACAATGGCAACTAAACCACAACCTGAAATAAGCCATTTTTCACGCTCACTCAATGCGCTAAACTTATCACCAAACATCTGCCAAGTTTGATTCATTACTGAGTACCCCCCTTGGTTTTCAACTCAAAGGTAATAATATTGTTCTCGTTGCGAGCAATGTTCAGCTTCTCAAAAGCACGACCAATCAAACTCAATTCTGTTTTAAATTGGTTAACCCAGTTTGGAATCGCTTGCGCATCACGAGCAAGCCCTTTCAAATCCAAGTTATGTTCATCAATGAGAATGTAGTTGAGTGAGATATCGTTGCGCCCTAGTTGCGCTAATGAGCGCATAATGCCTGAATAGCCTAGCTGCTGAGATTCATCAAATTCACCGACCGCTTTTAGCGCGCCCTGTTGTGCTTGAACTTCTAATTTCAATCGATTAACCGCGGCAATCTTTTCAGCTGACGGCTTATGGTCGGCCAGTCTTCCCTGTAATTTTCGTAATTGAGAATTAAGCTTCGCCTGTTCAGATTGAACTACTTTGAGTTCACTCTCAAGCGAGCTATTTTGCATTGTGAAATAACCAAAACCACCTAACAGCATAACCGCAACTAAGGCCCATACCGCGACTACGTTAACCAGCGTGAATCTTTCTTGCTTAGGTTGGAGGTGAGCAGGGAAAAGGTTGATATCATCCGATTCAATCTCCGCCACATGTTGCGCCAGTACTTGACCGCTAATTTCTGCGTTTTCGGACAAGCGCGAGACCTTAACGCTCAAACGTTCATCCAAGGATTGGGCAAGTTCGTCGTGTTGTTCCTCGTCACAGCAGACTTTTAACTGGTGTAGAGATGTTCCCTTTAGTTGAGAAGAGAGATAATCAATGGAGCGCTGAAGTTCTAACGCGACGCCATCAAGCTGTAAGGCACTGCTCGCGACGCCTGTTAGCGGCGCGACCACGCCCCGCATCGTTCTTTGGAAAGCACACTTATTGTCAACAAAGGCACTGACTCGGAAATTACTGTCTTTACTACGTTGAAGCAGTAAAAAGTTGCTTAGTTCCCCAGCAGAATGCCCCCACACGTCGTCTTCAATGAGTAATCGCCCCATGGTATGCCCAGAGCTTGTCACACGCTGAAGAAGATCGAGCACAAGTGATTTCGCCACAACGTAGGCTTGGACTTTGCTATTTCCGGGAACTAAAGCAGCATCAGCAACGATATCGGTCACTTTTTCAGTGATAAGATCTTTTAGAAGAAAGGGCAGTGCCGAACTCCACTCTTCTCTTGGAACGTTTGGTTTATCAATCTGGTAGCTTTGATACAAGTTTGAATGGAGCACAACGTCTATCGACAAAGACGCTGCTTTCAATGAGGAGATCGCTTGCTCAAGGGTTGATAACCAGTCGCCCTCAACTGGAAATTCTGCCTTATCTTCCTCAATCGATAAACTTGGCGAGGAAAGATAGATTGCACTGGGCTGCACAACGACAAAAACGCGCGTCGTGTTTGAGGCTTTTGAGGTGAGTTTTTTAACTAATGCCTTAATGTCCATCGTCTAGTTCTTTACTTCTTACGCCAGCGATTTCTGCGGCCAATTGTGACTTTTTGTACCGGTTTTACTTCTGCTGTCTGTTGTTCAACTTTCGGAATCAACTGTTGTTCCGGTTGATAGAAACGCCCTTGAACACCTTGAATACCAAGATCTAATAATGTATTTCGCTCTTGTCTTGTATCAACACCGACGGCAATCACTTTCGTTTTTGTTCCGGCTGATGCACCAAGCAAGCTTCGAACAAAGAGTTGGTTTTCATCACGTCGATCAATCTGTTTTATCAAGCTTCTATGTAATTTAAGGTAGTCTATTTCAAGATCTTTTAAATAGTGAGTGCTGACAATTGAGCGTCCGGCTTGCCCTACACACACTTTACATCCCATTCCTGCTACCATCTTCACAACTGGACGCATATAATCCAGATGTTTGACCAAGCTTGATTCACTCAACTCAAAAGTCAGTCGACGCCGAGTTTCCATTGGAAGCTGCAACAATTCATCTCTAAACCATCGAACGTACTTTTTTTCTGCAAACGGAACAACGTACAGGTTAATAGAATAACACAAGCGATTATTTGACGCCCTCAAGAATTTGACTATAAGAGAAAAAACCGCTTTATCTAGAATGGTTTGATAGCCGACAGTCTCAATAGCTGAGCTAAATCTAGACGCTTTAATGACTCCTGCATCAGGATCGTCGATTCGAACAAACAACTCATGATGAAGCAGGGATTTGCTGCGATTTTCACCAATGAGGTAACAAGGCTGTTCAAAAATGTAGAGCTTACTTGGGCATAGCGCTTTATCAAACAAAGTACGCCATCTCACGCTACCACGCTCATGGGTCGGGTTAGCCTCTTTTTGGTAACGTGTCCAAGTATTAATACGCTGCAATTGAGCGCTCTTCAACGCGGTTTCAGCTTCATCTAGGATCTTGCCCTGCGCTCACCCTCTTGGAACATAGTTACGCCAACATGACACCAGTTATCAGGTTCTAAGGGCTCAGGAGGAACAATTTTTTCTAGTTGTTTCAAGCAACTTGCGGCTAGTGCCCAATCTCTTTCGTTCCTAAGCTTGGGGCAAAAATAGCAAAATCGGAATCGTAATAGCGAGACAACATCACATCAGGGTAGCGTTGTAAGATGTTCGATAAACCTTCGCCGACCTCGACGACAAAATCATCTGCGGCCTTTTTACCGCTCTCATCTTGAATATCACCCCAGTCATCAATACGCAGCAGCATTACACCACCATGCGCACCTGCTTCAGACAAAGTTGACTCGAGTTTGTTATCAAACAAGACTCGATTTGCCGTACCAGTTAATTGATCTAGGAAGGTTTGAGTACGTATGAAAGTGTCGAAACGGCTGCGCTCTTGACGAGCATCTTGAAGCTCCTCGATCAGCACATCGAGCGCTTCACTGGCGGTAAAAGGCCACTCTCTCAAGTCCCCTTTCGCATGTTGTTCAACACGCCCAGCAAGGATCATCCTACCTCGCTCTTCCAATAGCTCCGAGCCATGTAATTGCTCTTTCAACCATTTAACACCGCGCATCAAGCAAAAAATCACCAGCACTACCGCTAAGGTGATACTCCATAATGTGCTAAAGGAATAACTTACATCGAAATAAGGTGGGACCGCTTTTAGATTGATTTGATAACCACTGTTACGCTCTAAGTCAAAATCACGACTAAACAATCGCTCTTTGGGAACATTTGAAGATGTGTCTTTAAAACGGTAAACCACACCCGCGGTTGACGATAGCTCCATCTCAACGATATTTGATGCTTTAAGAAGCTTAGGCATCCACCTTTGCATCGATGAAGCGGCCTCGGGATCACTCATTTCTTTGTCAACAACGTCCACAATCCCTTCTAGGTAGTGGTTCAAGTAGTCATGTCCGATCCGTTTGATTGATAGCGTGCCACCAATAAACAGGATAAACATTGCGCTAATCACAATGACGGTAACGAACGCGACTAGACGCGTACTAAGCTTTAAGGTCGGGGTGTACCTCATAGACCTTGAATTCCTTTTCAATGCAGTGCTTGAGCTAAGTCCCAAGTGAGGTGCAAATCAATGATATGAAACATGTAAAATTATTGATTAGCTGATTGTTTACTATATAAAAAAACCGCGGAATCCGCGGCTTTTTTTCAACATCAAACGATTAGAATGGGATATCGTCGTCAAAATCCATTGGTGGCTCATTGTATTGTGGCTGAGCTTGTGACGGAGCTTGCTGTTTCTGTGGCGCTTGCTGCTGAGGCTGTTGTGGCTGTTGCATCGCAGGTTGCTGAGGTTGGCCCCAACCGCCTTGTTGAGGTGCTTGTCCGCCCATCTGCTGACCTGGAGCACCACCCTGAGCTCGGCCACCTAGCATTTGCATTACGCCATTGAAGCCCTGTACTACAACTTCAGTTGTGTAACGGTCTTGGCCACTTTGATCTTGCCATTTACGAGTCTGAAGTTGGCCTTCAATGTATACTTGTGAACCTTTACGTAGGTATTCACCCGCTACTTCAGCCAATTTTCCAAACAGCGCAACACGGTGCCATTCTGTTTTTTCGCGCTGTTCACCAGTCGCTTTATCACGCCACGATTCAGACGTCGCAATCGTAATGTTTGCCACAGCACCACCGCTAGGCATGTATCGAATTTCAGGGTCGTTACCTAGATTACCCACTAAGATAACTTTGTTTACTCCACGGCTTGCCATGTTTCGCTCCGTCTTGATTCACGAGTGTTATAAAAATAGCGCACTAGGATAGCACGCTTTCTTATTCGCACAAATGTCAATCCACGCTCTAAGCCTCAAATCATCTTTAGGTAGTTAAGATCTAGTGCAATTTTTTGATGATCCTCCAAGGCTAGGTCTAATGACAAATGTCTCCATTACCTATCAATATGAAACTAGACGCAAATTAACGTTCTCAATTCGCACTTATTGGGTTTCTCATTCATGTTAGGCGCCAAATAATAACCAATAAAAAGGAATCAAAATGGGAAAGAGTACCTATGCGCGTACTATTTACTTTTTATGTGAGGATAAAACCCTAGATTACCCTTATGTTGCTGATATTCAGAGCGCTCTAAGAATCACCATCCCCATTATAGAGGCCCAAGAACTAATGCAGGCCTCCCCGACGCATCGACACAAAATCTTGCTCATTGACTACCAGTCTCATAAACAGTTACGTAAACAAGTTCTGAACTTGCCGCTGACAAACAAAAATTACGAAACCATTGTATTCAATGTCGAGCAACGCCTCACTACGGAAGAACTGCTCACCTTCGGAAATTTAAAAGGTCTGTTCTATAAAGCAGATTCGATCGAGGAAATCGCTAAGGGTTGTGGCGAAATCATTAACAGCCAGAACTGGCTACCAAGAAAAGTGGCCAGTCAGCTTTTGCACTATTATCGCCATGTAGTGGATACCAATACCTCTCCTGTAACAGTGGATCTCACAACGCGGGAATTACAAATACTCCGCAGTTTGCAATCTGGCGGTTCAAATACACAGATAGCGGACAGTCTTTTCATCAGTGAATTCACGGTAAAATCCCACCTTTATCAGATTTTCAAAAAACTCTCTGTTAAAAATCGCGTTCAAGCATAGCATGGGCCAATCAAAATTTAACGTCTTAGCTATTTAAGCCCCCAAAGACAATTCGGTTCATAAAAAGCCCGCACAAGAAATGATGCGGGCAAAAAGGGTTATACAATGATCAAGAAGTGCCTTTTCCCCGCAGCGGGTTATGGAACACGTTTCCTTCCAGCAACCAAATCTATGCCAAAAGAGATGATGCCAGTCGTCAACAAACCGCTTATTGAATATGGCGTTGAAGAAGCCATTCAAGCAGGCATGGACGGCATGTGTATTGTTACTGGTCGTGGCAAACATTCCATCATGGATCACTTCGATAAGAACTATGAGCTAGAACATCAGATTAATGGCACCAATAAGGAAGAGCTGCTGGTAGACATTCGTGAAATTATCGACAGCGCTAACTTCACTTACATTCGTCAACGTGAAATGAAAGGTTTAGGTCATGCCATTCTAACTGGCCGTGAGTTAGTCGGCGATGAGCCGTTTGCTGTCGTTCTTGCCGATGACCTTTGTGTTAACGAACAACAAGGTGTACTTGCACAAATGGTAGCGCTATATAAGCAGTTCCGCTGCTCAATTGTTGCGGTGCAAGAAGTCCCTGAAGATGAAACTCATAAGTACGGCGTAATATCAGGTGAAATGATTAAAGACGACCTGTTCCGTGTTGATGATATGGTTGAGAAACCAGAACCAGGTACTGCGCCAAGCAATCTTGCGATCATTGGTCGTTACATCTTAACTCCGGATATTTTTGAGCTGATTGAGCAAACTGAGCCAGGTAAGGGCGGAGAAATCCAAATTACTGATGCGTTACTTAAACAAGCCAAAGCAGGCTGTGTTCTTGCGTATAAATTCAAAGGACAACGCTTTGATTGTGGTAGTGTTGAAGGCTACATAGAAGCGACCAACTACTGCTTTGAAAATCTTTACCTGAAAGATGAGAAGAAGTCAGAACTCGATAAACAATCGACGACGAAAGAGCAGTAAGCTCAACCTTCTAGTGAAAAAGCAGCCAATTATGGCTGCTTTTTTTGTTGTCTTAATTCTAACTATTTAACTGTTTTTTTATCCAGTATTTCTTTGCACATTAATCACACTATGTAATACTTGCGTCAATACGTTTTTCATTGAGCACTGAAGATGGACCAGATAGAAATCCGGGGCGCCCGAACCCATAACCTTAAAGACATCAACCTCACTATCCCTCGCGATAAACTCATTGTAGTGACTGGGCTTTCTGGCTCTGGTAAGTCATCTTTAGCTTTCGATACTCTGTATGCAGAAGGACAAAGACGCTATGTAGAATCTCTATCTGCCTATGCTCGTCAGTTCCTCTCACTCATGGAAAAGCCAGATGTTGACCATATCGAAGGCTTATCTCCTGCTATTTCTATTGAACAGAAGTCAACTTCCCATAACCCGCGTTCAACCGTTGGTACCATTACCGAAGTATACGACTACCTCAGACTACTGTATGCACGTGTGGGCGAGCCTCGTTGTCCTGACCATCATGTACCGCTAGCCGCTCAAACCATCTCGCAAATGGTAGACAAAGTACTGGAATTGCCTGCTGGTTCGAAAATGATGCTGCTTGCTCCTATCGTTAAGGAGCGTAAGGGTGAGCACGTTAAGACTTTAGAAAACCTTTCTGCTCAAGGTTTTATTCGTGCTCGCATCGATGGCGAAACTTGCGATCTTTCCGATCCACCAACACTTGAACTGCATAAAAAGCACACCATCGAAGTCGTCGTTGACCGCTTTAAGGTTCGCGACGATCTGAAACAACGCCTAGCCGAGTCTTTTGAAACCACGCTGGAGCTTTCGGGCGGTATTGCTGTCGTTGCTCCAATGGACGGCGATGATGAAGAGATCGTATTCTCAGCTAACTTCTCTTGCCCGCACTGTGGCTACAGTATGGAAGAGCTAGAGCCTCGCCTATTTTCATTCAACAACCCAGCTGGCGCATGTCCAACCTGTGACGGCTTAGGGGTACAGCAGTATTTTGATGCGGATCGAGTAATCCAAGATGACAACCTCAGCCTTGCTGAAGGGGCAATTCGTGGCTGGGATCAAAAGAACTACTACTACTTTCAAATGCTCACTGCTCTTTCCGAGCATTTTGATTTCGATCTCAACACGCCATTCAAAAAGCTACCGAAAAAGACCCAGCAGATCATCTTGAAGGGCTCGGGAAGAACTGAGGTTGAATTTAAATATGTAAATGATCGAGGGGACATCCGTGTTAAACGTCACCCGTTTGAAGGGATTCTCAATACTTTAGAGCGTCGCTACCGCGATACAGAATCAAACGCGGTTAGAGAAGACCTCGCCAAATACATCTCCACTAAGTCTTGCTCAAGCTGCGGCGGTACTCGTTTGAGATTAGAGGCGCGTAATGTATTTATTGGCGAAACTACACTGCCCCAGATTGTTGAGCTGAGTATTGCCGATGCATTGAACTTCTTCCAAACGCTCGAATTGGAAGGCCAACGTGCCCAAATTGCCGAAAAGGTAATGAAGGAGATAAATGACCGACTCCATTTCCTAGTCAATGTAGGATTAAACTACTTAAACTTATCTCGCAGTGCTGAAACCCTGTCTGGCGGAGAAGCACAACGTATTAGACTGGCGAGCCAAATCGGCGCAGGATTAGTCGGTGTCATGTATGTGCTGGACGAACCTTCAATCGGTTTACACCAGCGTGATAACGAGCGACTACTGAAAACATTGACCCACCTGCGCGATCTAGGTAACACTGTATTGGTTGTTGAGCATGATGAAGATGCGATTCGCTGTGCCGACTACGTCATTGATATCGGCCCAGGTGCTGGCGTTCATGGTGGTAACGTTGTGGCTGAAGGCACAATGGAAGAGGTCATTGCCAATCCAAACTCTCTGACAGGGCAATATTTGAGTGGTGCTAAAGAGATCTCAGTGCCTAAAGAACGTACCAAAGCAGATAAGAAGAAAACCGTCGAGCTGATTGGAGCAAGCGGCAATAACCTGAAAGACGTCAACCTTTCTTTGCCAGTCGGCCTATTTACTTGTATTACGGGCGTATCAGGCTCAGGCAAATCAACACTAATTAATGATACTTTCTTTAAGATTGCCCACACCGAACTCAATGGGGCAACCACGGCTAAGCCTTCTGCTTATAAGCAGATTAAGGGCCTCGAGCACTTCGACAAGGTTATCGATATTGACCAGAGCCCTATTGGCCGAACTCCTCGCTCTAACCCTGCTACCTATACGGGTATCTTCACGCCAATTCGAGAACTATTTGCCGGTACTCAAGAGTCACGTTCTCGTGGCTACAAACCGGGACGCTTTAGCTTTAACGTTCGAGGTGGTCGTTGTGAGGCCTGCCAAGGCGATGGAGTAATTAAGGTAGAAATGCACTTCCTACCTGATGTATACGTCCCTTGTGATTCGTGTAAAGGTAAGCGCTACAACCGTGAAACTCTAGAAGTTCGTTATAAAGGTAAGAGTATCGACCAAGTGCTCGACATGACCGTTGAGGATGCGCGCGAATTTTTTGACCCGGTACCTGTCATTGCCCGTAAGCTGCAAACTCTGATGGACGTTGGCTTGTCGTACATTCGCCTTGGTCAAGCTGCAACCACGCTATCTGGTGGTGAAGCGCAGCGTGTCAAACTAGCACGTGAGCTATCTAAACGCGATACAGGCAAAACGCTATATATTCTCGATGAACCGACCACAGGTCTGCACTTCCACGATATTCAGCAACTGCTGACTGTACTGCATCGATTGCGCGATCATGGCAATACTGTGGTGGTGATCGAACACAACCTCGATGTCATCAAAACAGCAGACTGGATTGTCGATCTAGGCCCTGAAGGCGGCCAAGGTGGTGGTGAAATTATTGCACGAGGCACACCCGAAGATGTCGCTCAGGTCGAAGGTTCGCACACTGCACGCTTTTTAAAGCCTATGTTGAAGTAATAAAAAACAGTAAGATAGAGAGACTAGCAAATGCTAGTCTCTTTTTATTTGGACATTATTCTGTTTTGAAAGGACGCTATGGCAACTGTACACGTGAACGGCACTCAGCTTGAGCCTTGTGCTCCTAAAGTGCCTTTAAATCGACGCTTTCTCATTTCTTTAGCGGTTGTCTTTATTATCGCCATGCATTTTTTCATGCCAAATCCTGGCGGGGCAGGTTTAGCGCTATCATTTAATGCGACAACGTGGCTCGCCATCAGCTTCACGTTAGCCATCGGCCTATATCAATTAGCCACCAATCAAGAGCTACGTTATTCAAAACTCACCGTTGGTTTGTTTATTGTCTGCGTGGTTCTCACCATTCCAGTTTTTTACCCCAACGCTTCAATACTCGCATCCTCTAGCCGGCTGCTTGGCCTTTGGGGCGGGCTGTTGCTATTTGTCACACTGCAACAGTTTCAGTTCAGCAATAAGCACAAGCAGCGGCTACTCTGGTTTATTGTTATTGCAGTAACCATTGAGGCTCTGTTTGGTTATTTCCAATATTTGGTATTGGAAGAAGGCAACCTATTTGGTACAACACCGAGCGTAATCGCCCCTACGGTATCTTCCAACAGCCCAACGTGATGGCCAGTTTTCTAGCAACTGGATTTGTGTTGTCAGGGTACTTGCTAGCTCGTCAACCTATCAAATACCAAGCAAAAATCAGCGACGTTACGCTACTTTATATCATTCCTGCTTTAACCGTCCCTCTGCTCATTGTGCTTGCATCGAGAACTGGATGGCTAGCGGGGATACTGTGTTTGTTTTTGATTGCTCCATATCTATATCGATTTGCGACCACAAAACGTTTTTGGGGATGGCTAGCTTCTGTAGCACTGGGGATCATATTAGGAATCGTATTCTCCTCTTCTGGCTCAGGAGAACTCGTTAAAGAAAAAGCTAAATTAGAGGACGTAAGGTCATCCATCTACCCGCAAGCGATCGATATGGTGGTCGAGAAACCCTTTACTGGTTACGGCTACGGGCGCTTTGAATCTGAATACATCCTTTATACCGCAAGACAACATCACTTAAACAGTGACTATAAACCGGCCTTGCAACAATGGACCACCCACATAACGAAATGCTATTTTGGGCAGTCGAAGGTGGCTTACTTCCCGTTCTGGGGATTCTTCTTGCGGCGGGAATGGTATTACAGCGTATCTATCATGGTAAAAAAGGAACGCGGCTGGCGATCTTCTCGCTATTCATTCCAATCGTGCTCCACTCGCAGCTGGAATACCCGTTTTATCACTCGGCTACTCACTGGATAACGTTTGTCATTTTGCTGTATTGGGTTGACCAAAGGGTCAATGTGCCAAGGTTCGCGCCGTTCACCGTCTTTGGTAAAACACTGCTGCGTGTAAGTAGTTTACTACTGCCTATCTTAACTAGCTTTTACATGCTAAGCGCTTTGCACACGAACTACATTTTGACTCAGTTTGAGAAGTCGCAGCCGAAAGATCCTGAAATCCTCAATCGCGTCACCAATCCCGTAGTTTGGAAAGATCGTTTCGATTGGGACGTTTACAGCACCTATCTCAATATCGGTCTGTACCAACAAAACCCTGAGTTTATTCAGCCTTATATTGATTGGTCACTAGAGATCATTAAAGACAAGCCGAGACCTGCGTTTTACAACAACCTGATTCTTGCATTTCAAGGGCTTGGTGATGAGAGCCGAGCTGAGCAAGTGCGCGCAGAAGCTCAATATCTATTCCCAAATGAAGACTTTTCTACAGTGCAGCTTCGATTACCTCAAAGCTCTTCTAAAGCGCAGTCGACTGCTGAAAATACAGTTAAAGAAATTGCCGAGTAAGGCAATTAGAAAAGGGCGAACTATCGCCCTTTTTTTACTTATATCGAACAAAATATCGATTAGCTCATTGTCTCTTCCAAGGCTCTCAAGCACAGTGAAACATTTTCATTACGCGCACCATAACCCATCAAACCAATTCGCCACGCCTTTCCAGCGAGAGCGCCTAGCCCCGCACCAATCTCTAAATTGAACTCTTCAAGTAATCGAGAGCGAACTGCGGCTTCATCAATCCCTTCAGGGATATAAATTGCGTTCAACTGAGGTAAACGGCTCGCTTCATCGACCACAAACTCAAAACCCATTTTTTCAAGACCTACTTTTAGCTTTTGATGCATTATCGCATGACGCTGCCAAGCATTTTCAAGACCTTCATTCTTCAAGATGAGCAAAGCTTCATGTAGAGCGTACAAGCTATTGACTGGAGCGGTATGGTGATAGCTACGTTTGCCTTCACCACTCCAATAGCCTAAGACTAAACTCTGGTCGAGGAACCAACTTTGAACTGGCGTGGTGCGATTTTTAATTTTCTCGATCGCTTTTGGTGAGAGAGTCACTGGGGACAACCCAGGAACACAAGATAGACATTTTTGACTGCCGGAATAAACCGCGTCCAATTGCCAATCGTCGACTTTAAGCGGCACCCCACCCAGTGAAGTTACCGCATCAACAATCGTCAAAACTTCATGTTGCTTGGCTAACGCTCCCAAAGCCTGAGCATCAGTCAACGCACCTGTTGACGTTTCCGCATGCACAAAAGCAAGAACCTTTGCATCGCTATGCTGAGCCAAAGCTTGTTCAACCTTATCGATTGAAACTGGCTTACCCCATTCATCGTCTATGACAACCGCTTCACCACCAGCGCGGACCACATTTTCACGCATGCGTTCGCCGAACACACCGTTGCGGCACACTATCACTTTATCGCCCGGTTCAATCAGGTTTACGAAGCAAGTCTCCATGCCTGCACTACCCGGCGCTGAAACTGCAATCGTAAACTCGTTCTCGGTTTGGAATGCATACTTCAATAACGCTTTAAGCTCATCCATCATGGCAATAAATAAAGGGTCTAAATGACCAACGGTTGGACGGCTTAACGCTTGAAGCACTTGAGGTGAAATATCAGACGGGCCTGGGCCCATTAAAATACGATGTGGAGGGATGAAACTTTGGATCGACATAGATGCTCCTTATAATTATGTAGGGGATGCACTGGAATAGCGTACAAGCAATAAACCACAACAGTAGCGCGCTTTTTTCCCGACAGCAATTCGACTCTGGTCGACAGTTCACACTCCAAGACAAAAGTACAACTCACCGCCCAATGAGAGTTTTCAATTGACAATCGATTGCAAAACACGTTCAATGAGCAAGCTTTATGCAGAAGAGGAGCACTGCCCAGGCAGATAATATGTGGAGCCTCAACTCCAATACATATTATTCATGGGGAGCAGTGCCGAGATAGTTTCGATTTGTGGATTGAAATTGTCGGTTGATTGGGCTGAATCCCTTCAACTGTCACTGGCCCTGTCTAGTGATGAGCTTCTGAGGTTAATACAATTCATCTAATACCTCTCTTTTTGCTCGTTTACTCTCTTCAACATCGGATGTTTGGCTATTACTGAGTACTGATAGTCGACTAATAATTTTTAAGAAGTCGTGGGAGAAATGCTGTGAGCGCATTCAATGTCGCCAAATTTGGTGGAACTAGCGTCGCCAACTTTGAAGCAATGAGCCGTTGTGCCGTTATTATCGAAAACAATCCAAACACTAAGCTTGTGGTAAGCAGTGCGTGTTCGGGTGTAACCAACCTACTTGTCGAACTGGCAAATGGCGTATCAGACCAAGAACGTCGTAGTGAATTATTGCAGAATATCGCAGCTATCCATGAAGCGATTCTATCGCAGCTAAAAGACGCAACCGAAACAGCCTCTCAGGTTTATCAAATCCTTGATACTGTCACTAGCCTAGCGGAAGCAGCCTCAATTCAAGCCAGCACAAAACTGACCGATCACTTGGTGCTTGTGGTGAGCTGATGTCGACTCATATTCTTGCTCAGCTAATGCGTGATCGCGGTATCAACGCTGTGCGTTTCGACATTCGTGACGTACTAAGAACCGACGGTAACTTCGGCCGAGCAGAACCTCAGGTAGAAGAAATCGCCGCTCTTGCGAAAGAAAAACTCGCACCACTTTGCCAAGATCACGTTGTGATCACACAAGGATTTATTGGCGCTGACGAAGAAGGCAATACCACTACACTTGGTCGTGGCGGCAGTGACTACAGCGCAGCACTAATCGCAGAAGGTGTTGCAGCCTCTGGCTTAGAGATCTGGACAGATGTACCGGGTATCTACACTACAGACCCACGTATTGCGCCAAAAGCCTCACCAATCCCTGAAATCAGCTTTAGTGAAGCGTCTGAAATGGCAAACTTCGGTGCTAAGATCCTTCACCCATCAACGCTGGTTCCTGCACTTCGCCACGATATTCCTGTATTCGTTGGCTCTTCAAAAGAACCAGAGCGTGGCGGTACTTGGATTCGCCATCAAGCGGAAACTTCACCGTTGTTCCGTGCTCTAGCACTACGTAGTAACCAAACCATGGTGACTCTGCGCAGCGCAAACATGTTCCACGCATACGGCTTCCTAGCTAAGGTGTTTGAGATCCTTGCTAAACATAAGATTTCGGTTGATTTGATCACCACATCTGAAATCAGTGTGTCGCTGACACTTGATCAAACGGATACAGCAGGCGGTGCTCCACAACTGCCAGAGCAAGCACGCATAGAACTGGAAGAACTATGTTCAGTAGAAGTCGAACACGACCTATGTCTAGTCGCGCTAATTGGTAACAACATGAGCGAAAGCAAAGGCTACGCCAAGCAAGTGTTCGGTACGTTGGAAGAATTCAACCTACGCATGATCTGTTACGGTGCCAGCCCGCATAACCTGTGCTTCCTGCTGCATGAATCTGTTGCGAAACAAGCAATTCAACGCCTGCACGGTGAGCTGTTCGAGTAATTTTTTCTAATCGAACGCAATTAAAAAAGGGTTGCCATTGGCAACCCTTTTTTAGTTTCATCGACTCACTAGCAACTCTACGCAAGTTAACCGTTAATATTTGGTCCAAGCCACTTCTCTGCTTCAAGTAACGCCCAACCTTTACGATCGGCATAGCTTTCCACCTGATCTTGCTGGATCTGTGCGATCGCAAAGTAGCGCGAGTCCGGATGTGAGAAGTACCAACCCGATACCGAAGCACCCGGCCACATCGCATAGCTCGATGTCAGAGACATACCAATCGTCTCTTCCGCCTTTAGAAGATCCCACAATGGACCTTTCTCAGTATGCTCTGGGCAGGCAGGGTAACCCGGTGCAGGGCGAATACCTTGATACTTTTCACGGATCAGCTCTTCATTTGATAAGTTCTCATCTGACGCATAGCCCCAGATTTCTTTACGTACTTTCTCGTGAAGGTATTCCGCAAACGCTTCAGCCAAGCGGTCACCCACTGCCTGAATCATAATTGCGTTGTAGTCATCGCCTTGTGCTTTGTACTCATCAGCCAGCTCTCGCTCACCGATACCGCCAGTGACAGCAAAAGCACCAATCCAATCTTTCTTACCACTTGATTTAGGGGCAATGTAATCTGATAGACAGTAGTTTGGACCTTTTGGCTTCTCTGTTTGCTGACGAAGATTACACAGCACCTTCGCTACTTCTGTACGCGACTCATCGGTATACACTTCAATGTCATCGCCCACGCTTGCTGCTGGGAATAGTGCACACATACCATTAGCTTTAAGCAGGCCTTCACGCTCAATACGATCAAGCATGTCATTGGCATCTTTAAACAGACGCTTCGCTTCTTCACCCACCTCTTCATGCTCAAGAATAGCTGGGTACTTACCAACCAAAGACCACGTCATGAAAAATGGGGTCCAGTCAATGTAGTTGCGTAGAATCGCGACATCGAAGTCTTCAAACACATGCACGCCGGGCTTTGCTGGTACAGGTGGCGTGTAAGTTTCCCAATCGATATCCACTTTGTTTGCGCGAGCTTGTTCCAAAGTAACCGGCTTAGTGCGTGGTTTCTTACGATTGTGCTGATCACGAACGCGCTCGTAATCCAGATCGAGTTTCTCAACAAAGGCAGGTTTAAGTTCATCTGAAAGCAATGAGGTACACACACCTACCGCGCGTGACGCATTGTTTACGTAAACCACTGGCTGGTGATAATTCTGTTCAATCTTCACTGCAGTGTGCGCTTTAGAAGTGGTTGCACCGCCAATAAGAAGTGGCAGATCAAAGCCTTGACGCTCCATCTCTTTCGCAACGTGAACCATCTCATCCAATGACGGCGTAATCAGGCCGATAGACCGATGATGTCGACATTTTCTTCTTTGGCCACTTTCAAGATTTTTTCACACGGCACCATAACGCCAAGATCGATGATCTCGTAATTATTACATTGGAGTACCACACCTACGATATTCTTACCGATATCGTGAACGTCACCTTTTACCGTTGCGAGTAGGATCTTACCGTTTGAGCTGCCTGCTTGCTTAGAAGCATTAATATAAGGTTCTAAATGCGCGACCGCTTGCTTCATAACACGTGCAGATTTCACGACCTGAGGAAGGAACATCTTACCTTCACCAAACAGATCACCCACCACGTTCATGCCGTCCATCAATGGGCCTTCGATCACTTCCAAAGGCTTAGATGCTGCAACACGCGCTTCTTCGGTATCTTCAACGATAAACTCGGTGATACCTTTAACTAGTGCATGCTCTAGGCGCTTTTCAACTGGCCAAGTACGCCACTCCAATGCGCTGGCATCATCTTCTTTACCGACACCTTTATTCGCATATTCCGCAGCGATATCAAGCAAGCGTTCGGTCGAATCATCACGTCGGTTAAGAACAACATCCTCTACCGCTTCACGCAGCTTATCAGGGACGTTATCGTAGATTTCAAGTTGACCTGCGTTAACAATACCCATGTCCATACCGTTCTTGAAACAGTGGTATAGGAATACTGCGTGAATGGCTTCACGTACGTAATTGTTACCGCGGAAAGAGAACGAAACGTTGGAAACGCCGCCAGAGATCATTGCATGAGGCAAGTCGCGCTTGATGTCCGCAACGGCTTCGATGAAGTCTACCGCATAGTTGTTATGCTCTTCGATACCCGTTGCCACCGCGAAGATATTCGGGTCGAAGATGATGTCCTCTGGTGGGAAACCCACTTCATCAACTAGGATGTTGTAAGCATTGGTACAGATCTCAAGTTTACGCTCACGCGTCTCGGCCTGCCCTACTTCATCAAACGCCATCACAATCACAGCGGCGCCATAGCGACGAATCAGTTTTGCTTGTTCAACAAACTTCTCTTTACCCTCTTTAAGAGAGATAGAGTTAACGATGCCTTTACCTTGCACACACTTAAGGCCAGCTTCGATCACTTCCCATTTGGAAGAATCGACCATGATTGGCACTTTAGAAATTTCAGGCTCAGAAGCACACAGGTTCAAGAAACGCACCATACACGCTTCCGCATCCAGCATGCCTTCGTCCATGTTGATATCGATGATTTGCGCACCGTTTTCAACCTGCTGGCGAGCCACTTCTAGAGCTTCATCGTAAAGCTCTTCTTTAATCAATCGCTTAAAGCGTGCAGAACCGGTAACGTTAGTACGCTCACCCACGTTTACAAACAGGGTATCTTTCTCGATAGTGAGCGGCTCAAGACCAGATAGTCGACAAGCCACTGGGATATCTGGCGCTGGCGAGGTTTCACGCCCTCTACCGCCATTGCCATGTGGCGAATATGTTCTGGTGTGGTACCACAACAGCCGCCAATAAGGTTTAGAAAACCGCTTTCAGCCCACTCTTTCACATGGACTGCCATATCTTCTGGCGATAAGTCGTACTCACCAAATGCATTAGGAAGACCAGCATTCGGGTGGGTAGATACGAAAGTTTCTGAAATTCGCGAAAGCTCTTCTACGTATGGGCGCAGTTCATCTGGACCAAGCGCACAGTTCAAACCAAACGAGAGCGGATTAACATGGCGCATTGCATTATAGAAGGCTTCAGTTGTTTGGCCTGACAGTGTACGACCTGATGCATCGGTGATTGTGCCCGAAATCATGACAGGCAGGTAAATGCCCAGCTCTTCAAATACCGCATCAACGGCAAAGGCACACGCTTTAGCATTCAACGTATCGAAAATGGTTTCGATAAGAATTAAATCTGAACCACCTTTGATAAGCGCGCGGGTAGATTCTGAATACGCTTCCACCAGCTCATCAAAGCTAACGTTACGGTAACCTGGATCATTAACATCTGGAGAGATAGAACAAGTACGGTTAGTTGGGCCCAATACACCTGCGACATAACGGGGTTTGTCTGGCGTTTTCGCCGTCCACTCATCAGCCGCTTCACGTGCAAGCTTAGCGGCTTCAAAGTTGATCTCTTCGCTTAAGCTCTCCATGTCGTAATCGGCCATGGCGATGGTGGTCGCATTAAACGTGTTCGTTTCCAAGATATCCGCGCCAGCTTCCAAGTAAGCGCAATGAATCTCTTTAATCAACTGAGGCTGTGTTAGAACCAACAGGTCGTTGTTGCCCTTTAGATCACTATGCCAATCAGCAAAGCGCTCTCCTCGATAGTCGTTCTCTTCGAGTTTGTAGTCCTGAATCATGGTGCCCATGCCACCATCAATCAGAAGAATTCTCTGCTTAAGTTGTGCTTCTATCTGTTGTCTCACATTACTTCCCACAGTACAGCCTCATTCCTTGTAATTATCCCCACATCCTATCATATCTTTAGTGGAAATCTAGACGTCTAAACGAACCAATTCTCATAGCTTATTGCTCTTTTTATCATCGAATCGATAACAAAATACCGTTTGCTATTTTCATCAACCGCAATCAAAATCCCCTTAACATTTTGTTACAAGGTTCACTCAGTCATGTCGGTTTACTACACCCTGTGTTTTCTATCTGCGGCAGCCATGTTAATAGCATTTATCAACAGCAAAATCGGCAAGATGCAAACCACCATTGCCATCACTGCAGGCTCAATGGCACTCTCTCTTCTCATCATTGTGGCAGGCCAAAATCATTGGTTTGATCTTACCAATATTGCGACGGAAACCATCGCCAGCATCGACTTCGAGCACTTCTTGCTCAAAGGCATATTAGGTTTCTTGCTGTTCGCAGGTGGACTTGGCATCAAGCTTCCCAATTTAGAAGATCAAAAGTGGGAGATCACCACGCTAGCTCTTGCAGCAACTTTAATTTCAACCCTACTGGTTGGCTTTGGTCTGTATGGATTCTGTTTATTGGTAGGGATAGAGTTCGACCTCATCTACTGTTTGCTATTCGGCGCTTTGATTTCACCGACCGACCCAATTGCGGTTTTAGCCATTGTGAAAAAGCTCGACGCACCAAAGCGTATCTCAACTCAAATTGAAGGCGAGTCGCTTTTCAACGATGGTTTTGGACTAGTGCTGTTCGTTACTCTCTTTACTGTTGCCTTTGGCAATGAAGCGCCAACCGTAGGCGGAGTCATTACATTGTTCGCACAAGAGGCGATTGGCGGCATCGTTTACGGCTTTGCACTCGGTTTACTGTTCCACTATTTAATCAGTGCGACCGATGACCACTCCATGGAGCTGCTATTAACCCTGGGCATTCCAACTGCTGGCTACGCATTCGCCGACATCATTCATGTTTCCGGCCCACTAGCGATGGTGGTGTCAGGCATTATGATCGGTAACTGGACGCGATTCATCGGATTCTCCAAAGAGAGTGTTGATCATCTCGATCACTTCTGGGAGCTGATTGATGAGTTTCTTAATGGTGTTCTATTCCTACTCATTGGTATGTCGATGCTGCTATTTGAGTTCCACAAGGAAGACTGGATTGTGATGGCATTTTCAATCCCACTAGTACTTGCTGCTCGCTACTTGAGTGTGTCGTGTTCCTACATTGGATTCAGACGCTATCGCCAGTACAACTCGTGGTCAGTGAAGATTCTGACTTGGGGTGGATTGCGTGGAGGCCTCGCACTTGCCATGGCATTGTCGATTCCGTCAGGTATCTGGGTGATTGAAGATAAGCTAATCGACGTGAAAGAGATCATTCTGGTCATGACCTACTCGGTTGTGGTGTTTTCGATTTTGGTTCAAGGCTCAACCATTACCCCTATGATCGAAAAATCAAAGCGAGAAGAACAAGAGCGACAACTTGCTGCCGATAAGACTATAGAAGAAGCTGAATAAAGCGATAAACCTCATACCCCAAAACAAAAAAACCGCAGCGAAGGCTGCGGTTTTTTAATCTTTCCAATCACCAGCGTATTATTCGCCCGCGACCTTCATCGACTCAAGCAAGATGGAACCCGTTTGGATTTGAGAGCGTGTTTCCACATCGCTGCCCACCGCAACAATCTGATTAAACATGTCTTTCAAGTTACTTGCGATCGTCACTTCAGAAACTGGGAATTGAATTTCACCATTTTCTACCCAGAAGCCTGCCGCACCGCGAGAGTAATCACCCGTTACGATGTTCACGCCTTGGCCCATTACTTCGGTAACTAGGAAGCCTGTGCCTAGCTCTTTCAGCATCTGCTCAAAGTCTTGGCCTGTCGATTTCACAAACCAGTTGTGAATACCACCGGCATGACCGGTTGGCGTCATATCCATCTTGCGTGCTGCGTAACTAGTCAGAAGGTAGGTGGCCAAAACACCGTCAGTGATGATTTCGCGATCTTCTGTTTTCACACCTTCGCTATCAAATGGGCTTGAAGCCAAACCACGCAGAACATGTGGACGCTCAGAAACATTAAACCAGCTTGGAAGAACCTGCTTACCTAGGTGCTCAAGTAGGAACGATGACTTGCGATACAAGTTACCACCGCTGATTGCCATCACAAGGTGACCCAACAAGCCCGTCGCAACATCGGCTGCAAACATCACTGGGTATTTGCCCGTAGGCAGTTTGCGTGCATCCAGTCGGCTCACCGTTTTCTCGGCAGCTTTTAGGCCGACACTTTCTGGTGACCATAAATCATCACGATGACGTGCAACCGTGTAGCTGTAGTCACGTTCCATCTCACCATTTTGACCTTGGCCAATTACGCAACAGCTGGTGCTGTGACGACTCGATGCAAAGCTCGCAAGCAAGCCATGGCTGTTACCGTAAACTTTAACGCCGTAGTGACTATCGTAACTTGCGCCATCACTTTGCTTGATTTTGTCACTGAAACTCAGCGCCTTCTCTTCTGCAGCAATCGCAATCTTGGCAGCATAGTCAGGATCTGGCGTGTCGGGATGGAAAAGATCCAAATCAGGGATCTCTTTGACCATCAACTCTTTTGGCGCAGGACCAGCATGTGGGTCTTCAGAGGTATATTGCGCGATGTCTAATGCTGCAGCTACAGTCTGGCTGATCGCCTTTTCACTTAGATCCGAAGTGGATGCGCTACCTTTGCGCTGACCGCGATAAACCGTAATCCAAGTGCACCATCACTATTAAACTCGACGTTTTCCACTTCACACATGCGAGTCGATACGCTCAAGCCTGTTGATTTGGTGATCGCAACTTCTGCGGCATCGGCACTGACGGAAGCCATATCAAGTGCTTTGGCGACGGCGGCTTCTAGCTCAACGCGTTGTTGAGCGACTTGCTGTTTTACATCCATATTCAATCTAAGTTATTTACTATTAATAGAGTTAGGATAACAAGAATTTCGCTTTCTCCCCACGATTCTTGTTAAAATAGACCTAATATTAGTTTGAGATAGTGATATAGGCAGAAAAGATGGCCCGTAAAAACCAGAAAGCGCCTTGGGAACCAGAAGAAGAGATCATCTGGGTAAGTAAGACCGAGTTAAAGCAAGACATGGAAGAGTTGCAAAAGTTAGGCGAAGAGCTTGTTGCACTAAAGCATCCGTATTAGAAAAATTTCCGCTAAGTGAAGATCTTGCTGATGCGATCAAAGACGCGCAACGCTTCAAGAATGAAGCAAAACGCCGTCAGCTTCAGTACATTGGTAAACTGATGCGTAATGAAGATCCAGAGCCACTGCAAGCCGCTCTAGACAAAGTACGCAATAAGCACTCACAAGCTACTGCTGAATTACACAAACTTGAGCAGCTTCGCGACCGCGTAGTTGAAGAGGGTGATAGCGCTATCGGTGATGTTTTAGAGCTTTACCCAGCAGCGGATCGTCAGCGCCTACGCCAATTAGCGCGCCAAGCGAACAAAGAGAAAAAAGCGGGTAAGCCAGCTAAGGCATTCCGTGAAATCTTCCAAATGCTTAAAGAGCTAAACGAAGATTCAATCTAAGCCTACGCTTTCATTGATTGGAAAACTAAAAAGCTGAGCCTAAGTGCTCAGCTTTTTTATGCTTTCAGATACTATGCCTTAAGAAACTATACAGTCCGAAACTTATCCGCCAGCTCGAACAAACTTGCTTAATGGTTGATAAGGGTGATTAACCGTTAATTTCTCAATGTCTTCTGTCAGCTCCACCTTACCTTGACTCATAAAAGTAAAGTGAGTCGCAATTGCTCTGGCGTCGCTGATGTGGTGAGTCACCATTACTACGGTTATATTGCGTTCATTAGCCAACTCCTTCACTAGAGTCAGCATTTCTTCTCGCAAGATAGGATCGAGCGCCGAAAATGGTTCGTCTAACAACCAAATAGGATGTTGCTGCACGAAGCAGCGAGCCAGTGCGACTCGCTGACGCTGCCCTCCGGACAACTGCTCTGGCAATCTATCGAGCATCGCATCTACGCCGACTTGATGCGCTGCGTACCTTACCTGCTCTTTTTCCTGCTCCGTCAGACGCAAATTTGGGTGCAATCCTAGGCCAATGTTTTCCTCAACCGTTAGATGCGCAAACAAATTGTGTTCTTGGAAAAGCATGGCGCAAGGTCTTCGATGAGGCGGAAGCCCGACAAGCGCTATACCATTAGCTTCAATCGTACCTGATTGAGGCTCAATGAAGCCTGCCACCAAACTAAATAACGTTGACTTACCTGCTCCACTTGGCCCCATTAAAGCGACGATACTTCCCGGCTCGACTTGCAAGTCGAACTCATACAAGTCCTGATAATAGTAATATTTCACACAATCAAGAGTGAGCATGTTTATCCTTACGCTTTTTGTTAACTTGAGATTGCTGGGAACTCTTTACGCCAAACAACCTTTCGACCACAGCAAAGCAGCTTACGCTGATAACCAATAGCGTCAGTGACACCACCGCTGCCGCCTCCATTTGGTAACTTCCAAGCAGTTGGAATAAGTACAAAGGGAGCGTTCTAAATTCTTGGCTGCCAAACAGAGCGATGGCGCTTAAATCCCCCATCGACAACATAAAGCTTAGTGCAAAGGCTGTCGCAAACGGCTTGCGTAGTGCTCTCCACTCGACCAAACGAAATCTCTGCACGCCTACCATACCTAGGCTTGGGCACAAAAACTGATATTGCTGGGCAATATACAGCATTGGTTGTGAAAGGGATTTAATCACATACGGCAGCGCCATTAGTGCATTCACAATCACCACCACAATAAACGCATGGCTAAAAGCATCCGTTATTGAGCGAAGAAGTAGAAACAGCCCGGTAGTGATAACCAAACCAGGCGTGACTAAGATAATTGTCCCCAGTAACTCAACATGATCCGCTTGCTTGTTGTTATACCGCAATCGCAAAGCACGACTGGTCATTAAAATTGCGATGCCCGCACTTAGAGCAAGAGAAGCAGCGAAAGCCGCAACCTTTATGGAAGACCAAAGTGCCAACCAATAACGGCCATCGACGAGCACGTTGAATGCTTGAGCATTGAAGCCACTCAAGACAACCATCAATAAAGGTGGCAAGACCAACAAACAAGCCAAACCAATCCATACACAATCCCACCACTTTGCCACTCGGGTGTCGTAATTTTTGTCTCGGCTATGAACGGCCCCACCAGCATGTACAGCTAGCGGTTTCGCTAAACGTTGAATTCCCAATGCTAACACGCCGCACAGTAGCATCTGCCATAATGCCAAAAGCGCCCCTGCCTGCAAATCAAAGTCGAACTTAATGGCTTGATAGATCGCAAGCTCAATGGTTGTCGATTTGGGCCCTCCGCCTAACGCCATCACGGTCGCAAAGCTGGTAAAGCACAGCATGAAAACCAAGCCACACACATGAGGCAATTGCTGTTTGAGCCTTGGCCATTCTACCCACTTAAACTTCTGCCATCCGTTCATTCCAAGATGAGCTGCAAGTCTATGTTGTTCAACTGGCACAGTTTCTAGAGCTTGTAACAGTAATCGACTGGCATAAGGGAGATTAAAAAAGACGTGAGCAAGTAGAATCCCGTTAAGCCCATAGATAGAAAATGGTAGGGATGTATCCACAGAACTCAGCGCAGATGCCAATAAGCCACTGTTGCCATAGATAGCGAGTATGCCAAATACACCAACCAACACAGGCAGGACAAGCGTGGCGGAAAACAACTTAAGCAGCAGTGATTTGCCTTTAAAATCTCGTCGAGACAAGGCATGGGCAACGGGTATAGCAAAGCCGACACTAAGCAAAGTGGAAAGAAAGGCCTGATAAAAACTAAACTGCGTGACGTGACGATAGTACGGATCGCTCCACACCGTTCGAAAATCCAAACTAGGGGCGGCAACAAACAGCGCGCCTAACGCACAAACAACAAAGGTCGCGATAACTATCGCGACCCATAATCCTAGCTTTGGAATCTTATTCAAGATTGATCCTTAATTACCTTCAAACACTCATGCGCTTTATTGAGTCAGCGCATTTTGCCACTCACGAATCCAAGCTCGGCGCTGCTGCGCCACTTCGTCTGGTGAGAAGCTTAGGGCTTTCGCTGGCTGTACTAGTGTTTCAAATCCTTCAGGTAACTTCACGTCGGTCACTGGGTACATCCAGTTGCCCGTTGGCATCGCACTTTGGAATTCTTCACTTAAGATAAATGCCATGAACTCATCCGCTAACTCAGCATTTTTGCTGCCTTTCACTTTCGCAGCCACTTCCACTTGCGTGTAGTGTCCCTCGGCAAAGCTCGCCGCAGCATAGTTATCATCGCCTTCAGCAATCAAGTGATAAGCCGGTGACGTGGTGTATGAAAGAACTAAATCAGACTCGCCTTCTAAGAACATCGAGTAGGCTTCAGACCAGCCTTTAGTAACTGTCACGGTTTTTTGTGCCAATTGCTGCCAAGCACTTGTCACATCCTCTCCGTAAACCGACTTCATCCACAGCATTAAACCTTGCCCTGGTGTCGATGTACGCGGATCTTGATAAATCACTTTCAAATCATCACGTTGCTCCACCAGCTCTTTCAAACTTTTTGGTGGATTTGCTAACTGCTCTTTATTGTATACAAAAGCAAAGTAGCCGTAATCGTAAGGAATGAAGGTATCGTCTTGCCAACCGTTAGGCAGGGTAATTGTGCTGGCATCAACACTGTGCTCAGCCAGTAACCCCGTCGCTTTGGCTTCCGCCATCAGGTTGTTATCTAGACCAAGAACAATATCCGCCTTGCTTTTTCCGCCTTCCAAGCGCAAGCGGTTAAGAATAGAAACACCGTCATCAAGCGCCACGAAGTTAACGTCACAACCACACTTTGCTTCAAATGCGGCTTCGACTTTCGGGCCAGGGCCCCAATCGGCGGCAAACGAGTCGTAAGTATAAATGGTTAAAGTATTATCTGCAGATAGAGCAGAAAATGAAGCTGCAGCTGTAGCAAAGGCAAGAGAAATTCTTGTTAGGGTCATTGCCCGGTCTCCTTGAGCGAGCGGCGCAGATGAGCAAGGAAACAGCAAGAAAGGTCCGACTGTATTAAGAAAAGTCCTTACTCAATTCCTACGCCAGCATTATCTGGTTCAGGTAAAGCAGAGGCATCGTCGCCTCTAACATACGGGTCCCAGGCCTAGCCTGATCTCAGCGCCTTATTCTTTATGAGAATCTCTGTATAAAATTCACAATATAAGAATAGGTAGCTCCCCGATGAGTGCTACACATACTAATGGGAAAAGATCTATTTAGCTATATGGATCCACTTTCACTATAGCTAATGGTTATATATCTACAGGTTACAGACTAACGCTGATCGTAGCCCCAGCGAGGTACTAATCCCTGCTCAACACCCAAATGATCCAACATTCTCGCAACCATAAAGTCGATCAAATCTTCGATCGATTTAGGCTGGTGATAAAAACCCGGTGCCGCAGGCATAATGGTTACACCCATTTGAGACAACTTATGCATGTTCTCTAGATGTAAGGTCGAAAACGGCGTTTCACGCACGACCAACAGGAGCTGGCCTTTTTCTTTCATCACCACATCGGCTGCGCGCTCAATCAAATTGTCTGACATGCCGTGAGCAATGGCGGCAACACTGCCTGCTGAACACGGGCAAACCACCATTTGTTTCGGTGCAGCAGAACCTGAGGCAACCGGAGAGAACCAGTCTTCTTTACCGCACACAATCAATTTGTCAGCGTCACAGCCTAGGTGCTCAACCAACTTCTCTTTTGTCGCATCAGGCCACTAGCAACTTTAATCCATGCTCCGTAGCCAACACCACACGCGCTGCTGATGAAATCAAAAGATAAACGGTGTAATCAGCCGCTAACAAGCACTCAAGTAACCGCAAGCCATAGGGAGCACCTGACGCGCCTGTAAATGCTAGTGTGATGGCTTTTTCTTTCGGTGAAACACGTGTTGTCATGAATACGTCTCTGTTGCTTCTGTTCGGGTTATTTTTGTTTTAAAGCGGAAAGCAGCTTATCGTGAATGCCTTCAAAGCCACCATTACTCATCACGAGGATCTGATCCCCTGGCTGCGCTTCTTCAACAATTTGCGCCACAAGCTGATCAACCTGATCACTCACATAAGCCGCTTGATGGCATTGATCCGCGATATCCTGCACCGACCATTCAATATTGTCTGGTTGATATAAATATACCGAATCCGCTTTTTCGAGTGATGCTGCTAGCGTTTGCTTATGTACGCCACGTTTCATGGTGCAGAGCGCGGTTCAAGCACCGCAATGATTTTTGCTCTCGCCGACTTTATTACGCAAACCACCCACAGTAAGTTCAATCGCCGTCGGATGATGGGCGAAATCGTCATACACCGCAATGCCATTAACTTCGCCTTTCAGCTCTAGTCGGCGTTTAGTATTAATAAATTTAGCCAAAGATTCACAGGCAAGATCCGGAGTCACCCCAACGTGCCTTGCCGCAGCAATCGCCATCAACGCATTATCAACGTTATGGTCCCCTACCAAGTCCCAATCAACCGTGCCAACTTTCTCATTGTGGAAGAACACATCAAATACCGATCCATCTACTTTCACTTTGCTTGCCGACCAATCGGAATCTTTACCCGTAAACTCTGTTTCACTCCAACATCCTCGCTCCAACACATCGGCTAATGCGATATCCGATTGTGGAGCAAAGATCCGACCATTACTTGGTACTGTTCGAACTAAATGATGAAATTGACGCTTTATCGCTTCAAGATCGTCAAAGATATCAGCATGATCAAACTCTAGGTTATTCATCACGAGTGTTCTTGGGTGGTAATGGACAAACTTAGAACGCTTATCGAAAAAAGCACTGTCATATTCATCTGCTTCGACCACAAAAAACATGCTTTCGCCTAATCTGGCCGATACCCCAAAGTTCCCTAACACGCCTCCAACGAGAAATCCGGGCTGATAACCGCAATCTTCCAGTATCCAAGCCAACATGCTAGAGGTTGTCGTTTTACCGTGCGTGCCAGAAACAGCCAGCACCCAGCGGTCGTGCAGCAGAAATTCCTGCAGCCATTGTGGGCCTGATGTGTAGCGTAAATTGCTATTAAGAACGTGTTCAACGCACGGGTTTCCACGACTCATCGCATTGCCAATCACGACTAAATCAGGCTTAGGTTCTAACTGAGAAGGGTCAAAACCTTCTATTATTTCAATACCTTGAGACTCAAGCAACGTACTCATGGGTGGATAAACGTTCGCATCACTACCCGTAACCTTATGACCAAGCTGCGCGCCAACACAGCCGCCCCTCCCATGAAGGTGCCACAAATTCCCAAAATATGAATATGCATAAACCGCTGTCCCATGCTTTTTAAGTGTTTCCCTCATTATCGCCATTTCATTGGCAAAAGCGAGTGAGTTTGCAAAATCCTGAAACTCGACAAATGAAATGCGACGTCATGCAGTTACTTCAGTACCATTAATAAGATCTGACACTTACACTAATTGTAGGGTCTGATGACCTTTCGAGCTGAGTTTTGCAGCCCTCTGTGGGGAAATGGATACAAAGCGGAGGCTTTGATGTGTAGTTGGCCTACATGAGAAGCTGATAACGCAGTAGAAATGAAGCACAAAGGCTGCCCGAAGGGTTCGGCTAAAATCGTTTTATGCTTTGTTGAAGGATACTTACTTAGAATGACTAAGTTACATAACCTTCGCCGCGCCTAAAACGATTTTTATCTCGAACAAAACTTAATCTCGAAAAGCCAACAGACCCTATATTCAAACCTCATTGCTCATAAAGAAGCAAACGTTTGTATTCATCCCCCAAAAACAAATTAGTTAAGGAATTACCATGTCGGAAATGCGCACCCTTGGCGAGTTTATTGTTGAGAAACAAGCAGACTTCCCCCACGCTAGCGGTGATCTTTCATCCCTGATATCTTCCATTCGTCTTGCTGCAAAAATCGTTAACCGTGAAATTAACAAAGCGGGTTTAGCGGATATCACCGGTGCTGTTGGCACCGACAACGTTCAAGGCGAAGAGCAACAAAAACTGGATGTGTACGCGAACGATAAGTTCAAGGCCGCACTCGAAGCACGCGACCAAGTGTGTGGCGTGGCAAGTGAAGAAGAAGATGAAGCCGTAGCATTCAACAAAGAGCTGAACAAAAACGCAAAATACGTGGTGTTGATGGACCCTCTAGATGGATCCTCCAACATCGATGTTAACGTCTCAGTTGGTACGATTTTCTCAATTTATCGCCGTGTATCACCCGTTGGTACCACGCCAACGCAAGAAGACTTCTTACAGCCGGGCAACAAGCAAGTCGCGGCTGGCTACGTTATCTATGGTTCTTCGACTATGTTGGTGTACACCACAGGTAATGGCGTCAACGGCTTTACTTACGATCCATCGATTGGCACTTTCTGTCTTTCTCATCCAAACATGATGAGTCCAGAAGACGGCAAAATATACTCAATCAATGAAGGTAACTACATCCGCTTCCCAACGGGTGTGAAAAAGTACATTAAGTACTGCCAAGAAAACGAGCCAGAAGATGGTCGCCCATACACTTCGCGATACATCGGTTCGCTTGTTTCTGATTTTCACCGTAACCTGCTTAAAGGCGGTATCTACTTGTACCCAAGTACACAGAGCCACCCAAATGGTAAGCTTCGCCTTCTATATGAGTGCAACCCGATGGCTTCTTAATTGAGCAAGCTGGCGGCCTCGCTTCTGATGGTGAGAACCGTATCCTAGATCTCGATCCAACTGAGCTACACCAACGTGTGCCGTTCTTCTGCGGTTCTAAGAATATGGTGCTCAAAGTTGAAGAGTTCATGGAAAAGCACAAAGACGACTAACACATTGATTAGTTGATTCAACTCCATGACCCATTAGGAGGAAAGCCCAGTTTTGTTCGCAAAACTGGGCTTTTTTCATCAAAACACTCTACATAAAACAAATAAACGCTAAAGTTATTCTGTAATAACTTTCAATAATAAGCTCTTACAAGGAGATTCTATGAGCCTTAACGATGTACCTGCGGGTAAATCCTTGCCTGATGATATTTACGTTGTCATCGAAATCCCAGCCAACGCTGACCCTATCAAATATGAAGTCGATAAAGACAGCGGTGCGGTATTTGTAGACCGCTTCATGTCTGCACCGATGTTCTACCCATGTAACTACGGCTATGTGAACGATACACTTTCTTTAGATGGCGACCCTGTGGACGTTCTAGTACCTACGCCTTACCCGCTAATGCCAGGTTCAGTGATTCGCTGTCGCCCTGTTGGCGTACTTAACATGACAGATGAGTCAGGTGAAGATGCGAAGGTGTTCGCAGTACCGCACAGTAAGCTTTCAAAAGAGTACGACCACATCCAAAATGTGGATGACATTCCTGAGCTACTCAAAGCGCAAATCACCCAATTCTTCGAGCGCTACAAAGAACTTGAATCAGGCAAATGGGTGAAAGTGGATGGTTGGGCCGATGTCAATGCGGCCAAGCAAGAGATCTTAAGCTCATTTGAGCGTGCTAAAAAATAATAAAGCCTTTCCAATTAGAAAAGCCGCGTTAAACGCGGCTTTTTTTGTCAGTGATCGAGTTACAACCTACCGACATTCGAGCTGCGACCAGAGTTGTAATCTTGCTGGAAGAAAGGATCAACATCATAGCAGATGCCTAAATACGGCTTACCGACAACACCAAGCATGTAGGCGCTTTGCTGACAGTACTCTTCTTTGCCCATCTCATACCCTTCTTGGTAGGCCATATACAGCTCATCGTTTAAGACACCATTACTATCTGACTTAGTTAAACGGCTTTCAGACTTAAATCTACTACCTTGCAAAGCTTGCTGTTGGCCAAAATCTTTCCACGCTTGCGCAGAGCTAGACTCTGGCCGGGCGTAGCAGCGCAGGCCATTAGTAAAATGGAACTAACGACGACAATTAAATATCTCATATCCTTCTCCTTTACACTTTAACTGACCACTGCATCTCATCACTACTACGTTACAACCTTGTTCAGAGTTCATACAGACCGCATGACTTTCGAACTAATTTCATTCATCAACTAAATATACTAATTCCAATCAAACTGATACAGAACATCCACAGCACTGTCGACGCCAGAAACCACCTCAACATACAAGTTACTCAAAAGTCGATAGCGTACTGTCAACTCGCTGACTGGATCGAAAATCCCTACGCCATATTTAACTTGTAAGCCTGGGAAAACATAGCCACTAACAGTCACTTGCGATTCCTCCCCAGATCCAGCTGTGTCGACTTGCAGTTCTTGAACACCAAAAGCCTCACCAATTTCACCCACAACGCGGCCACTTTTAGCTAAGCTAAGGCCAATCAAAGCCGTTGTCATCGCGTTACCATCCGATTCAGCACCAATATCTTGGCCACTTAAAAGATAGGATAGCGCATTCGCTTGTGGCATTGCAGGTTCAGAAAAGATGGTTATTTCAGGCTCATCCGCAGGGCCACTGACTTTGATGCCTGCCGTGACATCATCTCGGGTATTATCTGGGTTTCGGACGGCGGTAATCGCCACATACGGTTGATCAACCGGCCCGTTCATTAAGATCTTTCCTTCTTGAATTAACAAGTCTTGCCCAAATGAACTGTATGAACCGTTTTCAATGTTGATCTCACCATTGATCTGTGGTCCTCGATCATCCTGTGCCACGATTAACTGACCAACTAGATTGCCCTCCAAGCCAAAGGCTGACAGCCTAAAGTCCTCTCCGATAGTGATATTGATATTACTCTCGACTTGAAATGGGACCGTTGTTCCGCCTTCTACGGGTTGTAAGTCAGCATCGAGAATGACCTGATCTTTCGACACGGAAACGGCGCTCGGTGGCAACTCTTCAACGACAATGCGCCCCCAAGGTAAATGAATATTTCCATCAACCTTGCATGCTTTGCCGATACGTCAATGGTCATATCAGGTTCGACTTTCACCTTGACCATTGGCGGGATATCCACCAGCAACTGCTCCGCAAATACTCTCGCTTTAGCATGCCACTGTTCTAGATCTTCCCAACTCGCATCACCTTTAATCGTTAACTCACCGTCTGGAGTCTCAATCGAGGCATCCAAATTTGCATCATAACCTGAAAAGGTAAGCTCAATATTGCCGTTATCAACATCAACTGGCGTCACATTACCTGACAACTTCAACTGTTCTAATAAGAACTCGCCGTAGACCTCAGGGTGTAAGACTGGCCCCTTCAACGACAGGTCAGTACTCACTTGACCACCAAACTTGCTGAAGTCGCCCACAAGTGGCGCTAGAAAGCCAAGGCGGAAAGTGGTCAGCGTGAGGTTACCATCGATCGTTTTATCTTCCTCGAGTACATTCGGGATTACTGCCTGACCAGAAATGTCACCGTTATCTTTGAAATCGAGTAACCATTGCGCGTTAAGATTGTCATCTTTAAGACTTGCCGTGACTTCCATTCGGTTCCAGCCTAACTGGACAGGTGCTTCCCCTAATAATTCGACGCCACCTTCAGGCAGTTGAATACTTGCTTCAACACTCGGTGATGCTTCTGGTGACCACTTGGCTGTGACGTGAGAGTTGAACTCACCTTCAAGATTCAGTGTTTCAGGCACATACTGACTTATCTGAGCAAAATCAAACGAGGTAATCGACAGAGCCGCTTCGCCACTTTCACCCACTTCAATGTCATTATCTAAGCACAACGAAGACTCGTCTTGTTCCCAGCAGTGAGCGGTCACGGACACTGTCTGCTTCTTAGAATCAAATTCCAAATCTGGTGATTGAGTCAATTGCCATAAACCTTGTTCTGTTTCAAGCCACCAACGGTTAAGCTTTCCTTGCCAACGTAATGAAGGTTGCTGCCCAAGCGAGCCTGAGAGCGCTAACTCGGTTGAAATCAGTTCGGATAAGACCCGTAACGAAAGGGTATGCGCTTCCTCTCCCCCTTTTGCACCAAGAAACACTTTATCAATCAAAATATCTTCATAGGTGATCCCTTCCGCCACAATATCCAAGTCGCGTCGGGAAAAGGTAACGGCGTGACGTCTCCGTTCACGGAAAGTGATTTGAGCGATGCTAGTTCTTGCCACGCAACATCATTGGCGCGCAATGCTAAGTGTAAACTAGGAGTTTCGAGTTCACCTTTCACCTCGATATCGCCACTCAAACTGCCTTTCAGATCCGGCAAGGTTTTTGAGAACTGTGGTGCATTCACCTGAACCGACAAATTCAGTACAGAATCGAGATAACCCGCCACCTCAATACCATTAGGGCCATGCGCCAATGACAATTTCGGAGTCAAGAAGTAGAGCTCACCATCTCCTTTCTCATCAGAGGCTCTTAAACTACCGTGAACATCGAGTGGGTACTCTCGAATAATCCCCTGTATATCGAGCAGAGGCACATCAACTTCCCATCCGCCCGCTTGAGTTAATGAGCCTGAAGTTTGTAATTGGCCTGATAACATTCCTTCTGCTTCTGGCCATTGCAGGCCTGGCTGAATTTGCTCCAGAGTCAGATCCGTTTTCCAGTTAACCAGCTCAGCCCAATTCGCAGATACACTGCCTAGTACGGTTCCGCCTAACGTATCAATCTGCAAATTAGAAAGGTCGATATGTTCCAACGAGCCTTCACCTACAAGCTTAAGGGTTAAATCAGGTAAAGATTGCCCCTGAACATCTCCGGCTAAATCGAGTTCGTATCCTTTTAATGAACCACTGCCCTTGAGATCGTGCACCTGAGCAAAATAATCGCCTTCGCCCGCCAGCGGCCACTGCACATCAAAGTTTTGCGCATGAAGGTCAAACGGCAAGTTGGGATCGAGCGCTTCGATATTCGCGCTGAGTTGACCTTTAATCACGTCAGATAAATGAGCATCAAGGTTCAGCTTAGCGACACTTCCACTTGCTTCGAGTTCGAGTTGCTGCCCCTTCACCGGATCTATATTAAGAGTCGAGTTAAGTTGTAGATTCAGCGGGTAGGCTCCCGACAACTCAATGTCGGTATTCAGCCGTGCTTCAATTTCAGGCATCGAAAGTTCAAGCGTTTTAACATTGACCTTTGACTGATTTGCAGAGGCTTCTAGCCCTAAGTGATTGACGACTATCGGCGTATCTTGATGAAGAGTAAACCGATGTATATCAAAGCGAGACACGACAACGTTGAGTGGAATGATCACCTCTGGCAACACAATTGCAGCATCATCCCCTTCACTAACGCCTGTATCCTCTTCAGCTTGAGAAGCTTCAGTAGGCGCCAAAGTGACGTCAATATCATCCCATTGAGTCTTTCGGATCTCTAGCCGATTCCCTTTAAAACCAATCCCAGTCAAAAACCTCTGCCACGATACCTTATGCCCAAGAACGTTAAGATCAATATCATTCAAAGCCAAGCGGCCGACATTAATTGGGATTGGAGTGCTCACACGCGTAACAGGTTCGCTTGATGCTTCTGCTTCGCTCGCGCTGGATGCTGGCAACTCCGGCATAGAAAAAGTTAAGCCCTCGATGGCTAGATCATCAATGCAGATAGCGGGCTCAGTTAGACAGCTTGCTGTCACTGCTAGAGTCAGCTTGTTGGCTGCGAGATCAACGAATAGATCATCATTTTTGTAGTGAACTTGGTGGAGGGTAAACTGAGGGAAAATAGCCCCATCGCCACTTTTTATCGATAGCTCGGGCAGCGCTTTCTGAGCGCCCCATAAGATCAAATTAAGGCCTGGATTGGTATAGAGTAACGTCACTACAAAAAACAGTATGACAACGACAAGACCCGTCAGCGATAAACTGAGCCACTTAAGCCATCTCAACATCTTTTTGGTCATAGCTCAGGCCCTAACGTAAAGTGGATCTTAAATTCATCACCTGGATTGGCATCTAGCCCCCAAGCAAAATCAAGCCTAATCGGCCCCACTGGTGAGGCCCAGCGAATCCCCGCACCCACACCTGACTTAAAATCAGGCTCATCATTGAACGCGTCACCATAATCATAAAAAGCCGCAAGCCACCAGTTACCATAGACGCGATACTGATACTCGAGCGAACTGGTCACAATATACTTAGCACCGGTTAATGCGTCACTTTCATCTCTCGGTGAAATAGACTCGTAGCCATAACCACGAATGCTATTGTCACCACCCGCAAAGAAACGTAGCGACGGCGATAACTTATCAAACTCTTCTGCAACGTTAGCACCGCCATCAAGTCTGAATAGCCTCGGTGATTACTGCCTAAGCTACGAATCCAAGCGGTACCTGCCTGAACACGAAACAAACGAGTTTCTGACAACAATTTCGGATCACCATACTCAATTGAAATACTCTTTCTATCCCCCACATAGGCATACCCGTTCCGCGAGTCCGAGTCTTTGAATAAGACACCCCCGGAAGGACAAACTGCCCCGTGTCATCTTGCAAACCCTGCTCATAGCTCTCAATCAAATAACGAACACGCAAAGACCGGTGCCAATCACTATCTAATAGCCAATGGCGAGCAACGGACAAGTTCGATTCCAAACTTTTCGTATCTCGATTATCCAGGTTCTTCATCCCATATTGAATCTGGTAGTAATCGTGAAGTACATCTTCAAGCGGAATTCGGTAACTTGCTGTGATGAGCTGCTCAGGCTCCGATAAGGAAAAACTACTGTTAAAGCTGTGACCGCGGCTGTTTACCCAAGGCTTCTTCCAATTAAAAGTGCCTCGAACACCGATATCAGTGGAGAAGCCCAAACCGGTTTCAAATTTATTGCGCGACTGTGGGGCTAGAGCACCTTGACCGGCAGCTCACGATCTTCACCCAGTTGGGTCAAATCCGGTTCAATGAACACAGACGAGAACCAGTCGGTATTGGACAAATTCTGGTTATACTCTCCGACCTTGGATACCAAATAAGGCTCACCCGCTTTAAAGGGCTGCAAAGATCTCACACGGTCGTCTTCAATCTGGCTGCCTGTGATATCGGTTTGGCCAAAGTGATATCGAATACCGCTCGTATAATGCAGCCTGACAAAGGCTTCATTGCGCTCTGGAGAAACCTCCAATCGGTTTAAGGTGAAGTCGCCTTTAAAATAGCCTTTTTGCAAGCCCAGATTACGTATTGAGGACTTTAGACTGTCGTAAGCACCGTGGTTAAGTATGCCATTTTGAGTAAGACCGCTGTTTTTAATCAGCCTATCAAAGGCGGGATCGGTCTCGGCTTCACCCAAAATCTCGATATCCAATAATTTAATGCGAACGGGTTCTCCCGCATCAACTTGAATAGTCAGCTCATCTTCTTGTTCAGATACTAAGAATGAAATTCTAGGTTGGTAGTAACCAATCGCTTGCAGTGCTTCACGAATGCTAGTTTCAATTTGAGACTGAAATCGTAACGTCGTTTCGTATTCAGATTCGGGAATCGCCGATAAGTATGCTTCTACATTTTCTAGTGCTTTACCTTCAAGCCCTTCAAGGTTCAGGTCGACCTCATTTGCCACCGCTAAACCCGATACAACCAATGTTGAGATAAAAGTAAAAAAACGCATACTAACCATGTAAAGTAAAAAATGTCCGTTACCGAGATAATAACGGTATTGAATCAGAGAGTCTGCAACCAAAAGAAAAATAAGCAGATAAGTCGAATAAAGGAGCTCACCATGCTAGATAAGCAACAACTCATCACCCCAGAACAAGCACTTCTTGGCAGAGACACGCCTATGCAGGTTGAATCGGAGCACTTCGTTAACCACTCTGATATTACTGCTTCACCAACGGGTAATCAGCAACAAATACTGATCGGTATGGGCTGTTTCTGGGGCGCAGAGCGCCTTTTCTGGCAACTAGACGGTGTTGTATCAACCTCTGTTGGTTACGCAGGCGGCTTCACGCCTAATCCAACCTATGAGGAAGTCTGCAGCGGACGCACTGGGCATACGGAAGTCGTTCGAATCCTCTTTGATCCTACAATCATCTCGCTACGTGCGATCCTCAATACCTTCTGGGAGAACCACAACCCGACCCAAGGTATGCGCCAAGGGAACGATTTAGGCACTCAGTACCGTTCTGCGATTTACGTGTATAGCGATGAAGATTTAACGACTGCCCAAGAGTCCAAACAACAATACCAACAGCTACTCAGTAACAAGCAGTTTGCCGATGTCACGACGGAAGTATTACCTGCAGGAAAATACTTCTTTGCTGAAACCTACCACCAGCAATATCTGGCGAAAAATCCGCAAGGTTATTGCGGCATTGGTGGTACTGGTGTGTGTTTCCCACCAAACTAACCGTTAATGAAAAGAGTCCTCGGTGACACCAAACTCATCGAATGATTTCCCCAAAGTACTAAAGCCCTAGGGCGAAATGCTCTAAAACGAAAAATGTCGCCGAAAGGCGACATTTAATAACTAACTCACCTTATAACCCCGTCCAACGTTCAATTATCTTAACTCTCTCATCGGTGATATCGGCCATGTCATTAGGATTGGAATTTGCCCATTTCATGTGCGGCGTGATGGCATGAGTCTCGACCTTCCCAGCGACTGCGGCTGCTCTCATTTTAGCAATACTACGATCGCCCAAATGTTCGGCAGAACTGTCAGCGCCTTCAATCTGAGCATTAGTTTGGTTTTGCACGTTTGCCATCTCTACCGCTTCTGGGCTTTCCGTTTTATACCAGTTCGTCGGCACCTCCTTGGGCTGACCATGAATACGGATAATCTCAGACTTCGCTTCCAGCCTTGCCCCTTCTGGACCAATCACATGCAATTCAAAATCACAATAATTATGGAACTGTTTAGCCAAGCTAACCGCACTACTTCTTCTTTCGTACAAATCGGAAGGGTACATCATAGGTGTCAGCCCAGGGACCTCTACCCCCAAAGCGTTAAGGTAACTCAGACTCGCCACTTCGGCATACACATCGGTCGATACAGATTCTTCGAAGATCATCCCCTCCTTAATAGCGCAGAGTTTTAGTTCATCAGAGGTAAGCCGGCTGTAGCGTGGCTGAAGCTGACTAAATGCACTTGGGGCTTCGCCATCCGGATACTCAGCTGGAATAAACGTAAACGTGTTCCCAACCACTTCAATCCGGCCAATGCGATATAGGCAGTTTATATCGGCTACCTTAAATTCATTTGTTGAAAACAGCGAAGTTGTTTGAGAAAACGAAACACTGGCAAGTGGTATACAATTAGGGTCTAGCTCCTTGTCTTCCAACCGGTTTGGGCTGACTGCTTTTGTTCGCGCAATCACGGTCGCCAGTACGCTTTGGTTCCAATCAAAGTCAGTTAATACACCATTTAATCTATGTCGAGATGATAGTAGTGGATCCGTCTGGCTACTGCTGTTCCCGTCCTTTTCCATCATTCGAAGATCCCCTCGCTGCCAAGGTAGAAGTCCACTTTTGGAGAATCAAAGATTTTCGGATATTTACGATCTTCCCCCAGAGAGGTCATGCTTAGAAAGGTTTCTTCATAGAAGATATGGTCACCCTTTATGCTAGGGGCATACGTCGCAAAGTCCTTGGTAAACTTATACTCCCTAGTGGGTGAAAGAGTCAGGTTAAAGTATGAACCCGAAGACTTAAATGTCCGGGAAGAAGCCTCACCATACACGACATTGGTGTCTGTTTTTTCCTGCCCTGATAAACCGACTTGGTAAAAGTAGCTCAAATATTTAGCGGCACCCGAGACACGTGACGATTGAGCATTATCATTACCGCCATCCGAATTGCCTTCACCATCTCTGTTATCAAACAACGCCTTAAGCACGTCATCATCATAGTCAGCAACGGGCCTAGTCCCCATAATTTGGTGCGCACCAAAATAGAAATTAGGCTGAATAATAGCCCCTAAAACACTCTCTTCGGCACCTTCGAGCACCTTTTGCTCATATTCCATCAATTCCGTCTTGTCTAACGAACGAGTATATTCAACAGTTTCAGACGCCGTATTATCGAAAAATTGCCAGTTATTCCTAAATCTCCCTCTTAAAATAGCACGTGCGGCAACTGGGAGCTCTGGCACCCTGCCATCATCTTCCGATAACACTTTGCTCTTGTCTAAGACCACCAAAATACGAATGTGATCGTAAGGGGAAAGACGTTGACCATTGTCTTGATAATACTCCAAAAATGGCTGCCAACTGTCTGGACTTGTCGCCCCCGGAGAGCGCGCAGAGATGATAATGTGTTTGAACACGCTCTTGTCCAGTTCAGTATTATGGAGTGGAGTACCGACTGCCTTGAACCTCTTCTCTGATTCTGATGACATGTAATGGATCGGAAAATAACGGTTATGATTTTTGGCTAATGCTAGGGCATTGCGGCTATCGTCACTTTGCCTAAACTTGGCAAACACATACCTACCCTGCGCAAACGTGCTCGCCCGTGTATGCTGCCAAGGTTGGCCTGAATTAGTTTCCTTATTCTCTAACCAATGTTTATCCAAATGAACTGGCCCAAGCAGACCACTCTCTACTTCCCAATCATCATTCAGTAGGAAGGTATTAATGTAGCCCGGGATATCATAGTTTTCGAAGCTGCGCTTATTGAGTTCTATCTTTTGCCCCTGAACCGTGATAGTTCTGGGTTTGCTCAACTGCTCATATTGATATTGCCGTAACAGACGGATAAGGCCATTAAGTGCCAACGTTCTTTTCAAGTAAGCTTTCATAATCACAGCTTGATGCGATTTAATGCCAGGTTCTGCAATCAACTGACTCGCGAGGGTGATATCAGCGTGATACAGCTTGTTTAGCCCCTCGGACAAAGTAGCTTTATCGATATCATAGATCTTTTCGGCTTCCTCTAGCACCATGGTTGCTAGCTCTAGGCCTTGCTTGGTTACACCGAGCAGAGCCACAGGTGGGAATAGAACAGCGGCACCAACCACGGCAAGATCGAAAGCGCTACCCAAAGCCTCGACAAGATGCTCGTCTATATTCATGAGTGAAGAGGTCGATTTTTTTCGCGATTGCTCAACTATCGTCATGCCGGATCGGCAGGCAGGATAATCAAATTGGGAGCTAAACTTGAGCAATATCTCCACCCGGCGATTTTTTCTACGGCTGGCAATGTCACTATTCTCAACCAAGGGTTTATCTTCGCCGTAGCCCAAGACCTCTATCCTCTGCTCCCAAATCTGCTTCATTTCCGACTCTCCAAACACCGTTAGAATGGAGTTCTTCACTGACTCTGCACGAGCAACAGACAACCGCTTATTGTAATCCGGAGCGCCAATGTCACAGGTGTGGCCAACTATCTGGATATCGATTGGATCGCTCAGTTTAGCAAGGTGCTCACCGATGGACTGGAGTGCTTTCTCAACTTTTTCATTTTCAAAATTCGGGGTCGCACGGTCAAAACCAAAAGTAGTACTGTCGAGACGCAGTAGAGTGTCATCCAATGAAGTACTGGCTGAGTGATGTGTCCCTTCGCTATCTGCCACCATCATATCAGCCAGCGCCCCTTGAGTGCCTCAATGGCCTCTTTTTCTTTTGCTTGCATGGCATCGGCATCTTTTTTCAGTGCCTGCAACTTATCCTCTGATGGAGAGATGGTGGTCGCTGCATAGCCTGTCACATCATTGAGAAAAGCATTTTCTGCTTTAACGGCATGCTTCCCGCTTTTATTGGTTTGAGAAAGGCTATAGACCATCTCTAGGGCAGTTAACGGTTCGCCTAAAACCTTGTTACCCACTTTGCCTGCCCCAGTAAGAAAAGGTTTCACACTGTCTGGAAATGGTATACCGGTAAAGGCTCTGCGCCCCAGAGCTCCCTGAATCAGGGCAGCCCGATTGACAGCTCGGTTGTTGTACTCAAGATCAGCCACCGCATCAATGAACCCCATTGCGGCGCCAGTCACGCCAGCGGCCGCGAGGGTTGTTCTAGCATACATTTCGTCATCACTAGCAAGTACCTCAGACAAGGAAGCATGAGCTAACTTAGACATTATTTGCCATGTTGGGCCCTTTTCTAATGCGCCACTACCAGCCTCAAAAAAACCCTTGTAGCTCTGAAATTGGTGCCACATCCCGGCGCTAATCGGGAGTTCATTGGCCTTGCTCGTCGCCTCCTGTTCAGGCCGTTCATTGGGTAGTTTATTGAGCCTCTCGGTCATATCTCGGTAGTAGTCCGGCACATGACTAAACAGCGCTTCCTCTACACTAATAGGATCACCATTGACTAAGCTAGAACGGCCGATGACCGTTTTCACGGGCAGATGGAGAACGCGCTCTTTAAGGCTGTATGTCAATAATCCTTTTCTTTTAAATTCGTTAACGAATTTAAAGTCTACTGTTTCTGTATTGATATCTATTCGACAATACTCATCCAGTGTATGCAGGGTGGGTAAGATGTCACTCTCGATCCAGAAAGTCGCGCAGAAATGAGCCTCATCCTCTTCAGGATTTTGCACTGATTTAAATGGACTGTTATCGACCTTGGAAATATTTTGACCTTCTGTTCCTGCCACTACCAAGCCCGGAGGTAGCTCCGACAGTGTCACAGTGGCACCTCGATATTTCGCAGAAGAGAAGCTAACCACAATGGTGTAGTACTGAGGAACCGTCAAAATATGCAGTGGTTTACCCGCTAACTGCTCACGGCCTAGCGAACTTAACCAGTGATGGTAGTGTTCAAAGTAGGGAGAGCTTTCTTTAAGCGCCGTTAACTCTTTGCCTTCCGGCAAGGCCAGCAGCAAGTGACGCTGGCTCACAGGGTCCAAGGTTTTGATCTCTGTAGTGAAATACTTATCCTGCTCCTGTAGCCCCTTTAGCTTCTCGTGTAACTTGGGTATCCAGTGCTCACCTTCTTCGACACCGGCGGTAAACATAGGCACCAAATAAGAAGGGAAAAATAGCACGTTACGCTTCGTATCCTTTCCGTCAAGCGAGTGTTTCAATGCCACAGGGCCGCCGGATAATTTAGTCGATTCCCCTTTAGGTATATCCTCTTGCGCCTCATGAAAGAAAGTGAGTTTTCCGTTCTTGTCACTAAAAGCCAAAGGGTGCACTGACTTGACTTTAGTTACACGGCTGTCGAGCTCGACGTAAGTTTTCTCCGCTATCCACTCAGATTCGGGTAGCAAAACACTCTCGTAAGGCAAAGGAAAGTAACGCGCCCCCGAACAGGGTTTGCCATCTTTACTATAGAGTTGCCCCATCAGGTAGACGCCATGTGCTGTATAGGTTTGCTTAGCCACCGTTCGCCCCCTTATTCTGCTGTTCTAACTGACGCTGAGCCGATTCCCAATAGATCTCCGGAGTGGGTAGAGGTGGGAAAAATGCGCTGAAATCACGATCGTTGTAGCCA
>JYJN01000082.1 GCA_003263845.1 Vibrio aestivus | reverse complement strand
GGCATTACACCCTAAGGTGCCTTTTTGTCTATCTTAACTTTGATTGTCTACAGACTTATTCGTCTGAAGAAAAGCCAGCATTAAGTAGAGCAGCTAGGTTATCCGTCGCTTGTTCAGCTGATGGACCTTCCTGAGCTTCGTCGCGCTTAGCTTGACGCTCTTGGTGGTATGCGAAACCTGTACCTGCTGGAATTAGACGACCAACAATTACGTTCTCTTTCAGACCACGTAGATCATCACGCTTACCAGAAACTGCAGCTTCTGTTAGTACGCGAGTTGTTTCCTGGAACGATGCCGCAGAAATGAACGACTCAGTCGCTAGAGACGCTTTAGTGATACCTAGAAGCTCACGCTCAAAGCCTGCTGGCTCTTTACCTTCAGCAACGAGGTCACGGTTAGCGATCTTAACTTGCGAGTATTCAACTTGCTCACCCGGTAGGAACTCAGAGTCACCAGCGTGTGTAATAGTACACTTACGTAGCATTTGACGAACGATAGTCTCGATGTGCTTATCGTTAATCTTAACGCCCTGTAGACGGTAAACTTCTTGTACTTCGTTCGCGATGTACTGAGTCACAGCGTGAATACCACGTAGACGTAGAATGTCATGTGGAGTCTCTGGACCGTCAGCGATTACATCACCGCGCTCGATCTTCTCACCTTCGAATACGTTAAGCTGACGATGCTTAGGAATCATCTCTTCGTAAGTGTCTCCACCTTCGCGAGTGATTACTAGACGACGCTTACCTTTCGTTTCTTTACCAAAGCTCACAGTACCTGTGTGCTCTGCAAGAATTGCAGGTTCTTTCGGCTTACGTGCTTCAAATAGGTCAGCAACTCGTGGTAGACCACCGGTAATATCTTTGTTACCGCCAGACTTCTGAGGGATACGAGATAGTGTATCACCGATACCCACTTCTGCGCCGTCTTCCATGTTCACGATTGCTTTGCCTGGTAGGAAGTAGTGAGCTGGCATATCAGTACCAGGGATCATTACATCGTTACCGTTCTCATCAACAAGTTTGATAGCTGGACGCATATCTTTACCTGCTGCTGGGCGAGCAGCTGCATCAGTCACTTCAGAAGAAGATAGACCTGTTAGGTCATCTGTCTGACGAGATACAGTTACGCCGTCGATCATGTCTACAAACTGGATGCGACCTGCCACTTCAGTGATGATTGGCATGGTGTGCGCTTCCCAGTTAGCAACAACTTCACCAGCTGTTACTGCGTCGCCGTCACCTTTGCTTAGGATCGAACCGTAAGGCAGTTTGTGCTTCTCTTTCGTACGACCGAACTCATCAATGATAGTAAGTTCAGATGCACGAGAAGTAATAACCAGTTTCTTATCTTTGTTGATAACAAACTTAGCGTTATGAAGTTTAACTGTACCTGTAGTCTTAGCTTGGATGCTGTTCTCTGCTGCTGCAGTAGATGCCGCACCACCGATGTGGAACGTACGCATCGTAAGCTGTGTACCCGGTTCACCGATAGACTGAGCAGCGATTACGCCCACTGCTTCACCTTGGTTCACTAGGTGACCACGTGCTAGGTCACGACCGTAACACTGTGCACAACAACCGAAGTCAGAATCACAAGTAACTACAGAACGCACTTTCATGCTGTCTACTGAGTTCTCTTCCATGATCTGACACCACTTCTCATCAATTAGAGTATTACGTGGGATCAGAACATCTTCTGTACCTGGCTTAAGAACGTCTTCAGCAACTACACGACCTAGCGCTAGCTCAGTTAGTGCAACTTTAACATCACCACCCTCGATGTGAGGCATCATGTCAACACCCTCGTGAGTGCCACAGTCATGTTCAGTTACAACAACGTCTTGAGCAACGTCTACTAGACGACGAGTTAGGTAACCCGAGTTCGCTGTTTTCAGTGCCGTATCCGCAAGACCCTTACGAGCACCGTGCGTTGAGATAAAGTACTGAAGTACGTTTAGACCTTCTTTAAAGTTCGCTGTGATTGGCGTTTCGATGATTGAGCCATCTGGACGAGCCATCAGACCACGCATACCAGCTAGCTGACGAATCTGCGCTGCAGAACCACGAGCGCCCGAGTCTGCCATCATGTAGATGCTGTTGAATGACTCTTGCTGCTCTTCTTCGCCATCGCGGTTAATCACAGTTTCTGAAGATAGGTTATCCATCATCGCTTTCGCAACGCGGTCGTTGGTAGACGCCCAGATATCGATAACTTTGTTGTAGCGCTCACCCGCAGTTACAAGACCAGATTGGAATTGCTCCTGGATTTCGCGTACTTCTTCTTCAGCTTCAGAAATTTCAGTGTATTTCGCATCAGGTACAACCATGTCGTCGATACCTACAGATACGCCAGATAGTGCCGCGTAAGCAAAACCTGTGTACATGATTTGGTCAGCGAAAATTACTGTGTCTTTAAGACCAAGCTTACGGTATGCCTCGTTAAGTAGAGTAGAAATCTGCTTCTTACCCAACTTTTGGTTAACTAGGCTGTATGGTAGGCCTGATGGTACGATTGACCAAAGCATTGCACGACCGATAGTGGTATCCACCATATCAGTGCTTGTTGTGCTGTTGCCGTCTTCATCAACAACCGTCTCGGTGATACGTACTTTAACGCGAGCATGAAGCTCAGCTGTCTTAGTACGGTATGCCTTCTCAGCCTCTTCAGGGCCAGCAAGGTACATACCTTCACCTTTCGCGTTGATCATTTCACGAGTCATGTAGTAAAGACCCAATACAACGTCCTGAGAAGGTACAATGATCGGATCACCAGATGCTGGTGAAAGGATGTTGTTGGTCGACATCATTAGGGTACGAGCTTCAAGCTGTGCTTCTAGAGTTAGAGGCACGTGTACCGCCATTTGGTCACCATCGAAGTCCGCGTTATATGCCGCACACACAAGAGGGTGTAGCTGAATCGCTTTACCTTCGATTAGTACTGGTTCAAACGCTTGGATACCTAGACGGTGAAGTGTAGGTGCACGGTTAAGCAGTACTGGGTGTTCGCGGATTACTTCATCTAGGATATCCCAAACGATCGCCTCTTCACGCTCTACCATCTTCTTAGCAGCTTTGATTGTCGTCGCCATGCCACGAGTTTCTAGCTTGCTGTAGATGAATGGTTTGAATAGCTCAAGTGCCATCTTCTTAGGAAGACCACACTGGTGTAGACGAAGGTATGGACCTACTGTGATTACAGAACGGCCAGAGTAGTCTACACGTTTACCTAGTAGGTTCTGACGGAAACGACCTTGTTTACCCTTGATCATATCAGCAAGAGATTTCAAAGGACGCTTGTTAGAACCTGTGATCGCGCGACCGCGACGACCGTTATCTAGAAGTGCATCAACAGACTCTTGCAACATACGCTTTTCGTTACGTACGATGATGTCCGGAGCCGCTAGCTCTAGAAGACGCTTCAAACGGTTGTTACGGTTAATCACACGACGGTATAGGTCGTTCAGATCTGAAGTCGCAAAACGACCACCATCTAGTGGTACTAGAGGACGTAGATCTGGTGGCAGAACCGGAAGTACAGTTAGGATCATCCACTCTGGGTTGTTACCAGATTGAACGAACGCTTCAACTAGCTTCAGGCGCTTAGTGATTTTCTTACGCTTAGTTTCTGAGTTAGTGGTTTCTAACTCTTCGCGCATTTCTTCTGCTTCTTGATTTAGGTCCATTGTTGAAAGCAGATCTTTGATCGCTTCCGCACCCATCTTAGCAGTGAATTCATCACCCCACTCTTCTAGACGATCGAGATACTCTTCTTCAGTAAGCATCTGCGATTTCTCTAGATCAGTCATACCCGGTTCAGTTACTACGTACATTTCGAAGTAAAGAACACGTTCGATATCACGTAGAGGGATATCCATTAGTAGACCGATACGAGACGGCAGTGATTTTAGGAACCAGATGTGAGCAACTGGTGAAGCAAGCTCGATGTGGCCCATACGGTCACGACGAACTTTAGTTTGTGTAACTTCTACGCCACACTTCTCACAGATAACACCACGGTGTTTCAGACGCTTGTATTTGCCACATAGACATTCGTAGTCTTTAACTGGGCCAAAGATACGCGCACAAAACAGACCATCACGTTCCGGTTTGAACGTACGGTAGTTGATAGTCTCAGGCTTTTTAACTTCACCGAAAGACCATGAACGGATCATGTCCGGTGAAGATAGACCGATTTTGATTGCATCAAATTCTTCGGTCTTATGCTGTGCTTTTAGAAAGTTTAATAAGTCTTTCACAATCAGCTCCTGTAAGGAGTTAAAAGCAGCCCGTTCAATCCAGGCTGCTTTCTACCAATAATCCAACGATTTCCTAAGAAGTTCGGATTACTCTTCGTCTTCTAGCTCGATGTTGATACCTAGCGAGCGAATCTCTTTCAACAGTACGTTGAACGATTCTGGCATGCCTGGTTCCATGCTGTGGTTGCCATCTACGATGTTCTTATACATCTTAGTACGGCCGTTAACGTCATCCGACTTAACTGTTAGCATTTCTTGTAGCGTGTAAGCAGCACCGTAAGCTTCTAGTGCCCATACTTCCATCTCACCGAAACGCTGACCACCGAACTGAGCTTTACCACCAAGTGGCTGCTGAGTTACTAGGCTGTAAGAACCAGTTGAACGAGCGTGCATCTTGTCATCAACAAGGTGGTTTAGTTTCAGCATGTACATGTAACCTACAGTTACAGGACGCTCAAACGCATCACCCGTGCGACCATCAAACAGAGTTAGCTGACCAGATTCTGGTAGGTCACCCAGTTTTAATAGCTCTTTGATAGATGCTTCAGACGCACCGTCAAATACCGGAGTTGCGATTGGTAGACCGCCACGTAGGTTCTTGATCAGTGTACGTACTTCGTCATCTGATAGAGATGCAATATCGACGGTTTGACGAGTTTCACCTAGGTCATAAACTTTCTGCAGGAAGTCGCGGAATTTCGCAAGTTCTTGCTGTTCTTTAACCATTTGGTTGATCTTGTCACCGATACCTTTCGCCGCCAGACCTAAGTGTACTTCTAGGATCTGACCGATGTTCATACGCGATGGTACACCCAGTGGGTTAAGAACGATGTCGACAGGCTGACCTTTCTCATCGTATGGCATGTCTTCAACAGGTTGATCTTAGAGATTACACCCTTGTTACCGTGACGACCGGCCATCTTATCACCCGGTTGGATGCGACGCTTAACCGCTAGGTAAACTTTAACGATCTTCAGTACGCCAGGTGCTAGATCATCACCTTGAGTGATCTTACGACGCTTAGTTTCGAACTTGTCTTCGAAATCAGCTTTTAGCTCATCCCACTGCTCAGCAAGTTGCTCAAGCTGTGATTGTAGCGCGTCGTCTTCTAGCGTTTGCTCTAGCCACTTCTTACGATCGATAGAGTCAAGCTTAGCTTCAGAGTAACCACCTTGTAGCAGTACAGCACGAACACGAGCAAGTAGACCACCTTCAAAGATTTGGAACTCTTCCGTTAGGTCTTTCTTCGCTTCTTTCAGCTGCATCTGTTCAATTTCAAGCGCACGCTTGTCTTTCTCTACGCCATCGCGAGTGAAGACTTGAACGTCGATGATGGTACCTGAAACAGAGTTTGGTACACGTAGTGAAGTATCTTTAACGTCAGATGCTTTTTCACCGAAGATTGCACGTAGTAGCTTCTCTTCAGGAGTCAGTTGCGTTTCGCCTTTAGGCGTTACTTTACCAACTAGGATGTCGCCACCCTTAACTTCAGCACCGATGTAAACGATACCTGACTCATCTAGTTTAGACAGTGCAGATTCACCTACGTTTGGAATATCAGCTGTGATCTCTTCAGAGCCCAGCTTAGTATCACGCGCCACACAAGAAAGCTCTTGGATGTGGATAGTCGTGAAGCGGTCTTCTTGAACTACGCGCTCAGATACTAAGATCGAGTCTTCGAAGTTGTAACCGTTCCAAGGCATGAACGCGATACGCATGTTTTGACCAAGCGCTAGCTCACCAAGGTCTGTTGAAGGACCATCCGCAAGAACGTCACCGCGTGCAACAGGTTCACCTGGCATTACAGTTGGGCGCTGGTTGATACAAGTGTTCTGGTTAGAACGCGTGTATTTCGTTAGGTTGTAGATGTCGATACCCGCTTCGCCAGGAATCAGCTCATCTTCGTTAACCTTAACTACGATACGAGATGCGTCTACAGACTGGATTACACCACCACGCTTAGCAACAGCAGTAACACCCGAGTCAACAGCGATGTTGCGCTCGATACCAGTACCAACTAGTGGCTTATCAGCCTTAAGTGTTGGAACTGCCTGACGTTGCATGTTCGCACCCATCAATGCACGGTTCGCATCATCGTGTTCTAGGAACGGGATAAGCGATGCAGCGATAGATACTACCTGGTTAGTCGCAACGTCCATGTAGTTAACATGTTCGCGAGGGTGAAGACCAGATTCACCTTTTTGACGAGCTGTGATCAGCTCTTCTGCAAACGTACCTTCTTCTGTAAGAACAGTGTTTGCCTGCGCGATAACGAATTGACCTTCCTGAATTGCAGATAGGTAATCGACTTCGTCTGTTACAACACCATCTACAACACGACGGTACGGAGTTTCTAGGAAACCGTACTCGTTACAACGTGCAAATGCAGATAGCGAGTTGATTAGACCGATGTTCGGACCTTCCGGCGTTTCGATAGGACATAGACGACCGTAGTGAGTTACGTGTACGTCACGTACTTCGAAGCCAGCACGTTCACGAGTTAGACCACCTGGACCCAATGCAGAGATACGACGCTTATGCGTTACTTCTGATAGAGGGTTGTTTTGGTCCATGAACTGTGAAAGCTGTGAAGAACCGAAGAATTCTTTAACTGCCGCAGAAATTGGCTTAGCGTTGATTAGGTCTTGAGGCATGATCGCATCAAGATCACCAAGGCTTAGACGCTCTTTAACAGCACGTTCTACACGAACTAGACCAACACGGAATTGGTTCTCTGCCATTTCACCAACAGAACGGATACGACGGTTGCCAAGGTGGTCGATATCGTCCACTTCGCCTTTACCGTTACGAATCGCGATCAGCTTTTTCATCACTTCGATGATGTCGGTTTCGTCTAGAGTGCCTTGCTCGCCAGCATCTTCTCGTTCAATTGAGCTGTTAAACTTCATGCGACCTACGGTCGATAGATCGTAACGCTCTTCTGAGAAGAATAGGCTTTCGAATAGAGCTTCTGCAGCTTCTTTTGTTGGCGGCTCACCAGGGCGCATCATGCGGTAGATTTCTACCAATGCTGAAATACGATCAACAGTGCTGTCGATACGTAGGGTTTCAGACATGAATGGACCGTGGTCTAGGTCGTTCGTAAATAGAACTTCTAGTGCTTTGTGACCAGCTTGAGACAAGTTCGCTAGCGCTTCTAGGCTGATCTCTTGGTTTGCACCAACAATGATCTCACCTGTCGCTTCGTTGATGTAGTCTTTCGATGCAACTTTGCCTACGATCTCTTCAACTGGAACTTCGATGAACTCAACACCGTCTTTCTCTAGTTGGCGGATCTGACGAGCCGTTACACGACGACCAGCTTCAACGTACACCTTGCCGTTTGCTTCGATGTCGTACGCCTTAGTTTCACCACGTAGACGATCTGGAACCAACTCCATCATTAGAGTTTGGTCTTTCACTTCGTAGTTCACTTTTTCGAAGAAAAGATCAAGGATCTCGTCTGCGGTTTTACCAAGTGCACGAAGGATGATCGACGCTGGAAGCTTACGACGACGGTCGATACGTACGTATAAGTTATCCTTAGGATCGAACTCAAAGTCTAACCATGAGCCACGGTAAGGAATTACACGTGCGTTATATAGAACTTTACCTGAAGAGTGGGTCTTACCTTTATCGCTGTCGAAGAACACGCCTGGGCTTCGGTGCAGCTGGGATACGATAACCCTCTCGGTACCATTAATTACGAAGGTACCATTGTCTGTCATAAGCGGAATTTCGCCCATGTAGACTTCTTGTTCTTTAATATCTTTTACAGTACCTGCTGGCGCGTCTTTATCAAAGATAACTAGACGTAGTTTTACGCGTAGTGGCTTTGAATAAGTTACACCGCGGATTTGACATTCTTTAACGTCAAAAACTGGCTCACCAAGACGGTAGCTAACGTATTGCAGCTCAGAATTGCCGTTGTAGCTCTGAATTGGAAATACAGAACGGAAAGCAGCTTCAAGGCCGTATTGACCTTCAGGATCCTGTTCGATGAACTTGTCGAACGAATCGAGCTGGATCGATAGCAGGTATGGAATGTCCAAAACTTGTGGACGAGTACCAAAGTCCTTACGGATGCGCTTTTTCTCGGTATAAGAGTAAACCATGGGGTTCCTCAGCTCGCTGATAAGTGACCCAAACCACCCAGAACACCTCATTGGTGGGGCAGTGACTAACAACTGTTTTTAAGTAGTGATATTAAATTTCATGAGAAAACTTAATATTTTTTGCTAGATATAGACGCTTAAACAGCGGGAAAATTCGTCCATACCCTACAGCGCAAAAAGGCCGGTGGTTAAAAAACCACCAGCCATTAGCCGATTAGGCTAAGAAATTAAGTAATAATTACTTAACTTCAACAGAAGCACCAGCTTCTTCTAGCTGAGCTTTAAGAGCTTCAGCTTCAGCTTTGTCAACGCCTTCTTTTAGAGGTGCTGGAGCTGAGTCTACAAGACCTTTAGCTTCTTTAAGGCCTAGACCTGTTGCGCCACGTACTGCTTTGATAACAGCAACTTTGTTACCGCCAGCAGCAGTTAGGATTACGTCAAATTCAGTTTGCTCAGCAGCAGCTTCGCCGCCTGCTGCGCCACCTGCAACTACTGCAGCAGCAGCAGATACACCGAATTTCTCTTCCATAGCTTCGATTAGTTCAACAACTTGCATTACAGACATTTCTGCAACTGCGTCTAGGATTTGCTCGTTAGTAATAGACATAACAATTCTCTTTTAAGTCAACAATAAGTTTATTTTGCAACCAGTAAAAAGCAAGCTGATTAAGCAGCTTCTTCTTGCTTCTGGTCGCGTAGTGCAGCGATAGTACGTACCAGCTTGCCAGCAGAAGCTTCTTTCATGCACATCATTAGGCGTGCGATAGCTTCGTCGTAAGTTGGTAGAGTCGCTAGTACGTCAGCATCAGTAACCGCGCCTTCAAATGCAGCAGCTTTGATCTCGAATTCTTTGTTCTCTTTAGCGAAGTCTTTGAAAAGACGCGCTGCAGCACCAGGGTGCTCGTTAGAGAACGCGATCAGAGTAGGACCAGTGAAAGTGTCTTTTAGACACTCGTAGTCAGTACCTTCAACCGCACGGCGTGCTAGTGTGTTACGAACAACTTTCACGTAAACGCCCGCTTCACGAGCTTGCTTACGTAGAGAAGTCATTGCGCCAACTTCAACGCCACGAGAATCAGCTACAACTGCAGAAAGTGCACCACTGGCTGCTTCGTTGACTTCAGCAACAATTGCTTTTTTGTCTTGAAGATTTAATGCCATCTTGGATTAACCTCTGGTTGTGATTACAGCACTCATTACCGTATGTAATGAGCGTTTACGATGTGTTAGAAAAACAAACGAATTTGCTCTAAACCGCCACATCGCCTACGTAGGGAAATTAAGCTATATCTAAATTAGTTACAGCACCTACGGTCTTGGGATAGATGATTTCAAATCACTTCAAAGATCACCCAACCACAATAATTAGGCGCGAAATTATACACTAATTTCACGCCTGTGCAAATCAATTAGCTAGCTTGAGTGTTCAGGCTCGCTTGATCTACAGCAACACCAGCACCCATAGTAGTAGAGATGCTTACTTTCTTCAGGAAAGTACCTTTCGCTGAAGATGGCTTAGCTTTCTTAAGAGCGATAAGAAGAGACTCTAGGTTCTCTTTGATCTGCTCTGCAGAGAAGTTAGCTTTGCCGATAGTAGTGTGGATGATGCCGTTCTTGTCGTTACGGTAACGAACCTGACCCGCTTTAGCGTTCTTACTGCTTCAGCAACGTTAGGAGTTACAGTACCAACTTTAGGGTTTGGCATTAGACCGCGAGGACCTAGGATAGTACCTAGTTGACCTACAACGCGCATTGCATCTGGAGAAGCAACAACTACGTCAAAGTTCATTTCGCCTTTCTTCACTTGCTCAGCAAGATCTTCCATACCAACGATGTCTGCGCCAGCTTCTTTAGCTGCTTCAGCGTTTGCACCTTGAGTGAACACTGCAACGCGGATTTCGCGGCCAGTACCGTGAGGTAGTACAGTTGCACCACGTACGTTCTGGTCAGATTTACGAGCATCGATGCCTAGGTTTACAGCAACATCTACAGACTCAACGAATTTAGCAGTTGCTAGTTCTTGAAGAAGAGCTACAGCTTCGTTGATTTCGTATTCTTTAGTTACTTCAACTTTTTCGCGGATTACGCGCATGCGCTTAGTTAGTTTAGCCATCTTATTAACCCTCTACCACTAGGCCCATTGAACGAGCAGTACCAGCGATTGAACGTTTCATCGCTTCGATGTCAGCACCAGTCATATCAGCAGCTTTAGTTTCTGCGATTTCTTGTAGCTGAGCGTCAGTTACAGTACCTACTTTTTCAGTGTTAGGACGGCCAGAACCAGACTTAACGCCAGCAGCTTTCTTAAGAAGAACAGCAGCAGGTGGAGTCTTAGTTACGAACGTGAAAGAGCGGTCGTTGTATACAGTGATAACAACTGGAGTCGGTAGACCTTTCTCAACAGATTCTGTTTTTGCGTTGAACGCTTTACAGAATTCCATGATGTTCACACCGTGTTGACCTAGTGCAGGACCAACCGGTGGACTTGGGTTTGCCATACCTGCTGCAACTTGCAGTTTGATATAAGCTTCAACTTTCTTAGCCATGATATTTCCTAATTTTGGGTTCAGACGCCAACCAAGTAGTCGGCTCCCCGTGTTTCAGTAAAAACTTTTTACAGTCAGACCTGTAAAAAGGCGCGAAATTATAATCATAATTCGCGCCTTAAACAAGCCTTAAAAAGGTGTTTTTTTAATCAAGTTTTTCCACTTGACCAAATTCAAGCTCAACAGGAGTTGCACGACCAAAGATCGATACAGACACCTTGATGCGGCTCTTCTCGTAATCCACCTCTTCAACAGTACCATTGAAGTCAGCAAATGGACCATCGTTAACACGTACCACTTCACCCGCTTCAAACATAGTCTTAGGACGAGGAGCTTCGCTCGCTTTCTCAAGACGATTCAAGATAGCGTCAGCTTCTTTATCAGTGATAGGTGCAGGACGGTCAGAAGTACCACCAATGAAGCCCATTACACGTGGAATACTACGTACTAAGTGCCATGATTCATCATTCATGATCATTTGCACTAACACGTAACCAGGGAAGAATTTACGTTCGCTTTTACGACGTTGGCCCGCACGCATTTCAACTACTTCTTCAGTAGGGACTAGCACTTCGCCAAACAGTTCTTCCATGCTGTGCATTTTAATATGCTCGCGTAGCGACTGTGCTACACGACCTTCAAAGCCTGAAAAAGCTTGAACTACATACCAACGTTTTTTTGGAGCTTCACTCATGAATTAGAACCCTCACACTCCAGTCGCTAGAGCCACTAGACGAACCATAATGCCGTCAATGCCCCATAGCGCTAAAGCCATTACAATACTTACAGCTAGAACGATCAAAGTAGTTTGCATAGTTTCTTGGCGTGTAGGCCATACTACTTTGCGAACTTCCATACGAGATTCGCGAGCAAAACTGATCGCAGCTTTACCTTTCGTTGTTGTTGCAGCGACACCAAGTGCAGCAGCAATCAGAACAACAACACCTGCAGCACGAATAACTACAGACATTTCACCGTACAGGTAATTACCCACAACAGCAGCGGCTAGCAGTACAAAAGCGACAATCCACTTAAAGGTATCTGCACCGTTTGAGCTATCAGGAGTTTCAGCATTATTTGCTTTCATAAAACCAACCTGTGATAAGTCTTAAATATAGACGACAATAACCCCGCTGTTGCAGGGCACATTCCTTTGCGTTGCATCACAACACTTTATATGCGTAAGAGAACAATTCTTACCCACAAAAATTCTTTGCAAAGAGTGCACAAACAGTATGAAACTGCGTCACTCTTTATTCAGCGCAGAAAAAGGGCATCAAATGATGCCCTTTTTACTAGCGTTTAGTCAAATCTTAATCAAAGATTTTC
>JYJN01000081.1 GCA_003263845.1 Vibrio aestivus | reverse complement strand
ATATAACGCCCAATTAAGGGGTGAGCCACGAGACCACGGCACTTCATTTAGACACCGTAAACACAAAACTTGACCCAAACCCAAAATGCCAAGCGTGGGGAATCCCTCTTAAATTGCTTGTTAGGCAAATTTTCTGCGCACTCACTAACTTAGTTTGAAAACAGAATACCTTAAACACGATAAGCAACCAATCACCCACTGATTTTTTGTGATTCTAGAACCACTTAAGCCACTATGTTACAGCCTCACTTTCACCATTCACGAAACACAGCCTTTCAGCGACAAAGCAGCTTTTGAGCCTCAGAAACTCAAAGCAGCGAACTGACCACAAAACCGAAAGCTTCGATTGGCTTGCCCTTTCCACACTTTAAGCCAGTGAAACTCACCACCAACTAACACTGAAAACCAATGAGGCAACCCACGAAATTTGGCATGTTTTACGGTTGGAGAGATTCAAGAATTCAAACCGACAATGCTGAATTGCCGACTAAGAAAAGCAGATAGCCAGAGGGAGCAAGGAGATTAGAACAAAGAACTTTTCTGCCCTTTGCCTAACGCC
>JYJN01000080.1 GCA_003263845.1 Vibrio aestivus | reverse complement strand
CGGGGCACCATCTAACTTTTCTCTTTGTTAATTGAAACAAAGTTGAAGCTACGGCGTGTTGGCAGAGTGGCTATGCAGCGGATTGCAAATCCGTGGACCTCGGTTCGACTCCGGGACGCGCCTCCATTCTTTTATCTCTTCCAGGTTTACCATTTCAGCAAAGCTCTCGTTTAGCGATATCATGAGGTGGAACCCCAAAGGCTCGTTTGAATGCGTTAGTAAAGTTAGATGGGTGTTGATAACCCGCTTCATAAGCGGCTTCTGTTATCCCCATTAACCCTCTCTCCAGCTTATGCTTGGCGATCTCCAATCGTCGATGGCGAATGTAACCATTAATTGTTACCTTGCTGGTCTGTTTGAACCGCCGCTGCAAGCTAGAGATACTCATGGAAAACTTGTCGGCTAGTGTTTCTAGACTCAGTTCTTGCGACAGATGCATTTCGATATAGCGAATGACGTTTTCAATCTTTTCATCACTGTGATGGGTCATCGTCGTTGGTTTTGCTTCCTTCATTTGCGGTAGCTGGCTAAAAACTCGGTGCAACATCTGATGGGTATGGGACTCCAGTTCCAGTTTGGCTTCGAAGGTTTGAGGGCAGTTGTTGTTTATCATGCTGTTCGCTAGCATCGTAATGTCTTCATTCACATCGATTTCATGAGAGCCGAGATGATTTTCGATGAACTTGTAAAACATAGAGTCGCTGGGTAAGCGGCGACGTATCCAATCCGGTTTGATGGATATGTTAAGTTTTCTTACTTCATTATCTGCAATCAGTTGGCGGTGGAAGCTCACAGGTTTTGCCAAGTTCACAATGGTGCCCGTAGGTCGTTCTTCAGCATTTAAATAGAAATTGGCGTTATCAAAGCCGAATTTGAGCTCTCCCTTTAACAGAATAACGATACTAAGCGAGGGCATAGCGCTTGAAATAACATGGGAGGCTGTTAGCTCTCGACTCTCGCCGCCGTGGAGATAAATACTTTCATTGTAACGATAAGATAGGAAGTCCCCTTCCACCAAAGCCGCTGGTTTTTTCGTACCACGAGAGACGATGACTTGCTTTTCTGTTTCTTCAATTTTTTCGGTTAACGCCACCGTTGTGGGTTTACGGCGTTTTTGATAATTCAAATCCATCTGACCATTCCTAATAAGCCCTGTGCATTTCCGCATAGGTAAATAGGCTTTTTATTCATAGGAATGAAACCTATCATAACTGCGAATTATTATCATTAACATTTATTTTAAGCAGGAAAGAATTCATGGAAAGGTTGCAACATGTAACAGTTAAACCCACGGTATTGTGTATGGCGATTGGCCTAGCGCTATCAGTACCGTCCGTTGCACAAGAAAATACGTCAGATGTGGAAAAAATGACGGTGTGGGGAACGCAAGTGACCAGTAGTAGTGAATCTATATTGGCAGGTGATATGTCGCTGAAGCAAGCGGATCACATGTCGGATCTATTACGTGATATTCCTGGTGTAGATGTGGGTGGAACACACTCTGTAAACCAGCGCATTACAATCCGTGGTTTGGGTGAAACGGATTTGGATATTCGTCTTGATGGTGCATCGCAACATGCGAATATGTTCCACCACATTGGTAACCTCACATTAAACCCAGACATTCTAAAGTCTGCCGATATCCAAGTGGGTAACAACTCGGTAACGCAAGGCGGTCTTGGTGGCTCGGTCTATTTTGAAACTAAAGATGCAAAAGACTTACTTCGCTACGACGAAAACTTTGGTGCGCGACTGTTTGGTGGTTATGCCTCAAACGACAGCCAACAAGGCTCTTTAACGCTCTACGGTATGTTGAGTGAAAGCATCGATGCCATGGTATACGGCCACTATGTTACACGAGAAAACTTCAAAGACGGTGATGGAGTAGAGACATTCGGTGCTGCTGGCGATGTATCTAACATCTTAGCCAAGCTCGGGTTTGAACCAGGTGATGCTCACCGCTTCGAGTTGTCTTTCGATATGTACCGAGATAGTGGAGATTACAGCCCGCGTCCTGATATGGCGGGCAGTGCAAACGTTGGGCTTTCTAAAGATAAGCTGATCCCTACTGATTATGACCGAAATACCGTCACGTTGAGCTATGAACTCTCTGGTGAATCAACCAAGGGTAAGGTGGCTGTATATTCCAGCGAAACGGATATTTCTCGTGATGAGTCAGTAATGGCTCCGGCTTGGCCAACGCCTCGTGTTGGTGTAAACACAGCAGACAACAATAACACGGGTATTAATGCGAAGTTCCAAACTGACTTCACGCTAGCGTCATTTGAGAATACGGTGACTTACGGTGCTGATTATATCGACCAAGAAACCTCTAGCAGCTATAGCGGTACCGAGTTTATGAAGGAAAGCACGGTAACGACGGCTGTGTTTGCGGAAGATAAGATTTACCTTGTTCCAAACTTCGCGGTTACCGCTGGTCTTCGTTTTGAAGAGTTTGAACGTAAAGCGATGACATCGAATAAGACGTTTGACGAAGTGACTTGGGCGTTGGGCGCAGATTGGGGGGTGACTGAAGATGTCACTCTATTTGCAAGTGCGCGCTCCTTGTTTAAAGGCCCAGAGCTACTAGAAACCTACATTCGCTATCAAGATGTCGCTTACCTTGCGGATGACATTAAGCCTGAGACAGGCTTGAACTCACAAGGTGGTGTGAAGTTCGACAAATACTTTGATGAACACTTTGTTGCTGCAAACCTAACTGTGTTCCAAACAGACATTGATGATTATGTCACTGAGTCTTTCAACCGAGCGGGTGGGAGCTACGAAATCTACAATTTAGGTGATGTTGAGATTAAAGGTTTTGAAGCGTCGGTGTCTTATGGCTACGAAGCGTTCAACAGTAAGCTCTCTTATGCTAACTCTGATATGAAAGACAAAACCAATGGCGGCCCTGTTGCGGGTGGTAACGGTCGTAGCATGGACGTAGGTGACAGCATATCATTGGCGCTCGACTACCAAGCTGATTCTATTGATACTTTGTTTGGTTGGACGTCCATCATTGTGAAAGATGAGGATAACGTATTTGAAGGTTCGCCTATCAAAGAAGGTTATGACGTTCATAACCTTTATGCACAGTGGCTACCAAATGATATTGATGGGCTGTCAGTGACATTCGGTATTGATAACCTATTTGATGAAACGTACACGTCTCATGCCTCACGATCTGGTGAAGCTCGTGGCCATACGTTGGATGACTACGAACCAGGCCGTAACTACAAGCTTTCTTTGGCTTACCAATACTAATAAATAGCAGTTTGAGCGGCTTCTCTCGCGAGAAGCCGTTTTTTATATGGAGGCAAAATGCACACAGAAACAACATCGATTCAATCAGAACACGCTGCTAAATACTTAGTTACCCTATGTCGACACTTCGCACGAAAAGTACCTGCGACTTGGAGCGATACAGAAGGTAGCGTTGAGTTCCCAGTAGGCAGTACAACTATGCGTTTTGACGAGGGAAGCAGCTCGCTAGTGATAGTGTGTCAATCAGAGGATTCTGAAAAGCTACAGATGCAGAAATCTATCATCGCCAGTCATGTAGAGATGTTCTCCCGACGAGAGCCCATTGAACTAACTTGGCAGCCAGTATAAAGACCAAAAATATAGAAACAGTGGTCTAAATTTTAGCTGCGCGAGCCTGCTAAAACCAGTCCGTCCTTTATGGGCTCGCGTAGCTAATTTTATGAACGTTTTAATAGTATTGAGTATTAGATTTCTATATTAATGCTGCTGACTGAGATTCGTTTCATAGTCATTAATTGGCAGATTTGCTTTGATTGAATTAAGCATTGCTTTGGAAGTAATAATTGATACTGATATCACACTTAATAGTGAAAGTTAGAGAATTGATACCTATACTGGTATATGTTTTATAGCGAACCCTCCTTCATAGTTAGTAGGGTCATGAGCGATAGGAACATCCCATGAATATGTACCTAAAATGGCAATCTATTTCTTGGCTGACTCAGTCAGCGTGGTATACACGTGACTATCAGCTCTCATTCCGCCTGTCTTCTGAATAGCCACCTCTCTTGCCTTGTTCAGCCATTTTTATTCAAAAATGAGCTGAAAAATCTGTGAGCAGTCGCGCTCTATATTAATTAGGTTTGTCACGTGTTGTTTTGACAGAATAATTAAATCTACTCACTAGTATTGAATGAGCCTTATATTTTTGGCTTAGGTATTTTTTCGTCTCAAATATTCTTAATAACTGTCTATCTAAATAATCAAAGTCGAAACAGTTATCTTGGGGCGATAATAAAGAGGTTACTATGGAAAATTTCAAACACTTACCAGAACCATTTCGTATCCGAGTTGTTGAACCCGTTAAACGTACGACAAGAGAGTATCGAGAAGCGGCGATTTTGAAAGCGGGAATGAACCCATTCTTATTAGACAGTGAAGATGTATTTATTGACTTGCTAACGGACAGTGGGACAGGTTCGATTACCCAAAACATGCAAGCCGCTATGTTAATGGGCGATGAAGCTTACAGCGGAAGTCGTAGTTACCATGCTTTAGCCGATGCGGTCAAAGATATCTTTGGTTATGAGTTAACAATGCCGACACACCAAGGGCGTGGCGCTGAGCAGATTTACATTCCAGTCTTAATAAAAAAGCGTGAGCAAGAGAAAGGGCTCGACCGCGAAAAAATGGTCGCGCTGTCAAATTACTTCTTCGATACCACTCAAGGCCACACTCAAATTAACTGCTGCATGGCTAAAAATGTATATACCGAAGAAGCGTTCGACACATCCGTTAATGCTGATTTCAAAGGTAACTTTGATCTCAAGAAACTAGAGCAAGCGATTTTAGATGCAGATCCCGCCAATGTTCCTTACATTGTCAGTACCATTACCTGTAACTCTGCGGGTGGTCAGCCTGTTTCAATGGCTAATCTTAAAGCCGTCTATGAGATAGCAAGAAAATACGACATTCCAGTGATCATGGACTCTGCTCGCTTTGCCGAGAATGCGTATTTCATTCAGCAGCGTGAACAAGGCTACAAAGATTGGAGCATTAAAGCCATCACCAAAGAAGCCTACAAATATGCCGACGCGTTAGCCATGTCGCTAAGAAAGATGCCATGGTACAGATGGGGGGCTTACTGTGCTTTAAAGATGAATCCATGATGGATGTGTACACCGAATGTCGAACGCTTTGCGTAGTACAAGAGGGCTTCCCTACTTATGGCGGGCTAGAGGGCGGTGCTATGGAACGCTTAGCGGTCGGCCTCTATGATGGGATGAGACAGGACTGGCTCGAATACCGAATTGCTCAAGTGCAATACTTGGTTGAAGGTTTAGAGCGCATTGGTGTTGTTTGTCAGCAAGCGGGTGGTCATGCTGCATTTGTGGATGCAGGTAAGATGCTTCCTCATATCCCTGCGACTCAGTTTCCGGCACACGCGCTCGCTTGTGAGCTTTACAAAGTGGCTGGT
>JYJN01000079.1 GCA_003263845.1 Vibrio aestivus | reverse complement strand
GGAGGCCAAAGCCTCCTTCCTCTATATATTCTGCTATGCAACTTACTTAGCGTCGCTAGCCGTAATCAAGCGCTTTGGCAGCTTGCCATTTTCGCTTTTGACATCACTGATAGACCAAAGCATACAATTACAAAAGTCACCGAAGCCGCCGCAAATGAAGCCGCTACAGAGGCCGTCATACCCATCACAATAAAGCCAATACACGATACCAGTGCCACCGACAGTGCGTAAGGTAGCTGTGTTGCTACGTGGTCAATATGGTTACAGCGCGCACCCGTTGAAGACAGAATCGTAGTATCTGAGATTGGTGAACAGTGATCACCAAACACCGAGCCAGCAAGTACGGCACTTAACATTGGTAGCATTAGTGCAATATCAGTCGCCGCAGACATATCACCAGCGATTGGTAGCATGATACCGAACGTTCCCCATGAAGTACCTGTCGAGAAAGCCATCAGACCAGAAAGCAAGAATAGGATTACAGGTAGCCAATGTGGACCAATGCTGCCCTCAACCATTGATGAAAGGTAAGCGCCGGTGTTCATGTCACCAATCACGGTACCAATTGTCCACGCAAAAATGAGAATCAGAATCGCGCCGAACATCGATTTCGCACCAATCCACAGAGTAATGACGATATCGCTAACCAATAGCTTTTGTTTTACCACTGTAATGATTGAAACCAATAAGCCCGCAATACCTCCATAGATGAGAGACGTGCCAACATCGGTATTCTCAAAAGCGCCTAATAGGTTAAATGCTTCACCATCACCAGCTAGTGCTTGTCCACCTGTGTATAGCATCGCTGCCACGGTAGCAACAATCAATGTCGCGATAGGAAGAACTAGGTCAGAGACTTTGCCATGCTCACTCTCTTTAATATCCAACTCTTCATTAAGCTCGTGAGCTTCTTTGGTATCATTTTCTTTGTCACCATCGAAACCACGGCCTTGTGAAGCTTCTATCTCATGCTTGCGCATTTGGCCTACATCTAAGCCAAACCAAACCACTGCAAACACCATAAGTAGTGCGAACACTGCATAGAAGTTCATTGGGATCATACGAACGTACGCGCCAATCGCTGAATATTCAGTGACGCCGTGCGCCACCAAGATGCCTGCTACGATGGTCATGATGTATGCACCCCAGCTAGAAGCGGGCATAAGTACACACATAGGTGCCGCTGTAGAATCTAGGATATAAGCAAGTTTCGCACGCGATACGTAGTATCTGTCAGTGACTGGTCGCGAAATGGCACCAACGGCTAAGCTATTAAAGTAATCATCGATAAAGATGAAAACACCTAAAAAAGGCCGCTAGAAGCTTCGAGCCGCGTTTACTTTTCACGCGAGCTTGAGCCCATTCAGCAAATGCGCGAGTGCCACCTGACAACGTCAGTAGCGCTGTCATCATGCCAAGCAATACGAGGAACCCAACAATACTCATATTCCAGCTGTTAATTTCCCAAACTGTTTTTTCTACTGGAAGTGAACTATCAGCCGTTTCCACAAACTTTGTCGAAAACTCGACAAAAAACACTTGATATAGTTTTACCGATGTATTCCGCACTGTTTGTAATTGAATAGTTGGATAGAAGTAATGCCCCTAGTACAACGCCCATACCCAAAGAGAGTAATACGCGACGTGTAATGATCGCTAAGCTAAGAGCAACGATCGGTGGCAACAAAGATAAAGGGGATGATGCAAAATCGATTAAATTCATGATCTTCAAAAACCAGTTATAAATGGTTAGAGATCTACTGCAGACAAATTACTCAAAGTCATTTTCAAGCAAAATGCTTATATAAGCGAAAGGGAAGCGAATGCTTCACCCAACCCCACAGTAGCGCTCCATAGTGTTACAAAATTATAGACTATGGCAGTGTTGTTCCTATTCGGTAACAACCCCAGCAAGCTGCTTTGATTTACAAACATGCTTCGGCGAAAGCACCTTTCATAACCCGTCTTTGGCATCACCCTATTGGTTACTACTGATCGCTTTCGCTCCTCTACCGCCCTAACAATATGAAAAACTGTTGAAACTTCACTTTAACAACAATTTAACCATGCAGAGCATTAGGTGGCGGCCATTCTACTTACATGATGACTAATTGCAATATCTTTAACTTAATAAAGCGCCAATTATTCGCAACATAAATCTTGGTTAGACTTGGATGGAGAGCACATGCATTCACTTTATGAAACTGAGCACTTAAAAATATACTAATCTATTATCTTGTGTTTATTTTTACTCATCAATGCACATATATAGAATTCAAAACTAATACTTTGGTTCAATTAAAATAATCTAGATTCATAAATGAACTTCTTAGCTGAGTGTGACTCTCATTAGTTAAATCACATGTTTTTTACACAGTAAACATCATATTTTGCATAAAAAATTGACCAAAATATTACGTAGCTAAGTAGTTATACTTAATTTACGCAAATAATATTGTCTAAATTAAAAATGCGGTTTAATATTGGTTTGTCGGCGAAATTTAATCCATAGGAATAGTCATGTCGGAATTAACAAAAACACTAACAAATATTCGCAGCTTACGCGCGTTTTCTCGTGATTTAACTCTAGAACAACTAGAAGAAGCTCTTGAGAAATTAACGATTGTTGTTACTGAGCGTCAAGAGTCAGAAGCAGCAGAACGCGAAGCTAAAGCTGAACAAGAAGCTAAACTTTCTGCTATTGCTGATCAAATTGCTAAAGATGGTATCGATGTTGATGCCCTTATTTCTGCGCTATCTGGGGAAGCAACGAAAGGCAAATCTAAGCGTGCACCTCGCCCTGCTAAATACAAATATGTAGATGCTTCAGGCGCAGAAAAAACTTGGACAGGTCAAGGCCGTACGCCTTCTATCATTCAAGCAGAGCTTGATGCAGGTAAATCGTTAGAAGACTTTGCTATCTAACCTTCTGAAAAGTTAGCAGTTTCAAATTGTAGATTAAAAAAGGCTCCTAATTAGGAGCCTTTTCTATTTTATTATCTTTCCCAGTATGCTTCTTCCAAGCTATCTTCTCGCTCAGGAAGCCCACGAGAAAGTCTTGGAGAGTGTTGAACTAATACCTCATAACTTGCTCGGTTAGAATATTTACATACTTGTGAAAACGACGAGTAAGTTAAGAAAGTATGCGCATGCTTGCTTGAATTAGGCACATTCTCTTTATGGTATTTATTCGCTGCCATATCATGAAGTAGAGCAGATAACGCAGCATCACCTGCACCGTTTGTATTTTTAATTTTTTCCGGCCCGCCATATATGGCGCAATATGAGAATAAACTTTAAGCGGATCTTCGCATAATGACTTTGAAGCAGGGCGGCTAAATTCAAATCGATTGAACTCTGCGATTGAGCCCGGTAATAATGGCAATGACGTCTCGCGCTTTGCGCTATTTTCTGTGTAACCCGCCATAAACAAGCCTACTGGGCCTGCGGTACACAATACTAGGTCGACCCATTCTAAAGCTTTATCTGAAGCAGCAAGTGGATCAGACTCGCCCGTTAATGCTTCTGCCTCATCTTCATTCATTGCAACCACAGCAACGTGATCATTTAGAAAGTCTTGCCAAAATTTAGGGTCATCCTGAATTACAAATTTAGTCCCTAGAGTTAAAACTACGGGAACATCATATTTCTTCGCATACTCAATGGCCTTCATTGTTGCGTCAGGCATTGGATCGCCTTCTTTACAACGAACTAGATAAGCCGTTAGAACCAATGCAGACGCATCTTCAAATATTTCTTCAGGGATATTCTCTGGACTGAGTTTGTTCATCTGGCCTTCACTAATTGCAAAGGTGCGTTCACCATCTTCGGTAATCAATGCAAAACAGCGACCAATTGCACCATCAACACCCTGCAAATAATTAAGGTCCATACGGCTAGATGTATTACACAGATAACGATATCCGTAGCTGCCAATTTTAATATCCTGACTCATAACCCCGAGTAACGTTGACCGGTCATCGGCAAGAACAGAATAGTTATGAAGCGTATTACCGATTGTGCCACCAGCATACTCATTGGTAATGAGTTCTTTGTCTTTTAGTTCGTTGTAGAGAGATTCGGCCGTTTCATCATCAATAACTAATGAATGTCCTTTACTCAATTTGTACTTTTCAATTAACTCTGAGGTAACCGTCGCTTCTATGTCCACCAAAGTTTGGTCAATACCAATGATATGGGTAGATGACATTGTTTTACTTTCTTGAGCTTGGCTAACAAGCGGATCTCGAGCATCCACAGGAAAGTAATGCTTCGACTTACGTTGACCAGGAAATTTCATAGTATAAATTCTGAACTAGAGGGACAAGGGACGGCGATTCTACCGCGCAGATCTCAATGCGGCAATATGACTCATTATAGCAAACGTTTGCGAACACAATTCAGAATGATGTGCTTCAGATAAGGCTTTTTAATTGGCCGAGTTACAAAAAGAGCGGCTCTAAATAGCCGCTCTTGGTTCGGGTGTATTCATCTATTTAAATGATACTGTGGTCACGGTATTAACGCCCTAGCTATTCACCTTCCATAAAGCTCAAATCTGGTAACATGTCTAGATGTTCACTGTATCGTTTTAGATTGAATTCGCCTTCATTCTTCATTACATCAAAGATTTCAATTGCCACTGCACAAGCCATCATTGCTATCGCCTCTTCACGGGGCGTACCTGTCATCATTAAACGCATTAACGTTTCTTTGGCCTTAATTGGGTTACCATCTTCAAGCTGATTTTCGACAACTTCGATCAGTTCAGCCTCTTGCATAAATTCGTTTTCAACAGTCATTATTCAACTCACACTTGTTTTCGCTAGACTATGCCATATATATGACTTCAATACATCTATAGAAAGAAGAATATTGGCCACATTGGAAGTGTGATTTTGGTCTCGGAACTGTCCCCTAACCTCGCTTTCTGATAGAATCTGCGTCCAGTTAAATTGAGTGGTACTAAATCATGCCTAACACCTGTTCTGATAACAGCCAAAAGAAAGTCATCGTCGGTATGTCCGGTGGTGTTGATTCATCCGTTTCTGCCTATCTTTTAAAACAACAAGGCTACCAAGTGGAAGGCCTGTTTATGAAGAACTGGGAAGAAGACGACAACGAGGAGTACTGTACGGCAGCTGAAGACCTCGCCGATGCTCAAGCCGTATGTGATAAGTTAGGCATCCACCTACACACCATTAACTTTGCAGCGGAGTACTGGGATAATGTATTCGAGTACTTCCTTGCCGAGTACAAAGCCGGCCGCACCCCTAACCCTGATATTCTTTGTAATAAAGAAATTAAGTTCAAAGCTTTCTTGGAGTTTGCCGACGAAGTATTGGATGCGGATTACATTGCCATGGGTCACTACGTTCGTCGTTCTTTTCCGGACAACGGTGAGAAGCCACAAATGTTACGCGGCCTAGACGGCAACAAAGACCAAAGCTATTTCCTATATACGCTCAGCCATGACCAAGTAGCACGTAGCTTATTCCCTGTCGGTGATTTAGAGAAACCGGAAGTTCGACGTATTGCGGAAGAGCAAGACTTAATAACTGCCAAGAAGAAAGACTCAACGGGCATCTGTTTTATTGGTGAGCGTAAGTTTACTGACTTCTTGGGTCGCTATCTACCTGCTCAACCAGGCAAAATTGAGACCCCAGAAGGCAAAGAGATTGGTGAACACCAAGGCCTTATGTACCATACATTAGGTCAGCGTAAAGGCTTACACATCGGTGGCCAGAAAGGCGGTGGCGGTAATGAAGACCCATGGTACGTTGCGGACAAAGATCTCAAACGCAATGTTTTAATCGCTGTTCAAGGTGCAGACCACCCACTACTGAAATCTCAAGGTTTGATCGCATCTCAACTTCATTGGGTTGACCGCAAAGTCATCAAAGAACCAATGAGCTGCACAGTAAAAACACGTTACCGTCAAACGGATATCCCATGTACAATCATCCCTATTGATGATGAAAACATTAAAGTTATCTTTGACGAACCTCAAGTTGCTGTAACGCCAGGTCAGTCAGCTGTTTTCTATAAAGGTGATGCTTGCCTAGGTGGTGGTATCATTGAGCAACGCATTTAAATTTTAGGAGTATCACCAACGTGGCGAACACCATTTACGACCGCACTATCGCATTCGCAGGGATCTGTCAGGCCGTAGCTCTTGTTCAAGAGGTGGCGAAGAATGGTCATTGCGACCGAGACGCACTTGCAACCTCATTAAACGCGGTACTCAATACCAACCCAAACAGCACACTTAACGTATTTGGGAAAGAGTCAGATTTAAAGCTTGGCTTAGAGTGCCTAGTGAAAGGCATTGATAGTACGCCAGCGGGCAGTGAAGTAACACGCTACATCATCAGCTTGATGGCACTTGAGCGTAAGCTTTACAGCCGCAACGATGCGATGGCTCAGCTTGGCGATCGCTTACAAATGCTGGAAAGACAGCTTGATCATTTTGAACTACTTGATGAGCAAATGATCAGCAATCTAGCCAGTGTATACCTTGACGTGATTAGTCCGATTGGACCGCGCATTCAAGTTGCGGGTACACCTTCCGTGCTGCAACAAACGTCGAATCAACACAAGGTAAGAGCTCTGTTACTATCTGGTATCAGAAGCGCTGTACTTTGGCGCCAAGTAGCGGTAAACGACGCCACCTAATCTTTGGACGCAAGAAAATGGTTGAGCAAGCAAAGATTCTTCTTGCTCGCATGTAACACCAAAGACAGAATTTTTAGCTCGCGCATGTCGCGAGCTTGTTTTTTATAAAGCCCTTTTTCATAGCTGGTTACCGATTCCTTCTATAACAGAACAAGCCAAACGCAAACGTTTGCGCAATGTTCGTGACAATTGTCAGAGTTATTGGTATAAAGCTCTCGAAATTTTGAAATTTGATTCAGGAGACCCCATGGAACTGTCAGCATTGACTGCTGTTTCACCAGTAGACGGCCGTTACGGAAGTAAAACTATTGCATTACGCAGCATCTTTAGTGAGTTCGGTCTACTTAAGTACCGCTCTATCGTTGAAATTCGTTGGCTACAAAAACTAGCCGCAACTGATGCGATCACAGAAGTACCAGCTTTCAGTGCAGAAGCGAACGCATTTCTAGACGAGCTAGCGGCTAACTTCAACGAAGAAGACGCAGCACGCATCAAAGAGATCGAGCGCACGACTAACCACGACGTTAAAGCGGTTGAGTACTTCCTAAAAGAGAAAGTAGCGGGTGTTCCTGAACTTCACGCAGTAAACGAATTTATCCACTTCGCTTGTACTTCAGAAGACATCAACAACACATCTCACGCGCTAATGCTAAAAGAAGCACGTGACGAAGTTATTCTTCCTGAAATCCAAAACATCATCGATGCTATCAAAGCACTTGCTGTTGAATACCGCGATATCCCTCTTCTATCACGTACACACGGTCAGCCAGCTTCTCCTTCTACTATGGGTAAAGAAATGGCAAACGTGGCGTACCGTATGGAACGTCAATACAAGCAAATCGCAAACGTTGAAATCCTTGGTAAGATCAACGGTGCTGTAGGTAACTACAACGCTCACCTGTCTGCTTACCCAGAAGTTGATTGGCACCAGTTCTCTGAAGAGTTCATCACTGAGTCTCTAGGCGTAACTTGGAACCCATACACAACGCAAATCGAACCACACGATTACATCGCTGAGCTATTCGATGCAGTTGCACGTTTCAACACAATCCTAATCGACTTCGATCGTGACGTTTGGGGCTACATCGCGCTAGGTCACTTCAAGCAGAAGACTATTGCTGGCGAAATCGGTTCTTCAACGATGCCTCACAAAGTTAACCCAATCGACTTTGAAAACTCTGAAGGTAACCTAGGCCTTGCAAACGCTGTATTCGGTCACCTCGCTCAGAAACTGCCTATCTCTCGCTGGCAGCGTGACCTGACTGACTCTACGGTTCTACGTAACCTAGGTGTGGGTGTTGGCTACGCAATCATTGCGTACACTTCTACTCTGAAAGGTATCAGCAAGCTAGAGGTTAACCGTGAAGCGCTTCTAGCAGAATTAGACCAAAACTGGGAAGTTCTTGCAGAACCTGTACAAACAGTAATGCGTCGCTACGGCATCGAGAAGCCATACGAGAAGCTAAAAGAGCTAACTCGTGGTAAGCGTGTTGATGGTGAAGCAATGCGTAACTTCATCGACGGCCTAGAGCTTCCAGAAGCTGAAAAAGCACGCTTGAAAGAGATGACGCCAGCTAACTACATTGGCCAAGCAATTGAGCTAACTGACAAGCTGTAAGCGTTATATGAATTAGAAAGGCTTCCCTCGGGAAGCCTTTTTTGTATTCAAATTGTATTAGCGATTAACGCACAGCAAACACGCCGATACAAAAAAGGCCGCATTACGCGGCCTTTTCATAATCAATCGACTAGCAGTTGGTGTAACTACGTAGCGCGTTGATTCGCTTGTCTAGCGGCGGGTGGCTCATAAGAAGCTCCGTCATGGTGCGCTTACCATTGATACCAAATGCCATCATAGAACCTTCTAGCTGTGGCTCGTGGCTCACTTTCAAACGTTCGAGTGCAGCAATCATCTTTTGCTTACCCACTAGTTTTGCCGCACCGTAGTCCGCGTGGAACTCGCGATGACGGCTATACCACATCGTAATGAAGCTAGCTAGGAAGCCAAACACTAGCTCTAAGACAATTGAAACACCAAAGTAAACCATGGTGTTGCTGCCTTGGCCTTCCTCATCACTATTATTCGATGCAACGATATTTGCAATGAAACGTGATAGGAAGATAACAAAGGTGTTCACAACACCCTGCATTAACGTCATTGTGACCATATCACCATTCGCAATATGGCTCACTTCGTGGGCAAGAACTGCTTCGGCTTCATCACGCGTCATGTTATGTAGCAGGCCGGTTGATACTGCAACTAACGAATCATCACGCTTAGCGCCCGTTGCAAACGCATTAATATCTGGCGAATCATAAATCGCAACTGTTGGCATCCCAATCCCAACCTGTTGAGACTGTTGTTTTACCGTCTCTAGCAGCCAATGCTCAGTTTCATTGCGCGGGCTTTCGATCACTACGCCACCAACAGAGCGCAAAGCCATGCCCTTTGACATCATTAAAGAGATGAACGAGCCACCAAAACCAAAGACAGCGGCCATCAATAGAATTCCTGACGTGCTTCCGCCGCCTAGTTGGATTCCAAGTACAGCACTCAAAACATTCAAAACAATACTTAATACCAGGATAACGGCTAAGTTAGTTGCTAAGAACAGCATTACTCGCTTCATTCACTTTCTCCGAATGGATAATAATTATTTTTATCTAACGACTACGTTAGGTCTTTCTTATATATATAGTCGTAGATTTAGAAAACAAGGTTAAGTGATAAATTGCAACATTTGATGTCGACTGCAACAAACAGCGGAGGTGATCACGAATTAACCGAATAATACCTGCATGTAGACTTTAGTCGTATTGTCGAAATCCATCAAAAAGACTAGATTCACCTTAGATATAGGATTTCAGCCCTAGATAAAGAAAGGAAACTATTATGGTTGAAGCTAACAACTACCAAATGGCTATTGATTTACTTTGCTGTCACCTAGGTATCACTGAAGATGAAGCAAAGCAACAACTCGGTATTGAGGAAGAGCTTAAGAAGCAAGAACAAGTGATTGATACTCAATATTCACTACTCGGACTCACCTCTGAGAAGTAATTGCCAAATACGCAAAAGGGCTGCATATCGTGCAGCCCTTTTTTGTGCGTTCTGTATTTTAGTAACTACGTTACTTTTTCAATCGGTCAAGATTGATATATTTTCCAAGCCCCACACGCTTAGCACTTGGAATATAAGGGATTTCGCCAATCTTAGGTGCATCAATGTTTGCTTCAAGATGCTCAATAATGTCAGCGTAATTTTCAGTGCCAGGATTCACTCGGTTGGCAACCCAACCAACTAAGTTCAGACCGTCAGCTTTAATTATCTCAGCCGTCAGCATCGCATGGCTCAGACAGCCAAGCTTAATACCCACAACCAAAATCACAGGAAGCTGCTCTTGTTTAACCCATGTCGACAGACAGTCGTCCATTGAAACAGGCACGCGCCATCCACCAGCACCTTCAACTAATACGCAATCCGCCTGTGTTTTGTGCAATGCAAGCTTATCGCTCAGCACGCCATACTCAATTGACGCATTCTCTCGTCTAGCCGCGATATGAGGCGAAGCTGGCAACTCAAGTGCATACGGATTGACATCATCGTATGGCATCTCAACGGTGGCGGCTTTTTGTAAATGTAAAGCATCAGAGTTTCTCAACCCTTGCTCTGTTTGATCGCAGCCAGCAGCTACTGGTTTATAACCAATGGTTGAATAACCTTTTTCCGCTAACGCGTGAAGAATCGCTTTAGACGCGACTGTTTTACCAACATCGGTATCCGTACCCGCAATAAAAAATGCATCAATCATAATTGAATAACCCCTAAACAAACCTGATAAGTTGCAGGTAGAAGACCCTGATGGTTTTTGAACGTTTGATATTCCTTCTCTACATTCAGAAGCGTACGTCTACTGGTTAAACCTTGCGAGCGACCACTCACATGGCCAGCGCCAATGCCTTTAAGATCTCTCATTAAAGAAAGAGCAGAAGAATACCAAACCGTAATTTCGGGCAAGTTTAGGTGATGCTCGTCACACTTAGATTGCGCTAACGCAATTTTTACGTCACTTAGAGTCACAAAGTCTATGACGTGTTGATGTGAATCAATTTTTGACCAAGCGCACTTAAGCTCATATAAAGAGCCATCAAGCAATGTCGAAAATGCTGCTTGCCCCAAGGGCTTGGTCACTCGACGGATTTCACTTAGTGGCGCAGCCAAACTCGAACACCATTGCAATGCAAGGCTTGAGAAAACAAAATCTACTGAGTTAGATTCAAGAGGTAGCGACTCTGCATCCGCAAGTAGGTAAGTCATACCTTTATCACCACAACGGTGCTGTGCTTGACTAAGCATTGCCTGCGACAAGTCCGCACAAATCACTTGCGCCCCTCTCTCTTGCAGTAAACGAGAGAAGTAGCCAGTCCCACACCCTAAATCCAGCACGACTTTACCCGTAAGTGACTTAGGAAGGAGATCGAGCAAACGATGACCAACATCTCTTTGAAATTCTGCGTGTTGATCGTAGCTGTTTGCCGCTCGGCTAAAAGCTTGAGCAATGGCAGATTTTTCATCAGTCAACAAGCATTCAGCCATGGCACTTTCTTCCTCTGACATTGAGGTTTCAGTGATCGAGGCTTCAGATATGGAGACTTCTGCGATGGCATAATTCATTTAACACACTCCATGTTACGGCGAATACTACGCGCTAAATGTTCAATTTGCTGTTGGGTATGATTGACCGTTAGTGTAATTCGCAGCCGCGACGTTCCAACAGGGACAGTTGGTGGACGAATTGCGCTCACCCAACATTTGTCCGATGCTAACCGTTTTGAAAGCTTCACAGCGTTAACACTGTCGCCAATCACAACTGGCTTAATAGCCGTTTGCGTTTCAACGTAGCCTTCTAAGTCGGATAGACTCTCGTGATAACAAGCTTGCAACTCAACAAGTTTATCCCTACGCCACTGCTCACCTCTAAGTTTCTTTGCCGCACACGTTAACGCATGGGCCAAAGACGGAGGCATGGCTGTGGAATAAACATGGTGACGAGCAAACTGAGTGAGATAGTCCCCAACCTGACTGTTACATAATATGGCCGCTCCAGATAACCCAAACGCTTTACCAAATGTCACCACCAAAATATCAGGGTTTATTCCCGCATAAGCGCAACTGCCCTTGCCTTCGGGCCCAAGCTGTCCAACGCCATGAGCGTCGTCGACTATCAAAACGGAATTATCAGTGCACACTTTTTTAATGGCGGACAGAGGTGCTAAATCTCCGTCCATACTAAACACGCCTTCGGTGACAACAAACTGCGTTTCGCTGACATCAAGCAGACTTTGTAAGTGGTCAACATCATTGTGCTTAAAGCGCCTCATAGTCGCAGGAGACAACATCCCCGCCTCCATCAATGAGGCATGGTTAAGCTTGTCTTGTAAGAGCGTATCGCCTTTCTGCATTAGAGAAAACAAAAGCGCCTGATTGGCAGAAAAGCCAGAACTAAACAGTATCGCGCGGTCAAAGCCGAGCCATTCACATAAAGTTTGCTCTAACTGATGATGTGCGTAATCAAATCCCGTTACTAAAGGGGACGCACCACTGCCACATCCATAGCGATCCAGCCCCTCTTGCCAAGCGCGTTTTAAATCTTCATCACTCGCAAGACCTAGGTAATCATTACTGGAAAAGTTAACGAGCGCTTCTCCGTCACGCTTTATATGCGGAGCTTGGGCACTGTCGAACATGTGCAACTGACGGCTAAGCCCTTTCTGAAAACGTTCGTCAAGGGCTTGCTTGATTCGAAGATCAAACGCTCGCGTCATAGAAGAGATCATCTTTCGTTGGACGTGCAGCAACACGTTCGACTACGCGATCTAGTAGGTCGTTTTCTTCAATCTCGTCTGGTTTCTGAGAGACTTGTTGACTGTTGATGCCAAGTTTGTCAAACAGCATCATGTCCTTGTCTTCAGAAGGGTTTGGTGTAGTCAGTAGCTTGCAGCCATAGAAGATAGAGTTGGCACCGGCCATGAAACACAGTGCTTGCATCTGTTCATTCATGTTTTCACGACCAGCAGACAAACGTACTGCCGACTGTGGCATCATAATACGAGCAATTGCAATTAGTCGGATGAAATCAAACGGGTCTACATCATCGACTTCTTCAAGGGGGGTGCCCTTCACTTTCACTAGCATGTTAATCGGCACACTTTCTGGGTGAGTCGGTAAATTAGCTAGCTCGACTAAAAGACCTGCGCGATCATTAGTGCTCTCACCCATACCAATAATACCACCCGAGCAAATCTTCATCCCCGCATCACGAACGTGAGAGAGTGTGTCTAAGCGATCTTGATAGGTACGAGTGGTAATGATGTTGCCATAGAATTCAGGAGAGGTATCTAGGTTGTGGTTGTAGTAATCTAGGCCTGCATCAGCTAACTGCTCCGCTTGATCACTGGTCAACATACCCAGTGTCATACACGTCTCTAGCCCCATGCCTTTTACGCCTTTAATCATCTGAGTCAGATGTGGCATGTCACGTTGTTTTGGATTTTTCCAAGCAGCACCCATACAGAAACGCGTCGAGCCTGCATTTTTAGCCTTAGTTGCCGCATCCAAAACACGCTCAACTTCCATGAGGCGTTCTTTTTCAATATCCGTTGTATAACGAGCGCTTTGTGGACAGTACTTACAATCTTCGGGACAAGCGCCAGTTTTGATAGAAAGTAGAGTACTGACTTGTACGTAGTTGTGTTGCTGATATTGGCGGTGAACGGTTTGTGCTTCAAAGAGTAGATCCATAAACGGCTTTTCTAACAGAGTGCGAACTTCTGCGACCGTCCAATCATGACGAACTTCCACGTGTCTTCCTTCTCGATATTGCGCTGTCTGATCAGCGCTTATTGATTATGGGTGATACGACGCCAGTAAAGGTATTGGTGTGACTTTACGCGAGGCGCTATCAAATCTAGTTGGCTAGTCTACCCTCAGAGGTTAAACTGTCAACCATTGATATTTTTCTTAGTTTACAACTGAACAAAAATTAATCACAAAGAGATTCTTCATGGATTTAGAGTTTGATCGCAATCATATCTGGCACCCCTACACATCAACACTTAACCCTCTAACCTGCTATCCCGTAAGCAGTGCTTCAGGTGTTGAGATTCAGTTAGAGACGGGGGAAACGCTTGTCGACGGAATGTCATCTTGGTGGTCGACCATACATGGATATAACCACCCACACCTCAATCAAGCAGCTCATCAACAAATTGATTCAGTGTCTCATGTCATGTTTGGCGGCATTACTCACAAACCCGCTATCGATCTGTGCAAAAAACTCGTCGCAATGACTCCAGGTAACTTGGACAAGGTGTTCTTAGCGGATTCCGGGTCAGTTGCGGTTGAAGTCAGCCTTAAAATGGCATTGCAGTATTGGCATGCCAAAGGGGAAAAACGCTCTAAGTTTCTCACCCTTAGAGATGGTTATCACGGTGATACCTTCGCCGCCATGTCGGTCACCGACCCTGACAACTCAATGCACTCTCTTTATAAAGCTTTCTGCCCGAACATATTTTTGCTAAGTCGCCAAATACGGGCTTTTGGCAAGAATGGAATGAAAGTGATCTTGATGACTTCAAGTTAAAGCTATCAAAACACAAAACTGAAATAGCCGCCGTCATTCTAGAACCGATTGTTCAGGGCGCTGGCGGAATGCGAATCTATCATCCTGAGTTCCTAAAAGGGGTGCGGCACTTATGCAATAAGCACGGCATTCTTTTGATTCTCGATGAAATCGCCACTGGGTTTGGCCGAACTGGAAAAATGTTCGCTTGTGAACACGCTAACGTTGTACCTGACATACTTTGTGTGGGTAAAGCCTGACCGGGGCTATATGACTCTCTCTGCCACCATCACTAGTAAAGAGGTCGCGGACACGGTTTGTGGAGCGATGCCGGTTGCTTTATGCATGGTCCGACGTTTATGGCCAATCCACTGGCTTGCGCGGTGGCGAACGCCAGTATGGAGTTATTGGAACAAGGGGATTGGCAACAGCAAACCAAAGCGATAGAACGGCAGTTTTCTCAGCTTCTACCCAAGTTATTGGAGCATGAGTTAATAGAAGATGTGCGATGGCTTGGAGCGATTGGTGTGGTAGAAACTAAAGTTCCAGTAAACATGGAGAAGATTCAAGCCCACTTTGTTAAGCAAGGGGTTTGGATAAGGCCATTTGGCAAGCTTATTTATATGATGCCGCCATTTATTAGCCAGCCTAAACATATCGAACTACTCATTAGTGCGATTTCAATGAGTCTTAGCAACCAAGACAACTTCATCTTGGACATGCACGATTAACAAGTCCCAATAGAAAAAGGCAGAGGTAACTTGCGCTCTGCCTAAACTATATTATTCGTAATCAACGATCCAACGTCGAAAACTTTTTCTCTCTTCCGGAGAAGCTGCTTCATATAGGGCTTTCAATTGATTTAGCACGGCACCTGTTGTTTGCTCCACTGGCATGGCTGGCGCACTCAACACCTTAGCATTATCACTTGGCACTGCAGTATCCACTATTTTGGACTTATTGAACTCTTTTAGTGAACGCTCAATTGCAAAATCTGGAAGTACCGTTGAGACTGAAGGTAACACTACTGAGGTGAATTCCGTCTCTTTACCGTTTTTAGTCACTACCCACTCTGGGTCTGAAGAAAACGTACGTTTAGCACCTTCGTAACTATAAAGTTTTGGGCCCTTAATAGAAATCGTGTCGCTAGCTGCTGCTTCAAATGTCAATACATAGGGTTTGGATTTAAAAACAGAAGCACTGTTTCCTTTGCCTACTTTGCGGTTGACCTGGATGACGACTTGATTACTGCCTTGCGACAAAGGAGAGCTGTAATCCTCAAAGCCCTCTACTTCGCCATTAACTGCCAATATATAGAGACCTCTTTCTGTTTCTAACTCCGCCGCGAGAGCAACAGAGCAAAAACTCAAACTTAAAAACAAGCTCAACCAAAATTTCATAAGTCCACCTTTAAACAAAAAGCCACCTTACGGTGGCTTTAGATTCGATTTCAAAAGAAATTCTTTTGAATCTTAGAAGTCAGCTTTAACACCGAAAGCTAGACCAGTTTCAGAGTTATCAACGTCTGTGAAACCTACTTCTGCGTATAGAGTAGTGTTTGGCGCGATGCCGTAACCAGCGTTAACAAAACCGTGTACTTCGTCTTCTTTACCAGCTAGGTCGAAATCAGTTGTATCAACACCCGCTGCAAAAGTCCAAGCTTCAACAGTGTAGTCAGCAGCTAGTGCGAAAGTGTTACCACCTTTAGTATTCTTGATAGAGCCTTTAGCAGCGATATCGTAGTAACCGATTTGTACGTTTACAGCATCTAGTGCGTAAGAAGCTTCTAGAGCTAGTAGAGTGATCTTGTTGCTGTTGTCTACTGCATCGCCTTTAGCGTCAGCTTGACCAGCGTAAGCAACAACATCTAGGTCTGCAAAACGAGCACCAACACGACCGTCGATTAGAGTACCGTCTTCACCGTAGAAATCTTTACCAGAAGATTTGTTTTGGCTGAAGCCAAGACCTGCGTAGAAGTCACCGTTATCGAAGTCGTAACGTGCAGACTCTTTGCCGCCGAAGTCAGCGTTGTCGAAGAAGTCAGACACACCGAATTGGTAGTCGCTACCGATACCAGCATCGTCAAGAACTGTATCTAGCTTACCTACTTTCAATGAACCGTAGTTGTCGCTGTAGAAACCAAAGTATGCGTTACCTGTGTCAGCTTGACCTTTGTCACCGCTGAATTCCCAGAATGCACCAACAGAGAAGTCAGATGTTGTTGCGTAACGTACGTCGAAGCTGAAATCAGCATCTTGAAGTTCTTGACCAAACTCAGAACCGTCTGCTGTACCTTTTAGGTATACAACTTCTAGGTCACCACCAAGAGAAACGCTTACGTCGTCTTGATCGTAAAGAGTGATGCCTGCTTGCGCAGAACCCGCTGCAAGTACTGCTAGAGCTACTAGAGTCTTTTTCATAATAATCCACTGCCTTTTCTTTAAGATGGGAAATCCTTATCCGGTTCCCTTTATATTTTTTGATGTCGCCCTTGCTCTTTGGCTTGGTACTCACATCAGTAAACTCGGTGGCTAGATTGCAAAAGAATATTCGGCATGTCAAATAAACTAAAAAGTTATATAAAAATAAATGAAATACATTAAAATCAATAACTTAATGGCAAAATTGGTGTTATTTTGAAGCGCGTCGAAAGTTTTATGAAAATTTAATTAAATTACATTTTCAAAATAAATAACTGCATTTTATGGTATTAATGTTAATAATTGGAATTTATGACTGTATTGTTACGTATAACATCGACTTATATTTTTTACATTTTGAATTAATTTCAACTCATTGAAGAAACGCACATTTTTTGTGAACAAGATCTACATTTCACTGAAAAGCATTCAATTTCGCACCAAGAGTTTTGTCTAGAGATCTGTGCTATAGTCACGGCCCCGTTAAGTAGGTCACACTATGCCATCCAGCAATATTCAAAAATCCATTCGTCATAGTTATCAATGTTTGCAGAGTCAACTCGATAATTTTATACCTCGACGTTCCCAAAATTACTTGGTTGCAGAAATCGCAAAAACACTGTGTGGGGATCATCACAAGTCAAACCGCACTATCGTCGCCGAAGCAGGAACAGGGATTGGTAAATCACTCGCTTATCTTATGGCGGCCATCCCCGTTGCGGTTCATAACAACCGTAAAGTGGTCATTTCAACCGCAACCGTTGCCCTTCAGGAACAACTGGTTAATAAAGACCTCCCTCTATATAGAAGGCTCAGTGACCGTGAGTTCTCGTTTATTTTGGCCAAAGGCAGGCAGCGTTATTGCTGCGCGGAAAAACTCGCTACAGCATGCGGTGCCGACGGTGGCCAGCTCGCTATGTTTGAAACCAAACCTAAAAAAGTCGACGTTGAACTGTTTGAGCGGATGTATAAGGCCTTTGCACAAAGCAAATGGGATGGCGATAGAGACTCGTGGCCGACTCCTATCAAAGATGAGCTGTGGCAAATCATTGTTAGCGATAAGCATAGCTGCAACAACAGCATGCCCGCTCATCGGGGTTGTCCATTTCAAAAAGCCCGTTCAGAACTTGATAAAGCCGATGTCATTATTGCTAACCACAGCTTAGTGATGGCGGACGTAAACCTTGGTGGCGGCGTTATCCTTCCCGAGCCCAACAATACGATCTACGTGTTCGATGAAGCGCATCATCTGCCGAAAGTTGCTCGCGACCACTCGTCTGCTGCAGCCAGCCTTAAAGGTGCGGCATCTTGGCTTGAGAGACTAAATCAGTCGATAACCAAATTTTCTGGTCTTGCCGATGAAAAGCGCGTGGCGCGTTTTAGAAATGAGCTGCAAAATTCGGTTCAAGAACTTATTCCTTCGCTTAAGCAATTAAGTAAGCAGTTCGACCCTACACTCTTTGAAGAGAAGCAGTACCGATTCGAACATGGTGATCTACCTTCATGGTTAGAGGAAGAATCGAAACAGTTGAAAGTGCTGAGTAATAAAGCCAATCAAGCGGTAGGTAAAATTGCCGACCTGATTGCTGAGCGCGTGAAAGATGGAGAACTCAGTAGTCGACTTGCTGAGCCTGCATTGGCTGAAATTGGCTTCTATATCCAAAGAACGGAAAATCTAGCGCAAGTCTGGAATCTGATGGCAGAGCCCAAACGAGAAAAAAGGCGCTCCTCTCGCCCGCTGGTTAGAGCTTCATCCAGAACAAGAAGACGACATCATTGTTAATGTGTCTCCGCTCGAAGTGGGCTGGCAGTTAGATCAACTAATCTGGAGCCGATGTGTGGGCGCTGTTCTCGTCTCCGCTACCATTCGTGCATTGAACTCATTCTCATTCTTTTGTCATCAGGCAGGTCTGAGTGACAAACCGGATTCAGGTACTCAATTTTTAGCATTAGCTTCTCCGTTTGATTATCAAAATCAAGCTGAGCTCTATATACCAAATATGAAGTACGAACCTCAGGCTCCGCAGTTTACAGAATATCTTATTGATCTTTTGCCTAAGTTAATCGAAGACAAGAAGGCGAACTTAGTATTATTCTCTTCATACTGGCAAATGAATCAGGTTGCTGAAGCTCTTGCAAAGTTGTTTGTTAAAAAAGGATGGGCATTGCAGGTTCAAGGCGATGCTTCCAGAACGGAAATTCTCAATAAACATAAAACCTTAGTTCAATGTCAAAAGACCAGTGTGTTGTTTGGAACAGGCAGCTTTTCAGAAGGATTGGACTTGCCGGGCGAACTTTTGGAAAACTTAATCATCACTAAGATTCCATTTGCTGTGCCCACGTCTCCGGTAGAACAGGCGCATGCTGAATACATTGAGCAGAAAGGTGGTAACCCATTTATGCAAATAGCGGTGCCAGAAGCCAGTAAAAAGCTCATTCAATCGGTTGGCCGTTTACTGCGTAAAGAAAGAGATTCTGGTAGAGTTGTGCTGCTTGATCGACGCATAGTCACCAAACGATACGGCAAAGCTCTGATTGATTCGCTTCCGCCATTCAAACGGACTATTGAATATTAGATGCTCTACCTTACAACCATAGATCAAGACTCGGTCACGTGACCGAAAACTAAAACAAAAATAAGACCAATATAAGAAACGATACGATATGGAATATTTTGAACCAAGCATGCTAATCATTTTAGCCTTGGTTGCTTTTGCTGCTGGATTTATCGACGCCGTCGCAGGCGGCGGCGGTATGCTCACCGTCCCTGCCTTGCTGTCACTTGGACTGCCTCCGCATATAGCACTTGGTACGAATAAGCTTGCGGCCACGTTTGCATCCTCTACTGCGGCATTTACATACTACAAAAAGAAACTCTTCGATCCATCCTGTTGGAGAAGAGCCTTCGTTGCTACCTTAATCGGCGCAACACTCGGTACTTTATTTGTTGATGCGATAAGCACTGAGTGGCTTGAAAAAGCATTGCCTCTCGTTATTTTGGCAGCAGCCATTTATACCATTTGGCACAAAACGCCTAACGCCACTCAAAATGCATCACCAAAGCCTTGCCCAAAACTTCATAAGAAGCAGATTTTTCAAGGTTTATCTCTGGCTTTTACGACGGTGTCGCAGGGCCTGGTACTGGTGCTTTTTGGACAGTCAGTTCCATGGCGCTCTATCGTTTAAATATTCTGCTTGCCTCTGGTCTCGCCAAGGCGATGAACTTTACCAGTAACTTTACCTCTTTGGTCACCTTTGCCATTCTCGGTCATATTGATTGGGTACTGGGTTTAACCATGGGGGTTTGTTTGATGATTGGCGCGTTTGTTGGGGCTCACTCGGCAATTCGTTTTGGCGCTAAGTTTATTCGACCTGTGTTTGTGACTGTCGTGAGTGTGCTGGCCGTTAAACTTGCCTATGAAGCGTGGTTTGTTTCTTTATGAGTCGATTTAGTCAACTTGAACCCACATTAGAAAAACTCGCTCAGCAAGCTGCGCAGCTAGATAGGCAGCGTGGCGAGCACCATCAGCCGTTGTTTGATGAACGCTTGTTTCATTGTAAAGCTCGGTTACTTGTCCCCTGTGTCCAAGAAACTAAAGCAACGTTTGACACCATCATTCGCGAAGAAAACGCAAATAGGCTTACAGCCTTGCGAGCTGAACACCTAACAGAACAGCTAACCGCACAAATCAGTGCGATACAGCGCGAGCTATCAACGCAATCTATTCGTCAAAACGAACCTAAACACGCAAGTTACTATCGTAAGCCGATCAGCGACTTGTACCAAGAGCTTGCTCAACACCAAGAGTGGGAACGCCGTTTAAAAGAAATGGTTGTTGAAAAACGCTATGCTTTAGAGCAAGCGCCAGCATTCCACCAGCAGCAAGCACAAAAAGCCCTGCTTGCCACTGAGCAGCGTCTAGAGCGTTGTCAGGAATCTAAGCTCAAGCTTGAAAAGCAAATCACCTTTAGAGAAAAGAATCAGTAGTCATGCAAGATACCCCTTCGCAAACCGAATCAGTCGACCAGCCAGTTCAATGCTCGCCTTTGGATAATGCACCGGACGAAATCAAACTGGCCGTTGATCTTATCTATTTGCTTGAGTCAAACGAGGTCGACCCAAAAGTCGCCTTAGAAGCACTCAAGATTGTTCAATCTGATTTAGAGCAAAAAATTAACTCGTAGAGCACCTTCTACTCTCGCTATTTACACTTCCATAAGCTGTTTTCTATGTATCAATTTAACTTTTCCCTGTCTGAATTCGTTCAACAATACTGGCATAAGCAACCCACCATCATTAAAGGAGGGTTTAAGCAGTTTATAGACCCGATCTCTCCAGAAGAGATCGCTGGCTTGTCGATGGAAGAAGAAATCGACTCCCGCTTTGTCTCTAACTTAAACGATGAGTGGAACGCAGAGCATGGTCCTTTTGACGAAACGCTATTTGAAAACTTAGCATCGTCTCACTGGCAGCTGATCGTCCAAGCTGCCAATCATTGGCATCAAGGTGTGGCATCGATAGCAGAGCCATTTAAAGGCCTACCACAATGGTTGTTTGATGACATTATGGTCTGTTATTCAGTAGAGGGAGGCGGCGTAGGCCCTCATATTGATCAATACGATGTGTTCATTGTGCAGGGACAGGGTAAAAGACGCTGGAAAGTAGGCGCAAAAGACAAAGGTCAGTATACCGAGAACCATAGAACTGCAGCACTGCGCCAAATCGAAGGCTTTGATCCCATCATTGATCAAGTGCTTGAGCCGGGGGATATCCTTTATATTCCACCCGGTTTTCCTCATGAAGCAATACGCTCGAGCCAAGCCTAAGTTATTCAGTGGGTTATCGCTCGCCAAAAGAGCAAGAACTGCTCAGCAATTTTGCCGATTTTATTCTTGCTCACGATCTGGGTGACACCCATCTGCATGCACCCGATACGCAAGCTCAAAATGAGCATGGTCAAATCAAAACTCAGGATCTGAATAAACTCGAAAGCATGCTGAAGTCACTGCTAAACGACAGAACAACTGTGGAAGATTTTATGGGCGCGTTATTAAGTCAGTCTCGACACCAGCTTGATATCATGCCTCTAGATCAGCCATGGGAAGCGGATGAGTTAGCTGCTTGGTTGCAAGACGGCGGCGTACTGCACAAAGTATCTGGGTTAAGAGCACTTTATCATGAGTCACAGCCGACGATGGCTTACATTAATGGCGAAACATTCAAAGTTGCCGCTCACCAGACTTGCTTAGTTGTTAGCCTGTGCGATACGGATATGATTCATTACGATGAAGATTACGACAGTGCATCTCTTTCGCTCATCACTGAACTCGTTAACAAAGGTTATTGGTATTGCGACGAATAATCGATGCCCTTATTGTACTCTTAGACGAAAGAAGGCAAGCCGAAGCTTGCCTTTTTTGATCGCTAGTTTCTTGATTCGCTTTACGACACTTTAAACTGCTGAACCAGTATTTTTTGACGAGATGATAGCGTTTCAATTTGCTGACTCACCGATTCAGATTCTCCTGCTTGTTCGAGAATCTTAGCACTCAAATCACGGATATTGGCGACGCTTTGATTAACCTCACCCGATACGGCTTGCTGCTCTTCCGCTGCGCGAACAATCTGAGAGTTCATATCATTAATCGCAGAGATAGACTCAAAGATATTACTCAGCTGTTCAACTGCCTCTTTGACTTGTTCAGCAGACCCATTCGCCAATACGTTACCCTCTTGAATGGCATCCACAACATCTTGAGTGCCGCTTTGCACCTTCTCAATCACTTCACGGATTTGACCAACAGAATCTTGCGTGCGACTAGCAAGATTTCGAACTTCATCTGCCACCACGGCAAAGCCACGACCTTGCTCTCCTGCGCGAGCTGCTTCTATTGCCGCGTTCAATGCCAACAGGTTAGTTTGCTCAGACACCCCTTCGATTTCCGTGAGGATATCAGTAATGTTGGCGTTATTTTTCGCAAGCTCTTCGACGACAGGAACAGCGTGAGTCATACGCTCAACAAGATTCATCATCTCTAGCTCAGAACGCTCGATAACTTCACGTCCAGCGATGGCTGCTTGATTGGCCTCACCCGCCGCATTCACTGCCACTTCTGCATTCTGTACTACTAAGCTAGCTGTCTGGGTCATCTCTTCTGATGCCGTCGCAACTAAATCTACCTCTTTAAACTGAGACTCACTGCTGCTTCGCGTTTCAACCGCTGCGACTTTTGACTGATTGGTGGTAGCAGCCACTTGAAGAGTGGTGTCCACCACCTCTGAAATCGTTTTTTGCAGCTTATCTAAAAACAGGTTAAAGCCCTTAGCAAGCTGCCCCACTTCATCTTGGTTACGAATTTCAATTCGCTGCGTTAAATCCCCTTCACCGGAGGCAATGTCGTCTAAACGCGATACCACCTCACGAATCGGATTTACGATACTTCTCGCCAATAACGCAATCAAAGCCAAACCAACGATGACGAAAGCGCTACCTGCCAGCAGCTCTGTTCTTACCGCAGCGCTTACCTGCTCTCCAATCACATTGTCTAATGCTTGAGAGTCGGCAAGTACCGCAGACTTAGGTATCTCAAAAATAACGCCCCAAGTCTGATTGGCTACCATAATTGGCGCAAATACCGTCATCCAATGGCCATCTTCCGTCCATTGTGTGGAGACCTCTTGCCCAAACAACAGATCCGTAATCTGGTTGTCACCCAATCTATCACTTGTAAAAGGTTGACCAATTTGTCGCTCAGCATTGTCACTGGCGATCAGAGAGCCGTCTTGGCTAATGATAAAGGCATGGCCTACGCCATCAAACAGGGTTTGATCCGACTCTTGGGCGATGGCAATAAGCGAATTCAGATTAAGGTCGATACCAAAAAAGCCGATACTCTCACCTTCCACCACGATAGGCACAGATATCGACGTAGAAAGAAACTGATGATCACCTTGAGTATTGATACGCGGAGATGAAACACAGTTACCGCCGCTCGCAATTGGGCAGAAGAAACGTTCGCTGTCATGATCCGCACTGATTCTCGCTTCCGATAATACGTTGGCGATAACATTCTCACCGTTTGCCGCTGTTATCCAATAAGGCGCAAATCGGCCAATTTCATTTGAACCCACATAATCAGCATTTTGATAGTTAGAATCTTCGGAATCGAGCATGTTCGGCTCAAACACCATGTAAGCACCCACTACCGTATCAAACTGCAAAACGGTTCGGCGAACCATTTCATCCAGTGCGGTACGAAGCTCTTCACTAGAACCAAAGTTTTCTTCAGTATTGGTTTTGTAGAACAACGCATTAGTCGCGGCCATTTCGGCGCGATAGGTTGCTTCGTTGAGATACTCAGCGACTTCTGTCGCGTTCAATAATGCTTGAGTTTTCAGCAGTTGGGTCGACATTTCAATCACAGACTCAGACGTCTGAGCTTTGATCATGTGCTGATTTCCAACGGCGTTGTAAACGGAAAAGCCAACAAGAGAGAGTGACGTGATAAGTAGCAAAGGCCTGCTAATAGAGTAATTTTCCACTGTACGGAAAGGGTTCGCATACTACATCCTTATAAGTAGACAAACGGTACATTTGTTATTTTTTCATTCCAATGACCTACTAGGGAAAACCACAATGGTCATCGTTAATTATGTATACACCTGACCTAGTGATTAGAGCATAATTTGTTAATAGATCAATCATTAGATTACACAAATTTTAACATTTGCATCAAACCTAGTAAAAAATCTCGCCTTAGACTTTGTTCGCCTTGTGATAGCACTCTAGCGTGATACCATCGTTTTGTTTCTCAATACAAAAAGCACTCAATACAAAGCATTCAATAGAAAGGACATTCAATGAAAGTCATCAGCTTTAACATAAACGGGCTACGTGCGCGTTTACACCAATTGCAAGCTCTCATCGACAAACACCAGCCTGACGTTATTGGCCTACAAGAGATCAAGGTTCACGATGAGGCGTTTCCGATAGAAGATGTTGAAGCAATGGGGTACAAGGTTTACTTCCATGGTCAAAAAGCGCATTACGGCGTTGCGATGCTTTGTAAACAAGAGCCTATCTCGGTGCAAAAAGGCTTTCCTACCGACAACGAAGAGCACCAAAAACGCATGATTATGGCGACCTTCGAAGATGAGTCTGGCGAAAAAGTAACAGTTCTAAATGGTTACTTCCCTCAAGGTGATAACATTAGCCACGAGACGAAATTCCCATACAAAGAGCAGTTCTACAAAGACCTTATGACTTATCTTAATGACCACCACAATAATGATGAACAAATCATTGTCATGGGTGACATCAACATCAGCCCTATCGATGCCGACATTGGTATTGGAGAGCCAAATCGTAAGCGCTGGCTAAAAACAGGAAAATGTTCATTCCAACCGATTGAACGCGAATGGCTAAAAACATTGATGGACTGGGGCTTTGAAGACACTTTCCGTCGCCTTCATCCAGAGGTTACTGACCAATATTCTTGGTTTGATTACCGTTCTCGCGGTTTCGATGACAACCGCGGCCTACGCATTGATGTTGTTTTGGCTACGCCTTCGCTAGCAAGCAAGTGTAGCGAAGCGGGTATAGACTACGAACTACGTGGCATTGAAAAGCCATCAGATCACGCTCCGATTTGGTCAACATTCAGTTAATGACCACATTTGCCGTTATGGCAATTATGCGGGAAAAAAAAGAAGGCCGGACAGTGTCGGCCTTCTTTTTTAATGTGAGTTTACTGCTTTAATATGAGCTTACTGCGTAGTTGCTATGGTTTACCAATATACACGGAAACCAACCGCACCATTTAGGTCGCCATCAACAATTTGTGCGTCAAACTCTTTGTCTGCACCTTTAGAGTAGCCACCCAATGTTGTGCCATCAGCATACTGGCCTTCAACCCAGATACGAGACCAAGAGTTTAAGTGATAAACAACACCTACATATAGGTTTTGGCTGTTGTTAGATGCGTTCGTCACGCCAATGTTTAGCAACTCATCAAGTGCATCGTGCTTAACATATTCGTAGCCACCATAGATAGATGCATTGTCTTGAAGAGAGTAAGTTGCTGCAACACTGAATGCATTCTCACCAATTTTAATGACTTCGTTTTTGTACTCTGCGTTGTAGTAAGTCGCTTGAACGTAAGCTTTCTCAAACGTATAGCCTACCGAGCCTGTATAGGCTGTTGATTCCAGTTTACCTACGCCAGATTCTTCATCTTTGTCTGTTGCGCCACCAAGTACAAAGTCAAAGTCACCGTAGTTCGCACTACCAAAAAGCTGAGCTGTACTTGGTGCTGAGTTGTCTTCGTCTAGACCGTAGCCTGCGCCGATTGCAAAGTTGTCAGCCTCGTAGGCGTACTTGATGTAGTTATCATGTTTAAAAGATGTGCTTGCAAGATAACGAATACCAGAACCACCGAAATAGTATGAGAAATCAGCACCGTAAAAATCATCCTGAGTCGTGTACTGGCGACCAAAAGAAACTTTACCCCAATCGCCACCGAAACCAGCGTAATGCAAGCGTCCTTTTAGTTCGCCTTCTGCCGGAATACCAAATTCAACAAGACCGTGAACAAATAGATCATCGCTAACGTCGTATTGAGCATTAATACCACCACGAGATCCGGTAGTGTTTATTTTGGTTGTGCGATTATCCGTCGCTGAATCATTAATACTAGTTACTTCAGTCCTAATTTGACCATAAAAATCTGCAGATCCCTCTTCCGATTTGAATATTTCTACCGCATTTGCACCTGTAACAAATAGAGTCGGCAATACCACTGCCAATAATGTCTTTTTCATATAATTCACTTTATTAATTATCAATCCATTGTGGTCCAACCCTGGACCGCTGAAGAATAGTAATTTGAATACATATACAGATCAATACGCTTAATGTAGCCACAAAAGCAGTTAAAACAAGATTGGTATGAATAAAAATTCAGATAAATACTCTACGCAAATCGATCACCAACAAGAAACAGCCAGCCAGCCTAAAGTGTTAACCAAAATCGATTTATCGGAATTAATAGTAATTTTTTATTTAAAATAAAGATAAATTAACGGCATTTTAATAAATAGTGGATAGTTAAACTTTTAATACATTTTGCATGTCAATAATATAACATCTTTCATTCATAGCAACTCTTAAATGGAAATCAAATCATCTTCGTTCAACACATCATACAGCACCTAAAAATCCATCAATACTCAGCGTTTTAATATAAATATTTCTATAAACAAATATTAAATTAACGATAGACCGAGCAAAAAACGTGCTATCACTCGTGTTTTTATAGCTAGGGGTGTCTATTTTTATATAAGACAACTTTAGTTTTATTGATGTTTTTGAATAAGGTAACCTGAAGCATTCCAAGCCAGTTGTCTTGATTACTATGACACTTCAACCTCAAATTAAGATAGTGCCAGAAACTAGACGCATAGATTTGTGTTAACTAGGCTTGAGGTAGCCTTTAAGGCTTGTTTGAACTCTGAGGGCATCCAATGAAAATGAAATTAATTTTAGGTGCGATTGGCTTGATTCTTATTGTGGGAAACGTGCACGGTAGCAGTAATGTGTTTAGAGAAGGCGTCACGACGCCACCAACAGTGAGTAACAATGCTGGCGAACATAATGATAGACGTAATTGCCAGCTAGCGATGCGACGCGGCCAAGAGCTACCTCAGTACTGCTCACGATATTAAAACGCTAGATCTTCGTATAGTCGAAACACGCTCTATTTTTTTATTGCTAGCACTCTAGCCCATGTATATGACGCGTGCAGCTGGCTTTAGCAAAGCAACAATTTCAAAGAGGAAATAAAAACCCCGTCAACTAGGCTGACGGGGTTTGTTTAATCGATTGAGCCCTTGAAGCCCAAGAAGATATATCTTAGATAATAATGGCTTTAACTTCCCAGTGGCTTTAGGTAGCCAAGAACTTCTTCTCTGCCAGCTTGAAGCACGCAAGAATAATAAAGGTTAGTGCCATGTAGAACAGGCCCGCCGTCAAGAAAGACTCAAACGGTGCGTAATAACGAGCGTTCACTAAACGTGCCGCACCTGTTAGGTCCATTATTGTGACTATGCCGGCTACCGCACTGCCATGAAGCATGAAAATCACTTCATTACTGTAAGCCGGAAGTGCCCGTCTCAATGCACTTGGCAATACAATACGTTGATACGTTTTCCAAGGGCTCATGCCGTAAGCCTTAGCCGCTTCAACCTCACCAGACGGCAGGCCATTAATAGCACCGCGAATAATTTCGGCTGTATACGCCGATGTATTCAGCACAAAAGCGACTAGCGCGCAGAACCAAGCATTTTCCCATAGGGTGTCTTTAACTGGGAAAAATTGGTCCATGCCGTAGTAAATCAGGTAGAGCTGAACCAAAAGTGGCGTGCCACGGAAGAAATAAATGAACGCCCACGAAGGCCCCATTATCAGATAATTACGACTGTTTCGTGCAATCGCCAATGGGATAGCAACCATTAAACCGATGATTAATGCTAGACCAACTAGCCAAGCCGTCGTCCACAGTCCATCCAGGTAAATTGGGAAGCTTTCTACTACTAGAGAAAAGTCCATCTTCTACCTCGCATGAATACTGAATTTGCGCTCAACGAGTTTGAGTAAGCCCGTTGAAACACTGGTGAAGAAAAGGAAGATAATGGCCACAGCCATGTAGAAGGTAAATGGCATTTTTGTTGAACCAGCGGCCAAAGAACTAACACGTACCATGTCTTCTAGCCCGATGATCGAAACTAGCGCCGTGGTTTTTAGCAATACTAACCAGTTGTTGCCGAATCCCGGTAAAGCATGACGAATCATTTGCGGTAGCAAAATGCGTCTAAAGGCTAACACTGAGCTCATACCGTAGGCTTTTGCGGCTTCAAGCTCACCTTTGTCTACGGCCATGATCGCACCGCGGAACGTTTCCGCCATGTAAGCGCCAAAGATAAATCCGATAGTTAGCACACCTGCAACAAATGGACTGACATCAATATAGTCAGGTAAATAGGAAGTCCATTCATGATCAGGGTTGCTCGAAGCGAACCACTCATTAAGCCATTCGTTCGTTGAATAAAGACTGTGGTTGAGCAATATCTGCCCACCGAAGAAGATTAGCATCATCAGCACGAGGTCTGGTATGCCACGAATAATGGTTGTGTAAAGCGTTGCAATTGCGCGCGCCCAACGATATGGCGCCAATTTAGCTAGTGCTCCCAGCATTCCTAAAACCATAGCCAGTAGTAGCGATAGTAACGCCACTTCTATGGTCAGCACGGCTCCCTTTAATATGGAAGCTTCGTATCCTTGTAAATCCAGCATAATTTTTCCCAACAGAACTGCTTATGTGTTGGTGAATATCAACGCCGAAGACTGCTATTCGACGTTGATATTGAGAGATAATGAGAGAAACATTAAGGCTCTCTCATTTATACGATTATTGACCGTATACGTCGTAGTTAAAGTACTTAGCTGCGATCTCTTGGTAGATACCCTTCTCACGTAATGCAAGAATCGCCGCGTCTAGCTGCTTAGTAAGCTCTTTGTCTTGCTTACGTACTGCAATACCAAAACCATCACCAAACCACTTAGGGTCAGTCAGAGAAGGACCAACAAACTCGTAAGCTTCACCGCCTGCTTTGTTCAATACGCCCTCTTCAAGGCAGATGCATCACCAAGTACCGTTGCGATACGACCGTTAGCTAGGTCTAGGTATGCTTCGTCAAATGAACCGTAGCGAACAACTTCTACTGATTTACCGTAGTTATCTGTTAGGTACTTGTCGTGAGTTGTTGCACGTTGAACACCAACTTTCACACCATCAAGGTTATCAAAGTCGATGTTTGCGCCTTTCTTAGCGATGAAGTTGTTTGGGATAAGTGCGTATTTTCCAGTGAAGTCTACCCGTTTTTTACGCTCTTCAGTGATCGACATTGCTGCAATGATTGCATCGTATTTACGAGCAAGTAGTGAAGGAATGATGCCGTCCCAATCTTGCGGAACGATTTTACATTCTACTTTCATCTCTTCACATAGCGCGTTGGCCATGTCAACGTCAAAACCTTTTAGTGAGCCATCCGCTTCAGTCCAGCTAAATGGAGGGTAAGCGCCTTCAATACCAAAGCGAACAGTTTTCCATTCTTTCGCTTGAGCCATACCTGTCACTGCAGTTGCAGCAATAGTCGCTGCTAGTAACCACTTCTTCATTTCCATACTCCTGTGATTGAAATATTATATTTTTCTATAGTGTTGTGTTTTAACGAGTAGAAGCCCTACTCAATAAAGACAGCTCCCTCTCTAATAAATTGAAGAGATAAACTGTTGTAATCGTTCTGACTCTGGGTTCTTAAATAGCTTAGCCGGATCGCCCTGTTCTTCCACTAATCCTTGATGCAAAAACATCACGTGGTTAGAAACATCGCGAGCAAACGCCATTTCGTGTGTCACCACCAACATGGTTCTGCCCTCTTCCGCGAGGTCACGCATTACGCCTAACACCTCACCAACCAGCTCAGGGTCGAGTGCCGATGTCGGTTCATCGAACAGCATCACTTCTGGATCGACCGCAAGCGCGCGTGCAATTGCGGCGCGTTGTTGCTGACCACCAGACAGATGTCCCGGGTAATAGTCGCGACGCTCATATAAGCCAACCTTCTTAAGTAGCATCTCTGCGTTTTCGATAGCTTGAGCTTTAGTGACACCCAGTACATGGACGGGAGCTTCAATAACGTTTTCTAAAACCGTCATATGAGACCAAAGATTGAATCCTTGAAAAACCATCGCAAGGCGTGAACGGATACGCTGTACTTGCTTTTCATTGGCAGGGACGGCTTCCCCTGCGCGGTTGTTTTTCATTTGGATAAGTTCACCGTTTACCCAGATCTCTCCAGCGGTTGGAGTCTCCAGTAAGTTAATGCAGCGAAGAAAAGTACTCTTGCCGGAGCCGGAAGAGCCAATGATTGAGATAACGTCGCCTTTGTGCGCCTCTAATGAGATGCCTTTTAGGACTTCGTTTTGACCAAACGTTTTATGCAGTTCTTTTATGTCCAGCGCTGGTACATCTTTCATGCGCTACTACTCCCTGTTTTATTATAACTGCCGGGTTCCACCCTTGAATTCGATACAAATTAGCACTCCAAATCGAAACATGCAACAAATGATTAACCTGCATTTTGCGTATAGCTAGTGATTTTATATGACTATTAATTCATTATATAGCGAATTAATCTTCAAACTCTGCATAAAAACCAATTGAAGAGATAAATGCATTGTAACGATGTAGTTAACAAAATTATAAAAACCTGAGCTATCTCAATATTTGGATTTTTTTGAAAATTGTTATGCACTATTTCAGTGCGCACATCTAATTAACATCAGGTTTTGTAAATTAATTTCTCGTATTTTGCTCTCCTATACAAAGTTTCTATGCAATGTGTAGTTTTCTTTCACACTCTGTAATAAAGTGATCGAGATCAATCACTATTGAATTAGGTCACGTTAAACTCGCCAACATAGACAAAAGGCCAGTTCAGGACTTATTTGTTCTTCCGAAATTGTCTATTATTAAGCACGAAAACAACGAGCTACATCAGACAACGGACACCACCGCAGGAAGCGGACTAATAGAATTTTAAAGTTATCACCAGTGCCTCGGCCATTGATTTGTGATAACAGCAGAATGACTAACTTTTTAATATGAGGAATCTATGTCAGACGCAGTAAATAAAGCGCATTCTTCTTCAGATATCGAAACGAAAAGCTATAAAGAGCTTCATCGTCCGGCATCTGAGTTCGAAAGCCGCTCTGATTATCTGGACCACGAACTGCAAATCATGAAGCCACGTCGCTTCGGTTTGAACTTACCTGGTCGCGACTTCCGCTTCGAACTCGAAGATCTTGTACCAGCATTAGCGGGTACTATTGGTATTATCGCGATGTACTCAGCGGTAATGATGTCTTGGGCAGATGGTTTAACTGCAGCATGGGATCACGTAGAGCTTGGTAAAGAGTTCGCGATTGAAGTCGCTCGTGTTGAAATGCTTATCCCTGCACTTCTGTTCTGTATCTTAGCCTCTGGCTTCTTCAACCCAAGAGCTAACCTTGCTGGTAACCACGGCCCGATGATTCCTCTGATTGGTTCTATCGCGCTTGCAGGTGCTCACCCTCTTGCTCTTGCTATCCTTCTTGGTGTATTCGGCCTTCTATTGAGTTACTTCAAAGGTGGCTCCAAACTGGTGAATCTCACCTCAGAAGGTACTGCCGGTGGCCTCTTAATATTCCTCGGCTTTACAGGTGTAATGAGCCAAATCGGTTCGATTCAAGCTTGGGCAACGGGTCTTCAGTCTTCTGAAGTTGCCGCAGGAAGCATGGGTTATGTAGGCCTAGTCGTTCTTGGTATCAATATTGGTATCTATGCTTACCTTGCGAAAATCAATAAGCGTTGGTTAGCCATTCCTGTATGTGCTATTACTGGTCTTATTATTGCGCTTGGTCTTGGCGCAGGTTTTGACCTGACCTTTGAAACAGAGATGGGTATTCCTAACCTTAACCCTGTTTACTGGTGGGGTAGCACTGAACAAGGTTGGATGCTTGGTCTTCCTAACCTTGAGCACTTCATTGCATCACTACCATTTGCAATCCTTGCCGTAGCAATGTGGTCACCTGACTTCTTAGGTCACCGTATCTTCCAAGAACTAAACTACCCACGTAAAACTGAAAAAGTACTGATGGACGTTGATGACACAATGACAATGTGTTCTTTCCGTCAAATGGTTGGTACTGCGGTAGGTGGTGGTAACATCACTTCATCTTGGGGTACGTACATGATTCCAGCAGCGATCGCAAAACGTCCGATCCCTGCAGGTGCAATATTACTTGGTACTTTCTGTATTATCGTTGCAATCCTTGGTTTCCCAATGGATGTAGCGGTATGGCCACCAGTGATGCGTATCGCGCTACTTGTTGGTGTATTCCTTCCTCTACTAGAAGCGGGTATGCAGATGGTTAAAGATACTAAAGACTCACAAGCAGCAGGTATCTGTATCTTTGCTTCTGTCGTTGCAAACCCTGTTCTAGCATGGGCTCTAACCATGTTCCTAGACAACAACGGCCTGATTGGTGATAAAGAACGTTCAAAGCGTCTGTCTTTCATCGATAAGATTATTATCCAGTGGGTGTATTTGTTATCTGTTTAGTCGCAATGCTTGCAGTTGGTATGCTCGAAAGCCAGTATGGTCTAAAAGCCTGGCTATAAACTAAACTTTTGTTGGGGTGACAGTCATTGTCACCCCATTTTTATTATCATTTTTTAGCATTTATTGATTTAGTTTAATGTTTGCAAAAAAAATTGAGTGTAGTATTGAAATGTAGGTAGCCGATACCCACATCATATTTGGTGACAATTTCTATAGTGCGTTGCTATGGTTTAGCGACTATACATATTGTTATTAATTAATTGTACTGCTCCCATCTGGGATAGCTGGCTCAACGGCGAAAACAGTACGTGTTTTTACTACTAAAAAGGTAGGTATGTCATGGCAGAGCAATTTGCTAAAGCTTGGGAAGGTTTTGCTGAAGGTGATTGGCAAAACGAAGTAAACGTTCGTGATTTCATTCAGAAGAACTACACGCCGTATGAAGGCGACGAGTCTTTCCTAGTTTCTGAAGGTACTGAAGCAACAAATGTACTTTGGGCTAAAGTAATGGAAGGCATCAAACAGGAAAACAGCACTCACGCGCCTGTTGATTTCGATACTTCTGTTATCTCTACCATCACTTCTCACGATGCTGGTTACATCAACAAAGATCTTGAGACTATCGTAGGTCTACAAACTGAAGCTCCGCTTAAGCGTGCAATCATGCCAAACGGCGGTGTACGTATGATCGAAGGTTCTTGTAAAGCATACGGCCGTACTCTAGATCCTCAAGTTTCTAAGATCTACTCTGAGTACCGCAAAACACACAACCAAGGTGTTTTCGATGTTTACTCTCCAGACATTCTAAAATGTCGTAAGTCTGGCGTTCTAACTGGTCTTCCAGATGCTTACGGTCGTGGCCGTATCATCGGTGACTACCGCCGTGTTGCACTTTACGGTGTAGACTTCCTAATGAAGGACAAAGTAGCTCAGTTCCACTCTACTCAAGAGCAACTAGAAGCTGGCGACAACCTTCAAATGACTATGCAGCTACGTGAAGAGCTTCAAGAGCAGCACCGTGCACTTGGTCAACTAAAAGAGATGGCTGCTTCTTACGGCTTTGACATTTCTGGTCCTGCGACGACTGCACAAGAAGCAGTTCAGTGGACTTACTTCGGTTACCTTGCAGCAGTTAAATCTCAAAACGGCGCGGCTATGTCTCTAGGTCGTACATCGACTTTCCTAGACGTATATGTTGAGCGTGATATCGCAGCTGGCATCATCACTGAAGAACAAGCTCAGGAAATGATCGACCACTTCGTAATGAAGCTGCGTATGGTTCGCTTCCTACGTACTCCTGAGTACGATGAGCTATTCTCTGGCGACCCAATCTGGGCAACAGAATCTATGGGTGGTATGGGTGTTGACGGTCGTACACTTGTTACACGTACAAACTTCCGTTTCCTAAACACGCTATACACTATGGGTCCTTCTCCTGAGCCAAACATCACTGTACTTTGGTCTGAGCAGCTACCTGACGGCTTCAAGAAGTTCTGTGCAAAAGTATCTATCGATACTTCTTCTATTCAGTACGAGAACGATGACCTAATGCGTCCAGACTTCGACAACGATGACTACGCTATCGCTTGTTGTGTATCTCCAATGGTTATCGGTAAGCACATGCAGTTCTTCGGCGCTCGTGCAAACCTAGCTAAGACTCTACTTTACGTTATCAACGGCGGTGTAGATGAGAAGCTTAAGATCCAAGTTGGTCCTAAGACTGAAGCAATGACTGACGAAGTTCTAGACTTCGACAAAGTTTGGGCTGGTCTAGACAACTTCATGGATTGGCTAGCTAAACAATACGTGACTGCGCTAAACGCAATCCACTACTCTCACGACAAGTACAGCTACGAAGCAGCACTTATGGCTCTACATGACCGTGACGTTAAGCGTACGATGGCATGTGGTATCGCTGGTCTATCTGTTGCAGCTGACTCTCTATCTGCAATCAAGTACGGTACAGTTAAACCAATCCGTGACGAAGACGGCATCGCGATCGACTTCGACATCTCTGGCGACTACCCGAAATTTGGTAACAACGACGCACGTGTTGATGACATGGCTTGTGAACTTGTTACTATCTTCATGAACAAGATCCGTAAGCTTAAGACTTACCGTGATGCAGTACCTACACAGTCTATCCTGACTATCACTTCAAACGTGGTATACGGTAAGAAGACTGGTACTACGCCAGACGGTCGTAAAGCAGGTGCTCCATTCGCTCCAGGTGCTAACCCAATGCACGGCCGTGATGAGAAAGGTGCAGTAGCATCTCTAACATCTGTTGGTAAACTACCGTTTGCAGACGCGAAAGATGGTATTTCTTACACCTTCTCTATCGTTCCTAACGCACTAGGTAAAGAAGAGAACTCACAGCGCGCTAACCTTGCAGGTCTAATGGATGGTTACTTCCACCACGAGACTGGCATCGAAGGTGGTCAGCACCTAAACGTGAACGTTCTAAACCGCGAAACTCTAGAAGACGCAGTTAAGAACCCTGAGAAATACCCTCAGCTAACAATCCGTGTATCTGGTTACGCTGTACGTTTTAACTCTCTAACTGCAGAGCAGCAAAAAGACGTAATCGCACGTACTTTCACTGAATCTCTATAACCTAGATTTTTAGTTTGAAATTTGAAGCCCCGCTTATGCGGGGCTTTTTTATATCTGCTCACAGGTACAAATAGGCGCAACATAAAATCTGTGGTACAAATACTGCATAGAAATATTGATCTTTACTGTTGTCCTAACCTGATGTGCTGCTAATACTTACTATAACAATATAAGCATTTGGCACCGCTCCGCTATGTAGTAAATAATATATGAAACTAGTTCGCTTACTTCCGCTGTTACTTCTTACATCGCCTGCCTTGGCGTCTGAAAAGTCCACTTGGGTTTTCAGTCTAGATAACGATGGGCTTTTTGGCGTCGACAAAGACTACACCAACGGTCTATTTCTCTCGTACACGTCGGGTGCCGTGTCTCCAAATTGGCTAACCAAACCTCTAAGTTTGACCTTTTGGGGTGCCACATCTCTCGACAAGTATGAAGTCGTGATTGGCCACAAGATGTATACACCTGATGACATTGAAGCGGACTACCCATTAGAAAACAATCGCCCTTACGCGGGATATTTACATGCCGAGTTCAGTTATCTAAGTTTGCACCCACAGCAAGCGCAACGTTTCACCGCGACCATTGGTACTACAGGGGAGAACTCGTTGGCTGATCAAGCCCAAAACCTTGTTCATAGCATCACAGGTTCAGATGACCCGAATGGTTGGGAATATCAGATTGAAGACAAAATAGTTGGTGGTGTAGGGTACCTAGGGCACTTCAATTGGCTTCGACAAAGCACACACATGGGTACTGAGTGGGAGGTGTCCAATGTGAGTGAAGTCAACGTTGGCAACTTCAGAAGCGATATCTCAACTGGTTTGATGCTTCGCTGGGGTGCCGATCTTGGTGGTAATATGGGGGCTGCTAACATTGATAACGAGAACCCGTTTAGGCCCGGTATGATTGGCGCATCTCGAAGTGGTTGGTTCGTTTATTCAGGTATTGAAGCTCGTTACCGCTTCAATGATATTACCATTGAAGGGTATCGTCCCAACCTACCCGATCCAAAAGAGCAATACGATGTTACTTTAGATAATGTACAAGCGACCGCAATACTCGGGGTTGCTTGGTACAATGACTATGTGGGTGCTTCATTTGCCACCACGATCAAGACCCCAGATTATAAAGAAGCCCCAGATTCCTACTACGGAACCGGGGGCATCACGTTCTACGCTTTCTTCTAGATCTTCTCTTGCTTAGATTTTAAAACGCTGACAATCCGAACTTAAGCTACTTGAGCGACGGTCAACAATTTGACTGGTCGCTCTGAGTTGCTCACTATTTTCTTCCAGTGCTTGCATCGAACTTGATATCTGAACCATGCTATCGGCCATAGATTGACTGGTTGTAGCCAGCTCTTTGATTGAAGTAAAGATCACCTCTGTTTGGTGCGCGGCTTCATCGGCTTTTTCGGTAATTTGCAGTAACGCTTCTTTTGCTTCATGCCCTTTTTCTTTTACCTGCTACCATCGACTGCTCAGATTTACCTATGTACTGAATGACTTCCGCACTCTCCTTTTTCATTGTATCTATCGTACCTGAAATCTCTGAAATCGCATCCACAGTACGAACCGCTAAGCTTCTTACTTCATCAGCCACGACGCAAAGCCTCGCCCCTGCTCACCCCGCCCTTGCCGCTTCGATCGCGGCATTCAAAGCAAGTAAATTGGTTTGCTCAGCAATACCATTGATGATCTCCATAACCGAATCCACTTTAGAAGAAGCCTCTTCGAGCTGATTAATATGCCCTGCCGCCGAAGTTAAAATCTCTGCTACCTCTTCCAGCGAGCCAATCGCAGAGGTAATGATTTTTCCTCCTTCCTCCGCAGCTTGCGTCGACGATTGACTGATCTCGGCAACAAACTCCAGAGAGTTCGAGACTTCTTGGGTTGTTACACTTACTTCCTCAGTGGCTGATGCCAGCAGTTGAGTTTGGCCCAGCACTTCTGACTGGCTATGCATCAACCTATCTAAGCCGCCATTGAGCTCCGTTGCATCACCCGCTAAAGCTTGACTGCTATTTTGTACACCTGATACGAGGTCACCAAGATTTTCACAACTGAGATTGATGGTTTCTGCCAGCTGATTAAATTCGTCATTTTTATTCTTAGACAAAGCAATACGTTGGGATAGATCGCCTTTCTCCATCCCCTTTAATACATCACCTGTTTGTTTGAGCGCTTTGGTCAACGTTGTGCTCATGGTAATAAAAATTGCAATTGTGAAGATGGCTAGTACTGCACAAGCTATTAACACCGACCATTGTATCTGCTCACTGCTATTGCGAGCAGAAGTCTCAAACTCTGTCGATATGGCCTTCAATTCATCAGTTGCCAGTCTTATCCCTTCCATCATGCTCTGTTCACTCTGGAGAAACTCAATCTCAATCGCACCCAATTGACTAGACAGTTCGCTGACTCGCATAAACGTTGCTTTGAACTGCTCAATCTCTTTTTCATAAAGATCTAACATCGCATAGGTGTTAGACATGTTCACAAAGCCTGCCATCGCTCTATTAAACAGTTTTAAATTTTGTTCATTGGGCTGTAATAGATAGTTTTGTTGGGCTTTAATCATGGCTTGAAAGTCAGAATTAATCGTTACCATACCTGTCTCTTCAATCTTGCCTTCAATGGTATTCGCTAGCTGTTTCAGCTCTCCTAGTTTTCCGTCATCAACATTAAAACCAAGCTCTGCCAATAATCCTAACCAAGGTAAAACTGCAGACTGAAATTGCTGCGCACTTTGCGTTAATGTTTGAGCTTGTTCACCTAATCCAAGTTGATTTAAAAATTTGGCATCCCGTTCAATATCCACCATTATCGACGCCAACGACGCCTTCGCATTACCTACTGTATCACCGGTTAAGTTATCCAACCCCGACATCAAGGACAGTAACTTGGCCTGGGTTTGATAAATTGAAATCGATCCAGTCGCCACGTCGCCACTAGCAGAATATTGATTTCCTACATCTTTAATTCGATTGAAAGTAAATGAACCCAAGGCAATAAACCCTAGAGAAAGGACAATTAGAAAAGCAGTAAACTTTTGCTTCTGAGATAGAGCAAGCACATCCATAGTGGACCCCTTAATCATCAATCGATGACAAAATGCGATAATGTTGTTTTTGTATTAATAGTTCTGTTAATAACAATTTTATAACATAATAAAACAATGCATAAATAGTTTTTGCACATCTGGTATTTTCTTACGGTCTATAAGGGCTTATTCCTGTATATGAAAAGTTTTTTGTAATAAACTAACCAACAACTTTCCCCCTTATAAGAGAAGAGCTCATGTCAACTACTGGTCGAATTCATTCATTTGAATCTTGTGGTACCGTCGATGGACCGGGTATTCGCTTTATTGTGTTTATGCAAGGCTGCTTAATGCGTTGTAAGTACTGTCACAACCGCGATACTTGGGACCCACATGGGGGCAAAGAGGTGTCTGTTGAAGAGATCATTAACGACGCAAAATCTTATCGACACTTTATGAATGCATCCGGCGGTGGCGTGACCTGTTCCGGTGGTGAGGCCATGCTTCAACCTGAATTCGTTCGCGACTTTTTCCGCGCGGCAAAAGCAGAAGGCATCCACACTTGTCTAGACACTAACGGCTACATCCGTAAACATACCGACGTTGTTGATGAAGTCTTAGAGTCAACTGATCTCGTCATGCTAGATCTCAAACATATGAAAGATGAAATCCACCAGGATTTCATTGGTGTAGCTAACCACCGTGTTCTCGATTTTGCTCGTTACCTTCACAAAATCGGCCAAAAGACTTGGATTCGTTACGTGATTGTTCCGGGTTACACAGACGATCCAGAAGCGGCTCATATGTTGGGTGAGTTCATTAAAGATATGGATAACATCGAAAAAGTGGAGCTTCTGCCTTATCACAAGCTCGGTGCTCACAAATGGGAAGCCTTGGGCTACGACTACCCACTAGAAGGGGTGAACCCACCATCAAAAGAAACGATGGATGGTATCGTCGAGATACTCGAGCAGTATCACTCAAACGTGAAATACTAAAAACGTTCGTTTTTCTAAAAACCAGCTTAGGCTGGTTTTTTTGTGCCATGAGTTTTGCCAATCTAGAACGATAAGCAAAGATTGTTGCTTTTTCATTCGCTATCTCATCCTTGATATTCACATTGAAATAATCAAGCGCTACATTAGCCAAACAATTTACTTATCCATGTGGTCAGATCATGTTTCAAAGCCACAAAAAACGCTAACCTTATCACAGTAAAACAACAAAATAATTTAGTGAGGCCTTCCATGGAAATGACAAATGCACAACGCCTAATTTTGTCTAACCAATACAACCTAATGGCACAAATGGATCCAGCAAATGCAACCAAATACCAACGTCTACAGACTATCGTTGAGCGTGGTTATGAGCTGCAAATGCGTGAGCTAAACAAAGATTTCGGCTGTCTGGTTGAAGACGAATGTCGTGAAATCATCGATATCATGGAAATGTACCATGCAATGCAAGAGTCAAATAAGATGCTTGCTGAAGAAGAGCAATTGCAAGTTGATCAACGTCGCCTAACTTTCCTAGGTTTCGATATTGCCACTGAAGCACAATACGTTAACTACGTACGCTTCCTTGTGGACTCTGAAGGACTATACCCTCAGTTCGATAAAGGTGACCATCACTTCAATAGCCAAATGCCAATGCTTGAAAAGTACCGCCGCATGCACACAACTTGGCGCAATTGCCCACGCCAATACCATTTATGTGCAACTGAGCTGACTCAAATTTTCAACGCATAAACGAATGCATGAACATGATGAAGAGAGCTATTGGCTCTCTTTTTTATCGCTTCAATACCAAGCCCCAACCTCATTGCCTATCCTTTAACAACCTCTTTTTGCCGTTAAAAGACTTATATTTCTTATAGCTTTTTTCATGGCAGTAGCCCAAAAACAGTCTTCGGTGCAAGAAATAATTGGTCGTTGATAACTCTAATGTGATCGAATCTCAAAACTCATTTCTTTCTACTACATTATGTAAATAAACACATAATTGTTAAGCAAAATTCCAAATAACAACTAATCTTATATTGAGAATGGAATTGTAAATCTATGCGGGTTGATAGTCATTTTGACAGGTTCAGAGGGGATTTCAGTATGAGTATTTTTGACCACTTCCAAGCGCGCTACGAAGCATCCAAGGATGAAGAGCTATCGCTTCAAGATTTTTTATCACTTTGTAAAGATGACAAAAGTGCCTACGCAAACGCCGCCGAAAGACTACTAATGGCGATTGGTGAGCCCGAAGTTGTAGACACGGCTCTGGATCCGACACTGAGTCGAATCTTCTCAAACAGAGTGATTTCTCGTTATAAAACGTTCGAAGATTTCTACGGTATGGAAGATGCGATTGAGCAGATCGTTTCATACCTTAAACACGCAGCTCAAGGTTTAGAAGAGCGCAAACAGATCCTTTATTTACTCGGCCCTGTAGGTGGTGGTAAATCCTCATTGGCTGAAAAGCTAAAAGCGTTAATGCAACAAGTACCAATTTACGTACTGTCTGCTAATGGTGAACGCAGCCCTGTTAACGACCACCCATTCTGCCTATTTGACGTAAACGAAGACGGCGAAGTACTTAAACAAGAGTATGGCATAGAGAAACGTTACTTACGTTCCATCATGTCGCCTTGGGCAGCAAAACGACTGCATGAATTTGGCGGTGATATCTCCAAGTTCCGAGTCGTCAAGGTAAGACCGTCTATCCTAGACCAAGTAGCGATCGCGAAAACCGAACCCGGTGATGAAAATAACCAAGACATTTCATCACTTGTCGGTAAAGTCGATATTCGCCAACTTGAACACTTCTCACAGGACGATCCAGATGCCTACAGCTATTCAGGTGCACTGTGTAAAGCGAACCAAGGTTTAATGGAGTTTGTAGAGATGTTTAAAGCCCCTATTAAGGTGCTACACCCTCTCTTAACTGCAACTCAAGAAGGTAACTTTAACGGCACCGAGGGGCTATCTGCACTGCCGTTCGACGGCATGATTTTGGCGCACTCGAATGAATCAGAGTGGCAAACCTTCCGTAACAACAAAAACAATGAGGCTTTCCTCGATCGTGTTTACATCGTGAAAGTCCCTTACTGTCTACGTGTTTCTGAAGAAGTGAAGATTTACCAAAAGCTACTCGAACACTCAGAGCTATCAAAAGCGCCATGTTCACCGAGCACGCTCGATCTACTTGCTCAGTTCAGTATTTTGTCTCGACTAAAAGAGCCAGAGAACTCCTCACTGTTTTCTAAAATGCGTGTTTATGATGGTGAAACACTTAAAGACACCGATCCGAAAGCGAAAAGCTATCAGGAGTATCGCGATTATGCGGGCGTTGATGAGGGTATGTCGGGGCTATCCACTCGTTTCGCGTTTAAGATTCTGTCGCGAGTCTTTAACTTCGACCAAACCGAAGTGGCCGCTAACCCTGTTCACCTCTTCTATGTCATCGAGCAGCAGGTAGAACGTGAGCAATTCCCACAAGAACAAGCAGAGAAGTACCTCGAGTACCTCAAAGGCTATCTTGTGCCTCGCTACGTCGAGTTCATTGGTAAAGAGATTCAAACCGCTTATCTAGAGTCCTACTCAGAATACGGCCAGAACATCTTTGACCGCTATGTCACTTACGCGGATTTCTGGATTCAAGACCAAGAGTATCGCGATCCAGAAACAGGTCAGCTGTTTGACCGTGCCTCTCTAAACAATGAACTAGAGAAGATCGAGAAGACCGCCGGTATCAGCAACCCTAAAGATTTCCGTAATGAAATCGTTAATTTTGTACTTCGTGCTAAAGCCAATAACAATGGTCAAAATCCGGTTTGGACGAGCTACGAAAAACTCCGCACTGTTATCGAGAAGAAAATGTTCTCGAATACAGAAGAACTGCTTCCTGTTATTTCCTTTAATGCGAAAACTTCGTCTGAGGATCAAAAGAAACACGACGACTTTGTTGCTCGCATGATGGAGAAGGGCTACACCGAGAAGCAAGTACGATTGCTATCTGAGTGGTATTTACGCGTTCGTAAATCCTCTTAACGCAAGCGACCAAAGCCCAAATAACGCTGCCCTTACGCAGTCAAACCCTACCGCTTCACGCGGTAGGAGTTTGGGTGATGTGAAGTTTTCATAAGGAGGAACTTATGGCGCAATTTATCGACCGACGACTGAACGGCAAAAATAAAAGTGCGGTAAACAGACAACGTTTTCTCCGCCGTCATAAAGAGCAAATCAAAGAATCGGTTGCAGATGCAGTAAACCGACGCTCAATTACCAATACCGAGTCTGGTGAAGATGTCGCAATTCCACACCGTGATATTAAAGAACCCGTATTTCATCAAGGTAAAGGCGGTGTCAAAGAGCGCGTGCACCCTGGTAACGATCAGTTCATTCGCGGTGACAAAATCGACCGCCCAAAAGGTGGCGGACAGGGAGGTGGATCCGGGGAAGGTGAAGCGAGTCCAGACGGCGAAGGGCAAGACGAATTCGTATTCCAAATCTCTAAGGATGAGTACCTCGATATCCTATTTGAAGATCTCGAACTTCCCAACTTAGAAAAGAATCAAATCAACAAGATCACTGAATGGAAAACCCATCGAGCGGGTTACCAAACCGCAGGGATGCCATCCAATATCGCCATTGTTCGTTCACTGCAACAATCACTCGCAAGGCGAACAGCAATGACCGCGGGTAAGAAACGCGCCCTAATTGAGTTAGAAGAAGAGCTTGAACGAATCAAGAACCAAGAGCCGGCTCAAGCACTTGAAGAGCAGCGAATTAAAAAAGAAATCGAAGAGTTACGCAGCCGAATCGACAGCGTGCCTTTCATCGACTCATTCGACTTACGCTTTAAGAACTATGAGCGTCGGCCAATACCCTCCAGCCAGGCGGTCATGTTTTGTTTGATGGATGTATCGGGTTCGATGGACCAAGCTACGAAAGACATAGCCAAGCGTTTTTACGTACTTTTGTATCTGTTCTTAACGCGAACCTATGAAAATGTCGACGTGGTGTTTATCCGCCACCATACCCAAGCAAAAGAGGTCGATGAACATGAGTTTTTCTACTCGCAGGAAACCGGCGGCACTATTGTTTCAAGTGCGCTCAAGTTGATGGATGAGATTGTCAAAGATCGCTACCCACTGGCGGAATGGAACATCTATGCCGCACAAGCCTCTGATGGTGATAACTGGGCTGACGACTCCCCTCGCTGTAAAGAGCTGTTGGTTAATCAGTTACTACCTGCTTGCCAATATTACTCCTATATCGAGATCACCAGACGCTCTCATCAAACCCTTTGGCACGAGTATGAAAAGCTCGAACAAGCTTTCGATAACTTCGCGATGAAGAATATCCGATCCGTAGATGACATATTCCCTGTGTTCAGGGAGCTGTTTGCACAAAGGGAAAATGTCCTATGAAAAAATTCACGACATTTTCCCGGTTGTATTCAGGGAGCTGTTTCAAAAAGAAACTGCATAGGGAGACGTTATGACTACAAAGACGACGAAACCAAAAGCGAAATCTAACAGCAAATTGTTGCCCGATGGGCCCGACTGGACGTTTGATCTTCTAGAGCGCTATCACAAAGAGATCAAACGGGTTGCTAACCACTATCGTTTGGACACCTACCCTAACCAGATCGAAGTGATCACTTCCGAGCAGATGATGGATGCCTATTCCAGTATTGGTATGCCGATCAATTACAATCACTGGTCATTTGGTAAAAAGTTCATTCAAACTGAGCAGGGCTATAAACATGGCCAAATGGGACTGGCCTACGAGATCGTGATTAATTCAGACCCATGTATCGCTTACCTAATGGAAGAGAACACCGTGACTATGCAGCATTGGTGATTGCCCACGCTTGTTATGGCCACAACTCCTTCTTTAAAGGTAACTACCTTTTCCAAACCTGGACCGATGCCAGCTCAATTATCGACTATCTACTGTTTGCCAAGAAGTACATTGCAGAATGTGAGCAGAAGTATGGCGAGTCAGAGGTCGAGGAGTTACTGGACTCTTGTCACGCGCTAATGAATTATGGCGTAGACAGATACAAACGCCCTGAAAAGATCTCGATTGCCGAGGAAACCGCTCGCCAGGAGGAGAGAGAAGCGTACCTTCAATCCCAAGTTAATGAGCTATGGCGAACCGTTCCTCAATCTAAAACCAAGGAAGAGGATATCAAGGTTCGATTCCCCTCTGAACCACAAGAAAACATTCTCTACTTCATAGAAAAACACGCGCCTTTACTCGAGCCTTGGCAACGTGAGATAGTGCGTATCGTGCGTAAAATAAGCCAATACTTCTATCCACAAAAGCAGACCCAAGTCATGAATGAGGGTTGGGCAACCTTTTGGCACTATACGATTCTCAATCACCTTTATGATGAGGGGATCGTTTCAGACAAATTCATTCTTGAGTTCTTACACAGCCATACGAGTGTAGTCGCGCAACCTCCCTACAATAGCCCCTACTTTAGCGGCATTAACCCTTATGCATTAGGCTTTGCCATGTTCCGCGACATCAAACGAATTTGTGAAGAACCCACCGATGAGGATAGAGAATGGTTCCCTGATTTGGCTGGGTCTGATTGGCTAGATGCTCTTCATTTCGCTATGCACAACTTCAAAGATGAAAGCTTCATCAGCCAGTACTTGTCACCTAAATTGATGCGCGACTTTAAATTGTTCTCTATCGTCGATGATGACAGAAAGAACTTCATCGAAGTCAGTGCGATTCACGATGATATGGGTTATCGCGCTATCCGAGAGAAACTCGCCGCGCAGTACAACCTCAGTAACCTAGAGCCAAATATTCAGGTATTTAATGTGGATGTACGTGGCGATCGTTCTCTCACCCTTCAATACGTTCCACAAGATCGCATCCCGTTGGCTGATAACCATGAGGAAGTGATGAAACATCTCTATCGTCTGTGGGGCTTCGATGTCATTCTCGAAGAAGTTAAAGAAACAGGCCGTCGGGAGATACTTTCTACCTGCCTAAACGTAATGACTATGACGCCAAGATATAAGTCAGAGATAGAAGAAACCAAAAAAGGCTCCGATAAGGAGCCTTTTTTAATTGCCAAAGATACGAATCAATTAATGACCTAGGATCTTACGAACCACTTCCAGATCTTCAGGGGTATCCACTCCTGCTGCAGGTGCTTCTTTAGCAACTTCAACATGGATCTTTTCGCCATACCAAAGAACACGTAATTGCTCTAGGCATTCAATTTTCTCAAGTGCAGTGGGCGCCCAGTTGATATAGGTGTTGATAAACCCTGCTCGGTACGCGTAGATGCCGATGTGTCTTTGCAACGGTTGAGCAACTGTATTGCTACCGTTACCCTGTTGAGCAAAATTATCGCGATCCCAGGGAATGGTTGCACGGCTAAAGTACATGGCATAACCATCTTTATCCGTCACGACCTTCACGACATTAGGATTAAACACGTCCGCTTCGTCTTCAAACTCAACCGATAACGTTGCCATTGGCGCAGAGCTGTTCGCAAGGTTAGTGGCCACTTGTTGAATGATGCTTGGTGGGATTAAAGGCTCATCACCTTGCACATTAACAACGATGTGATCGCTTGGGATTTGCATTAAATCCACAACTTCAGCCAAGCGTTCAGTACCAGACTCATGGTTTGCTGACGTCATGCAAACTTGGCCACCAAATGCTTTAGCAGCCTGCTCTACACGCTCATCATCTGTTGCAATGATCACTCGATCAGCACCTGCTTGTAGCGACTGCTCATAAACCCATTGAATCATTGGCTTACCAGCAATATCAGCTAAAGGCTTACCCGGTAAACGAGTCGATTGATAGCGTGCCGGTATAACAACCGTAAAAGACATTATCGACCCTCATCCATAGACATTGCGCGTGCCTCTGGTTCGATTAGAACAGGGATGCCGTCTTTGATTGGAAAAGCTAATCGATCAATTTTACAAATAAGCTCTTGGCTATCTTTGTCGTACGTTAGCTTATTCTTACACACTGGGCATGCCACAATTTCAAGTAGACGATGATCCATATTCTTCCATTACCTTTTTAATTCTATTGAGTAACTGCTGAGTATCATTCTCTGAAAACGTCGCAGTAACAGGCAAATACCACCAATTAGCCTGAGCAAACTGGTGACACTTAACTGCATCTTTTTCTGTCATTATAAGATGAGAACCTTGCTGAGCAAGCTGTTCTAATTCATTTTGATGGTAGGCTTGATGGTCTGCAAAGGCTTTTGTGTAAACAGGCTTTGCTCCCAAGGTTTCTAACGTTTTAAAGAATCGCGGAGGATGTCCAATTCCTGCAAATGCAACGAGCGAATCTAACTGAGACAGCTGGCTCTTTTCACCGTTACCGAGATTCACTGGCTCTGACGGAGTCAGAGACATCACCATCTCTCCTTCCTGCGCTTCACCACCATTAGTAATAATAAAATCGACGCTCTCTAGCCGAGAGACGGGCTCTCTAAGTGGGCCTAACGGTAGCATCTTCTGGTTACCAAATCGGCGCTGACCATCGACGACGACAATTTCAATATCCCTCTGCAGAGGGTAATGCTGCAATCCATCGTCGGTGATAATGATATCTACGCCTTTGGCTTCAAGTGCTCTTACCGCTGCTGGTCGTTTCGGGTCAACAGCAACAAGTGAACCTGTGCGGCGGTGAATCAAGCATGGTTCGTCACCACTGTAATCGGTTGGCGTCTCATTCGTTACAATGAGAGGATAAGACGGCGCTTTACCGCCATAACCTCGGGAAACCACTCCAGGGTTGTAACCTAATGCCTGAAGCTGTTCCACCAGCCAAATAACAACAGGCGTTTTACCATTTCCGCCTGCGGTAATATTTCCAACGACGATAACAGGTACAGACGCTCTGTAAGAGTCTTTCTATCCGT
>JYJN01000078.1 GCA_003263845.1 Vibrio aestivus | reverse complement strand
AGTAATACTCTTTTCTTTATACAGACAATTGAACCAACCTGGACATAACTGATTGTTTTTAAATGACATGTCCAATAATTAACCATTAAATTGAGGCTTTTATCGATAGTAGACGCATTGCCGATAAGCTGGGAGAGAGTAATATTAATCCTGTCGGAAGGATGCTGACACGGAACAGGAAATACACCACGGACTTGGTGGTCTTCAGGAAGAAGACACGGATATTCAGGATGAATGTTCGGCACGGATAGCGAATTGGACATTGAATGGACGCAATAGTAACTAGGATGGTTGCTACTAAGGAAAGACAATGGACACCTCAGGATGAGGCAAGGACTTAACATCAGGATGATGTCAGGGACACCGCTCAAGGAACAAGTGAAGTGCGCTAACGAGGATTGTTAGCAGACCAGGATAAGGTCAAGTAGGACACCGCTAGGATAGCGACGTAAGGATTATGCTGAAGGATTACAGCACACTATCATGGATTAGATGCATGGAGCACCTATAGTAGCCGGATTGCTGCGAGTAAGACTATAACCCCGATGGGCGCAAGCCCTCGGGGTTTTTCTTTGTCTTTTATCTGCACAAATGAGCCTGCTGCTGTGTTAACTACGCTCATTCCCAGAGCGCTGGCCCGGCCCCATCACATAAGTTCCCTATGCTCAGGGGCTTCATTTGCTTGTTGCCTTGCATCAAGCTCAATTCTTTTGATAAAAACGTTTGGAATAAATACTAAGCGCTAAGTTTAGTATTTACAGCTTCTCAAGCTTGGCATAAGCGGTCACTAGCCACTTGATACCTTCGCCATTAAAGGCACTTGCACTCGGCCTTGAGGGCCACTGCCTTCAAAATTGATAATCGTACCCTCACCAAACTTAGGATGTTGAACCCGTGAGCCAAGCGCAAAACCTGTCTCATTAAAGTTCTCTTTCACCGTAGTTTGGCTAAAACGACCACTACTCGCTGGGCGACTCACTTGCGCTTTCATACGCACTTCGTCTAAGCAGGCTTCTGGTAACTCACGAATAAAGCGTGATGGCTTGTGATATTTGTCTTGTCCGTACAAGCGGCGCATCTCTGCGTAAGTAATGAACAACTTCTCTTTAGCGCGAGTCATTCCCACATAACATAGGCGTCGCTCTTCTTCTAAACGCCCCGCCTCTTCCGCAGACATCTGGCTTGGGAACATGCCCTCTTCCACACCCACCATAAACACAAGTGGGAACTCCAGACCTTTCGCACTGTGCAAAGTCATTAGCTGAACCGCATCTTCAAATTCATCCGCCTGACCTTCGCCGGATTCCAGCGCAGCATGAGTTAAGAACGCCGTCAGTAGCGTCATCTCTTCTGCTTCTTCTGGTTTTTCGAATTGGCGAGTCGCCGTTACCAATTCTTCCAAGTTCTCAATACGAGCCTTCGACTTCTCGCCTTTCTCTTGCTCATACATTGCAAATAAACCCGAGTACTTAATCACGTGGTCAGTTTGCTCAAACAGAGGCATTTCAGCAGTGTCATCTTCCATCGCATTGATCAGCTCGACAAATCGGCTCAAAGCACCTGCCGCTCGGCCAGCCAGTACTTGCTCATCCAGCAAGGCGATACTTGCTTGCCACATCGTTGCGCCGCGATCACGCGCTGCAAATCGGATAGTCTCTAGTGTCTTATCGCCTAAACCACGCGTTGGGGTATTTACTACACGTTCAAAGGCCGCATCGTCGTTACGATTCGCCATCAAACGCAAGTAGCTCAACGCATCTTTGATCTCCTGACGTTCGAAGAATCGCATGCCACCATATATGCGATACGGCAGGCTAGCTTGGATCAGGGCTTCTTCCAATACACGCGACTGGGCGTTGTTTCGATACAACATCGCAGCATCTTCCAAAGCACCGCCTTTCTCTTGCCATTCTTTGATTTTATTAACGGTAAAGCGCGCTTCATCCAGCTCATTGTAAGCCGAGTAAACCGAGATAGGTTCGCCTTCTTTACCATCGGTCCAAAGCTCTTTACCCATACGCTCAGTATTGTTAGCAATCAAGGTGTTAGAAGCTTCAAGAATGGTTTTGGTTGAGCGGTAGTTCTGCTCCAAACGGATAGTATTTACGCTCGGGAACTCAAGGGTAAACTTCTCGATATTTTCCACTTTCGCGCCACGCCAACCGTAAATCGATTGGTCGTCATCACCCACGATCATCACGTGACAATCTGGCCCTGCCATCATACGCAGCCATGCGTATTGGATGTTGTTGGTATCTTGGAACTCGTCCACCAGAATATGCTTAAAGCGCGCTTGGTAATGTTCCCGAATGTGCTTTTTCTCACGCAATAGCTCATGAGCACGCAGCAAGATTTCAGCAAAGTCGACTAAACCAGCACGGTCACACGCCTCTTGATACGCGGTATAAATTTGCAGATAGGTCTTCGTAATTGGGTCATGGTAAGCGTCGATATGCGACGGACGTAACCCTTCATCTTTCTTTGCGTTGATCCACCAAGCGGCTTGCTTCGCTGGCCACTGTTTCTCGTCAAGGTTCTGCGCTTTAATCAAACGACGAAGCAGACGAATTTGATCATCCGTATCAATGATTTGGAAATCTTCTGGGAGCTTAGCATCAAGATAATGTGCGCGAAGAATGCGATGACAAATACCGTGGAACGTACCATTCCACATGCCTGATGCACTGCCCATCATCAGCTCTTCAATACGGCCACGCATTTCGGCGGCAGCTTTATTAGTGAAGGTCACCGACATGATCGAAAATGGCGACGCCTGTTCAACCGACATCAACCACGCAATTCGATGAACAAGCACGCGAGTTTTGCCACTCCCTGCACCGGCGAGTACAAGCAAATTTTCTAATGGTGCGGCCACTGCCTCACGCTGTTTATCGTTAAGACCATCAATTAAGAAGGAGGGATCGATCATGACTAAAGCTACTGGTTATTTATACATAATTATTGATTATAACCCAAACCGAGCAGCGATATCAGACCAAAAAGCGCAAAAAATCTTCACTTTTTTATCCATTAAAAATCATAAAGTTATATAGGTTACAGTGAATTCATTTGTGGAAAATATGATTTTTTTGAAAGATTTCTGATTGCTTCTCTATCCTTTTAATTAAGCAACTCATTGAGCGTTACCGAACAATCAAGTTGCCTAACAAAACTATCAATTCAGTCTGAGGGAATCACTATGAAAAAGTCTAATCTTGCTGTTACTGCTGCTATCACAGGTCTTGTTGCTCTAGGTGGCACTATGCTTACCGCTGCTCCAGCAGTCGCAATGGACAAAGAGAAGTGCTATGGCGTTTCAAAAGCAGGTAAAAAACGATTGTGCGACGAAATCTAGCTCATGTGCAGGTACAGCAAAAGAAGATAATCAAAAAGATGCGTTTGTTGTTGTTCCTAAAGGTCTATGTGGCAAGCTAACTGGCGGCAGCACTGAGTCAGCATAATCAAACTTTGTTCTCGGAGCGACGTGCTCAACACCAGCTCCGAGAACGCCTTTCAAGCCACAAGATAGGAAAACCCTGTGAAACAACACCAGAAAGTCGGAATCGGACTCCGCACACCTCACCTAGATTTCTTCACTAACCAAGCTCCGCAAGTAAGCTGGTTAGAAATCCACAGTGAGAACTACTTCCAACCTTACTCCGATACAAGAAAGCGCCTAAACTCGATAGCTAATCATCATCAAATCAGTTGTCACGGCATTGGGTTATCACTGGGCAGTGTGTCTCGAATCAGCCAATCCCACCTGTCTAACCTTAAACAGTTAATCACTGAAATAGACCCTATCTTTGTTTCTGACCACTTAAGCTGGAGCGAACACGGTAGCCACTATTTCAATGATTTACTTCCACTTCCTTATACCGAAGAAGCACTGGATGTGTTCTGTCGCAATGTGCTTGAAGTCCAAGATAGTCTGCAGAGACCAATGCTGATTGAGAACCCGTCTAGTTACTTAGCATTCAACCACTCCACCATTCCGGAATGGGAGTTCTTGAGCCAGGTACAAAAGCGCACCGATTGTCGTTTGCTGCTCGACCTCAACAATATCCACGTTTCAGCCTTCAATCACGGCTTTAGTAGTGAAGATTATTTAAATGCTATTGATGCTGACAAAGTTGACGAAATTCACTTGGCAGGATTCACTATTAAACAGTTAGAGCAAGGTGAGATCTGGATTGATACGCACAGCCAGCGTGTCAGCGATGAGGTTTGGCAACTCTATTCAAGTTGGGTGGAAAATCACGGTGAAAGGCACACGCTTATCGAATGGGACTTAGATATTCCCGAGCCAGAAGTGCTACTCGAAGAGGCGTCAAAAGCGACCGCGATTCTCAATCAGTTTTGTACGCCTGAACGAGAAACAGCAACGCGAGGATCAGCTGCCCAGTTAAGGACTAAGGAAGCATCATGAGCCAGTCTCTTGTTACCACCAATACGGACATGCCTTTGGCCAAACTGCAGCAGCAGTTTTCGCAAGCGTTGCACTATGAGGCAACCGGTGAGTCTTGCGATATTGTGGCGGACCATTTCTCAAGTGAAGAGCGAATTCAGATTTATCGAAACAATTTCATTATCAGTCTGTCAGAAGTGCTGCAAGCCACCTACCCTATGGTCGAAGCTCTACTCGGGTGCGAGTGCTTCGAACAGATTGCCCGTCAGCATGTATTGAAGAATCCGTTACTTGAAGGTGACGTCACGCATTACGGAGAAGGGTTTGATAAAACTCTTGAGTTATTTCCGACGGTTATTGAAGCAGCGCCATACTCACCCGAGGTGGCAAAGTTCGAATGGTTGATGGATTGTGTGAACCAAACTGTCGCCGAACAAGCTTTCGAACCTAACTGGAAACCCATGGCCGCGCTCGCGTCTATTGCCGCGGAAGAACACCCGAATGTCTGCTTACACTTACATCATGGTGTTACGCCTGTCAGTTCTCCCTATGCGGTGATCTCATTAAAACAAGCGATTGAGAGCAACGATTTCAGCCAACTCGACGTTGAAATGCCGCAATACGGCGTGCTGGTGCCCAAGCCAAATGGCAGCACATGGCAAGCCGTACTCTCTGAAGAAGAGTATCAATTACTGCAAGAGATTCGATGTGGCACAAAGCTACAAAACGTCTCCGAATCTCTACTGCCCCATTTAAACAAGATGATTGAGCTAGGGATTGTCGCTGGATTTACCGTGAGTCAGGCGTAAGCCCTGAACCACTAAGGATAAACTATGAATTCGAACACACCATCGACCACGAGTCATACCTTATTAAACAAATACGACACGCTCATATCCACCTTACAAACGGGATTTATCCCACTCTTGCTGCTGTTCTGCCGCTTGTGGGTAGCGTGGGTATTCTTTAACTCAGGACTAACTAAAATAGCCAGTTGGGATAGCACCCTGTTTCTATTTGAGTATGAATATCAGGTGCCGATTCTGCCTTGGGAAATGGCTGCGTATATGGGTACGGCCGCCGAGCTTATCTTGCCTATTTTCCTCGCACTGGGACTGTTAACCCGACCAATGGCTGCCATTCTGTTTGTGTTTAACATTATCGCGGTGGTCTCTTACCCGCTGCTGTGGGAAAAAGGTTTCTATGACCACCAGCTTTGGGGATTGATGATCTTAATTGTCATTGTCTGGGGGCCAGGGCTGGTATCTGCCGATCATTGGCTGAGAAACAAAATGACCGGCGACTAATGCGATTTAGTTTAGAACCAATGAGTCAGGCTAGAGCCGTCATTTGGTTTAAAAACAACAAACCCACCAAAAGGTGGGTTTGTCTTTATATGAGAGAATGAATAGCTAATTAAGCTTGAATCCCCGAGTGACGCAGCAGCGCATCGATTTGTGGCTCGCGACCTCGGAAACGTTTGAATAGCTCCATCGGTTCTTCACTGCCGCCCATCTCTAGAACATTGTTCAGGAAACTCTTACCAGTATCAGTATTGAAGATCCCTTCCTCTTCAAAACGAGAGAAGGCATCTGAAGACAAGACTTCTGCCCATAAGTAGCTGTAGTAGCCTGCACTGTAACCACCCGCAAAGATATGGCTAAAGCTGTGCGAGAAACGGTTCCACTCAAGGCTTGGCAATACAGCGACTTTGGCTTTCACATCCGCCAATGTCTCGAGCACTTTCGGCCCAACCTCTGGGTCGTAGTTAGTGTGTAGAGTGAAATCAAATAATCCGAACTCTAGCTGACGAAGGATGAACATTGCAGATTGGAAGTTCTTCGCCGCAAGCATCTTATCAAGCATGGCTTTCGGCAGAGGTTCGCCAGTTTCATAATGACCCGAGATAAATGCTAGCGCCTCTTCTTCCCAACACCAGTTTTCGAGGAACTGACTTGGCAGCTCAACCGCATCCCAAGGCACACCGTTAATACCAGAAACAGCACCTGCATCCACTTGTGTTAGCATATGGTGGATACCGTGGCCAAACTCGTGAAATAGCGTCACAACTTCATCGTGAGTAAATAGCGCAGGCTTGTCACCGACAGGGCGGTTGAAGTTACATGTTAGATACGCAACCGGCGACTGTAGCTCACCCGATTGAGTGATACGACGGCCACGGCAATCATCCATCCATGCACCGCCACGCTTGTGTTCACGAGCGTACAGGTCAAGATAGAAGCTACCACGTAGCTCACCTTCGGCATCAAAGATGTCAAAGAAACGCACCGACTCATGCCAAGTATCCACGCCGCTACGCTCTTCTACCTTCATACCAAATACGCGATTAAGCACTTCAAACAGGCCACTCACCGCTTTTGATTCTGGGAAGTAAGGACGAAGCTCTTCATCGGAGATTTCAAACAAGTGCTGCTTTTGTTTCTCGCTGTAGTAAGCGATATCCCACAGCTCTAAGGCATCTACGCCAAACTCTGCTTTCGCAAACTGACTCAGCTGCTCAACTTCTTTCTCACCTTGTGGTTTGGCTTTGATTGCTAAGTCGTTTAAGAAACCTAGGACTTGGTCTGTGGTCTCGGCCATCTTAGTCGCTAGCGATTTTTCGCTGAAGGTATTGAAACCAAGAATACGCGCAATTTCATGGCGCAGCTTCAACTGCTCTGCAATCAGCTCTGAGTTATCCCATTTACCCGCATTTGGACCACGATCCGACGCACGAGTGACATACGCTTCGTAAAGTTCTTTACGCAGATCTTGGTTATCACAGTAGGTCATCACTGGAAGGTAAGACGGAATGTCCAACGTCAGCAAATACCCTTCTAGCTCTTTTGCTTCAGCCGCCGCTTTTGCAGCCGCTAACGCTGATTCTGGCATGCCTGCCAACTGTTCCACGTCGGTCACTTGCTTGGTCCAGCCCATGGTTGCATCCAACACATTGTTAGAGAACTGAGAACCTAGCTCTGACATACGCTTGCTGATTTCACCGTAGCGATGTTGCTCATCGGCTGGCAGGCCAATGCCTGAAAGCTCAAAGTCACGCAGAGCATCTGTAATGGTTTTCTTCTGTGCTTGGGTTAGATCAGCAAAAGCTTCGCTCGCTTTGATGCTCTTGTACGCATCAAACAGGCCTTTATGTTGCCCGACCCAAGTGCCGTACTCTGATAGCAAAGGCAAGCAACTTTCGTATGCTTCACGCAGCTCATCACTGTTCACCACTGAATTCATATGGCTCACTGGTGACCAAAGGCGACTCAAGCGATCATCCGCTTCTTCAATCGGTGAAACTAGGTTGTCCCAGCTTGGATTAGTATTGTCTTCGAGAGATTGTTCAATCTGCGAGCGGCAATCAGCAATCGCTTGTTCAACCGCAGGCTTAACGTGTTCTGGTTTAATTTGTGAAAACGGAGGGAGATCAGTAAAGGTCAGAAGCGGATTCGACATAAAGCGTTCCTTGTTGTTAGGTCGGCTGTCTTTATAGACCAAAAGGCGATAAAAGACATGCCGTTATCTTCAGATATTATTTTTAGGCCTTAGATAGTAAATATAGGTAGGTTCAGCATTTTTCAATAGTGGCGTATAATCAAAGCTACTTTATATGCCCTATATCTTCGCCTTTTATGGCGATCTGAGAGATTGATTTGCTAAGTTACCGTCACAGCTTTCACGCAGGCAACCATGCCGATGTAGTGAAACACATTGTTCAGAGCCTGATCCTCAATGCGCTGCAGCAAAAAGACAAGCCGTTCGTGTATCACGATACACACTCTGGCGTAGGCCGATACGACCTCACCCATGAATGGTCAGAGAAAACCGGCGAGTACAAACAAGGCATTGCACGCATTTGGCAGCAAAAAGATATCCCAGAAGAGATTCAGAGCTATCTAGAATCTATCCGCGTGCTTAACAATGGTGACAATCTGCGTTACTACCCAGGTTCGCCACGTGTTGCGCGTGTACATCTGCGTAAGCAAGATCGCATGGTTCTGACCGAACTACACCCAAGCGATCACCCTCTATTAGAGCAAGAGTTTCATCGCGACCGTCAGGTGTCTATCTATAAAGAAGACGGTTTCCAACGCTTGAAAGCCAGTCTGCCTCCGAAAGAGCGTCGTGGCCTTGTGCTAATCGACCCTCCTTATGAGCTGGCAAAAGAGTATCGCGATGTTGTGACAGCCATTGCACAGAGCCATAAACGTTGGGCAACGGGCATTTACGCAATTTGGTACCCAGTAGTTAACCGCTGTGACATTGAAGATATGATTGAAGGCTTAGAGAGCTTGGGTATTCGCAAAATTCTGCAAATCGAGCTTGGCGTATCCCCAGATACCAATGAGCGCGGCATGACAGCTTCGGGCATGATTGTGATTAACCCGCCGTGGAAGCTAGAAAGCCAAATGAATGAGATTCTGCCATTCTTAAAAGAGGCCATTGCTCCTGCTACTGGACACTTCAAGGTTGAATGGATTGTTCCAGAGTAAATCGATAACTTAACCTCTCGATTTTAAGGCGTAATTAATTGAAATTACGCCTTATTTTTCATCTCAACCTTCTAATCTTCAAACTTTTCTCAATTATTTTCCGTCTTTCTGAATCTTGCTTCGTCTTAGTTAATGTAAATACCAACACTATTCAGGAAATAGACATGATTAAAATCGTTAGCTTCAAAATCTGCCCATTTGTTCAACGCGTCACTGCTGCTCTTGAAGCAAAAAAAATCCCTTACGAAATTGAATACATCGAGCTGAAAAGCAAACCACAGTGGTTCCTAGATGTATCACCAAATGGTCAAGTGCCAATCTTAATCACTGACTCAGGCACCACTTTGTTTGAGTCGGATGCGATTATCGAATACATCGAAGATGAATTTGGCCCGCTGGAGCAAGGCGTAACCAATGAGCAACGCGCACTTGATCGCGCATGGAGCTACCTAGGTTCAAAACACTACTTAGCGCAGTGTGGCACTATGGGCAGCAAAGACAAGGCAACCTTTGATGAACGTGCTGCCAAACTGTTAAAGGCATTCGAAAAGGCCGAAAAACAGTTATCGGGTAATACCAAGTTCTTCAAATCAGACAACTTAAGTAATGTCGATATGGCTTGGTTGCCTCTGCTGCATCGCGCTGCATTAGTCAAAGCACATTCAGGCTACGACTTTTTCTGTGGCTTACCGAAAATGCAGGCATGGCAAGAGAACATTATGGCAACTGGTTTGGTCGGCAAAACCGTCTCAGCTGACTTTAATGAAAAATTCTCAAACTTCTACCTTACCAATACCTATGTCGGTGAAGGCAAAGACATTCAACCCCAAGTTAGCTGCGGGTCATCAAGCTGCTGTGGCTAACTGAGCTTTAAAGCTATCTAAGGCCAAAGCCACAGTATAAAACCATTACCAAGAGGGCGAACTCCGCCCTCTTTTATTACGTCTAGAGATGATGCTTTTTCCTCCTAGGGAAAGTTGCTAAACTCGATAGCGAAAAGGACAAGGAAGTGTACGTATGATGTTGGCGTATTGAGTTCACGGATACTCAGCCCATATGATGTGTATGCTCATAAAAATTAATAAGCTCGGAGAAAGTCATGGCGACTCATTTTGATTACATCTGCATCGGTGGCGGCTCAGGCGGCATCGCATCAGCAAACCGCGCGGCAATGTACGGCGCAAAAGTAGCACTCATCGAAGCACAAGACCTTGGTGGTACCTGTGTAAACGTAGGTTGTGTCCCTAAGAAAGTGATGTGGCACGGTGCTCAAATCGCTGAAGCAATGAACCTTTACGCTGAAGACTACGGCTTCGATGTCGATGTAAAAGGCTTTGACTGGAGCAAACTAGTAGAAAGCCGTCAAGCTTACATTGGCCGTATCCACCAGTCTTACGATCGCGTACTGGGTAACAACAAAGTAAACGTAATCAAAGGCTTCGCTAAGTTCGTAGACGAAAAAACCGTTGAAGTAAACGGCGAGCACTACACTGCCGATCATATTCTGATCGCAGTCGGCGGCCGCCCTACTATTCCAAACATCCCAGGCGCGGAATACGGTATCGACTCAAACGGCTTCTTCGAGCTAAACGAGCAACCAAAACGTGTAGCGGTTATCGGTGCAGGTTACATCGCGGTTGAAATCGCGGGCGTACTCAGCGCGCTAGGTACAGAAACGCACCTATTCTGCCGTAAAGAGTCGCCACTACGTAGCTTCGATCCAATGATCATCGAGACACTAGTTGAAGTGATGGAAGCGGAAGGCCCAACACTGCACACGCACTCAGTGCCAAAAGAAGTCGTTAAAGAAGCCGATGGCAGCCTAACGCTTCACCTAGAAAACGGTAACACACAAAACGTTGACCAGCTTATTTGGGCTATCGGTCGTCACCCAGCAACGGATGCAATCAACCTTGCATCAACGGGCGTTGAAACGAACGATCGCGGCTACATCAAAGTAGACGAGTTCCAAGCGACTAACGTACCTGGCATCTACTGTGTGGGTGACATCATGGAAGGTGGTATCGAGTTAACACCTGTGGCAGTTAAAGCCGGTCGTCAGCTATCAGAGCGCCTATTTAACGGCAAGACTAACGCGAAGATGGACTACAACCTAGTTCCTACCGTCGTGTTCAGCCACCCACCAATCGGTACTATCGGCCTGACAACGCAAGAAGCGGAAGAGAAGTACGGCAAAGACAACGTGAAAGTATACACGTCTGGCTTTACTGCAATGTACACCGCAGTAACTAAGCATCGTCAGCCATGTAAGATGAAGCTAGTGTGTGCTGGTGAAGAAGAAACCGTTGTTGGCCTGCACGGTATTGGCTTTACAGTAGACGAAATGATTCAAGGTTTTGGCGTTGCGATGAAGATGGGCGCAACCAAAGCTGATTTCGACTCTGTTGTCGCTATCCACCCAACAGGTTCAGAAGAATTCGTTACTATGCGCTAGGCGCCGGTAATCCTTCATTTCAAGCAACCGATGACAAATAGCAAAAAGGGCCATCAACATAAGTTGATGGCCCTTTTATTCATCACTCAACAAGTATTAGTTAATCGCACGAACCAGTTCAGCAATGCCTTCCCAGTTACCTTCATCCATCATGCTAGTCGGAACCATCCAAGTTCCGCCGCAAGCGACTACCGATTTAAGGGCAAGGTAGTCTTCAACGTTACTTGGGCTTACACCGCCAGTTGGCATGAAGTTAACAGGATAAACCGCAGTTAGTGCTTTCAACATTGGCACACCACCAGACGGCTCTGCTGGGAAGAACTTAAGCGTCTTAAGACCTAGCTCCATTGCCTGCTCTACCAAACTAGGGTTGTTCACACCAGGGACAATGGCCACGCCACGCTGCTGACAGTACTTCACTGTTGTAGGGTTTAGGCCGGGGCTGACGATGAAATCCACGCCCGCTTCAATGGCGATATCAACTTGCTCTGTCGTCAGCACCGTACCCGCACCAATCAAAAGCTCTGGGTAAGCCTCACGCATAATACGAATCGACTCCGCCGCCGCTTCTGTTCGGAAGGTGACTTCGGCACAAGGTAGACCGTTTTCTACTAACACTTTGGCCAAAGGCAGTGCATGTGCAACCTCGTTGATAGCAATAACAGGGACGATTTTGATCTCTCTTAATCGTTGTTCAATGGTTTTCATCCAGAACCTCTAAAGAATAAAACTTAGTACAGCAACAATAATAAACGCGATGGTACCAAGCAATGTTTCCATTACCGTCCACGTTTTCAATGTTGTCTTCTCATCCATTTCTAGCAAGCGAGACACTAGCCAGAAACCTGAATCGTTAAAGTGCGAAAGTACCGTAGCACCACCCGCAATGGCGATAACAATGAAACATAAATCCAGTTCGCTCAAGCCCGTAGTAGCAGAGACCACTGGCGCGATTAATGCGGCTGTTGTCGTTAGGGCAACAGTCGCAGAGCCTTGAGCAACACGTAAGCAAGTTGAGATAACAAACGCAGCCACAACCACTGGCATACCCGTATCGGTCAGAACACCAGCCAGAGCATCACCGATACCACTTGCACGCAGTACGCCACCAAACATGCCGCCTGCACCTGTTACTAGGATAACACCACAAATTGGCGCTAGTGAGTCGCCACATAACTTCTCTAGTTTCGCCATGCCGTAATCTTTAGCAAACACAGCCAAGCAGACAATCAGTGTAATCAACAGAGCTACTGGCGTTTTACCTAGCATACGCAGGAATTCAACCAAAGGAGTACCACCGTCTATCACACCTGCTACCGCTAGCGTGTTCAATCCGGTATCTAAACAGATCAGCAGAACGGGCAATACAAGAATGATCATTACCGTAGAAAACTTCGGCAGCTTTGACTCATCAACCACAGTGTCTGAATTGAAGAACGCTTTAGACAGTGGAATATCGAACTTCTTACCTGCATACAAACCGTAAAGGTATGCACCGAAGTACCAAGTTGGGATAGCGACAAGAATACCCACAACGAGCAGAAGACCAATGTTCGCGCCAAGGAAGTCGGCAGCCGCAACAGGACCTGGGTGTGGTGGTACAAAGGCGTGCATTACCGCAAACGCACCTGCAGAAGGTAAGGCATATTTAATTGGCGAGCCACCAAATCGCGCTGCGACACTTAGGATGATTGGCATCATCACCACAAGGCCTGCATCAAAGAAGATTGGGAAACCAAACATCAAAGAGGCAATACCCAATGCCAATGGTGCTCGTTCTTTACCAAAGCGACCAATCAAGGTATCTGCCAGTACTTTCGCACCGCCAGTCACTTCAAGAATTTTACCAATCATGGCACCAAGACCTACTAGCAAAGCAACCGATGCAAGCGTTCCTCCGAACCCTCCCATCATGGTTGGTACCACTTGGTCTGTTGTTACGCCCGTCGCGATTGCAGTCAATAAACTTACGATAGTAAGCGATGCAAATGCGTGGACTTTGAGTTTAATGATTAATACCAATAACGCAGCTATCGCGAGGGCAGCAATCGTCAATAAGTAGGTTGGGTCAGAGGCTTGGGCTAACTGCTCCATAGGTTCACCTTTAAGAATTATAGTTTGTGTTGTAGTTCACATTTATCGAAGTTACCGGTAACATGTTACCGATAACATTAATAAGATAAACCCATATTTTAAAGTGAATGCCAAAATTGGGATCACGCGCAAATTTGTTATGAGGATAGGTTATGGCCGGTAGTAGTGTCATCGTGATGGGCGTCTGCGCTTGTGGAAAGAGCACTGTTGGAGAGCATCTGGCAAAGAAGCTTGGACGTAAATTTATTGATGGAGACGATCTTCATCCAAAGGCAAACATTCTGAAGATGTCTTCAGGGCAGCCTCTTAATGACGATGACCGTAAGCCTTGGTTAGAGCGTATTCGTGATGCCGCCTTTAGCCTAGAGAGCAAAAATGAACACGGCATCATTGTTTGTTCAGCATTGAAGAAAAAGTACCGCGACCAGATCCGTGAAGGCAATAACAACGTGACCTTCCTATTCCTCGATGGCGATCAAAAGCTGATCCTTGAGCGTATGCGTCAGCGCAAAGGCCACTTCATGAAAGAGAACATGGTCAGAAGCCAATTTGAAACCCTTGAACGCCCAGATGGCGAGCCGCAAACTCTGATAGTCAACATTGATGGTGACATTACTGAAGTGGTAGAGCGTGCCGCGGCAGGCCTGACTCAATCACAAGAGGTAGCGTGATGACTCATTCGGTAGTTCTAGATGTCACGCAAAGATTGATTGACCGCAGCCGTGAAGCTCGGTCTGAATATCTTGCGCGTATTGACGCTCAAACCAAAGTGGGCAAAGGCCGCGCGGGTTTGTCTTGTGGCAACCTAGCCCACGCTGTTGCCGCCTCTTGCTCGAGTGAGAAGAAATCAATTCTCGATCTGACTCAATCAAACGTTGCACTGATCAGCTCATACAATGACATGCTCAGCGCGCACCAGCCTTACCAAGATTACCCGAATCAAATTAAGCAGCTGCTAGCCCACTACGGCCATACTGCGCAGGTGGCAGGCTGTGTGCCGGCCATGTGCGATGGTGTGACCCAAGGCCAAGCTGGTATGGATATGTCACTGTTTTCTCGCGACTTAATCGCCCAAGCAACGGCTATTTCACTAAGCCATAACGTATTTGACTCTACCCTACTACTAGGCATTTGCGACAAGATTGCACCCGGACAATTGATGGGCGCGCTTACCTATGGTCACTTGCCCACTGCGTTCGTTCCAGCAGGTTTAATGGCGACAGGGATCAGCAATGATGAGAAGGTTGATGTAAGGCAAAAATACGCAGCTGGTGAAGTGGGCAAAGACGCCCTACTCGATATGGAGTGTCGCGCGTATCACTCTCCGGGTACTTGCACTTTCTACGGCACCGCCAACACCAACCAGTTAGTATTTGAGGCGATGGGTCTCATGCTGCCAGGCTCAGCGTTTGTGCATCCTCACTCTGAGCTACGTAAAGCACTGACCGAAGACGCAGCACTTAAAATCGCCTCAATGAACCAAGGTTCAAACAACTTCCGTCCGCTTTCTGAAGTGGTGACTGAGAAGAGTTTAATTAATGGCATCATCGCTCTGCTCGCCTCTGGCGGCAGCACCAACCATAGTATTCATATGGTGGCGGTAGCCAGAACTGCAGGCATCATTCTAACGTGGCAAGACATCAGCGATTTATCTGAGGTGGTTCCACTTCTGGCTCGCGTTTACCCGAATGGCCCAGCCGATATGAACGCATTCCAGCAAGCTGGTGGCGTACCTGCTCTACTGCATAGACTGGATCAATCAGACTTGCTGCACCGCGATGTTGTCCCTGCATTTGGTGAATTTGAAGACCAAATGAACTTACCAACATTAATTCAAGGCAAACTAGAGTGGGTACGCTGCGAACAATCGCAGGATAACTCCGTGATTGCAGCGCCAGAGCAAGTTTTCCAAGACACGGGAGGAACTCGTGTCCTAACGGGTAACTTAGGGAATGCGGTAGTGAAAGTTTCCGCGGTCCAAGGCGATCAACGTGTGATTGAAGCCCCTGCAGTCGTGTTCCAATGCCAACATGAAGTGGAAGCGGCCTACCAACGCGGCGAACTTAACAAGGATTGCATCGTAGTGGTCACGCATAATGGCCCTGCGGCGAATGGCATGCCTGAGCTGCACAAACTGATGCCTATTCTTGGTAATGTACAAAAATCGGGCTTTAAAGTGGCACTAGTGACTGACGGCAGGCTCTCCGGTGCATCTGGTAAAATCCCATCTGCGATTCACCTGTCACCTGAAGCCTTGCGTGGTGGAGCGATCGGGCTGGTGCGCGATGGTGATATTCTGCGTTTAGATTGCCAATCGGGCGAGTTGAACAACTTGAGCGATACCACAGGACGTCAAGCTTTAGAGCTCGATACCGAAATATCTCAACAAACTTGGGGCCGTAACCTATTCAGCGTGTTACGACAAAGCGTCTCTAGTGCCGAACAAGGGGCGAGCTTTATCGTTTAGTGTGGCGGTAAACTCAATCAAAAAAGGCGAAGCTAATGCTTCGCCTTTTCCCTAACTGGCATCTGATCTAAATACTTTCGCCTTCAGAAATACGATAGCCCATATCAACGATCGGCTCTTCAATCTCTTCGCCCTTCAATTTTGACAGCAGCAACTCAGCGCTCTTCTCGCCGATTTCAAAACGTGGTGTATCGACACTGGTGAGCCTAGGGCTGATTGTCTGACCAATGTCTAGCGCATTGTAACCCACGACAGATAACTGGCTCGGCACCTTTATCCCCCGCTTTTGGGCGCTGAGTAAGGTGCCTATCGCAATATCATCATTGGTACAGAACACCCCATCTAAATCGGGATAATCGCGAAGCGCCATATCTAACAGTTCATCTGCGAGTGAAAAACTAGAGTGGGCCTCAGTTAAGACATGCTTTATCTGCAGCCCTGCTTCTTGCATCGCTTGATCATAGCCTTGCATACGCAGCTTTGTACGCGTATCCAAGCGAGCACCAAAATAAGCGATCGAACATTTTCCCGCTTCAATCATACGTTTAACAACTTGATAAGAGGCATCCACATGATCTAAACCAACCACCATATCTATCGGCGCACTTGGCATTTCCATGGTTTCCACCACAGGAACACCCGAGTTCTTAATCATCTGTAGTGTGCGCTTGGTATGGTGACTTTCGGTTAGAATCAAGCCATCGACCTGATAAGACAGCAGCGATGCGATCTTGCGCTCTTCTTCTAGTTCATCGTAACTAAAGTGCGCCAACAAAGTCTCGTAGCCATTGGCCTTAGTCACTACCTCAATCCCTTGAACAAAAGAAGCAAAGATCTGGTTAGACAGTGAAGGCAACAAAATACCAATCGCCTTGCTTGATGACTTCGACAGCATGGCCGGAGCGCGGTTTTCGATATATCCAAGCTCTTCTATCGCCGCGGCTATTTTCTCTCGCGTCTTTTGCGCCACCGAGTCTGGGTTTCGCATGTAACGCGATACCGTCATCTTGGTCACACCAACACAATTGGCGACATCTTCTAACGTAGGTCTGCTTTTTTTATTTGTTTGGGACATAAAGGCTGGTCGTTGTTGTTTGCATGTTACTAGGGCGTGTTGGCCTTTCGCGGTTAAATTATATTATCGGCAATCAGTAATTTATACTCAAGCGATGCTTTTTTCTGAGCTTAGTAAACGCGAAGTACGCGCTCTCCTTGATGCGACCTTGCTGCAAATCATGTGAACTTTCTCTCGAAATCACTCGTATTTGATTAAACTTTGATCAAGGAGGCCGTTATGAAATTACTGATTGAATCTTTTGAAGGGGATATCTATCTCGGTTACCAAGTATTGGGAAACCACAAAGAGCTGATCAAAGGCGATAACCAGCAACCCCTTAAGTTCTCGAGTTTAGAACACGCCAAAACACACTTCACTGAAGGCCACTATCAATCCGCTACTCTTATCCACTGCAGCACTTATGATGAGATGTGTGGCGAACACGATGGTATATCACCGACAATGGAAGTCGATTTGGGCTGGAAATAAAAGTCTAACAACAAAGCCCGCAGCTGCGGGCTTTGTTAAAATAGTTAGATCTCTATTTTATACAAGCGACATTAAGCAATGACGTTCCTTTCAACTGACTGACCTTACCAGTGGTGAACAAGGCTTTTCTGTCTTTACCCCAATACGGCAAATGCATTGGCCACTTATTCTTACTCATAATGTTCGCATCAAGCAGTTGTTGCCATTGAGCTTCGGTAGGTAACATCATGTCCATCTCCGCACACAACTCGGTTGCGGTTTTATAGTTCAAGCGGTTCCAAGGCAAGCCGTGTTCCATGTAGAACTGCTCATCACTGAACATCAGGTAGGGTACTTTATAGGTCACACCTGAGACTTCCGCCGTCAAACGAACGGTGACTTCACTTGGCATCTCTGTGTCGGCTGTGCTCATAGTGGTGGCTACAGGGACTGCTGAAGTAGCCACTTGCTTCGGTTCAACGGCTTTAGACTTATTCTTCTGACGAGGAGCAGGCGCTGGTTTAGCCATACCCGCAGACTTGCTCGCCACCTCTCGGATAAACGCCTCTTCGTAGCTTTTGACCTTACGGACATTCAACATATCGGCGCGAGCTTGCTTGTAGTCTTGGTACGGGCCAATCAAGCAACGGGTACCTTTATCTTCAGGCTTATTCCATACATCGCCCGATACCACGTTATACAACGCTTTAGCCTCGGCCAAAGACAGCGGCTTATTAAGCAGACCACACTGAATCCAAAATGTGCTCTGATTGTGTTTTGGTTTTTGATTACCCCATAACCCTTTGCCGATGGGGCAACTTTTTTCCAGTACAGGTAATTCGTTGGTTGATGCTTGAGTCGCATCACAAAGAAAATCTTGCTCTTGCGCCTGGGCGGACGGCAGCCATACAGGTAGCGTAAATGCTGCGATGGCCAATAATTTAGTACAGGTGACGAGTGGCTTTGCTGCCCTACTTCTTTCCATATGCTCTTCAAACCTAATCGATTAATCGTCGAGAGACTCTCGTTCTAAAGTAATTGCTAAAATGAATGCAAAAAAAGAGCCGTAATATGATTACGGCTCTAGTTTAGGACTATTTTTTAAGCAAAGTCTATCGGCTCAATCACCCTTTATAGATCTTAGGGTTGAATACATCACGTAGCCAGTCACCCAGTAAGTTGATAACCAGAACTAACGTTACTAGCACGATACCCGGGAAGGCAGTAATCCACCATGCACCCGAGAAGATGTACTTAAAGCCAATGCTGATTAACGCACCTAGCGACGGCTGGTCTACCGGTAGACCTAAACCTAGGAACGACAGTGCTGCCTCTGACATGATTGCGTTTGCAACCTGTACGGTTGAAATAACCAAGATTGGCGACAGGCAGTTCGGCAAGATATGGCGGAACATAATACGCGGGGCTTTAAAACCCATTACGCGTGCTGCTTCCACGTACTCTTTCTTCTTCTCTGCCAGTACCGAGGCACGAATGGTACGCGCATACTGTGGCCATTCAGCCACACCGATGATCACCACCAGCATGACCACCGCATATTGGCTGTAGAAGTCACTACCAAAGCTGGCTTTAAAGATGGCCGATACGATGATCGCCACCATCATAGTAGAGAATGACAGCTGAACATCTGCAAAACGCATTAGGAAGCTATCCACTCGGCCACCAAAGTAACCTGCTGACAAACCGATGATGATGCCTAAGAACAGCTGCAGCGCAACCGCAAAGAAACCAATCGTCAGCGACAAGCGTGAACCGTATAAGATAGTCGATAAAATATCACGACCCTGCTCATCAGTGCCCAATATAAAGTTCTCATCTCCGCCTTCCATCCAAGAAGGTGGCAGTTCAGAGTCCATGATATCGATGGTCGTCAGATCGTATGGGTCTGTTGGCGCAATCAGTGGTGCCGCCAGAGCAAACACTAAGAACATGAGGAAGACAGCAAAACTTGTCATCGCAACTTTGTCGCGCTTGAAGTGATACAAGAAGTCTGACTGTTTAAAACGCTCCCAACGAGAAGGAGCTGCAAGTGATTGGCTCATGATTATGCTCCTTTCCCAGTTAGGTCAACCGTTGGGTTGATGATGCCGTACAGCAAGTCAACAATAGTGTTAGTCACAACAAAGATTAGACCAACAAAGATAACGTACGCCGTGATAAGTGGCGTATCTACACGGTTAATCGCTTCAAGGAATAGGAAGCCTGTACCCGGCCATTGGAATACAGTTTCGGTTAGAATGGTGTATGCCACCATAGTACCGATCTGCACACCACCTACCGTCAATACTGGCAGCATGGTGTTTTTCAGCGCGTGCTGGTAGTAGATTTTATTGAGCGCTAGGCCTTTTGCTTTACCGAACTTGATGTATTCCGAACTCAGTACTTCAAGCATTTCAGAACGTACCAAACGGATGAACAGCGGCAACATGATGGAGGCCAGTGCAATACACGGCAGAACCAAGTGGCGCAGGCCATCAATGGTAAAGAAGCCTGATTCCCATCCAAGTACATTCGCTGTTTCCCCTCGCCCATAGGACGGCAGCCAACCGAGCTCTATCGAGAACACATACATCAGCATGATGGCGGTTAAGAAGACCGGAATCGAGATACCGACACTACTGAAGGTCATGATGGCCTTAGTAAAGAAACTCTTGGGGTGTATTGCAGAGTAAACCCCTAAAGGTATGGAAAGTGCAATAATGATAAGCGTGGCGCCGAACACCAACTCTAGGGTAGCAACGAGCTTATCCATAATCACTTCAACCGCAGGGCGCTTGAAGAAGTAAGATGTACCTAAATCGCCTTGTAGAGCCGCGCCTACAAAACGAGTGTATTTAGCGATGAAGGGATCATTGAGGCCTAGTTCATCACGCAGCGCTTGGCGCTCCGCTTCCGAAACAGATTGACCGACAAGCTCACGCAGCGGGTCACCCAGATTATCCTGAATGGCAAACGCTACCAAACTGATCACAAACATCACTATCAGTGCCTGAAACAGGCGCTTGACCAGAAACGAAAACATTCCTTGCCCCTTTTCTATCCGTAGATTTCAGCCTGCAAAATCGGCAAACAAATAAAGCCGACTGCAACTTTCAGTCTGAAAAATGGTACCCAACCCGACTGAAACAAAGTTAAGCACCAAAAATCGTATTTCGCACCTAGCTGCTGCTAATTCCTCAGAACCGAAAATTCACATAACTAGGTGCGAGAGTATTTAAGTAATGAATCTAAGTTCTATTACTTAACGACTACTTATTTAACCACTGTTTACTTCACAACCAAGTCGCCAAAGTATGGGAAGTTCATACCGTTAACGATTGGACCGATCTCAACATTGCTCTTCGCAGCCCATGATGGATCTTGCCAGTGTAGAGGAACAAACGCCGCTTCGTCGTATAGCGTTGCTTCAACTTGCTTCAGAAGTTCACTACGCTTAGCAAGGTCTGTCATTGTGTTAGTCTCTTCAATCACCTTGTCGATTTCAGGATTTGAATAGTGACCACAGTTGTACTGACCTTTACCTGTTTCAGCATTACGCGTCATGGTTAGGAACTCAGTGAAGTTACCTGAATCCTCAGTATCTGGGTGCCAGCCGATCATTAGCATGTCTGCCGCACACTTATCGAACTCAGGCCAGTACTGCGCTTTAGGCATTGTCTTCAGGTCAACCTTGATGCCAATCTTAGACAGCATTGCAGCCGTTGCTTGAGCAATCTTGTCGTCGTTTACGTAACGGTTGTTTGGCGCCATCATCGTTAGCGTGAAGCCATCTTCGTAACCCGCTTCTTTCATCAGCTCTTTTGCTTTTTTCAGATCGAAACGTGGCTTAAGGTCTTCGTTATAACCTGCGTAACCCACTGGGCTCTGCTGAGCTGCCGCAGTCGCTGCGCCTTTCATGATGCGCTTAGCAATACCCTCGTTGTTCACCGCGTACACGATCGCTTGACGAACGCGAACGTCTTTCAGTGCAGGGTTGCTGTTTTGGTTCAATTGGAACGTGATTACACGAGTACCAGGCATAGTGTAAAGCTCGATATCATTCGCTTTCTGGATACGTGTGTAGTCGTTTGGAGATACTGGAGCGATCATGTCAACGCCACCAGAAAGAAGTGCAGCAACACGTGTCGCAGACTCTTTGATTGGAACTAGAGTTAGGTTCTCAACGTTACCTTTGCTTTCTGTATCCCAGTAGCTGTCGAAACGCTCGAACTGTACTTGAACACCTTGCTCACGAGACTTAACAACGAATGGACCCGTACCAGATTGGTTCGTTGAAGCGAACGAGTTACCGTGCTTCACGATTTCTGCTTTGTCTTTACCGTCAGCTGTTGTACCTGAGTAGAACTTGCTGTCCATTGGGAAAATGTAGGTTGCTACGTTTTCAACCAGTGGGTAAGTGCCATCAGTTTTAATGTCGAACGTGAAATCATCAACTTTAGTTAGAGCAACAAGCGGTGCAAAGATGCCTTTAAAGTCTGGTGACTCTTTTAGACGGTTGAACGTCCATACTACGTCGTCTGCAGTTAGGTCGTTACCAGAGTGGAATTTAACACCTTGGCGCAGTTTGAAACGAATAGTCTCGTTATCAACACGCTCCCAAGATTCAGCCAAGCGAGGTTCAAAATCCATATCTTGAGTAAAGCGAATCAATGGATCAAATACCATGTGAGATAGCTGCATTGTGCCGCCAGACAACTGCTCATGTGGGTCTAATGACACAGGGTCTGCGTCGTACGCCACTTTAATGTCTGCCGCTGCTGCGCTAAAGCTAAGACCTGCAGCCATCAATGCAACTGCTAGTTTGCTTTTCATGGTTTTCATGCATAACTCCTTCATGCGGGATCCAAGTCCCTAATTGTTGTGTTTGCTTCTGTTATTTGTGCCCAAGCGAGCTTGGGGTTACCTGTAGGCCAAAAGGTCTCAGGCCGGCTTAAGCCGTTTTTAGATCTTCTCTGAGGCCAGTAAATTCCGGCATTAAAGAAATCAGTTGTTTGCTGTATTCATGCTGAGGCGACGTGAAGAGTTGCTCTGTCGGTGCAACCTCCAAAAGCGTTCCCATCTGCATCACACCAACACGATCACACATCTGACGAATCACCGGCAGATCGTGACTGATGAACAGCATGGTGAGATTTAACTCATCTTGTAGATCTTTTAATAGATTAAGAATCTGCGCCTGAACCGACACATCCAAAGCAGACGTTGGTTCATCACAAATCAATAAACGAGGGCGAGTTGCCAAAGCGCGCGCAATCGAAATACGCTGACGCTGACCACCCGAGAATTCATGTGGGTACTTCACACCCGCCATCACGCCTAAACCAACGTGATCAAGTAGATCGTTCACGATCTGGCGAGTTTCCACTTCGTTTTTCGTTAACTTGTGGAAACGAATTGGCTCCGCGATGATGTCAAAGATCTTCATACGCGGGTTCATCGAAGTGTATGGATTTTGGAATACCATCTGCATTTGGCGACGCAGCGGACGACGTTCGTGTTCAGACTTAAGGGCGGTTAGGTCGATACCTTCAAACGTGACTCTACCTGAGTTTGGCGCGTACAGACCCGCAATAACACGAGCAATGGTCGATTTACCTGAACCTGACTCACCTACCAGACCGAAGGTTTCACCTTCAAACACTTCAAAGCTCACATTGTTCGACGCCTGAACGTATTCACGACGGCTTTCAAACAGCGAATCTTTGGTCACAAAACGCAGGTTGACGTTCTCTACATTCAACAGAGGGCCCGTGTAATCACGGTGGTCTTGGCTCTGACCTAACCAGTGATTTTTCACATCCAGCGGCTCCATCTCGTGCGCCTCTTCGATGTAACTCACTAGCGGAAAGCGATCAAGCTTCACATCTGAACGTGGTACGGCTGAAATTAGGCTACGCGTGTAGGAGTGATCTGGGTCGCCAAGAACTTTCTTAGTTGGACCAAACTCGACTAAGTCACCACGATACATAACCGCAACTCGGTCAGTCACGTTAGATACCACACCCATATCGTGGGTCACCAACATACAACCTACGTTTTTCTTGATACACAAATCGCGAATCAAGCCCAAGATTTGGTCTTGAATCGATACATCGAGTGCTGTAGTAGGTTCATCGGCAATAATAAGGTCAGGTTCGCCAGCCAATGCAATCGCAATAACCACACGTTGACGCATACCGCCCGAGAACTGGTGAGGGAACTGTTTTAAACGGTTTTCAGGTTGGGGAATGCCCACCTGTTCCATCAAAGACAAAGCGCGATCATACGCTTCTTGATCCGATACCTTCATATTGGCATGGATCGTCTCTTTCAACTGATGCTCAACCGTAAATAGAGGGTTCAACGACGTCATCGGGTCTTGGAAAATGAAACCGATTTTCGAACCACGAACTTTGCGCATCTCTTCAGGAGTTAGGCCCGAAACCTTTTCCCCATCAAGGAATACTTCACCACTAGCGATTTGCCCTGGAGGGCTCAATAGGTCGATAACCGCGTTACCAACCGTTGATTTACCTGCACCAGATTCACCAACAACACCTACAATCTCACCACGTTCAATATTGAACGAAAGTGACTTTACCGCTGCGTGAACACCGTGACGAGATGGATACTCGATACGAAGATTTTTAACTTCTAAAAGTGACATTAACCAGACCTCTACTGCGTGACAGTTTTCTGCCCTGTCTGCGGCCACCAAATTTGAAACAAGGGTGGCCTTAAATTGAATCCATTCTTACCAGTATATTGTTCTGGTATTTTATAAGGTCATCAATTTGGCAAATATTTCACAGAAAAGCAACAAATAGAGGATAAAAAAGCGAGATTGAGCATTTTTAGAGCAGCATACCCATATAACTATGCATCAGAATTGCATTAAATATTGGTATTACCAATTTCTTCAAGACTCATTACTGGTCGTCACGAATAGATTTTATGGCTAACTGAGGAGAATAAAACAAAATTATATAAAAACCTCAGCTTGAATAATTTACCAGAACTTTTATCTTGATTTAAATTAACAAAACAAAAACAAAAACCAATCTATCTCACATTCTCGATATATAAGATCTGAATAAATCCCATTTATTAGATAATCCATCTAATAAAAAACTATAAAACCTTTCTGCACAAGCAATGAAAATCGCGCCAAACTATTTAATCTGAGGAAAATATCTCTCATTCAGGCATTAAAGAGGAAGTATAGCAGTCGATCGAAACCCCGCTAATTGAGGCAGTAAAGCGGCCAATATTTTCTCACTAATAAGGCATGAAAAAGTACTAATTGTGCTCTGTATCTTGGGGATGAGTACGGAAAATTAGCTAAAGAGCTAATATCTTGAACTTCAGGTGAAGAGAGTTTTGGTATGACAGATAACAAAAAAACCTCGTCATTACTGACAGGGCTTCTTAATGATGGTCAGTGAAGAGCTGTTTCTTGAACATCAGGCGAACCCACTCTCGATTCGAATACATGAATAGGTTCCAGAAAGTAAAAAAGCCTCGTCATTACTGACGAGGCTTCTTAATGATGGTCGGTGAAGAGGGATTCGAACCCCCGACCCTCTGGTCCCAAACCAGATGCGCTACCAAGCTGCGCTATTCACCGAAATCAATGGGGTGGCTAACGAGATTCGAACTCGCGACCACCGGAATCACAATCCAGGGCTCTACCAACTGAGCTATAGCCACCATCAATTTTTTGTATTTACCGCTTTAAAAGCCATAAATAATAATAGTAGTCGGTGGAGAGCCAATTCAAGGAACAGGCGAACCCCCGACCCATTCTTACGTTATCAAACTAACCTAAGAAAAGAATAAGTGGTCGGTGAAGAGGGATTCGAACCCCGACCCTCTGGTCCCAAACCAGATGCGCTACCAAGCTGCGCTATTCACCGACATAGTATTTTTTTACTTGGTTTAAATTTCCAAGAGAAAAATGGGGTGGCTAACGAGATTCGAACTCGCGACCACCGGAATCACAATCCAGGGCTCTACCAACTGAGCTATAGCCACCATTTTTTCTTTCGCCAATATTTCACTTACTTATGCAAGCATCCGGATGGCGCGCCCGAAAGGATTCGAACCTTCGACCTTTGGCTCCGGAGGCCAACGCTCTATCCAGCTGAGCTACGGGCGCATGCCCTATCGGCGGATGGGAATAATACGTATATCACACTATGTCGTCTAGTACTTTTTCAACTTTTTTTACTGTTTGGTGCCTTTTTCAACGATTAAAGTGTGACAAAGACCTATTTCACGAGTGATAACTCCCCAACCTCCGCTAACTTGCTGTTTATTGCAACAAGTTATCAGGATATAATCACCCATTATTTACATTGATTTAACAGCGATAAGCTAAAATCAATTCGACACTCTAATAATTAGGTAAGCACGTACTTACCTTCAGGAACGTAAAGTGAGTTTAATGGATATGTCTCGAAAAGTAATAACCGCTTTGGTCGCAGCCGTGACTTTTTCAGCCGCCTCTTTTGCCGCCAATGTTAGCCAAGAAGAATATGACGCGATCGCTGAGCGTATTAAGCCTGTTGGTGATGTTTACCTAGTAGGTGCGGAGCCTGTCGCAGCTGAGCCTTCTGGCCCACGCGATGGTGCAACAGTTTATGGTATGTTCTGTACCGCTTGTCACGGCGCCGGTGTTGCTGGCGCACCTAAGACAGGTGATGCAGGCGCTTGGGCTCCACGTATTGCCCAAGGTCGTGATGTTCTCAATGACCACGCAATCAAAGGCTTCAATGCGATGCCAGCACGTGGTTCATGTATGGATTGTTCTGATGACGAAGTTATCGCAGCCATCGACCACATGATTAAAGACTTGTAAGTCGTTCAAATCGACCACATACAGTCATTTAATAATGCCGAACATTAAAAAGGCTTGCTCATTTTGAGCAAGCCTTTTGTGTATTAGCTTTGTGGTGTTACTTAGATATTACTTCTTAAACATCGCCCGTATATTGGCAATATGTGCTTGGCCTTTTTCCATACGCTCTTCTGCCGATACCGCTTTTTTCTTCTGTTCCCACTCCACATCATCAAAGGGGAGCTCATCCAAGAAGCGGCTTTGCGTTGGCTTAATCAACTCCCCAAACTGGCGGCGCTCTTTACACATGGTAAAGGTTAACTCTTTCTGCGCTCGAGTAATGCCTACGTACATTAGGCGACGCTCTTCTTCGACATTGTCTTCATCAATGCTGGTTTGGTGCGGCAAGATACCCTCTTCACTTCCCATTAAGTAGACGTAAGGAAATTCCAAACCTTTTGATGCATGCAGCGTCATCAGTTGCACCGCGTCTGCTTCATCTTCTTCTTCTCCGCGTTCCATCATGTCACGCAGAGTCAGACGTTGCACCACCTCTTTTAGTGTCTTCTCTTCTTTATCGTAGTTATCACCTTCCAGGTCAGCAACAATCCACGAGTAGAGATCAGACACGTTCTTCATACGCATCTCGGCCGCTTTCGGACTCGACGAGGTTTCATAGAGCCAATCCTCGTAGTTGATATCTCGAACTAATGAACGAACCGCTTCCACGGTATTCCCACGTTCAGCGTTATCGCCAATTGCGACTATCCACTGCGTAAAGCGGCGCAGGTTCTCTAAACCTCGACCCGACAAGTGCTGCTCAAGGCCCATTTCAAAACTGGCGTCAAACAAGCTTTTACCGCGCATGTTGGCGTAGCTACCCAATTTTTCAAGCGTCACAGGGCCAATCTCTCGACGCGGCGTATTCACAATACGTAAGAAGGCGTTGTCATCATCTGGGTTCACTAGCACGCGAAGGTACGCCATGATGTCTTTTATTTCCGCGCGCGCAAAGAAGGAAGTACCGCCCGAGAGCTTATAAGGAACTCGGTTTTGCATCAGGTACTTTTCAATTAAGCGTGATTGGTGGTTACCACGATAAAGCACTGCGTAGTCTCGATATTCCGTGCGATTTAAGAACTTATGCGCTATTAGCTCACCGGTAATCCGCTCTGCTTCATGCTCTTCATTTTTAGCCATCAGCACTTTAAGCTTTTCACCATCTGGGATCTCTGAGAACAGTGATTTTTCGTATACGTGCGGGTTATTGGCAATCAAGATGTTGGCTGCACGCAGGATGCGGCTAGTTGAACGATAGTTTTGTTCCAGCTTAATCAAGCGCAGGTTCGGGTAATCTTCACCAAGCAACACAAGGTTCTGAGGTTTAGCACCACGCCATGAATAGATGGATTGGTCATCATCGCCAACTACCGTTAAGCGGCCACGTTCACCAACAATCAGCTTAACCAGTTCATACTGACTGGTGTTGGTATCTTGGTACTCGTCCACCAGCAAGTAGCGAATACGATTCTGCCAGCGAGTACGCACCTCTTCATTGGTTCGCAACAGCAGCACTGGAAGAGAAATCAGGTCATCAAAGTCCAGCGCGTTATATGCCTTCATCTGCTTGAGATACATCTCGTAGCAGAAGGCGAATAGTTGCTGCTGCTCTCCTTGAGCACGCGCTTTCGCTTGCTCGGCGGTTAACATGTCATTCTTCCAATTGGAAATAGTGCTAAGCAGTTGGCGAAGTAGGTCTTTGTCCCCATCGAGCTGCTTTTCTGTTAACTCCTTGAGCAACGCCATTTGGTCTTGGTCATCAAATAGAGAGAAACCTGCTTTTAGACCCAAGGCTTTGTACTCACGACGAATGATATTGAGCCCTAATGTATGGAAGGTCGAGACCATCAAACCTTTCGATTCCGCTTTACCCAAGGTTTGACCAACACGCTCTTTCATTTCGCGTGCGGCCTTATTGGTAAAGGTTACCGCCGCGATGTTGCGAGCTTTGTAGTCACACTGCTGAACCAGATAAGCAATTTTGTTGGTAATTACGCGTGTTTTACCCGAGCCTGCACCCGCCAGCACTAGGCAAGGGCCAGAGACGTATTTTACCGCTTCATCTTGTCTTGGGTTTAGCTTCATGGGGATCTCAGTCTGGTCATTTCTTGGCGGCTATAATAGTCCTGACCTCATCAGATTGCTATGTTTCTAAAGTAAGTCGCTTCAAAAGTAAGTTGTTTCGATAGTAATGCGTTTCAATAGCAAGCCGCCTCAATAACAAGTGCTCTGAACAGCAACGACTCTCAATAGTAGATAGTCGCAATGTCGACTTTTCTCAATGTAAAGAATTCTTACCTTTCGCAAAACATTGTTGCATAGGATTCATAGTTGTGGTTTATAATGAATGAACGTTCATTCACTTATTATGCATTCATGGTAACTGATAAATCTAATGATAAGCGCACCTTGATTATTGAGGCTGCGGAAAAACTGATCGCCGAATCTGGGTTTCAAGGCCTTTCTATGCAGAAAGTCGCTAAAGAAGCCAAAGTTGCAGCAGGAACCATCTATCGTTATTTCGAAGACAAAGAACATCTTCTTGATGAAGTCCGTTTGCATGTTGTCAAACGTATTGCCACCAGTGTGCAAGCGGGTTTGCGTGATGACATGTCTTTGAAAGAGCGCTACTGCACTATGTGGATGAATATTTGGACGTTGGCTTCATCTAGCTCAACAACCTTAAGTAGCCGTGTGCAATACGACTCTTTACCGTGTGCCCACAACCCAGAAAACAAAAAGCTTGAGAAAGAGATGTTTTCTCAAATCAACACGCTATTTGAACAGGGAAAAGAACAAGGCATTTTTAAGCCGCTCGAAAACCCTGTGCTGGCTGGCTTAAGTTTTGAAACCAGTGTCGTGCTTGCTCGAAAACAATCAATGGGTCTATATCAACTGGAAGGTGAGGCATTGCATGCCGCAATGGAAGCCAGTTGGGACGCCATCATAAATCACTAACTTGGAGTTCAAGTCAGAATGAAAAAGTGGACTTTCTTTATGTTACTTATCGCCGTACTTCTGTTCGGCAGCGTGATAGGTTTCAATTTATTCAAACAACAAAAAATCGCTGAATACTTAGCTAACCGTCCAGAACCAGAGTTCCCAGTGACCGCCATTGATGTTGAAGCGGTAGATTGGGTGCCAGTGATCGAGGCGATTGGTTTCATTGAACCAAACCAAGGCGTTACCGTCGCTAACGAAACCAGTGGTGTGATTGAGCGCATCGCATTTCAGTCTGGTGCACAAGTTGAAGAAGACCAACTTCTGGTTCAGCTCGACTCCAACGTTGAAAGAGCTAACCTTAAAAGTGCCTCTGCTCGCCTCCCTGCCGCTGAAGCCAAATACAAGCGTTACCAAGGCCTGTATAAAAAAGGATCGATCTCTAAAGAAGCTTATGATGAAGCAGAAGCAAACTTCTTCTCTCTGTCAGCAGACATTGAAAGCCTGAAAGCTTCGATTGAACGTCGCGAAATCAAAGCACCCTTCTCAGGCGTGGTCGGTATCCGTGATGTTTACCTAGGCCAATACCTGCAATCTGGCACTAAGATTGTTCGTTTAGAAGATACCAGCGTGATGCGCCTGCGCTTCACGGTACCGCAAACGGATATCTCTCGCATCAAAATCAACCAATCGGTGGATATCTTGGTAGACGCGTATCCAAACCGCACATTCAAAGGCTCTATCTCAGCCATTGAACCTGCAGTTAGCATCCAAAGTGGTTTGATCCAAGTTCAGGCAGACATTCCAAACAGCGATGGTCAGCTACGAAGCGGTATGTTCGCTCGCGCTAACATCATCCTGCCTACGCTTGAAAACCAAGTAACCCTACCTCAAACCGCGATCACCTTTACGCTATACGGTGACAATGTTTACGTGATTTCAGAAGTTGAAGGTGAAACGCGCGTTAAGCAGCAAGTGGTTAAAGTGGGCGAACGCACTGCAGAGATCGCGCACATTCTAGAAGGTGTGAATCCAGGCGATCAAATCGTAACGTCTGGTCAAGTTCGTTTAAGCAATGATGCGAAAGTTCGAGTGGTTGAGAGCGATGCTACGACGCCACCAGCTGAAACACCGATGCTGTAAGGGGATAAGTAATGCGCTTTACTGATGTTTTTATTAAACGTCCGGTTTTAGCGGTATCGATCAGCTTTTTGATTGCCCTGCTCGGCATGCAGGCCATCTTCAAAATGCAGGTTCGTGAATACCCTGAAATGACGAATACGGTTGTCACCGTGACAACCAGCTACTACGGCGCTAGTGCCGATCTTGTTCAAGGCTTTATTACTCAGCCTCTCGAACAGGCGGTCGCTCAGGCCGACAACATTGACTACATGACTTCTCAATCGGTATTAGGTAAATCAACCATTACCGTTAACATGAAGCTTAACACCGATCCGAATGCTGCCCTTTCGGATATTCTGGCGAAAACCAACTCGGTTCGCTCACAGCTTCCGAAAGAGTCAGAAGATCCAACAGTGACCATGTCGACCGGTTCGACAACTGCGGTTCTGTATATCGGTTTCACCAGTGATGAGTTGTCATCTAGCCAAATCACTGACTACCTTGAGCGTGTAATCAACCCGCAGTTATTCACTGTTAATGGTGTCTCTAAAGTCGACCTCTATGGTGGTATGAAATACGCACTGCGTATTTGGCTAGACCCTGCCAAAATGGCAGCGCTTCGCCTGACAGCTGTGGATGTGATGGGTGTTCTTAACGCCAACAACTATCAATCGGCGACAGGCCAGGCTGTCGGTGAGTTTGTGCTTTACAACGGCAGCGCTGATACTCAGGTATCTAACGTTGAAGAGCTTAAGAATCTGGTTATCAGCTCTGATGAAGGGGACGTTACTCGCCTAAGCGATATTGCGAAAGTGACGCTTGAGAAGAGCCACGACGTGTATCGTGCGAGTGCAAACGGCGAAGAAGCGGTGGTTGCAGCGATTAACGCGGCGCCAAGTGCTAACCCAATCAACATTGCAGCAGACGTCCTTGAGCTTCTCCCTCAATTAGAAGCCAACCTTCCAAGTAACATCGACATGAACATCATGTACGACTCAACCATTGCGATTAACGAGTCGATCAATGAAGTAATCAAGACCATTGTAGAAGCGGCAGTCATTGTATTGGTGGTTATCACCATATTCCTTGGCTCGTTCCGTGCAGTAATCATCCCTATCGTGACTATCCCACTCTCTTTGATTGGTGTGGCGATGGTGATGCAAGCCATGGGCTTCTCTTGGAACTTGATGACGCTACTGGCAATGGTACTCGCCATCGGCTTGGTGGTGGATGATGCGATCGTTGTACTTGAGAACGTCGACCGTCATATCAAACTCGGTGAATCGCCATTCCGCGCAGCCATCATTGGTACACGTGAAATTGCGGTACCGGTTATCTCGATGACACTGACCCTAGGTGCGGTGTACGCGCCAATCGCACTAATGAGTGGTATTACGGGCTCGCTGTTTAAAGAGTTCGCTTTAACCCTTGCTGGTGCGGTATTTGTATCGGGTATCGTGGCATTGACGCTGTCGCCGATGATGTGCTCGAAAATGCTGAAAGCTAACGAAGCACCAAACAAGTTTGAGAAAACGGTTCACCACTACCTAGATCGCATGACCAATCGCTACGCAGCAATGCTAAAAGCGGTAATGCAACATCGCCCTGTGATTCTAGCGTTCGCCGTGATTGTATTTGCTAGCTTACCTACCTATTCAAGTTCATCCCTAGCGAACTTGCACCTTCCGAGGATAAAGGGGTAATCATGCTAATGGGTACTGCGCCATCGAACGCGAACCTAGACTTCATGCAAAATACCATGAACGATGTAAACAACATCCTATCGGCTCAGCCAGAGGTGGCCTTCGCTCAGGTGTTTACGGGTGTGCCTAACTCCAACCAAGCATTTGGTATCGCCTCTATGGTGCCTTGGAGTGAGCGTGAAGCTAGCCAATCAGAAGTGGCTAATCGTGTCGGTGGTCTTGTCGGTAATGTACCTGGTATGGCAGTAACCGCATTCCAGATGCCGGAGCTACCTGGTGCAGGTTCTGGTCTACCGATTCAGTTCGTAATTACAACACCAAATGCGTTTGAAAGCCTATTCACTATTGCTAGCGAAGTACTAACAGAAGTCAACGCATCGCCAATGTTTGTCTATTCTGATCTAGATTTGAACTACGATTCGGCAACGATGAAAATCAAGATCGATAAAGACAAAGCCGGCGCATATGGCGTGACCATGCAAGACATTGGTTTAACGCTAAGTACAATGATGGCAGACGGTTACGTAAACCGTATCGACCTGAATGGTCGCTCGTACGAAGTGATTCCGCAGGTAGAGCGTAAATGGCGTCTCAACCCAGAGTCGATGAACAACTACTACGTACGAGCAGCTGACGGTGCTGCAGTACCGCTAGGTAGCTTGATCACCATTGATGTGGTTGCAGAGCCGCGCTCTTTGCCTCACTTCAACCAGCTAAACTCAGCGACCGTAGCGCGGTACCTGCGCCAGGTTCAGCAATGGGTGATGCAATTGCTTGGTTTGAGAACATTGCTAGCGAGAAACTGCCAAGTGGCTACAACCATGACTACATGGGTGAAGCTCGTCAGTACGTAACCGAAGGTAGCGCACTTTACGCGACATTTGGTTTGGCACTAGCGATCATCTTCTTGGTTCTAGCGATTCAGTTTGAATCACTTAAAGACCCACTGGTTATCATGGTGTCGGTTCCTCTGGCGATTTGTGGTGCCTTGATTGCGCTTGCATGGGGTGCTGCGACCATGAACATCTACTCTCAGGTCGGTCTGATTACTCTGGTTGGTCTTATCACCAAACACGGTATCTTGATCTGTGAAGTAGCGAAAGAAGAGCAACTACACAACAAACTAAGCAAGATGGACGCGGTAATGGAAGCGGCGAAAGTGCGCCTTCGTCCTATCCTAATGACAACGGCGGCGATGATCGCGGGTCTTATCCCACTGATGTACGCAACAGGTGCGGGTGCTGCGCAGCGCTTTAGTATCGGTATTGTTATCGTTGCTGGTCTTGCGATTGGTACGCTATTTACGCTATTCGTTCTGCCTGTTATTTACAGCTACCTGGCTGAGAAACACAAGCCTCTGCCAGTGTTTGTCGAAGACAAAGACTTAGAGAAGCTAGCACGTGTTGATGAAGCGAAAGCGGCGCATCGTGAGCTTGCTGAGAACAAGTAACGTATAACGTTACATTAAACGACTCAGCACAATAATAAGAAAAAGGTCACTTCGGTGGCCTTTTTATTTGAACATAGATTTGAGCCCGTACAGTAAGTTGTCGATTAATAGGCGACATTATCGGCAGCTTCTCATAGAATAGCGCTAACACAATAGGAGTTTATGCCCACATGTTTGATCCAAAGAAACTAGAGCAAATTGCTAAACAAATTCACGACTCTATGCCTGCTCCTGTCAAAGAGCTAGGTGCAGATGTTGACCAGAAAGTTCGCCAAGTTATCCAGGGCCAACTGAACAAGTTAGACGTGGTAAGCCGCGAAGAGTTTGATGTACAAACTCAAGTTCTACTTCGCACGCGCCAAAAGCTAACAGAAATGGAACAGAAACTAGCCGACCTAGAAGCCAAGCTAGCAGACAAATAATGCTAAACGCTTTCCAAGCAAACTAACAGCCAAAAGCCGATGCCACTGCATCGGCTTTTTTATACCTATTTGAGACGGCGCGACACAAATAAAAAAGGCTTGGTCAACGGCGACCAAGCCTTTTCATTAATGTTGTGTTTTTTGTATTGTTGACCCCATCTATCTGGGGTTCTTACTGCGTTGCTTTAACGCAATGACGCAGATTCAATTTTCACAGCTAAGAGCTTAAGTTCGCGGAGGTAACACGGAGTTTACGATAGTAAATGAGCACCTTCGACATCAGAACTACACTCTGCCTAAAGATTTTGAAGCTCTAGAGCTTAAGATCGAGGCGGAAACACGGAGTTTGCGCTAGCAAATGAGTATTTCCAACAAAGAGCTTAGGCTCTAGAGCAATAAAATTAGCCGCCTACTGCGATGTTCTTCATATCAGTCATATACCCACGCAACTCTTCACCGATGTACTCAACTGGGTGGTTACGGATTGCATCGTTTACAGCGATTAGCGTTGCGTTGTCTACTTGGTTAGACGTTTCGCCTAGACCTTTACCGATAACGTCAGTTGATACTGAAGGCATGAACTTCTCACGTAGTAGCGGAGTTGCTACGTTAGCGAATAGGTAGTTACCGTATTCTGCTGTGTCTGAGATTACTACGTTCATTTCGTATAGACGCTTACGTGCAACCGTGTTTGCGATTAGTGGAAGCTCGTGTAGTGACTCGTAGTACGCTGACTCGTCGATGATGCCTGACGCTGTCATTGCTTCGAATGCTAGCTCAACACCTGCACGAACCATTGCTACTAGAAGGATACCGTTATCGAAGTACTCTTGCTCTGCGATTTCGATGTCGCCAGCTGGGTAGTTTTCGAATGCCGTTTCACCTGTCTCTTCACGCCAGCCTAGTAGATTTGCGTCGTCGTTTGCCCAGTCTGCCATCATAGTGCTTGAGAATTCACCTGTGATGATGTCATCCATGTGCTTGTTGTATAGCGGACGCATTAGCTCTTTTAGCTCTTCTGAAAGCTCGAAAGCCTTAACTTTAGCTGGGTTAGATAGACGGTCCATCATGTGCGTGATGCCACCGAATTTCAGTGCTTCTGTGATCGTTTCCCAACCGTATTGTAGAAGTTTACCTGCGTAGCTTGGGTCGATACCTTCAGCAATCATTTTCTCGTAAGAAACGATAGACCCTGCTTGTAGCATGCCGCATAGGATAGTTTGCTCACCCATTAGGTCAGATTTAACTTCTGCAACGAATGAAGACTCTAGACAGCCAGCGCGGTGACCACCTGTACCTGCAGCCCAAGCTTTGGCGATATCCCAACCTTCACCTTTTGGATCGTTCTCTGGGTGAACAGCGATTAGTGTTGGAACACCAAAGCCACGCTTGTACTCTTCACGTACTTCTGTACCTGGACACTTAGGTGCAACCATAACAACGGTTAGGTCTTTACGGATTTGCATACCTTCTTCAACCACGTTGAAGCCGTGTGAGTAACCTAGTGCTGCGCCTTCTTTCATTAGCGGCATTACCGTCTCAACAACGTTAGTGTGCTGTTTGTCTGGTGTTAGGTTAACCACTAGGTCTGCTTGTGGGATTAGCTTCTCGTAGCTATCTACTTCAAAACCGTTATCTTTTGCGTTTTTGAACGATTGACGCTGCTCGTCGATCGCTGCTTGGCGTAGAGCGTAAGCCACGTCTAGGCCAGAATCACGCATGTTTAGACCTTGGTTAAGGCCTTGAGCGCCACAACCTACGATTACGACCTTCTTACCTTTTAGGTAATCCGCTTCTGTTGCGAACTCTTCGCGGTCCATAAAACGACAACGACCAAGTTGGTCTAATTGCTCACGTAGGTTTAGGGTATTGAAATAGTTAGCCATATCGGGCGCTCCTTTGAAATTGTTCCATGTAGGTCGGTCTCTTCGTACCGAATGAGTTCATACTAAAACAGACAACTCGTTGCTTAAAGTGATATATTCACAATTAGTTATTGCAATTTATGCAACATAAGATGATCGATTTATGAATATTAAACACCTGCAGATGTTCATTCATCTGTGTGATAGCAAGAACTTCAGTAAAACCGCTTCGGCGATGCATATTAGCCCTTCAGCATTGAGCCGCCAGATCCAGAAGTTAGAAGAGGAAACTGGACAAAGCCTTTTCTTGCGTGACAACCGCAGTGTGGAACTAACCCCCGCAGGTAAAAAGCTGCTTCCCGTCGCATTGCGCATCCTGTCTGAGTGGCAACAGTACAACGCCCAAATCGATGGAAATGAGCAAGAACTGAAAGGTGAAATTCGCCTATTCTGCTCGGTAACTGCTAGCTATAGTCACCTGCCCGACTTACTGTCTGATTTCAGAATTCAGCACCCTTTGATTGAGTTTAAGATCTCAACCGGAGACCCTGCACAAGCGATAGGTAAAGTGCTTGCCGATGATGTCGACATTGCCATTTCCGCTCAGCCAGAACAGCTCCCAGCTCGCATTGAGTTTGAGACCATCAGTGAAATCCCACTGTCGGTCATTGCGCCAATTGGCGTAAGTAACTTTGCCGATGAACTGCAAAAAGATAAACCGGATTGGTCATCCATCCCTTTCATCGTGCCAGAATCAGGGACAGCCCGAGAGCGCGCCAACGTGTGGTTTAAGACGATGAAGATTAAGCCCACTATCTACGCTCAGGTTTCTGGCCATGAAGCCATTGTTAGTATGGTGGCGCTAGGTTGTGGTGTCGGTATTGCACCCGATGTGGTGATAAACAACAGCCCAGTAAAAGAGAAGATTCAACGGCTTAAAGTCGCTTCGATAAAACCGTTCAAACTTGGCGTGTGTTGCAAGCGTTCCCAGTTAGATAACCCACTGGTTAAAGCCCTGTGGGACATGGCCTGCGATACCTATATCGCACCATAAATATATCGCACCCTAGAAAGGTTTAGATACAACAAAGCCACCGCTTTAGGTAAAAACGGTGGCTTTTCTATCAATATCGAATTTTTTAAATAGTTGGAGCCAGAGCTAGGCGTCAAACAACCTCATTCCCATGAGCATAGTCCGCTATGTGATTGGGACGGCCGGCGATCCGGGGAGGTTGTACAGACAACAACGCAATGACTTCAAATATAACAATAATTTTAGATGACGCGAGAGAACTGCTGTTGCCTTGCCTTATCACGTAGATATTTATCGAAACACATACAAATGTTGCGAATCAACAGGCGGCCACGTAGAGTCACGCGGATCTCTTTGTCATCAACTTCCACTAAGTCATCATTAATGAAGGTTTGTAGAAGTTCTAAGTCTTCTTTGAAGTACTGATTAAATACCACTTTAAATTCAGACTCAATCATCGTCTTGTCGAGCTTAAAGTTACAGATTAACTGCTTGATGACTTCTCGACGAAGTAAGTCGTCACTATCAAGTGCCACACCACGCCACAGAGCATGGCGTTCTTCATTGACTTGCGCGTAGTACTTCTTCAACTCTTTTTGGTTTTGTGCGTAAGCATCGCCAATCATTGAAATAGCAGAGACACCGAAACCCACCAAATCACACTCACCTTGAGTAGTGTAACCTTGGAAGTTGCGGTGCAGCACGCCTTCACGCTGCGCTACAGCCAGCTCATCATCTGGCAATGCAAAGTGGTCCATGCCGATAAACTGGTAGCCTGCACCTGTAAGGGTTGCAATGGTGTCTTGCAGAATCGCCATCTTCTCTTGTGGTTCAGGCAAATCTTCATCTTTAATCTTACGCTGGGCGGCAAATAGCTGCGGCATGTGGGCGTAGTTAAACACTGACAAACGACCCGGCTGCATCTCTAGAACTTGAGAAAGCGTATCAGCAAACGAATCTTTGGTTTGCTTTGGCAAGCCGTAAATCAGGTCAAGATTGGTTGAGCGGAAACCCAAATCTTTGGCACGCTTAACCATTGCAATAATGAAGTCTTCATCTTGCTCGCGATTAACCAACTTCTGAACTTCTTTATTGAAATCTTGCACACCAATACTTAGGCGATTAAAGCCTTCACTGCGCAGGTGATCCAGCATATCTAACTCAATTTCACGCGGATCAACTTCAATGCTGATTTCTGAATCCACTTCAAACTGAAACTCACCACGCAGAATCGCCATCAAACGGCTGATTTGGTGCTCATTTAAGAATGTTGGTGTACCACCACCAAAGTGAAGTTGAGTTACTCGACGCCTGGCAGTAAAGATGCACGTTGGCGAATTTCATGTTCAATGACATCAAGATACTCATCCGCCTTGTGGGAGTGACGAGTAATGACTTTATTACAACCACAGTAGTAGCAAAGCTTGTGACAGAAAGGAATATGGACATAGAGAGACAACGGACGCTCTTCATACTGCGTACACGCCATATCATAGTCAGCAATGGTAAATGCCTCATGAAACTCTAGTGCGGTTGGGTAAGACGTATAACGTGGCCCAGAATAATTGTACTTATCTAGGATCGCCTGATCCCACACGATTTGCTCACTAGGTATGACTGACTGCGACATGGTGGTTTTCCGTTGTGTTGTGTCTCTAAACGCTTTCAGGGGCTATTTTGCCATATGACAACAGCGTAATTCGGCCACCTTTGCGCTTTTTATTAACTTAACTGTATATCTGCTAAGCGGATCACTTATGGAGCCCTCTTAAAGAGCAAACCAATGAACCGCCTAGTCTTTACATCATCTGAATATTAATCTGATTATTCAGTAGCTTTACTGTTTCTTGAAGACGTTTAAGTTCTTCTACGATAGCGTCATTCAAGCGAGTTTCTGCTTTATGTCGCTCTAGGTTTTGCTTCATGCGATCGCGCTTTTCAAGCTTCTGGCGCTCTTCACCGCGAGCCATATCTTTAACGATGTGGAATAACTCAGCCGTTGCTGGGTAGGTTTCATCAAAATCCACGCGCGCCTCACCTTGAACATAATCCATGATGTTGTATACACGGATGCTGATCTCAGACAGGTCACACTGGCCTTGGATACCCGCAAGACACAAGGTATGCACGTTCTCAAAAATGTTTGAGTTGCGCTTTTCAATCGCTAAAGCTTGATGACGCAGTTGCAATTCCTTTTGCTTCTTAACTTGGAGCAGAAGGTAACCTGCGTATGTAGCAAGCCCAAGGATGATAAGGACACCCAATACTGCCAATACGGTTACATTCATTGTCTAGTTACTCTTTAAACTCGTTAAGATCTAAGCCTTCAAACTGAGAAAGCAGCTCATCATCAGACGCTGGTGCTTTCGCTTTCTTTGCTTTTGGTGCAGGCTCTTCGAAGACTTCTTCTTCGATCTCTTCTGGCTCTTCTTCGTACAAACCTAACTGTTTCATTAGAACTTCAATACGATCTAACTTCTCGTCTACGTATTTTTGTAGACCAGCACCTAGGTTGTCGCCGTTATCTAGACGATCCAACAGAACATTCAGTTGTGCATCGTTCTCAAGCATCTCAAGTTCTTTTTCTGCTGAGATTCGACGCTCTTGCTTAGTTGGTTTTTTCTTAGCTTCAACGATAAGAGGAATTTTCTTCTTACTGCCTAAACGTGGATCACGTTTTTGCTGCTCTTGGCGAAGTTTCTGCCCATTAGCTTCTGAATTACGGTTACCGGTTTTAAGACCTTTGCGCTTTTTCAAACGCTTGCGTAAGCGGCCTTCAACATCCGATTCGGTGCGATTACGTGTAACGACGACTTCGTCTTGTCTTAACGAACTTGGTTTTCTTGATTTCTTACTACGACTCATTTTTGGAGCTTCCTCAGCAAAATTACATCATTGCCTACAAATTCTAGTTGGAGCTTATCCCGCTCTGCCAAATACTCAAACGTTTGACGGCTAAAGAATACAACGTGAGTGACGTCATTCTTGTAGTGCCAAGTTGCAAACGCTTCTTTATCAATGACCATCTTGGTCATAAGACCAATCCAGCCACCCGGCTTAACTAAATTCAACCATTGCTGCCACACTTCATCTGGGTGATAGAGGTGCTCTATCACTTCTGTAGCAGTCACAAAATCGTACTGACACTCTAGCACCGACCGATTCGGATGATAGTAGATGTCGTACAGTTTCATGTTGTGCCCCTGCTCTTCTAACATTAAAGAGAGCGTTGGACCTGGGCCACAACCAAAATCTAACCCGTTGGATTGAGGTTCAACTCGCTGCAGTATTGGGTCGGCAATTCGCGATAAAAATCGACGATAACCTTGGTCACTAGGATCATTTTCGTGCAGATCATAGTGTGCCTTCTCTGCTTCTGCATCCAACCTTTGCTGTGGATCGACAAATACCAGATGGCATTGTGAACACTGCAAATAATCGCGACGCTTATCACTATGATAGTGAAGCGTATCTAGATTGTGACATAAAGGGCAGTTGTGCATGCTTTGAACCTCAAACAGGGATGCGAAACATACCAGAAACTGCCTAGGTAGTGGAGCGAAATTGTGTAATTTATCACCATATTTGAAAAAAAAGTGCCAAGTGGCCAGCTTTACTACTCAGATCCTTGCAAGCCAAGTCGATTAAGCCTTTTCCAAACTGTAGATATAAAAAAAGCGATGAGTTATCTCATCGCTTTCCAAATGCCATCAACTGGCGAAACTGTGTTGCACTCAAAGCAGTGCATCAATATTCCATTTGTTTTTAGAGCTTTCCCTGCCAAGTGTTATTTTTCACCATCCTGATGAGTTTTGGCTTTCCGTTTAACGTCCTGTCCACTGCTCTTCCTAAGCCTGGTCCGTTTCTGATGTCTTAACCTTTAGACAAATTGACCATCCATATCGAATAGGCTTCCTACCTATCTATTCCATCTTATCTGCCAAGTCATCCTAACTTGCATCCATGGAGACCGTCTTGGTCTTAAATCCGTTATCAGCTCCTGCCGATGGGTGTACTTTACCCACTCTTAGAAATGAAACAATGGTGCTATTTCGATTATTTTCATTCATTCAGCACTAGAACAAATAACTATCTAAAAGACAGCAGGTTATAAACAGTAGGGTAAAGTTTGATGACGCAAGTATGGCAAATATCTTACAAGGCTCATCGCCAACTGGCGATCTCGCTGACGCACTCAATACGGGTACAAATCACACTATATTCAAACCAAAAATGCCCCAGCAGTAGCTGAGGCATTTCGGTAAAACAGTGCTCGAACGTTTTTTATGATTTCTTAGTATAGGGATTGATTAGTGCAGGCCGCCAACGTATTTAGATAAAGTATCGATATCTTCATCCGTAAGAATCTTCGCGACGTCACGCATCATAGCGTTCATGTCGTTGGCACGGCTTCCATCACGGAATTTCTCTAGCTGCGCCTTGATGTACTCAGCACCTTGACCCGAGATTTTCGGGAAACCAGATAGCTCAGTACCGTTACCACGAGGGCCATGACAAGCGATACAAGCCGTTAGGCCTCGCTCTGCATCACCAGCGTTGTACAAGATTTTACCTTGCTCTACCACATTTTCAGGCGTGGAGTTTGGTGCGAGCGGAACCGAAGCATAATACGCAGCAAGATCTGCCATATCCTGTTCTGATAGCGGCATAGCCATACCACCCATCACAGGATCGACGCGGCCTTGTTTGCCGCCACTCGTCATTCCGAGTTTAAAATCTTTTAATTGCTTTTCAATGTACTTCGCATGTTGACCCGCAATGCTTGGGTAAATGGCGAGTTGACTGTTACCGTCTGCACCATGGCAGGCAGCACAAGTTAAGGATTTTGCTTTACCAGCTTCTATATTACCTTGCGCCCACACGGAGCAGCTGGCTAAAAGACTCAAGATTAGCGCTAATTTCTTCATGACATTCCATTATAATTATCAAGCTTCCAGTATCACTTGCTGTATCCAGTCGTGATACAATAGGCGACCCTATGCCGAGCACGGTTATTTTACACAATTTCACAAAAAAGTAATCAATCGACTACACAAAGTCGAGATGGAGTTAACAGTGAGCGTAAAAATTCATTATCAAAACACGCATTTCATTACCAGTGCGCCAGACATTCGTCATCTACCTGAAGACGAAGGAATCGAAATTGCGTTTGCAGGACGCTCCAACGCCGGTAAGTCGAGTTCTTTAAACCGATTGACTAATCAAAGAAGTTTAGCAAAGACGAGTAAAACTCCAGGTCGTACTCAGCTTATTAACTTATTTAAAGTGGATGAAGGCTGCCATATTGTCGATTTACCAGGATATGGCTTTGCTCAAGTTCCACTTGAGATGAAGAAGAAGTGGCAAAAGTCACTGGGTGAATACCTGCAAAAGCGTAAATGTTTAAAGGGCTTGGTGGTATTAATGGATATTCGCCACCCGATGAAAGATCTCGACCAGCAACTGATCTACTGGGCGGTAGACTGCAACATTCCAGTTCAAGTATTACTGACCAAAGCAGACAAACTGAAAAGTGGCGCGCGTAAAGCAACGCTTCTGAAGATTCGTGAAGAAGCGAAAGGATTCGGTGGCGACGTTAAGGTTGATGCCTTCTCTTCATTAAAAGGGATTGGTGTTGACGTTCTGCGTAGCCGACTAGACGGCTGGTTTGCCCCTGCTTTCGAAACCATTGCAGATGAGCTTGATGCAGAATTAGAAGCAGACGAACTAGAAAGCCAACAACACATCGAAGACGATAGCAAGAGTAGCCTCTTGTTATCTGTCCATTACTAAAGCGCCTCACGATGATCGTGGGGCGTTTTCGTTTCTGCCGCCTATAAGAATAGTCAGTCTATAAACCAGTAAGAGATATAACTCACGCAAGAACTTGCGCTTAATAAGAAAATCCCCGCTACTAGAGCGGGGAAACGGGAGAGAAATCATTAATCGTTATTATTGTTCGCTTAGGATCAACGACTTTGAATGCATATTCAACCTAATGTGTTGATTTTTTGAACACAACGCAAATATCAATAAAATCCGTAATAACAGACACTTAATAGCGTAACTCTTAATATATATGCTTCATTTACTATAGAAAATAATAGAACTGTGACTGGTAGAAAATTACCAAATTTGTCACTCAGACGATATCTTGGGAAGAAGTTTAAACTGGGAAGTTGGGTGGCGAAACATGTGATTAAAAATTTTCTTTGCCACAAGAAAAAACGCCCCAGTCAAATACTGACTGGGGCGGCTGAATCAGCCTAATCCAATAACGTGAAACAAAAGGTCTGAAAGATAGAACATCTTACCTCTGTACCCTACGCAGATTAATGTACAACAATTGGTCAGAAATGAAAACCAATTTTGTAGTTTTTTTTCAAAAATTATTCCTTTTCCTACAATCCAACAAAAATCGCACCAACTTATTTCACACATAAAAAAAGCCAGCGTTTGTGCGCTGGCTCATAGTTAATTGACCATTTTATTAAAAAAATGGCTAGTGCGCCTGATCCCAGTTATCACCATGCCCTGCTTCGGCTACTAGCGGCACATCAAGCTGCGCTGCAGATTCCATCAATTCTTGTACTTTACTTTCAATTTCGGTCAATGCTGACTCTTGAACCTCAAATACCAGTTCATCGTGTACTTGCATAAGCAGTTTTACTCGATCATCACCCTCAGCCTGAATCCAATCATCCACCAGCAGCATAGCTTTCTTAATAATGTCTGCCGCTGTACCTTGCATCGGTGCGTTAATTGCTGCTCGCTCAGCTGCTTTACGACGCATACCATTACGCGACTTGATTTCAGGGAGGTGTAAACGGCGACCAAAAATAGTTTCAACATAGCCCAACTCTGCTGCTGCACTGCGCGTGTCTTCCATATACTGCATTACACCAGGGTAACGCTCGAAGTACTTGTTCATGTAGTCCTGAGCTTCTCCACGCGGAATGCCTAGCTGTTTCGCCAAACCAAACGCACTCATGCCGTAGATAAGACCGAAGTTAACGGCTTTCGCACGGCGACGCTGCTCTGAGCTCACTTGATCAATCGTCGTGCCCATGATTTCAGCGGCAGTGGCTGCGTGGATATCTTTACCTTGTTGGAAAGCATCTAATAGCGCTTTGTCTCCCGACAGGTGGGCCATAATACGCAGTTCGATTTGCGAGTAATCGACAGCCAAAATTTTGTAGCCATGAGGCGCAACAAATGCCTGACGAATGCGTCGTCCCTCTTCATTACGAATTGGGATGTTCTGAAGGTTTGGATCAGTTGATGACAATCGACCAGTTGCTGTCACGCCCTGATGATACGACGTATGCACGCGGCCTGTTTCAGGGTTGATCATCTTCGGTAGCTTATCGGTATACGTCGATTTCAGCTTAGCCAAGCCGCGATACTCTAAAATAAGTTTTGGCAGTGGGTAATCCAACGCGAGCTCTTGCAGCACTTCTTCATTGGTTGAAGGTGTACCAGAAGGCGTCTTCTTAATCACAGGTAGCCCCATCTTCTCAAACAGGAGCGCTTGTAGCTGTTTTGGCGAGTTCATGTTGAACTCTTGCTCTGCAATCTCAAAAGCCTGCTTTTCTAGCTCATCCAAGCGCACGGCAATCTCTTGAGATTGAGCACTAAGCTGCATGTCATCAATCAAAACACCGGTGCGCTCGATGCGTGAGAGCACAGGTACAAGCGGCATCTCTACTTCGTTGTAGATACGCGCGAGTTTCTCATCTTTCTGAATACTGTCGTAGATGCGATTGTGAAGGCGAAGTGTCACGTCGGCATCTTCTGCAGCGTAAGGTGATGCTTGATCCAGTTCGATTTGGTTAAAGGTCAGCTGTTTCTTACCCTTACCGGCAATCTGTTCGAATGAAATGCAGCTATGTTGAAGGAAGCGCAATGCTAGGCTGTCCATATCATGCTTGCCGCCAACGCTGTTATAAACGTAAGACGCCAGCATAGTATCGTGTTTGATGCCTTTCATCTCAATGTCGTAGCGAGCTAACACACTCGCATCGTACTTAAGGTTCTGGCCCACTTTCGCTTGGTTGTCATCTTCTAGAATTGGCTTTAGCTGAGCAAGAACCCAATCACGATCCAATTGCTGTGGAGCATCCAAGTAGTCATGAGCTACAGGTACGTATGCCGCTACCCCTTCTTCAGTGGCAAAGGAAACACCAACAAGATTTGCCACCATGTAATCTAGCTGTCTGTTTCGGTATCGAAGGCAAAAACGTCAGAGGCTTTCAGCTTATCTAGCCACTTGGTAAAGCTTGCTTCGTCTAGAATCGTTTCGTACTGGCTGCGATCAATGGTTACTGCTGAAGTATCCATGTCTGATGTAGAAGCAGAAGAAGATGAGGCCGATGCGCGAGCAGCGCCTGACTTCTCATCCGCTTCGACCACACCTGTGCCACCGTCTAGTAGCTCATTTAACCAAGACTTAAACACCAGTTGGCCATATAGCTTGATCAGCTCATCTTTATTAGGTTCAGCTTTAACAAGCGATTCCGGCGCATCTTCTAGCTCAACATCAAGCTTGATAGTGGCAAGCTCGTAGGACAGTAGCGCATTCTCTTTGTTATCCACCAGCTTCTTGGCCATGGTTTTTGAACCACGGAAGCCCAAAGGCGCAATATCATCAAGATGATCGTAAAGCTTGTCTAAACCACCAATACCTTGCAAAAGTGCTGTTGCGGTTTTATCGCCCACTCCAGGGACACCCGGAATGTTATCGACTTTATCTCCCATTAAGGCGAGATAATCGATGATCAGTTCTGGCGGGATACCAAACTTCTCAATCACACCCTCACGATCCATCACGACATTGGTCATTGTATTGATCAAGGTAACATTCTCGTCCACTAGCTGTGCCATGTCTTTATCGCCAGTGCTGATCAATACTGGCATGCCCTGCTTCGATGCTGCCGCGGCCAATGTACCGATCACGTCATCGGCTTCAACGCCGGGAATAGAGATCAAAGGTAAACCCATTGCACGAATGACATTGTGCAGCGGTTCAATCTGACAACGCAGATCATCAGGCATGGGTGGACGATTTGCTTTGTATTCTGGATACATATCATCACGGAAGGTTTTGCCCTTCGCATCAAAAATGACGGCAATACGATCGGATGAGAACTGGCGCATCATGCTGCGAAGCATGTTCACAACGCCGTAGACAGCATTGGTCGGAATGTCACCATTACTCATGGTGCCAGGGTAAGCGTGAAAAGCGCGGTAAAGGTATGACGAACCATCGATAAGTATCAATGGATTCTCCGGAATGCGTGCCATAATTTATGTATCCAAACAGAGTAAGAAAGTTATCCGCTTAGCATGCCATGACTCACCCTTTGAATCCATTTTAAGTCTCACAAAGACCAACACGCTGAATTGTTATCCACTCAGCCCCTTCTTCTGTGGATAAGTCTGTTTATAATAAATTACACAAAATACAAAACAGGGTGCAAAATAACCCAAACCTACAAATAAGACACTGAATTAAAAGAACTATTATGTCGATCATTAAAGTTCACAATGATCCCGTTGCGATCTTGAGCTGTGGAAAATCCTACTGCTTCCCTTTTGCTCTAGCACAAAAGATCCCCATTTCAAGCATAAAAAAAGCGACACCCGAAGATGTCGCCTAGCAAAAATATGTCAAAGCCATTTCAGAAAAAATCATCCACGCTTTGTCAAAAGCTATAAATTACACTGGAAGCAATGTGAGCAATGTCGTGTCAAAAAGAACTTGTAAAAGTTCGGGTAGGTATTGCGTCATCACCATTTCAAATTTGGTCATTTCACGTCCCTGTGAACTTTACCTCGTTCCCTCAGACGCTGTTAATAATAATGATTCTCATTTAAACGTCAACAATTAAATGAGATCTTTTCTCATTTAATTTCATATACGCAGCTTGGATTGATGAGTTATCAAACTCAAATGGCATAATATTCAATCAGACTCACTTCACAGCTAGTCTTCAGACTTCAAATATTGCGCCGCTTGTGCATTTTCTTCAGCAAGCCACTCTGCGACATCTTTTGCAAAGTAAGTCAGAATGCCATCGGCACCTGCACGTTTAAAGCACAGTAGAGATTCCAAAACGGTCTCGCGCTCTTTTAACCAGCCATTTTGAATCGCGGCTTTATGCATCGCATACTCACCAGACACTTGATAGGCAAAGGTTGGGACTTGAAGCTCATGCTTAACCCGGCGCACAATGTCCAAATAAGGCATCCCTGGCTTCACCATCACCATATCCGCGCCTTCGTTGACATCCATCGCCACTTCATGGATGGCTTCATCGCTGTTGGCCGGATCCATTTGGTAGTTCTTCTTATCACCACCTTTTAAATTTGCCGCCGAGCCAACCGCGTCACGGAATGGACCGTAATAACATGAGGCGTACTTAGCGGAATAAGCCATTATTTGGGTATGAATGTGACCAGCTTTCTCTAATGCTTCACGAATCTTACCAATGCGGCCATCCATCATGTCTGACGGCGCAACAACATCTGCCCCTGCTTCTGCATGGGAAAGCGCCTGCTTGATGAGCACTTTGGTTGTCTCATCATTTTGCACGTAACCTTCTTCATCAATGATGCCGTCCTGGCCGTGTGTGGTGAACGGGTCTAGCGCAACATCAGTAATAACACCAATTTCAGGCACGTGCTCTTTCAATGAACGTACAGCACGCTGCACTAAACCTTCCGGATTATAAGCTTCTGCCGCACACAATGACTTCGCGTCTTGGTTTACCACTGGGAATAACGCAATCGCAGGTACACCTAGCTGTGCAAGATACTGAGCTTCTTCAAGCATTAAGTCGATAGAAAGACGCTCGATGCCTGGCATCGAGTCAACCGTTTCACGACGATCTTTGCCCATAAGAATGAACATCGGGTAGATAAGATCATTAACGGATAGCTGATTTTCTGCCATTAAGCGACGGCTAAAGTCATGCTTACGCATACGGCGCATACGGCGCTCTGGGAATTGCCCTTGAATAGATGCAGACACTCGATTCTCCTTGTCTGAAACAGTACACCTTGGTGGTAAACCAAAATCATATCATTCTCCACTCGTTGCGCTAGCGCCTCAGAATAAAAAAATAGGAACTGTGATGCCTATTTAACGAATCACCTTTCCCTACAGACCGTAATATTTGAAGTTTGTGGTCACTACCGACACTGCCGTATAATTTTGTTAAATGCACATACCCATCTGAGATAACCATGATTGATACCCACGCCCATATTTACGCGACTGAATTTGATAATGACCGAGATGAAGTGGTGAAACGCGCACTTGAACAAGGGATCAGCCATATTCTGCTACCGAACATTGATCTTGAATCTATTGAGCCAATGCTAAACACAGAGGCCGCCTATCCAGAGATTTGCCGCTCAATGATGGGCCTACACCCCTGCTATGTTGACGCAAACGTCGACGAAACACTTAAAACTATCCACTCTTGGTTTGATAAGCACAAATTCATTGCCGTTGGTGAAATTGGTATCGATCTCTATTGGGATAAAACCTATAAAGCAGAGCAAGAGAAAGCCTTCATTACTCAACTTAATTGGGCCAAAGAGCTCAACTTACCTGTCGTCATCCATACTCGCGATTCAATTGAAGAGACATTAACACTTCTGAAGACCGAGCAAGACGGTTCTCTTTCCGGTGTCTTTCACTGTTTTGGTGGCAGCGTCGATGAAGCGAAAGCAATTAACGATTTAGGCTTCCACTTAGGCTTAGGCGGCGTTTCAACATTTAAGAATGGCGGGATGGATAAGGTGATCCCACACCTAGACTTGAGTAAAGTTATCTTAGAAACAGACTGTCCATATCTGGCCCCAGTACCACATCGCGGTAAGCGAAATGAGCCAGCCTTTGTCTCTCTCGTCGCTAACAGAGTAGCTGACCTACGAGAAACAGAAGTCAATAAAATCATAGAGATAACATCAAAAAATGCGATAAATCTCTTCAAAAACATTAAATAGGCCAAAAATATGAAACCAAGTCATTATTAGTGTGATGTTGGTTCAATATAATTGGTGAAATTTATAAACTTTCCCTTTATTATGCAACCAGCAGAACAACAGGGAATGAATATATGTGCGATCACAGAAACTATCTGCAAAGAGAACATCGTAGTTTTTGGCAAAAGCTTCTTGGAATTAAAGAGCTTTACGTGTGCGAGAAGTGCGGACACGTTATCAAAGTGAGATAGCCACCATTAGCAAAAAAGGTTACCCATTGGGTAACCTTTTTTCATTTCAGAACGCTACTTCAGAGCAACATTTCAGAATAATATCTACTCTGCCTGCTCTTGCTCTTCGTCTTCCTTGCGTGTGTAGAAACGGGCGAAGAATAAGCCAACTTCAAACAGTAAACACATCGGAATCGCTAACAGGGTCTGTGAAATCATATCTGGCGGCGTTAGCATCATCCCCACCACAAAAGCACCTACGACAATATACGGTCGCTTCTCACTTAGGCTCTTTGGATCCGTCGCTCCGGTCCAACAAAGTAGGATAATGGCAACAGGAACCTCAAATGCGACACCAAACGCAAAGAACAGCGCTAGTACAAAATCTAAGTAGCTAGAAATGTCCGTAGCAAACTCTACACCGCCCAATGAAATTGCGGTAAAGAAACCGAATACGAGTGGGAACACAACAAAGTATGCAAACGCAACACCACAGTAAAACAGCAGTGAGCTAGAAAACAGCAGTGGCATCACGAGTCGACGTTCATGCTTGTATAAACCTGGTGCGACGAAAGCCCAAACTTGATACAAGATAAAAGGAACTGAAATAAACAACGCTGAGATCAATGTCAGTTTTAAAGGTGTAAAAAACGGTGACGCAACATCGGTTGCAATCATTGTCGCCCCTTCCGGAAGGCGATCGACTAACGGAGCTGAGATGAACTCATAAATGTCGTTAGCAAAATAGATTAGGCCAAGGAATACCACCAACACTGCGACAATACAGCGTAATAGACGGTTACGAAGTTCCAACAAATGGCTAATCAAAGGCTGTGTCTGCTCAACAGAAGACATGTCTAACCTCAATTCAATCAGATCAAAAAGGAGCTACTAAGGGGTTTGCCCATTGTAGCTCCTAGCTATGCGAGACTATTCGGCTTTCTTATCTGCCGTAGACTGTGCCACTGACGCATTCAGCGATTCTGTGGCTTCCGGCGTTTCCGCTTCAGGTGATGCTGCTTGATTGACAACTTCTGGCGCTTTTTCTTGCTCTAAGCTTTCAGAGGTTTCTTTCTTAGCATAAGGACGTTGAACCTCTTGCGCGGCTTGCTTTAACTCTTCTACCGAAGATTTAAGCTCTGGTGACAGATCTTCCATCCCCATTTTCTCAGCCTTGCGTAGGTTTTCCTGCAGTTCCTGAACTTTCAACTCATGCGACAGTTCGTCTTTGACACTATTGGCCATGTTTTTAGCAGAGCTAATAAACTTCGACACACTACGAATAGCATGAGGCAACCGTTCCGGTCCCAATACCACCAGCCCTACAACAGATATTAATACCAGTTCCCAAAAACCGATATCAAACACGTGTTACGCCTGCTCTTTGTCTTTCTTAGTTTCTGTTTCAGCAGCGTTTGTTTTCTGCTGCTCGATGTTCTTCTGCTCGAAATCTGCATCTTTCTTATCAGATTCTTCATCGCTCATCGCTTTCTTGAAGCCTTTCACTGCACCACCTAAGTCACCGCCAATACCGCGCAGTTTCTTTGTACCGAACAACAAAACAACAATGACAGCAATGATTAAAAGTTGCCAAACACTAATACCACCCATTCTCTTTTCCTCGGGTCTTTGTTTATCAAGAACTAATTGTCAGTTTAACGTCTAACGGCGATAGGCTCGCCAACTGAACAGCCAAAATGTGACCCCTGCGATACCTCCTGCAAGAGACAGTGATTCAAAGCCACTACTTAGCATTATTGCTGAGCATACGACTAAAGTGGCGCCAACGCCAAACAAAAATTTACCGGTTGCTTGCTGACGCTTGCTCTGCCTGTAGCCTTGGTAAAGCTGATCCATTCTGTGGTTCATTGCTTTACCCTGTTTTAAGCTGTCATAAAGCAGTTCTGGCAATTCTGGGAGTTTCTCAGCCCAAAACGGCGCTCTATCTTTCACTGAATTGATAAAGGCCTTAGGGCCAACTTGGTTCATCATCCACTCTTCAAGGAATGGCATCGCCGTTTCCCACAAATCAAGCTGTGGGTAGAGCTGACGACCTAACCCTTCAATGTACAGAAGCGTCTTTTGTAATAAAACCAATTGTGCTGCACTTCCATATGGAAACGTCGCGCCGTATTGAACAAATTCAACAATACATGACCAAAGGAAATTTCGCATAAGGGTTTTGCAAAAATTGGCTCACATACCATACGAATTGCAAATTCAAATTCATCAACGTTGGTTTCACGTGGAACCCAGCCTGAATCCACATGCAGTTCTGCTACACGTCGATAATCGCGGTTAAAGAAAGCCAGTAAGTTCTCAGCTAAGTAGCGCTTATCTTCGCTATTTAACGTACCAACGATGCCGCAGTCCAAGCCAATCCACTGCGGATTTTCTGGGTGCTCCGGTTTAACGAAAACGTTGCCCGGGTGCATGTCGGCATGAAAGAAACTATCTCTAAACACCTGAGTAAAGAATACACTTACGCCGCGTTCTGCCAATAGTTTCATGTTAGTACCATTGGCTTTTAAACCATCGATATCTGAAACCTGAATGCCGTAAATGCGCTCTGAACACATCACCGTTTCGTTACTATAGTCGGTAATTATTTCAGGAACATAAAGCTCTTCACTGCCTTCGAAATTACGACGCAGCTGGATCGCATTTGCTGCCTCTCGGCGTAAGTCTAGTTCGTCGAGTAGCGTTTTTTCGTACTCGCGTACCACCTCAACGGGTTTTAAACGACGTGCGTCAGGCTGAGCTTTTGCACAATGCGAGCCATGCGATGCATTAACTTAAGATCAGCATCGATGACAGGGCGAATATCTGGACGAATCACTTTAAGCACGATCTCTCGGCCGGATTCCTTGAGCTTAGCCGTATGTACTTGTGCAATTGAAGCCGAAGCAAGTGGCGTTATATCAAAGTCGGTAAACCAATTTTCCAGTGGCCCACCTAAAGCCTTTTCCATCTGCTGTTTGGCAAGCTCTCCATCAAAAGGCGCAACCTTGTCTTGCAGCATCGCAAGAGGATCCGCAATATGTGGCGGGAACAAATCACGGCGAGTGGACATCATTTGGCCGAACTTTATCCACACAGGGCCCAACTCTTGAAGCGCTAAGCGTAGACGATCGCCAAGTGGTTTATCTGAATGCTTATTCTTAACCCAAAATAGCGACTTGCGAGCCAGTAACGGCGCTTTAGTCAGTTCATGAGTTGGCAATAATTCATCTAAGCCATACTCAAGCTGAACCTTAATGATGTGATATAGACGTTTTAGCTCTGATGGGGTCATGCTTTCTCCATTAGAGCGTTTAATCGGGTTTCTAACTGTTTAGCGTACTGGTCAGCATCCGCTACTTGATCGCAGAAGTAAGCGACTTCCAACGGACCTGGTGCGATTTTCCACTCTTCCGTTAATACTTGGCTTAAATGGCTCTGATGTTTTTTCGCTTGATCTTGAACGAACTCACCAACGTTTTTAACACCTTGAACCAACGTGCGAGCAACCACATCACCCGTTACACGTGATAGCCACTCTTCCAAATCCGGTTTGCAGTCTGTCATCAACTGGGCAAACTTCTGCGCCAACTGAATATCACCTTCAAGCACTAGCTTATCTTCTTTAATCAGCTTGGTGATGTTGGATTGTTCTCTTAACTCAGGAAGAATCGATAAGTTTAAAGAGAGGTAACAATCGGGTTCGCCTTCATACTGACCAAGCACGTCTATCTGCTGACTAAACACGAAGGTAATCGCACGATCGATCTCCTTAATGTGCAGTTGAATGACTTTGCCTTTTAGGCGAGATAAACGGCGACCCAGCTCTGGGTCGTCGTTAATAAGGATATTGAGCGACGTTTCAATGGCAGCCGTCACCAAAGGTTCAAATGGCATACTGTTCCCTAGGTTCTGTTGAACTCTCGCGCTTAAAACTTGTATCCACGGTGTAATGCAACAATACCGCCAGTGAGGTTGTAGTAGTTGGTCTTCTCGAAGCCAGCTTCTTCCATCATACCTTGCAGTGTATCTTGGTCTGGGTGCATGCGAATAGATTCAGCAAGGTAGCGATAGCTATCTGCATCGTTTGCGATGATTTCACCCATCTTAGGCAGTAAGTGGAATGAATACGCATCGTAGACCTTTGAAAGAGGTTCTAAGACAGGCTTAGAGAACTCCAGCACTAACAAACGGCCACCTGGCTTAAGTACACGGAACATCGAGCGCAGCGCCTTGTCTTTATCGGTAACGTTACGTAGGCAGAAGCTGATGGTAATACAGTCAAAGTAGTCATCTGGGAACGGTAGCTCTTCTGCGTTCGCTTGTACGTAGTGCACATTGCCCACGATACCAATGTCACGCAGTTTATCGCGACCGACGTTCAGCATAGAGTTGTTGATGTCAGCCAAGATGACATGACCTTTGTCACCAACAATGCGTGAAAATTTCGCAGTTAAGTCACCGGTACCGCCACCTAAATCAAGAATACGCTGACCCGGGCGCGCACCACTGCAATCAATCGTGAAACGCTTCCACAAGCGATGAATACCACCTGACATCAGGTCATTCATGATGTCGTATTTTGCTGCGACTGAATGGAACACTTCCGCAACTTTCGCGACTTTCTCTTCTTTCGCTACGGTTTCGAAACCAAAGTGAGTCGTTTCATTACGAGCTGCTTCATTGTGAGCCACTTCGTTATGAATCCCTTGGTCGTGATTCGCTTCGTTCATTTCTGTTGCTGTATTTGATTGCACGCTTGTATCCGTCATGATGATTCCTCTTGGGCAACGCTTAACCAACTAGAAGGCATCACCCCCTGCGTTGCGGCCAATCAGTTTACTTTATCCTCAGCGGGATGTCTTTCAACTCCCTGATCATTTTCTAGCAAAGCATCATTTTGTGCGATTTCGACCAAGTTACTTGAGATGGGGCGCTTCACTTCTACCCCTAATTGCTTAAACCCTTCGGCCTGACGAATCACATTGCCGCGCCCAGTGACAAGTTTATTCATCGCGCTTGGTAGTTTTGATTGGCGCGATCAAGCGCAGTACCCAAGCTTTCCATGTCATCCACAAACAGACGGAGTTTGTCATATAGCTTGCTTGCGCGTTCGGCAATAATTTGCGCGTTCTGATTCTGCCTTTCGTTACGCCACAGATTATCTATGGTTCTTAGCGCCACCAGCAAAGTGGTTGGGCTCACTAAAATGATGTTCTGCTCCATGGCATCTTTAACCAAGCTAGGGTCGGCTTGAATTGCCACTTGGAATGCAGGCTCAACCGGAATAAACATCAGCACATAATCCAAACTTTGAATGCCTTTCAACTGATGGTAGTCCTTCTGACTCAACCCTTTGATATGCGCACGAAGCGCGACCAAGTGATCCGCTAAGGCACGTTCTTTATCTTGGTCGGTTTCGGCATTGAAGTAGCGTTCAAACGCCACCAGAGCCATTTTTGAATCCACCACCACCTGTTTATCGTGAGGTAAGTGAACAATTACATCCGGCTGATATCGCTTACCTGCTTCGTTTTGCAAACTGACTTGAGTTTGATATTCATGCCCTTCCCTCAAACCTGATTCCGCAAGCACGCGAGCAAGTACTACCTCGCCCCAATTGCCTTGTTGCTTGTTGTCCCCTTTGAGTGCCTGAGTCAGGTTGACTGCTTCTCGAGTCATCTGCTCATTGAGCTTCTGCAAATTCTTCAGCTCATGCACCAAGGTATGACGCTCTTTTGCTTCTAGGTTAAAGCTGTCATTGACCTGCTTTTTAAAGCCCTCTAGCTGCTCCTTCAATGGGGAAAGTAACCCTTCCAAGCTTTGCTTGTTCTGTTGGTCTACTTTGGCTGTTTTGGCTTCAAACAGTTGATTAGCCAGATGCTCAAACTGCTGCTTCAAACGCTCTTCAGCCTGCTCTAGAAGCTTTAACTTATCTTCACTGGCTTTCATCTCTTGCTCGTGACGAGCGCTTTGTTCTCGTAGCTGCGCATCAAGCTGGGATTTTTGCTCACGCGTTTCATTCAACTCTTGAGCATACTGCTGACGCTCCTGCTTCACCGCTTCGAAGTAGCGCAGCTTTTCCATGACGGCCATAAATTTACCATGGGATTGCTTAAGTTCGTGCGCCGATTGATCGCGAGCGGCATCAAGCTCATCAAGCTCTGACAAGGCCTCAGCTAGCTCCTTCTTGACTTGCTCTAACTGAGACTGAAAGAGCTGCTGATTAGATTCAATTTGTTGCTCGAGTAGCTGCACTTTGAGGTTGGTTTTTTTGTTTCACCCACCAACCAACTGAACCCCCCACGAGAGCGGCACTGCCGAGCGCACTAAAGATGAGATTTTGATGTTCTATAACCCATTGCATGGTAATCACTTTTTACCCAGTCAAACCTACTCAAATGGTATTTCCATACTGGATAAATGTCCAGTTTGTCGCATTTATAATCACGGATAGACTAAGCGAACTTTGGCGTATTCGCCTTCACATCCCACTATAAGAATACAAATAATGAACGAGCGTCGTGCTTTAGGCTTTGGCCTTTCTGCCGTGCTGCTGTGGTCGACCGTTGCGACTGCATTTAAGCTCACACTGGCAGAGTTTACTCCGATCCAAATGCTCACTGTGGCGAGCATTGTGTCTGCTGTCGCGTTAATCGCTATCTGTTTTGCTCAAAGCAAGCTGTCCCTACTTTCAACTACCTTCTTATCGAACCCTTGGTATTACGTGATGTTAGGGTTGATCAACCCACTGGCATACTACCTCATCCTGTTCAAAGCGTATGACTTGTTACCCGCCTCACAAGCTCAGGCCATCAATTACAGTTGGGCGATTACGCTGACCTTAATGGCAGCCGTTTTTCTCGGCCAAACCATTCGCAAGCAGGATTGGGTTGCTTGTGGCTTCAGCTACTTTGGAGTGATTGTAATTGCCACTAAAGGCGACATTCTCGGACTCGATTTTGATAGCCCTGTGGGGGTAGCACTAGCACTGTTATCAACTCTACTTTGGGCTGGTTATTGGATTCTCAATACTAAAAATAAGGCCGACCCTGTTGTGGGTGTACTACTCGGTTTCCTTGTCGCTATCCCATTTGCTTTGGGTTTAAGTTGGTATGAGGGAGCAAGCTGGAGCCAGATAACCACTCAAGGCTGGCTAGCGGTGACCTACGTGGGCTTATTTGAAATGGGCGTGACTTTTGTTCTGTGGCTTAGCGCAATGAAGCTGACGGCCAATACCGCTCGAATTAGCAACCTTATCTTTGCTTCACCGTTCATCTCGTTGATTTTACTCGCAACCATTATTGGTGAACAAATCCACCCTGCTACATTAGTCGCTTGGTTCTGATCATCTTGGGCCTAGTGATCCAACAGATCAAAACCAAGCCCAAAGATCAGTCTAAGGTCAGTGAGATCTAGAATAGTTCGTACGCCATTTCAACACCTTGGCCGCGAATTGCATCAATTTCTTCAATCAAGTTAGTTGACACTTTCAACGCTTTAGCCGCAGCACTGCTTTCTAAGTAGTGCTGTTTTTCGTTCGACGTTAGCATCGAATCCCATCGACGATGAATATCCCGAGCAAGAAACAAGGTACATGCCAAATGTTTGGATTCATTCGCTTGGCCAGGATGATTAACGTTAGCAATGGCATCAATCATATCTGAGGGGAATTTCCAAGTCTCTGCCAATACTGCACCCAGCTGTTGTGAGTCTGTATCCAACACTTCACGTTGAACTTTAGTTGGGTCTTCACCCGCTTCTACCCGAGCGGTAATTTCGCTAGCTTGCTCTGGGACAAGAGAGTGAATCATCAGTTCACCAATGTTATGCAAAACGCCTGTGGTAAAGGTGAGATTGGGATCGAGCTTAATATCTTTGGCTATCGTGCTCGCAATCAGCGAGATTTCAAAGGTATTCGCCCAATAGTCTTTGATATTAAGGGTTTCAAGTTTAGGAAAGGTGGTTGAGAGTATTGAGGAAGAGATAAGGGTTCGGATGCTCCCGCCCCTACTCGTATAATAGCATCGTTAATGGTCGAGACCCCATTCACTCCGCCAAAGTGAGCCGAGTTTGCCATTCGCAGGACACGAGCACTGAGCACCTGATCCATCGACATCTTTTTTGATAGCTCACCAAAATCGAGAGTTTCTCGATTCACCATTTCAAGCAACTCTTGCAGTATGCTTTCAATTCTTGGTAACTCATTGATTCGGGAGATCAGCGCTTCTTGACCCATAGGTGCACCTTTTGCCTTATTGATTTTCTTCTCATTACTATAGGACAAAAAGTAAACTTTAGAGCGGAAACAATCTCACAATACTGATGAGTGAACCGCTCGTTTTCAATTGAGTTAAAAGATGATAGAACCTTAATAGAGCCTTATACCCATTGGCCTGCGACGTAACCACTCGACCAACACCACTGGAAGTTGTAGCCTCCAAGCCAGCCAGTCACATCCATCACCTCACCCACAAAGTACAAACCTTTCACTTGCTTACATTCCATGGTTTTCGACGATATATGATCCGTATTCACACCACCCAAGGTAACCTCCGCAGTGCGATAGCCTTCCGTTCCATTTGGTACGATTTGCCAATGCTCCAAAGTCTCTGTTACCGCTTTTAGTTGCTTAGGCCCAAACTGAATCAGCGGTTTGTCTTGCAGAACTTTACGTTCAATCAGAACTTCCACTAAGCGCTTAGGCAAGACTTTAGCCAAGGTATTCTTTAGGCTTTGATTTGGGTGCTTTGCGACCGATTGCGTCAGTAGTTCATCGACATCTACATCAGGTACCAGATTTATCGTGACCTTCTCACCTGGCTTCCAGTAAGACGAAATCTGCAACACCGATGGGCCAGAAAGACCGCGGTGAGTAAACAGCAATGCCTCTTTGAAGGTTTTTTTGCTTACCGTCGTAATCTCGACCGGAATCGCAATACCAGACAGCTCGGCAAAATCCTCTTTGTCTTCTTTGTGCAGAGTAAAAGGAACCAAACCTGCCGTCGTCGGCACAACCGATAAACCAAACTGCTCAGCTACCTTGTAGCCAAATGGCGTTGCACCCAGCTTAGGCATCGACAAGCCGCCAGTCGCAACAACAAGCGAGTCACACTCAATCGGTTTTAAGTTTACTTGCAGTGCAAAGCCAGAGTCGGTTTGCTCGATGTCAGTGACCTCTTGCTGATAACGCAGTTGGACGCTTGGTAAATTACACTCCGCTAGCAGCATCTTAACGATGCTTTTTGAATCATCATCGCCAACACAAAACAGCTGACCATGATCGCGCTCTTCAAACTCGACACCGTGTTTGTAGATCATCGATATAAAGTCCCAATTGGTGTACTGAGCCAGCGCCGATTTAACGAAGTGTGGGTTTTGACAGAGGAAATGCTTAGCAGTCACATCATAGTTAGTGAAGTTACAACGGCCACCACCGGCTATTAGGATTTTGCGACCAGGCTTTTTAGCATGGTCTACCACCAGCACTTTCCGGCCACGTTTACCCGCTTCTGCTGCGCACATTAACCCTGCTGCGCCTGCACCAATTATGACAACGTCAAACCTTTCACTCATGCTTACTTCTCTTACTCAATTGCCGACCAAACAGGCAATAAAAAAAGGATGTGCGTTTGCACATCCTTGCTTAACTTTGGCCATTTTACCTACTAATGAGCGTGATGCCAATGCATCGTATCATACCGCCAAACTTACCAATTTCTATGGTGAGTCCTGCACAGCCTAAGGCTACACAATAAATGCCGCTAGTAGTGTTACGAAGAACAACGTGGCAGACAGAATAAACAGCTCACGCACACGGTCACATTTGCCCGTAAACAATGTGTCATGATGGTGATGATATTCTTTGCTCTTGATGTAGTGGAACAAGCGCACTTGTTTTGTGACATTACCGTGGGTGGTAAAGAATCCCCCACCGTCAACTTGCTGATACAAGAGAGGATGCGCCTCGCGCATGACATAAATTAAAGAACGAAGTGCTGTTAGGTAACGGGCCATGTTTACCCCAGTTACTAACATTAATGCCAGTAGAATGGTATCGCCAGTGATCATCTTTTCCTCCCTACATCGACTATCCGTGCCCGAGAGAAAAAGACGATAACTACGCTGTCTTTTCGCTGATGTTATTCAGCTGGGGCATCCATGATAGAAGATGAACCTTCTTTTGCCATTTGCGCTAGGTCTTTGTCGATGAAGAACAGAGCTTTGCCATCTTCGCCAACCAGTTCTAGCTTGTCTAAAATCCCTTTAAACAACTTCTCTTCTTCGTGCTGTTCAGCAACGTACCACTGTAGGAAGTTGAATGTTGAGTAATCTTGGCTAGAGAATGCAACATGAGCTAGCGTGTTGATTTTTTGCGTAATCATCTGCTCATGCTCAAACGTTAGACGGAACACATCACCCAAGCTTGCGAATTCGTGCTGTGGAGCGTCAATTGCTCCTAAAATTGGCATCGCACCTGTCTCACTTACGTAAGTGAATAGACGCTGCATATGTTCCATTTCTTCTACTGCGTGAGCGCGAAGAAACTCAGCTGCACCTTCAAATCCTTTGTCTTCACACCAAGCACTCATTTGTAAGTATAGATTGGATGAGAAAAATTCGAGATTAATTTGCTCATTCAATTTTTCAACCATTGCTTGAGATAACATCTAATGCTCCTAATTGACTGTCTTTCTGCTTTTATTTGTTGTTACCTGACTACCATACCACCTATACACGAAGATGTGGATCTTGAGATCACAACAACAAAAACAATCGCCTACGAGTGCTATTCTTATTATACCCAAGTAACCTCTAGATGCGTGGTTCAGCGAGAGTTGCCTAGTTTGCATACGCGGCGACGGCTCGACAATCTAGTGGTTCTAAATTGAGAGTCGTTAACAAAGTATGCGAGCTAGGCAAACTCGCCCTTTGGGAGCGGGTCATGGCTCCAATTTCTGCGTTAAATGACTTGGAAAGAACTCATTATTCCGCTGCGTCATTTGCCTTGAACTTGAACCCATGGCCACGCTCTGAATCCTGCATCTTGAAGTCACTTGGGTATACAATTATCGAAATGGAGGAAGTGCCATGAGCTACCAACATCTCCTTGTTGCTATCGATCTTTCCGAAGACAGCAAACTTCTCGTCGATAAAGCGGTTTCGCTCGCTAAACCTCTCAATGCCGACGTTTCTTTCATCCATATCGATGTGAATTACGCCGAGCTATACACGGGCCTCATCGATATCAACCTTGCCGAAACCCAACACCACACAATGGAAAGCTCACAAAAACAGCTCCAAGAACTGGCTGAATATGCGGATTTTCCAATCAAGCACACCTTAGTGGGCAGTGGTGATCTTTCTAATGAGCTGTGCGACACCATTAAAGAACACTCGGTAGATTTGGTTATCTGCGGACACCATCAGGACTTTTGGAGTAAGCTGTTGTCGTCAACCAAGCAGCTGATTAACTGCACCCCTGTGGACCTGCTTGTGGTTCCAATTAACGATTGATCGCCAATAAGTCACACAGTAGATAGAAAAAACGCCCACGATAGTCGTGGGCGTTTTTTGTCATCGTTAGAATCCGTTGACCTTAGTCTTTCATCGCAGAGAGTACATAGACATCAAATCGATTCTTTTTGGTCTCTATGGCCATGGTCGGTTTGGCCTCATCTAGCCAGTTTGCATAATCTGGCCGTTTTACCACCACTCTTTTATTTGCAAGGGCTAAGGCAGGTTCCAACAGTGCGTCCGCATCGATATCTGCCCCCACCAAAGATTGGAAAACGCGCATCTCTTTTTTAACCAGAGCCGATTTCTTTTTGTTCTCTGGGTGTGGATACATTGGGTCGAGATAAACCACATCAGGTTTATCAAAATTAGCGTCTAAACTCAGTGAAGACAGCGCATCATGGCTAGAAGCATGAAGCAGCGTCATTCGCTCGGAGACCCACTCGCCGATGTCGTCATCTTGTTTAGCCCGAGCCAAACCATCTTCGAGTAGCGCTGCAACCACTGGGTGGCGTTCCACCATCTGCACGCGGCAACCAAGCGATGCCAATACAAACGCATCACGCCCTAGTCCTGCAGTCCCATCCAATACGGTAGGTAGTGCCCCTTTATTTAGCCCTGCTGCTTTTGCAATCGCTTGCCCTTTACCGCCACCAAACTTTCTACGATGACCAACCGCACCACCCACTAGATCGACAAAGATGGCACCTAGTTTAGGCTCATTCGTTTTGCGCAGTTCTAAACGCTCGCCAGTATGGACAAGCGCGAGAATACTATTTGCATCGTGCTGCAAGCCCCAACGCGAGGTGAGCTCGCTAAAGTACGACTCTAAACTTGGGTCTTCACAAATGAGTTGTAGCTGCACGTTAGTCTCCGCTTGATCGTTGGCGCTGATAGAAGGTCGGCAAGTTTACCCAATTTTGCACCATGCTACGAATGAATAGTGCGAGTAATCAGGGTCTGTTGATCTTTCGCGGTTAAATTTTGTTCGAGCCAAAATCATTTTAGGTGCGGCGAAGACTGTGTAGCCTAGTCATTCTAAGCAAATAGTCTTCAACAAAGCATAAAACGATTTTTAGCCGAACCCTACGGGCAGCCTTTGTGGTTCATTTCTACTGCGTTATCGGCTTTTCATGTAGACGAACTACACCTCGAAGCCTCTGCCTTGTGTAAATTTCCCACAAAGAGCTGCAAAAATCAGCTCGAAAGGTCAACAGACCCTAGCACTTATCTTGCTGCCATCAACTCATCGGCGAGTTGTTGAATCGGCTTTGGCCTGCCAATAATGTAGCCTTGACCATAATCCACGCCAAGCTCCACCAGCTTATCAATGATATCGTTGTTCTCAACGAATTCCGCCACCGTAATCTTACCCATCTGCTTGGCCAGATCGTTTATAGAACGAACCATCACGTAGTCCATCTCATTGACGTCGATATCACGTACAAATAGGCCATCAATCTTCACCACGTCGACAGGCAATTTTTTCAAGTAGCCAAAGGATGATAGGCCAGAACCAAAATCATCTAATGCAATTATGCAGCCCAACTCTTTCAAGCGACCAAATACTTTAATCGCCAAATTCATGTTGTTCATCGCAGCGGTCTCTGTAATTTCAAAACAGAGCTTATCACTAGGTACTGTAGTGCGTTCTAAGGCCGTTATCAGAAACTCAATAAACTCCGCGTTGCCAATCGAATGGCCGATAGATTAATTGAGCAGCGACTTATTGCCTCCAACGTGTCTGGCTGACTCTCCAACCAAGCTAAGGTATTGCTCACCACCTTTTTATCAATCTTATGTGCGATGTTGTAGCGCTCTGAGGCTGGCATAAAGATCGCTGGAGAGATGTAATCCCCATTGGTTTGCCTAATTCGCACCAACACCTCAAAGTGGATCGCTGTTGAATCTCCGCTAAGCGGTAAGATTTGCTGGGCAAACAGCTCAAGACGATCATTGGCAAGCGCATCATGCACTAAGCTGACACTCGCCATCTCTTGGTGGCGGCGTTTAAGATCTTCGTCATCCTGGCAATAAAGATTATAGCGATTTCGCCCCTCTTCTTTAGCAGCATGACACGCTGTATCCGCTTGGGCATGCACCATTTGAGGAGATATCGCCGTATCGTCAATCAATCGTATACCAATAGAACAAGTTAGATTTAAGCTTATCTCTTCCCAGAAAAACGAATGTTCATTAAGGTTAGCGATGATGTCCTTAGCAACGTGTACGGCATCAAGTTCAGTACAGTCTTTCAGTAGTACCGCAAACTCATCTCCGCCCATTCGAGCAAGAATAGCGTTATATGGAAGGGTCTCTTCCAACGCGCTGGCTGCAAACTGAATGGCTGCGTCACCCGCCTCATGGCCTGCTGTATCGTTAAGAACTTTAAGTTGGTCGAGGTCGAGGTAAAGCATGGCGTGGGTGCGCATGCGTGTCTCAACTTCCTTCAGCGCCTTTTCCAGCTCGATCTCAAACTGGTTGCGGTTGAAGGTATCAGTCAGCAGGTCATGACGAGCTTGGTAGGCGAGTTGGTCCGCAAGATTGCGCATTTCCGTCACGTCTTCGCCAACAATCAGCAAATGGCCCGTTTCTGGCAGCGGGCGAATATTCTCTCGAATCCACAAATCATGACCTTCAAGATGACGATACTCTACTTCGCGACGCCAAACCCCATGAACCGCTTGCTTAGGCTGAAGTAAAATCTGGCGAGGTGAAAGCGATGTTGGATCAGAATAGAGCTCGCTGAGGTAACGACCCAATAGTTGATTCGCTTCTTTACCTAGTAGTTGCTCAGTGAAGTTGTTCACTTGCTGAATGCGGTTTCGTTCATCAAGTGTAATCATCATCACTGGTTGCTTATCATAGTAATGACTCAAGCTCTTTTCTCTTTGAATCAACTTCTCTTCAGTGAGTTTACGTGAAGTAATATCTCGTGCTTCAAGTAAGTATTTACTTCGTGTCGACAAACCTTGTGGTAATGGCTTTATAGAAATCTCTAGCATCATAGATCCCTTGTCCTGATGCCAGATTTCACATTCAATTTGGCTTACACACTCACCTTTACGTTTAAAGAACGCTTCGAGGGCTTTCGCTCCTGAAACTTCCCAATGTTCATGATTCCAAATCGGCTTATCGAGTTGATAACCTTGAAAGAACAGTAGCTCTTGCAACTTACTATTGTTGGAAACCAGTTTGCCCTCGTCATCAAGCAACCCAATATACTGGTAGCTCTGGTCAAAAATAGACTCTAATAGCAACTGGCTTTCTTTAGCCGAACCTTCGCTTTTTTTCAGTCGAATCAGGAAGTAAATGAGCGTACAAACGATGATCGCCAAGCCAAGTAATAAACTGGCTACCAGTTGAATCTCTCGCTCATAACGTTCTACAAATGACAGTGGTTTATTGAAGATGACTGATGCAGCCTCGCCCTCAATACCTAACCCCCATTTAGCCACCGCTTGGTAATCCAATTTAATTTCAGGAGTCCCTGCAATCGGCTTAGGCAGTGGTGCCTCTGGGTTGGCCAGTACTTTAACGAGGATATCACCCGCTTGCTGGCCTTGTTTACGCCCGCTTTGTATTACACCGCCAACCGCCCCATAGCCAAGACCTAGGTCCTGCACCATATAAATTGGTGCGGTCGCTTGTTGATTGAGCTCTTTCCAGTCATCATCGCTAATGATATTACCGTACTTATCTCGGTAATAGATCCAAAACAGAACACTATCAGATTCGTTCATCACCTTAAGCTGCTGCTTAAGGGAGTCAAATGTCTCCGGCACAAGATGGCGAATGTAGCTGGCGTAGTTTGGGTTCTGTCTGACAAACTCAAGTATCTGCTGCCTAACTAACCCGCCAGTGATCGAGTGATCACTGACAATGTGGATGCGCTTTACATTAGGCTGAATACGCTTTATTAGAGATAAATTACTGGCGAGGTCGATATCCTCTATTACCCCGGTTGCCAGTAATCCCTCGTGCTGCTTAGGCTGATAGTGATTGATTCCACCAAAGATGACTGGCGTCCCTTCCACATACTCTGCAAGCTCTTTGACTAGCCTTAAAGCGTTATTATCACTCACGACAATTGCAGAAAAAGACTCTTGTTTAAACTTTGTTTTATAAAGGCTTGTCAGGCGTTCTAAGTATTCAGGGGTTTGAAGTCGTTTAGTATCGAGATAAAGGATGCGGGTACGAATGTCCTGATCTTGCAAGGACTCTTGCAGGCCAGCCTGAAAGGAGTCCGTCCAAAAAAAAGCCGTGATGATATGAGTGAACCACCAATACGTCTTTATCTTGCTCTTGCGCTAATACGCAGCTGCTACATAATGCAATAATCATGAACAAAAGACGTAGAATCACAGTATGGCTCTCAGGTGTTAGGTAGTTGTTAATGATAACATTATCTGTGATAAAGAACGCCGACTCAATCACGAAGCCATAATTGCCATCAATCTAAGGAAGACAGATGCAAATCACTCAAGCCAAGCTAGACGATCTAGACAAAGCGATCTTGAAGACCTTAATGGAAGATGCTCGCACCCCTTATGCCGAGATGGCCAAACAGTTTGATGTTAGCCCAGCCACTATCCACGTTCGGATTGAGAAAATGAAGTCTGCAGAAGTTATTCAAGGTACTGAAGTCATTGTCGATACCAAAAAACTCGGCTACGACGTCTGCTGCTTCATTGGGATAAATCTAAATGCCGCTCGAGATTATCACTCCGCGCTTGAAAAGTTGAACGCATTAGAAGAAGTCGTTGAGGCTTACTACACCACTGGCGCATACAACATCTTCGTTAAGCTTATGTGTAAATCAATTGAGGAGCTGCAATATGTTCTAATCGACAAGCTACAAGCCATTGATGAAGTACAATCAACCGAAACATTAATTTCGTTGCAGAACCCTATCAACCGGAACGTCAACCCATAAAAAACTCCCTATTAAGGGAGTTCTTTCAATCACGATTCGAGCATCTTTCCTGAAATATTAGCGCTTAAGGAATGCCGCTAACTCTTCCGCTGAGATACCTTGATCAGCAAGTTGTTTTGCCATTAAATCGACTTGCTCATCTTTTCGAGCTTCGATCACTTGTTGAAACTGAAAAACCATATCGCGCAGCAAAGGCAAAGGAACTTGCTTCGCCGCGCTTTGAATGCGCTCACCACTTTGGTTACCAAGTTCAGCCAGTAGCTTGCCAAACATCACCTTCTCTGGTGCCTCTTCGAGTTGCTCGAGAACACGAGCCATCTCGTAAGTTGTCATTGTCATTATTGCAAAAATCCACTGCATAAATTCATTGTAATAGAGCAACAAATATACACCTGTTTACTTATGAATAAAACAGTGTTTATTAGGTTAAACAGTAACTTTGTGCCATGCCTTGCCGACTTTGCTTAATAGAATGAATAGCGCTGGTGCCACCAACAACATCTGAACAGCAATCATATGCTGAGGCTCAAGATTTGCTCGTTGCATTAGGCCTACCACTAATCCAGAACCACTCATTTGGAACAGGCCTAAAAGAGCTGCAGCTGTCCCCGCTTTATCACCAAACGGCGCTAGCGCTTTACCAGCGGCCGAACCCAGTACCCAAGCAAATCCAATGGAAGATACAAAGATTGGCGTCATAAATGCCCAGGCTTGTGCTGTGTTAGCCAGTAAGAGCATCAAAGCTCCCGCAAACAACATGAGTAGTACACCACTGATTAACGTTGTGCGTGTACCAAACGTGTCCATACATTTTGGTGCCGTTAAGCATGCGATGATATTAACTACGGCATTGATACCAAACCAGAACGTAAACTCATTCATCGTCAGCCCCAAACCATCCATCAACACAACTGGCGCTGAAGTAACGTAAGCAAGAATCACCGCCATGGCTAACATACATAGCGTAGAATGAAAGATGAAAGTGGGCGTTTTAAGCACAGACCAGTAACGTTCTAGCCTAAATACGGCTTGTTTTTCAGTGGCTGGGTTGGTCTCTTTCATATTGATCAACATAATCACACCAACAAGTAGAGCAAATAACGCCATAAAGCTAAAATTGCTTCTCCAGCCAAACTGTTGGGTTAACCAACTTCCCAAGATTGGTGCTAATGCGGGAATAAAACAGATCGCTCCATTTAGATAGCTGATCATCTTCCCGCTTTTTTCAGGACCAAATAGGTCGCGAACTGTTGCAAAGGCCGCTACTGATGTCGCACACGCACCTAAGCCTTGTAACAACCTAGCCATCAACATCCACTCAATCGTTTGAGCACTCCACGCCAATACAGCGCTCAATCCATAAATGCTGATGCCCACAATTGCAACAGTTCGACGTCCATGTTTATCCGCTAAAGGACCAGCAAATAGTTGCCCAACGCCCATAGCAAATAAGAACCATGTAATCGTGTCTTGTGCCAATGTGTGTTCCACGTGAAACGCCTGCGAGATCTGCGGTAATGCAGGCAGGTATATATCAATTGCTAGCGGGCTAAACAGCACAAGCATGGTTAGCAAAGCAAATTGCATTTTGGTCACATTGGTTTGGGTAGAACTTTGCACAAAACAGTCCGATTATTCGATGAAATTTATGCAAGTGTAAGCTACTCTAGATATTACAAACAGTGACCTTAATTCATTACTGTTATTCCAAATGAGAATGTCATGAAAATTGAAAAGCTAGTCCGGATGGACTTAAATTTGCTCGTCTGCCTCCATGTACTTATTGAAGAACTTAACGTCACAAGAGCGGCGCAAAGGTTATGCTTAAGCCAGTCGGCCGTCAGCAAAAACTTAGCCAAATTACGAGAACAGTTCGATGACCCGTTGTTTGTTCGTCAGGCACATGGCATGCTTCCAACTCCAAAAGCCCTTTACATAAAGCCTAAGCTAGATAAGTTACTCAACCAGCTTGAGCAAATTAGTCAACCAGAGCAATTCGATCCAAGTGTTAGCGACTATCGTTTTCAAATCGCTGCAGTTGAAAGCGTTTACCCTCTAATCTTGCCGCACTTTCTGCCCGTAGTGTTCAACAGAGCGCCAAAAGTAACGATTAGTACGCATGCTTGGGATCTGTCTACATTTAGCCAACTCCAGCGAGGCGAGCTCGATTTTGGTATTACAGGTAAAGACATCGATATCAACGATGCAAAGCTAACTATGCTTCCTCCACCGGATATCTGCGAACAAGAAATCTATCGTGATAGACAGATATGTCTGGTGAGGAAGAACCACCCTGCACTGTCTGGTAGATGGGACCTAGACGCTTACCTTAAGCAACGTCATCTTCAAGTTCGATGTGATGGCAATGATCGCTGGCTACTAGATTACAGGCTTGCAGACCTAGGTTTAGAGCGCGACATTGCTATAACCGTACCTGACTTCAACAGCGCGGCCAGCTTGTGTAGCTACACCGATTTCGTGTTCACTGCCCCGAGTCATTTCATTAACATGATTTCTCATCAACTTGACCTACAAACTCTACCTTTACCACTAGAATTTCCACCAATGGCGTATACACTGTTCTGGCACAGAGATAGAGAGAATGATCCTGCGATACGTTGGATACGAGACATAATCAATGAAAGCATTGGCTCTCTAAGAGAATTTGCAGCCAACGACTAATCAGAGCGTTAGCTTGAAGGTTCAGTGTGCTCCCATAGTATTTGTGATAGTGACGTTCACTGCGCTAATAATGACGATATGAAGGATTTATCGATGTTTACAACCACCGAACAAAAGCTCGAAGCACTTCGAGGTTGGCTCAAACAACAGAGCCTAGACGCAATCATCATACCCCACGAAGATGAATTTCTTGGCGAGTACATTCCAGAACACAACGAACGTTTGCATTGGCTTACTGGCTTCACTGGTTCGGCAGGTACGGCCGTAGTTACCCAAGATAAGGCTGCAATTTTCGTTGATGGACGTTACACCGTTCAAGTAACTAAGCAAGTGCCAAACGAACTGTTTGAGTACCGTCACCTAATCGAAGAACCGAGCTAGAGTGGTTGAAGAATAGTTTAGATAACGGTAGCAAGGTTGCTGTAGACCCTAAGATGCACAGTGGAAACTGGCTGACGAACGCGCAGGTAACATTCAATGACTCGATGGATCTCGTTGTGCTTTCAAATAACCCGATCGATGAATTATGGCATGACAGACCAAGCGCGCAACTATCTAAGACTTACCTAATGCCTGAACAACACTCTGGCCAATCCAGTCTGGCTAAACGTCAGCAGATCGGCAAAGTGCTTTCCTCGCAAGGTATCGATGCTTCAGTCATTACATCGTTAGACTCTATTTGCTGGCTCATGAATATTCGTGGCAGCGATGTATCGCGCTACCTGTTCTGCTATCACATGCCATCATTGATGCATTTGGAAACCTTACCTATTTCATCGACGAATCACGTATTGAAGATGGTTTTTTTGAGCATGTCGGCGCTGGTGTATCTATCCAAGACCCAAGCTTATTAGAAACCGCATTATCTAGCTTTTCGAATAATAAGGTTCTCGTTGACCCCGCTACCAGCAACGCTTGGTTCACTTTGGTACTTCAGAATTCTGGCGCTCATGTTGTTAAATCATCAGACCCATGCGCAATGCCAAAAGCGGCCAAAAACAGTGTTGAAATTGCAGGTATGCGCGATAGCCACATTAAAGATGGTGTTGCTATGATCAAGTTCCTATCGTGGCTCGATAGGGAAGTTGAAAGTGGAAATCTACACAGTGAAGGCGAGCTATCCGACCGCTTGCATGGGTTCCGCAAAGAAGACAGCACACTGCAAGATCTGAGTTTCGACACGATATCAGCGGCAGGCAGCAATGCGGCCATGTGTCACTATAACCATTTGAATGAAGCTGAATCGACTAACCTAACAATGGATTCTCTCTACCTCGTTGATTCAGGTGGTCAGTACTTAAATGGCACAACAGATATTACCCGCACCATCGCAATCGGTCAGCCTTCAGACTTTATGATTCGCCAGTTTACACTAGCTCTAAAAGGTCATATTGGTATCGCTCGCGCTCGCTTTCCTCAAGGTACTCGAGGTTACCAGCTTGATACTTTAGCAAGACAGCACCTTTGGGCTGAGGGCTTCGATTATGACCATGGCACCGGTCATGGTGTTGGCCATTACTTAAGTGTTCATGAAGGCCCAGCGAGTATTTCAAAACGACAAATAGACATCCCACTCGTTGAAGGCATGGTACTGTCCAACGAGCCTGGCTATTACCGTGCTAATGAGTTTGGTATCCGAATTGAAAACTTGGAACTGGTTGTTGAAATCCCAACGCAAGGTGACCTAAAGATATTTGGGCTTGAATCCCTCACTCGTTGCCCAATTGATGTAAGAAACATCAATGTGAACCTACTGACTCGACCTGAATTGAGCTGGTTGAATGACTACCATCAGAAAGTTTGGGATGATTTAAATCATCTTGTAGAGGGAGAAGTTAAAGAATGGCTCCGTGATGCTACACGACCGCTAGAGCATTCATAACTTCAGCACGCATACCTTCAACGTTCGTAGATAAACTCTAGCGAGAATTTTCTCCTACAAAAAAGGCTTCCTATTCGGAAGCCTTTTGTATGTTTCACGTGAAACACTACTAGAATATTGAAACAACCCACACTCCATTCACTCAGCATGTGCTGTGCTCATTATCCCGAATATGCAGAATGCCAGTCTCTCCACACAGGGTCGAAACCTTTATTGCGAATCATAGATTCGACATCAGCAGCACTTCTCTCGTCACTTATTTCGAATTGCTCAAGCTCAACATCTTCCATTGCGTATCCTCCAGGCTGAGTTTTAGACGCAGCGGACATAGACGTAATGCCTAATGGCAACATGTTATCGCGGAAATGAGCAGACTCTCTCGTAGACAGGGACAGTTCGACTTCTGGGTTTAACAGTCGATATGCACATATCAGCTGTACTAACTGCTTGTCAGTCATAACCGACTTGGGTTGTAGCGCACCTTCACACGGTCTTAGTCTTGGGAACGAAATAGAATAACGTGTTTGCCAGTAAGTCCGCTCGAGATAATCCAAGTGCGCCGCGACATAAAAGCAGTCTGCTCGCCACTCCTCTAACCCGATAAGGGCACCAATACCAATCTTATCAATCCCGGCTTTTGCTAAGCGATCAGGCGTATCCAGACGACGATAAAAATCCGTTTTATTACCGCGTAAATGATGCTCCGCGTAAGTACTTGGATGGTAAGTTTCTTGGTACACCATGACCGCATCTAATCCGAGAGTCTTCAACTCTGTATATTGGTCTTGCTCTAAAGGTTGAACTTCCATTGCCAAATAGTTGAAATGCGGTTTAATGATTGGCAACATTTCGCGGAAATAGTTCATCCCCACTTTCGTTTCATGCTCACCGGTCACTAGCAGGACGCTATCAAACTTCATCGCTTTGATAGCTTCAACTTCAGCAAGTATTTCGTCTTTATTCAATGTACGGCGCTTAATTCGATTCTCCATCGAGAAGCCACAGTAAGTACAAGCGTTGGCACATAGATTCGAAAGATAAAGCGGTACATAAAGCCCAACCGTATTACCAAAACGTTTCCTTGTGGCAGCGTATGATAGCTGGGCCATACGCTCTAAATAAGGTTCTGCCGCCGGTGATATCAAAGATTTAAAATCTTCCAGATCTCGCTTATTTTTTGAAAGTGCGCGTTCAACATCAGCACTCGTCTTAGAGTAAATAGATAAACTGATATCGTCCCAATTAAGTTGTTTGAACTGATCAACGAAGCTCATTGCTCGTACCTTATATGTTTTCTATCACTCAAAGTTCATCTAAGAAATTAGTAAGTGGCTAGATGCGACCGCATGATTGACCTGCCCCGCTAAGCCAGATTCGTAAGCCATTCGTCCTGATTCGACCGCAAGCTTGAATGCATGAGCCATTTCAACAGGATTATTAGCCACTGCAATTGCAGTATTCACTAACACTGCATCGGCACCGAGTTCCATCGCAAATGCTGCGTGGGAAGGAGCCCCAATTCCAGCATCAACAACAATCGGCACGTTGGCTTGGTCGATAATAATCTCAAGAAAATCTTTCGAAACAATCCCCTTATTAGAGCCAATTGGCGCTCCTAAAGGCATCACTGCAGCACAGCCTACTTCTTCAAGACGTTTGCAAAGTACAGGGTCTGCGTGACAATAAGGCAGAACAACAAACCCATCTCGGACTAGTTGCTCTGCCGCAGCTAGCGTTTCAATTGGGTCTGGCATTAAATACTTTGGGTCAGGATGTATTTCGAGTTTTAACCAGTTAGTGCCAAGTGCCTCGCGAGCTAAATGCGCTGCAAAGATAGCGTCTTTAGCCGTCTTTGCACCAGATGTATTCGGTAATAGGTTCACACCAGAATCAACCAGTGGCTTTAAAATATCATCTTGCTTGTCGTTAACGTCTACACGCTTTAGCGCCATTGTCGCAAGCTCAGAGCCTGATCGCTTGATTGCTTCAGCCATGATCTGATTGTTAGAAAACTTTCCTGTACCAGTGAATAGACGTGAACCAAAAGTTTTGTCGGCTATTGTCAATTTTCCAGCTAATTCAAACATAGGTCTAGCCCCCTGCTATCGCTTGGAACAGTGAGATACTGTCGCCCTGATTTAATGTTGTCGTTTGCCAAGTACTTTTAGGCACAACGGTGTTGTTGATAGAGAAAACACATCCATCGTTAGGTAGGTCCAGCTCTGAGATAACTTCACTTAATGACGCGCCCTTTTTCACGCTGGTCGGCGTATCATTGATTACTACTTGTATCGTTTCCATATTTAACCTAATTGCCAACTTGCCGATCTGTTTCCAGATGCGCACCACACACAGAACATGACGGGTCTTTCGGAATCGTCAGTTGCTGCCACTGCATTGTCTGCCCGCTAAAGAGATGAATTTTGCTCGTTGAGATTTGCTCGCGTACACCTGCTAGATACTGAATAGTGAGCAGTGCTTGCATGTTACCTATCAGGCCAACAATTGGACCTATGACACCAAGATCACTACATCTAGCATTCACCTGATGTTGTTTATTGCCATCCTCTTTCGGATACAGACATTCATAACATCCCTTTGTTGATGGCATGTCGTCACCCAAAGAATACATAGCAACTTGTCCGTTCCAACCAATCGCTGCACCCGATACAAGTGGCTTCGCGTACTTATAGCACACCCCATTTAGTTGATGTCTAGATTCGAAGTTATCACTGCAATCTAGAACAATATCAGCTAGCGATACTTCTAGACCTAGCTGAAAACTGTCCATTCGTTTGTTGATCGTGCGAATACTCACTTGTGGATTTAACGCGTTCAGCTGTCGTTTCATTGCATCAACTTTTCTGACACCGACATCTTCTTCACGATAAACGGTTTGCCGATGAAGATTACTGACGTCCACTACATCATTATCTGCAATAACGATTTTTCCGATACCTGCCCCTGCCAAATACATCAATGCTGCACTGCCTAGTCCGCCACAGCCAATCACTAATACGGAAGCACTAACTAAGTGATGTTGACCTTCTTCGCCAATTTCTGGCAAAGAGACTTGGCGTTGGTAACGGAGAAAATCAGCATCAGAAATCGTTCTACTAGACACCACACGATCCTTCTAACATCATTGATGTCGGCTTAGCTTGCTCTAACTGCGGGCCGGTCTGCATTATTTGATCAAAGCTTTGTATTACTTCTTTGGGATCGTTAGCTAACGTTATTGCGCGAACAACAGCTAAACTCGAGACGCCTGTTTCCCAAACTTTAGGTGCCGTTGCCAAATCTATCCCGCCAATGGCCACCGTTGGATAGCCCACGTTATCACCATAAGGAATTGTGTCGATCAGTTGCTGATATAGAGCCAGTCTAACTAAGCCCTGTGGCTTAGATGGCATGACTTTAGTCGTCGTAGGGAAGATATGTCCAAGCGCAATGTAACTAGGGTTGATTTGCACAATTCGTAGTAACTCATAGTATCCGTGAGTGGATAAACCAAGATGAATCCCAGATTCACTCAGTAGAGTTAAATCAGACTCTTCAATATCCTCTTGCCCAAGATGTACACCGAAAGCTCCATGCTTAATTGCAAGCTGCCAGTAATCGTTAATGAACAGGTTGGCCTTGTATTGATGTCCAAGTTCTATCGCTCTTGCAATATTTTGCTCAAGGTCAGACTGTTTTGGGTCTTTGATTCTTAGTTGGAGCGTCTTAATCCCGAGTTTAAGTAAACGCTCAATCCACTCAACACTGTCGACAACTGGATACAAACCCAAATTCTTATTAGCATGATTTGGGAACTTGACCTGATGGCTTTGGGTAGACCACCCTACCTTGATGCCGAGAAACGCATTTTCTAATACTGGCGTTGGGAAATCATGGAACGAATTTGGCCATGTTTCACGTGAAACATTACGTAGTGCTCCCGCCAGAGTCATGCAGTCTTCAATAGGAAAATCCAAACTAAGCAAGGTGACAATATGGCAAAGGTGCTGGATGTTAGCTACGAGATCAGGAGCCTCACTATCAGAAATGTCTAACGCTTTTAAGGAACCATCGTTCCAGATGTCGTAAATGCCGTCATTAACCTTTACTGAAACCAGCGCATTACCTTCAGTAGGTAATACTGCTAACTCCTGACTACCTTGCCCACTAGGATATTGAATATGGAAAGTACCCGCGCCAGTTTCGATATCATCGGAAAGTAAATTGGAAGAGAGAGATAAGCTCGGTTTACCTTCAGCCTCAATGACAATAGATTGAGTTGGGCTTACACCCAACTCGATATCATCAATAAACAACCCCTGCTCTTGAGCCAAAAGCAGGAACTGTTGGATGTGGCCCGTAAACTCGATTCTCGAAGAAGGAATCAAGATTTTCACTATTGCGTCTCCGCCTCGTTAGTTACTGCCGCATGATAAAGTTCTGATCCTGTTGAGCGGAACTCTTCAGACTTTTTCCTCATTCCTTCTAAAGGGTCGTCTAACATCTTGACCTGAATAGCCTGCTCACTGATTACTTGGTCTCGAGCAACCTGCTCAGTGTCCTTAGCATAATCACGAACTTCTTGAGATATCTTCATTGAACAGAATTTCGGACCACACATTGAGCAGAAGTGAGCGACTTTGCCTGACTCTTGAGGAAGCGTCTCATCATGGAACGCACGTGCAGTATCAGGGTCCAGTGCTAGATTAAACTGGTCTTCCCAGCGGAACTCAAATCGCGCCTTAGAAAGTGCGTTATCACGAACCTGAGCGCCAGGGTGACCCTTTGCAAGGTCAGCAGCATGAGCTGCAAGCTTATAAGTGATTAAGCCCGTCTTAACGTCTTCCTTGTTAGGTAGACCTAAGTGCTCTTTAGGTGTCACATAACACAACATTGCACACCCATACCAACCAATCATTGCTGCACCAATGCCCGAAGTAATATGGTCGTAACCGGGTGCAATATCGGTCGTCAGTGGGCCAAGTGTATAGAATGGAGCCTCATCACAATGCTCAAGCTGAACGTCCATATTTTCCTTAATCATGTGCATTGGCACGTGACCAGGGCCTTCAATGATGACCTGTACATCGTATTCCCAAGCGATCTTAGTCAACTCACCTAATGTACGTAGCTCTGCAAACTGAGCTTCATCATTTGCGTCTGCAATCGAGCCAGGACGTAAACCATCACCCAGTGATAGAGCAACATCGTACTTAGCACAGATTTCACAGATCTCTCTGAAGTTAGTGTATAGAAAGCTTTCTTCGTGATGAGCAAGACACCATTTAGCAATAATAGAGCCACCACGCGACACAATACCCGTCACACGTTTAGCCGTCATAGGAACATAGCGAAGTAGAAGGCCCGCATGGATTGTGAAGTAATCAACACCCTGCTCTGCTTGTTCAATCAGCGTATCTCGCATGACTTCCCAGTTAAGATTCTCTGCTACACCGTTAACTTTTTCTAGAGCTTGGTACATAGGTACCGTACCGATTGGCACAGGGCTATTACGAAGAATCCATTCACGAGTTTCGTGAATATTTCGACCAGTAGACAAGTCCATTACCGTGTCGCCACCCCAACGGGTAGACCAAACCAACTTCTCTACTTCTTCTTCAATTGATGACGTTACCGAAGAATTACCAATGTTGGCGTTTACCTTCACTAAGAAGTTACGACCAATAATCATTGGCTCAGATTCTGGATGGTTGATATTCGATGGGATAATCGCACGGCCACGAGCAACTTCATCACGCACAAACTCAGGAGTAATATCCTCTGGTAGTATCGCACCAAAACTTTGGCCAGGATGCTGTTGCGTCAGCACTTCATTGCGGTACTTCGCTCGGCCCATATTTTCACGAATGGCAATATATTCCATCTCTGGAGTAATAATTCCCTGACGCGCGTAATGTAGCTGAGTAACGCACTTACCCTCTTTAGCACGGCGAATTTTAGGCAAGTTGCCGTAACGTAGGTCATCAAGTGTTTCATCGGCTAGGCGCTCCTTAGAATATACAGAGCTTACTTCATCCAGCAGCTCTGTATCCGAACGCTCGTCAATCCACTGCTTGCGAAGCTTAGGTAAGCCGTTATATAAGTCTATAGTGTGCTCAGGGTCGGTATAGACACCCGATGTGTCATACACGCGAATAGCTTCATTAGGCTCAAAGATAGGCGCTTCTTTAGTACCACCTATTAAGCTATCAGCCAACGCGATTTCACGCATAGGCACTTGAATATCAGGACGAGAGCCTTCGACATAGACTTTGGTTGAATTTGGATAAGGTTGTACTGATAACGTATCAATAAACTGTTTTGCTTCCAGTCTCGCTTGCTTGCGACTCGACATAGCATTTTTCCTTAATTGTTATTCTAGAAGAAAGAACTTAGATAAAAATGCTTGGCGGAAAGATGCGACAAGAGGTGCTGTCATGCGTTTGATATACGACCACACAACAGATATAGGATAGATCTATTTAGATAGGAATAGAGTATCTTCTCTTGTTCCCTTCGCAGGTGTTAACCTGATCAGGTTCAACGGATCCCGAATAAACGGTCTCAGCCTAATGGCACTCCGACAAGTGAAAAACATTATAGGTAATCAGGTTGTTGAAACCAAGTTAATCTGACTAATTTTTAACTAGTAATAAATAGCTAGCCTTTAATAATTAGCTGAAATCCGACCCAAGCAGCAGTAATACTAAGTACTACATTAAGAAGTATGTTCAGGCCCATCTTCAAAAATGCGCCTTGCTGCATCAATAAAACGTTATCCATAGAGAATGTAGAAAAGGTTGTCAAAGCCCCAAGAAAACCAAGGCCTATGATTTGGCGCCAAGGCTCTGTCGCCAGACTGCCATTTTCGAAAGCGGCGACTAATAATCCCATCATCAACGAACCGACAACGTTGACCGTAAGCGTTCCATACGGAAAGCCACGGCCGAGGAGCGTGGCACACAACTCTGACACAAGATATCGGGAACACGCTCCAAACGCCCCACCTAGAGCAATGCAACTTAGAATAGCAAACTGACCCATAACGCCTCCAAATCTAAAACTGTCGACATTGTAGCGGTTAGTGATCGAAAATGGACCTCCCAAAAGAAAAAACTCAGTAATACTATGTAGAGTAATCAACGTCTTTTTAAAAAGTTACAGGAGTCACTTATTAGCAATACACGAATCACTTAACCGTACTTTGGGCCATAAAGAGCAAAGATCGCTTACAAACCCAAAGCTGGCGGAATTTGAGATATATCTAGCTTATAAAAATAAAGATACGATAGAAGCATTGAGTCATTTGAAGTATCAGTAGTAGCATATGCAAAACATTGATATCCAAGGATCGGACTTACGAATGAAACCAAGACAATACCAGCTCTTCTCTCGCATGCTCCTGTTAGGAAGTCTCACTGCTTTGAACAGTGCATCCAGTTTGGCCAATGAGTATTGCTCTAGCTCCCTGATAGAGAAATCGAACCACTGTCAGTTCATATGGCACAGTACGAGAAGCAACTTCAAGGTAAGACGGGTGTATACGTTTTGGAGCAAGGAACAGAAGCATGATGTCTCGAGCATGGTTAACAGATAGAGCCGAAAAATCGATTGATATCCAATACTTCATTTTCTCGGTCGACAATATAGGCCTGATAGCAACAGAGTATCTCGTGCGAGCTGCCGACCGAGGTGTAAAAGTTAGAGTTCTTATAGACGACATAATGCTAGAGGCTAAAGGTAACGAGCTTTTCTTACTCGCTAGTCATCCCAATATCGATATCAAGATTTACAACCCGAACGCGAACGTTGGCAAAAATATAGTCCAGAAAGTAGCAAACCTTGCGATCGACTTTCATGGGTTTAACCAAAGAATGCACAATAAAATATTTGTAGTGGACAAAAAGCTGACGATAACTGGTGGACGGAATATTGCAGATGAGTACTTTGGCTTTGATCATACCTATAACTTCAGAGATCGAGATGTACTACTCGCGGGTGAGGTATCCGACAGTATCAACATGTCATTTGAAGAGTATTGGCAACACGACCTTGCAGTGCCAGTTCAGAATCTCGTATCGAAAAACCCCTTAATCGAAGACCCCGATTTTTCGAAATTGCACCAGTACGCTTGTGATCCTAGTAATTTTCATCCAGAGATCAGAGCCCAGATTGAAGAGGTTCCAAATACTTTTGACCAACTAATCAAACAAGGAAAGCTGCAGTTTGTTGACGGAGTGGAATATATAGCAGACAAGCCTGGAAAAAACGATCAAGAGACGTTTCTTGGAGGCGGTAGCGTCACGAAAGAAAGACTGGTCAAACTCGCGACGTCAGCTAAGCAAAGCATCCTGATACAGACACCCTACCTTGTTACAACGAAAGCTGACAGAGCATTTCTTGCGGACCTAGTTAACAAAGGTATCGATATTAGAATACTAACCAATAGCCTTGCCTCTAACGATAACTTGGAGGCATTTAGTGGCTATCAAAGAGATCGTAAAGCGTTACTCGAAACCGGTGTCGATATTTATGAGTTCAGGCCAAATGCGCAAGTGCGGCAGAGAGTAATGACCGAACATATGCACAAACGTTTACCGACTATGCCCATATTTGGTCTGCACTCAAAAACAATGACCATCGATGAACATATCACTGTCATTGGTACTTACAATCTTGACCCTAGAAGTGCAAACCTCAATACAGAAAGCTTCACAATCATTCCGTCTAAAGAAATCACTCAAGGCGTACGAAGTAGAATGCTAGAGGAGATGGAACCTCAAAACGCGTGGCGAATTACCAAGGATTTCAATCCTGACAGCACTGTAAGTATTTTCAAGCGGTTAGGTGTGAAGATACGTCGCGTTGTCCCTAAAAGCATACTCTAAGGCTCAAACACCGCAAAACAGGCTCTCTGAACTCGTTTAACAGCCCTCGCAATAGGCGAGCGGCTTTGGGGGGTTAATACAACAATCACTCTTAAGGAGCTTTAGAACGCGCTACTAGTGCCCAAACAATTTCGGGCAGTTCCGATTCAATGTAATCGGTACTCTGAAAACCAAAACTCCGAGCTTTCTACTGTCGCTTTAAAAGGTACATTTCTCATTGGAGTTAGGCTTAGAGCACCTCTCCGTACTTACTTCTCAAGCTATAGAACTAAAAAAGCCCCAGTCTTTCGACTGAGGCTTTGAAGATGGCAGGGGTGGAGAGATTCGAACTCCCAACACGCGGATTTGGAATCCGCTGCTCTGCCAATTGGAGCTACACCCCTAAAATTCTATATAGCAAATTCACAAAAACCTCGCGTGAGCGAGGTCTTGGAATAAG
>JYJN01000077.1 GCA_003263845.1 Vibrio aestivus | reverse complement strand
ATATCGAATACTAGACTACGTTCTTAATGACGAGGTATTTTTAACTGACCTAGTCGGCTCTTTGGCTACCGATTTAGTGAAAATCGGAATATCTTCAATTGTTGCGGCTGCGGCCGGCGCTGGGATACTGACTATCACCTCATTGGTCGCAGTGCACTTGGCTGTAGTCGTAGCTGCAGGGCTATTCACATCAATGGTACTAAATCATTTGGATAAGCATTATGAGATAACACCCAAGGTTATTAAACTACTAGAGAAAGCACAACAAGAAGCTGTTGAGAAAGGGAAAGAGTTACAACAAGACGTATATAATAGTTCCTTAGATCTTGCCGAAATGCTTGTAGAAGGAAAGCTAGAAACAGGAAAAAAAGTAGTCGAGCCAGAAATCCGACACTTTGTCAAAAAATCACTAAATGAGTTAGTTTTGAAGCCATTATGAACCTTAAAACAGCAATAGATAAAATAAAAAGAATTTACAAAATAGCGGCTAGCACACTACTTTTCGCCATAATTACAGTTGGTTCGCTTTATATGGGTTGGGCAATATTGTAAAATTAGGGCAGCCTATTGGCGATGTTGAAACATATTCTCGGTTTGACCTTGCCCTTATTCCAATGGGTGCAATGATGTTCATTGTACTCATTATAAGTATTTTCTATGTCATTACAGAAGAGCGCTGGGAGGATAGGTATGGTGCAAAATTGCCGCTTTCTAGTTTAGTGTTTGCAGCTTTTGCCATTCTATTGACACTCGCCACTCCTTATATTTATGAGTCAAAGTATGAAAAATCAGGACTAAAAGCCTGCGCTGGAACTCCGGTAGGGCATTTACCACTTTTTGCGAAAAAATATGCTAGAAGTCCCTCTCTTTGCAATAAATGATAACTCACTATCGGTAGCAGATGGAGCATACTCTCCTTGTTCTCTATATTCCAAAATAAACAAGTAATTTTCGACTAACGCCTTTATGAGCTTTACCAAAGCAAAATTCTTGACTACATACTCAATGACGAAGTCTATTTAACTACCCTGATTGGTTCACTAGCTACTGACATTATTAAAATTGGGATAGCTTCTATAGTTGCTGGAATAGCAGGAGCTATAGCATTGGCTGCCACATCTTTCGTTGCACTACATTTAGCCGCTGTAGTTGTTGTAGGAACTCTCGCAGCATTTGTACTTAATGAACTAGATGAACATTATGGAATAACACCACAGGTAATTGAGTTGCTGGAAAGAGGTAGAGCGCTACAAAGGGAATTAAAGAATGGAATATTAGATACTACTGAAATGCTCATCAATGGTACTCTAGAAACTGGTAAAAGAGTAATTGAGACTGAGCTAAAACGTTTTATCAAAAGTTCTATTAGCGAATTAATTTTTAGACCAATATGAATATAAAGTCACTTGTAAATAAACTTAAAAGAGTTTGTACCCTTGCGGCAGGAATCATAATTTTTGCTGCAATGACCGTGTATGCACTCTATTCTGGATACTTGAATATTGTAGAGTTTTTCAAGCCTATCAATGAGGTAGAAACATACTCACGATTCAGTTTTTCCGTTATTCCAATGGGTACTTTAACTCTTGTAATGACCATAATAGGTATATTTTATATCGTTACAGGAGAACGTTGGGAAGATAGATATGGTGGGGCATTGCCGCTATCTTCATTGGCATTTGCGGGGATTGCTTTAGTTTTAACACTAATAACCCCTTCTATCTACGAGTCGAAGTATGAAAAAGCTGGACTAGAGCAATGCCGAGGAACACCGGTAGGGCATTTACCACTTTTTGCGAAAAAGTTTGCAATCGACCCTTCACTTTGTAAAGAGTAAAAATTCTCTCGCCCCACAACCATTTCCCTGATATTCAAAATCATTCTGGCAAGCAAAAAAGAGCCGCACAAAGTGAAAAGAAGCTTCAAGGTTTCACCGTTTTAATATTTGCTAAAGGCTAACGGTCTTCGCTGTTTCTAGTTTTTAAATGTCTCTTCAGCGGAGGCCATACCATTACAAGTACAGTCACTAATGTAATCCCGCCAGATAGCAACCAAAACAGAGAATTCATCTGCTCATTTGTTAGTGCCATAATTGTTGCAATAGAGCTTGCCGGAACAAGTAGCGCTGCCACAAGAGACACAAGTAACAGCACCGTATTTGAAGATTCCTCTCGCTCTTGTTTCCACAACGTATGGTTATGTTCGAGTTCCATGAACGTTCTTTCTTCTATATCAGATAAATCAGCCTGCTCACAAAAATAATGATATAACCGCTCTGCAAAAGGATATGTTGAAATGTGCGCTATTTTGTATTGCCTTCTGAAGTTTGAAATCCTCTCATATAACGCTCCTCGCTGCTTGTGACTGCAGAGCATCATTTCATCTTTATAGCGATTCAGTACCGTACGCTGGCAGATAACAGCGGCAAACAAATCCAAATAGTAATTATTTTTAGACAAGTTCCATGTCAACGATGACTCCGTTGGCATTACATCGACAAAGACCAATCTATTGAGATTTAGTTGGCACCGCCAATCCGCCCAGTAATCGAATTGAGCATTAATCAATCTCCGCTTCTCATTATCGGAAAGCTTGTACCTTGAATCGTTAACATCGATTCCAGCACTGAGTTCACTAACACAAATTGTTTGGTTGTCCTCAGAGCCAGAGACCTGCTTAACCCACGTACAGTTTACTAGCTCATGTCCGAAGGTGTCTTCACCAAAATGAATATCTTGGTCTAACGAAATACCTAATAATTCACCAATGTGCTGCTTCAAGCCTTTGACTTCCTGATCACGACTCACCCACTGACAAACTTGATGGCGGTCAGTTTTAGGCTCCCATTGAAACACCGTCCTGTTTAATCTAGACACACTCTCCGCGCTATATCTGGTAGTAGACTCATAGTGAATGTAGAGTAGACTCATTTCTCCAAGTTCAAGTAGTTGTAGCTTTGTAATGACGACACTGTTCTGCTCGGAGGAAGACTCGTTATCTTGCTCAAGTTTGAATAGTGGCTTTTCACTACTCTTTTGAACTAGAGTAAATCGCCCCGACTTCATCGGTCTTAGTAAGTCGGCACTTGAACGAGTATAAAATCTTCTTATATCTTTTATTTCTCGGGCGTTCAAATCATCGGCCAGTGCCTCCACTCTCCTGAACTAACGATGTCCGAAAATACCTTTTTCGAGATAAAAAGCGGTAACAGCCCCCAACCTTGCCATGTATATTCCATCATTGATCTGTTACCACTGCCTGCTTCGGTAAAGTTTTACTTACCCGTGGAATCGAATATTGCTCTGCCAAGCGCTTTAGCTCCGCTATTTCCTCTTTAGAGATCGACTTCTCAATGTATTGTGTGAGTTTTGGGTATTTCCTCTCATCATAAGGAATAGCCATGTAGGAATCGCACCGTTCTATGTAACTTCGTAACTTTGCAGCATCATTTTGTAACTGTTTATCAAGTAGATTGTATCGTATTGTTAATCCAGACAAATTGGCGGATTTACCATAGCCTTTAAGGCCGACTGGCTTCGCTGGTAGGGTATCCGTCCCACACATAAGAATCGCCTGCTGCCCGGATTCGAGACTTTTTGAAAGCCACTCATGATTTGCTCTAGCGATATTCACTATCGGCAAACCAAACTGATCGACGGACAATTGGCCTTCACCATAAGGAACGTTATCTCTTTTAAACAATTCATCCAGCTTTTCTTTGATTTTGCTGTCTTTTAGACCCGTGATCGTATTGAGAATTTCTTTTAGACCATACTCCAAACAAGTTTTCCCAAATGCAATAATCGCCCTCTCTGGTGCGTTCTTGCCTACTAGGAAGATTTTAGTCTGAAGATAACCGGATGAATAACCTACGATTTCATCGAACGATAGGGCTTCATCAGTAATACTCAAATCGCGTTTAGATTTGACCTTCGCTAAGTCCATTCCTTGCAAGCTGACAAGCTGAGATTCTTCCATCACATGGTTATACCGTACATTACGGGAAAACTCGTTATTGCGAATCTTATCTACCTCAGTATAAGGCAACTTGTAAGCCTCTCTAGGAAGAAGCTGCTCGGACACCGCGCAATATCGAAAGGCTCTCTGCACGATTCTAATCGGGACACCATGCTCAAGTGTTTCTTTACCTAAGTCAGTAAGAAAAAAGCAGTTGTTGTGCATTGCAACAAACGAGCGCCCAGCCATCTCACTTAAGTGCTTCGTCACTAACTTTTCGGCTAGCCTGTCAAAGTGACAATCGATTTCACTGAGCTCACCCCTTGCTCAATGAGTTTGAAAATCATCAAATCCGTGTCATTCAATTCTTCACGACTTCTCTCTTTCACCAAAATCTTAACGTTCAAAATAGGTAAAAGGTTATCTCGTACATAAAAAAGCGTCTCTCCAGAGCCAATATGAGAGCTTAGTACCGCACTGTAACTTTTCATCACATTAAAGTATGGATTACTGTTCGTCTTCTTTTTAGCCATTTTCTTTTACCAATGGTTGATTTGAGCGTCGTTCATTCGCTGATTTAGAAGTTTGGGGACGTTTTACTGTTTTCTCCCTAGGTAAGAACTGAGCGGCTTGCAATAGCGCACCTTTTTTGGTGGCATTGGCTCTTGAGTAGAACCATGGCTTTCTTAAATTCCGCGTCATTTGCCCCTTTTCGATCTGCGCCCTTGGTGAGAGTCTGTGAATCACCAACCATAATCAATTGTTTCTTCGCTCGAGTTTGAGCCACATTTAATCGACGCCAATCAGATAGAAAACCCACTTTCCCTTGACGATTTGAGCGTGTAAAAGTAAAGATAATAAGATCACGCTCTTGACCTTGAAAACTATCCACTGATGCAACTAGTTCGTTCAAAGGCATGGTAAGTTCCAATAGCTGACCACGCTGCTTCTCTTTGCGAATCGCATTTTGAATTGCTTTCACGTGGTTCGCATAAGGGACAATGACGCCAATCTCTCGCTTCTCAGCTAATTCAGGCATTTCTTTGATCGAAGACTTAAGTAACTCAATGACTAGCTTAGTCTCACAAGTATTGTCTTTAACAACTGCTCGACCATCTTCTGACGTTGCTTTCTCCGCCTTATCTTCTAACCAAGTTGTGTCAATCCATACCATTGGCTGAGGACAATAAGCAAGTAATGGTTTCTTTTTATCCATCCCTACACCAGCAAAGTATTTACCCTCGTAGAATGCATCAGAAACAAAATCACTAATCATAGAAGGGCAACGGAACTGAGTATCCAACATGATTTTTCTATCTTCTGGTGCCGCATTCCATAAATGCTCAAACCAGCTGAGCCGATAAAGGTCTTTATAGTCTTCAAAGTCCTTCAACTCTATTTCTTCAAGTACTTCATCACTGACTACTGGCGGCAACTGTTTGTGATCTCCTACTAAAATGGCTTTTCCTGCACGAGAAAGCGGCACAATTAAATTATGAAGTTGAATTTGTCCAGATTCATCAACAATCACAACGTCAAAGTCCAGCTCGCGGAACAGTGCTTTGGTATTAATACCGATACAAGTCGCGCCAACCACATTTACATTTTCAATCAAGATTTTATACAGAGCTTGCTGTCGTTCGGTTTTTAGCTTATTGAACCATTGAGAGAGGTTGGTATGGACACCAGACAATTTAATGAACAATTCATCTAGTTGAACCAACTCCAGTTTCGTTACTCGCTTACCAGAACTGCCAGGCATCTCAATTTCATCGATGAGAGAATCGACCTGCTTAAAAAAACCATCGACGTTTTCGTTGCAGATGTCCACGAGGCTTTGACAGTCAATAATCTTTTGCTCTGTCTGTGAAATCGATAAAAGTGTTTCACTCCTCAATTGACTTAACTCACCAGACTTTTGATGTGTCTTGGCAATCCTTCTATTGATTAGGCCAGTTTTCTTTTTATTTAACCAGCGCGAGACCATTTTGAATATAGGCCACTCTTTCTGGGCTAACTCACTCAACTGAACGTTTAAACGACGGATAGCGTTGTCTTGCGAAAGTATCTCTGACTCCGTATCAGCTAATCGGTGTTTGAGCTCCTTAAGGCCATTGTTAAAGTCAGCATGATCATTTTGTGCTTTCTCCGCCTTATCCATCTGTTCAATAATGTCATTGCGCCGAGTAAGCAGCTCTTTAATATACTCTAATTGGTTTTGAAGGGTCTGAAGTGTTTCATCTCCAGCACTAAACATTCGAGCCTGAAGCTGCGCTGCTTTATTGTCCAAGGTGATGTCTTCAAGGCAAGAGCTAATCTTGTTTTCATTGCCAATTCTTAAACATTCAAAATCATCTTCTTCTGCTAACCGTTCGAGTACGTTATCTACGGCTTTATTGTTTTGCGATGTGACTAAAACACGCTTACCCTGCGAAGCAAAGTACTTAACCCATTGCAAAATTACGGTTGTCTTGCCTGTTCCTGGAGGCCCTAGAACAAGAGTGTAATCATCACTACCAGCACCACTATCTATCGCTTTAACTTGTGAAGGTGTCGGCGGAAACTTACTTGGTGGAATAGGTACTTTTACAGGAGTCAGCGGATTATGATTGTACGCATCAGCGGCTAAAGGTAGTAACCATGGATTTTTAGATGCCTTCGACTCCAACGAGTCTACAACAGCATTTCTCACCTTCTTAAGTGTTGGCAAGGCCGCAATAGTGAGTAGAGCTTCATCTGGGATCTTTGAATTAAGTGCTTGCTTCTCGATACTCACATGGATGGTCGGCTCATTTTCGACAGGGTTAAGGTCAGTCACCTCCATCAATACATCGGTGGGTTCACGCATCTCGTTTAACATTTCGAGTAAGGTAGGCTGGGTGTCAATCAGCCTTTTGTAATCCCATTCATCAAACTTAACTTCATAATGAAGGCGATAGGTTGTTCTTTCACTTCGAGCAGTTATCGATGTCGCATTAAAAGGCATGCACTGCTGTGCCGCTATCCTTTCTAACTCATACTCAGAATCAATAAAGCAGCGAAGCACGTCAACCATTTCTTGCTCTTTGTAGGACAACGAATCTTCTGGCTCTTCTTTTGGCGCAACTTCTTGACCGTCCACATTCCATGGCGAGTTTATTACTTTGAGTAGCTCTGAAGCATATGCCCCCGATGAAAACCAACTCGAGCTATTCTCTAGACCTGTACCAAATTCTCGCCCAGTCAGAAAGTTAACCCCTTCAAAATCCAACAGAGTACCTTGTTCTAACATTCTTTGACGATCTTGATTGTTGGCGTAATAAAACCGACCGAGCCAAAGGCGAGGCTTGCTGTCACTTTTTGCAACATTTATGGTGACTTTATATTTACCAATCAATAAGGTCACAAAGACAGAGTCTTTATCCTTAGGTTTGAACGACGAAATCCAACCACGGCGAGCACTTTTTAGCTGACTGATCACGGTCTCCTGACTCGGTCCATTATCTGGCCAGTTACTGTCTAAATATTTGTTGCCCAATTTATATAACAGAGGTAATACGGATGAGTAGTTCGCCGTTTTGTCTTCTGGCCAAAAAGGAACACTTTGATTATTAGATAGCATGGTCGTTACCTCCTACCTTCGAGTTTTCTTGAAGCCTCTTGCAACGCTTTAACAAGCGGGAATACAGCCTTAATACGTTTTTGAGCATCAAACTGTAAACCCTGTTGTAAGGTGTTTTTTAAATTCATGGGAGTGAAATCCGGCAATACCAAAGTCAACTCATCCCAATCACTACCTTCAAAATTGGGTTGAAGCATCAAAGGCTCACCAACAAGCAAAAAATGCACTAATTGAGAGAAAGAAAAAACATCGGATGACAAGGTTAAATTGGTATTACGCATGAACTCCTGCTCGGGAGAGCGATAGTGGGCTGTCCCTTCTTCAAAATGCCTTTTTTGATTTGAAAGGCCGAAATCAATTAGGCTGACATCCCTTACATTACCGTTTCTATCTGTATGTATTACGACATTTTCGGGCTTAAGATCCCGATGGGTCACACTGTATCGATGAAGTTCAGCTAGCTTCTTACCTACTTTCTCGGCGACCTTAACTCGCTGAGCAAAATCTTGTCGACTAACAGGAGCAGATCCGGCATATTCATTAAGTGGTATTCCTTCAATCCAATCCATTAATAAGTAATGCTTGTTGCCCTGCTGCCAATATTGGTGACACCTTGCAGCGATACCAAACGGAAGACGATTCAAAGCGACAATTTCATTTTTAATTGCCTTAATTGCCCGTGTCTCCTTTACTGCGATCTCTTTTAGGCCATAGTAAAGCCCTAGCTTTGGTAGTTTCACTCGATAAAAAGCACGCTTTGTCGCTTCACATTGATAAATCGTCTTCTCGATTGGATACTGCTGTCCGCTTCCGTCTGTCATCATTTCCATGCCTCTAGGACCTCCATTACTTGTTTAATCGCAGGGCGATACTTAGGAGTAATATGTAGGATTCTTTGCCAAAACTCTGCGTTCTCAGTTGGCAATTCAAGTTGTTCACATATTTGCTGCCAAAAGCCGCGCCGTCGCCCCTTGGTCACTAATTCTTTGGCTGACTGTTCAAACGGAAACCTGCCACTCAACACATAAAAAGTGATCACACCCAAACTAAACACATCGGCAGCAAACGTCAGTGACTGACCAGGCTCATTTACCTCTGGCGCTTGGTATTTTTGATCAAACGTTCTTCTCGCATTTAAGGGGAGTGTGGCTACCATCTCTTGTTGGCAAAGTTCAAAGTTGATTAATACTGGTTTACCATCTTGCCCAACACGTACATTGGATAAATTGATTGCACGGTGTATCACCTCAGGCTCTCCCACACTCTGGATCTCTTCAAGTGTTCCAGCAAGCTCAATAAGAAGATTAAGCCGCTCAGTTCGGCTTGGATTGCGTTGTAGCCAATCTTCTAGATTTGTATCAGGAGCTTTCTCAACAAACACGTAAAACCTGTCGTCTACTAGCTCTTTGTCCTGATATCGCTGCACGCCTTCAACACGGCTTAACCTTTTCAAAACAAGAGCTTCTCGTCCGAGGCTCTTCAACTCACTTTGACGATGCACGGCACTCAAATGATCCAGTTCAAAGCACTTAGCCCATACTTTTTCATTGAATAAACGGGCACTGTATACCGTAAAGTAATCGGTAGATTCAGCGTCTATTGGGGCTAACTCCACTTCATAGTCACCAACGGTGATCACATCCTGTAACTGTTGAGTGGGTAATAGAGTGAGATCTTTCACTAACTGATTAATCTCGGATTCCGTGAGTCTTGGCTTTGTTTTTTTGCCAAATCTAGCGCGGCAAAATTTAAGCAACACATCACTAAGTTGAGCAGACGTAGATACTAATACTTCCCCTGCCTGCATGAATGGAGAAGGCGTGGACTGACCTTCAAATAGGCATGTAACATCCACATTAGCTGAGGTAAACACAACAAGGCCAGTATTCTTTAATTCGGGCATCAGAGGCTTTAATTGCGGTAAATCTCCAAAGCGCCTCAGCGCTTCGCGAAGTTTAGTCGCTGGATTGGCAAAAAAACGCCGACCAATGTCATTGTCGACGAGTAAACTGTTTCGCTTATTGGTTCCCATATCAATCGTGATTGCGCCATGATGATCTTTCAACTCAAGAGGAATAACACCAAATGGGTAAATCAAAAGGCCATCGAATAGACGAGATGAGTTTTCACTCAGGATTGGAGGGCAAGAGACTATTCGAAAGCCATCAAATATGGGTTGTTTGAACAACTCTGTGGCTATCTGAGACAAGCCCCTTCGTTCATGCAGCCTATCTTCTTGGGGACCAACAAATGGATTATAAGGCCAATGTTGATTAACGAAAGATTGCGTCTCAGACATTGGAAAAACAAGCGCCGACCAATCATTATCACATACCGCGGGTAAGAGTTTATGATATAGCTGGCCGCTATTGAGTGAATCTGACGTAATTGACAATGAACACATATGTGCACTATTCAAGCCATCACTCGTCAAAATGAATTTAGCCAGTGGATCAACAGGCAACGACTTAAACTGAATATCTGGTGCGCACTGGCTGCCCACCACAGAAGTCGGGTGTATTTCATTCCCGATCTCTTCCAGTTGCTCAACACATTGAGCTACCTTGTATAACCGATTATTTCCGACTAAACAGAGCTCAAACTCTGTAGACTGCTGAGTAATAACCCCAAGCGTTGACTGCACTTCATGCGCCCTAAATAGGTCGTGTAACTCATTAATCATGTCACATGCTTTAAAGGGCTCGCTAGTTTGATTTACCGCCAACCAACTTGTCAGTAGATCGAGGCCTTTGTTTACATCACACCCCGATACCATATCTGCAATTAAAGCCTGACGTCCCGATTGGTGTATCCAAGTAAAGTCCCCTACGTTGTTTTTACCTGATACGCTTTTAAACTGTAATTCCATTTTTTGTTTAAGCCTTTATTTTATTGTTAGCCCAAAAGATAACAGCTGCTAGGTTGCTCCTTTTGGTGCTCTTCGATACGAGCTTTTGTATCTTTATATTCTTCTAAACCACATAAGCTGATGCTTAGATGGTCCGATTGTAGCCCCTTCTCTGGAGCCACTGAGAAACCCTGACCAGCCTTTATTGCAGCTTTATCAGTTAGCATATACCTGTCATGAATAAACTGGTTTGGCACCCGCACATAATTCAGCCTCACGTATTCACCAACTAATTGTTTATACTCTCGCTCATAAACACCTTCCAGATTGCTACATTCCATAGCGGTTACAATAGTGACTTTTCTTACGCTACTCACACTTGCCCGCTTCAAAATAGCCTTGAGCAATCTGTTGCCGGGCAGTTTAAAATACGGATCAGCAATCATAAGCTCCTTGCCCACATACAGAAGCGGTTCCACCACAGACAAAATATCGCGTTCGGTTTTATCAATCCAAAGCGTGGGGGAACAACCCAAGCGTTATCACCATCAATTATCTGTTCATAATTGATATGCACCTCTTGCTCTTTTTCAGACACAACGGCATTGAACTGCCTAAGAGCATGCTGCGACTTAACCCACGTAGCCCAATTTTCATAGCCATGCTCGCTTGTCCAGATTGCTCTATCAGCAGGCAAAAGAACTAAAGGGCGAGACTTTTCTCGTTGTAATTTATTAAGAAAGTTAGTAATAGATTTTTGTTTCGTTGGAGAAATACTTGAAGCCTTAACACACTGATAAGCCTCTCTCACCCATTCCTTAGTTGGGGCAACAACATAGCGGCCACTTTCAAAACCAAAGGCACTCTTTAACAGAGCGTAATAGTGAAACTCAGAGAGACAGTGCGGATCGAGCGCAATCTCCTTATACATTAGAAAAGCTCCTCATCCCTTTCATCAAAAAAACCATTTGGCCAGTCAGTTTCTAAATCCCCATCGTCTGTAAGTCTCGTCCGATGTGCGATCACGCCGTGCTCAGCGGTTTCAAGGTAGATAATAGACACGTCCTCTTTTCTAACTGGGCTTAGCCCTTCAGGCAATGATCCCTCTGTCGTTTCACGAATACGGCGCAGTAGCCGCAATATCAAATGTTCGCTGTGAGTTTCTATTAGGAATTGATTGCTTTCCTGGGCTTGGGTGAGTAAATCGCCAAGCCCAACCTGAGCTTTGGGGTGAATATGTAACTCTGGCTGCTCTATACAAACAAGCCCTCTATTTGCCGAAGACGCAGCGACAACAAGCGGTAATACTTGTGAAACTCCGGCACCAATATCGGAAGCACAGACTTCAATATCGTTGTGAAGATCCCAAAGCGTTACATTATTCTTTTTGAAAGCCATTTTAGAGATAAAAGGTTCTGACGAGAGTTGCCCTTGCCCTGTATCGATGAGTTCACGCGTCGCATCACTAAAGCTATCTGGATCGTGAACGTATTCAATTTCACTCCGTTCGCTTTTGCCAACAAAGGCATAACCTAAATCTAACTGCTCCTTACCTGCTAACCAATAATTCACCTTAGAAAGCAGCTTTTGGTCTGCGTTGAACACCATGTCCCAGCTTGCTTTTCCGCTATACCAATCTTTTTGCTTTATATTCGCATCGGGTTCGAATGTCGAATCAGGAATATGTCGTAACGGCCCTATTGTGAGGCTGTCGCGTAACAGTTCTTGCAAGTTATCTAGGCTCGCGACAAAAATGTCACTAAACACTTCTTCTATTCGTTTCGTATTAATAGCGTCGTCCGCTTCAATACTGGTAGTTAGCCCCGCCCCATTAGAGGGAGCACTCCTCCGACAGATTTGTATTGAAACAGAGCATGTTTTTGCCTTTGATTAAGGTAGCTAATCTCGGTCAGTTCAGCTTCCGAAGTTGCAGAGCCCAAAACAAATTCATGAAACTCACCACAAGAGCCAGACTCATTAAAGGCTTGTTGATGCTCACTTTTAGAGTAATCGCTTTTCGTCATCTCACTAAGAGCAGGGTCAAAGAACGGATGCAGTTCACCATCAGAGCAATAGGATTCAAACCAATTATCTTGTTGGTCGGTCACTAATAGTTTGTGCAAGTAATTCACCAAGTGAATTTGAGCATTAGGAGAACATTCAGGGTTAACAGCTTCAGCAATAAACTCATCATCCAACCAAACTGACTGACGACTAACAAATGCAGTGTTGGCCGTATGTGACCATTTTATTTCGAGTTCAATCGCAATGGTGTTAGCCCATTCAATCGGGCTGCTGATAGACAAAAGTTTACGCTTATCAGTCGCTTGATTGCTGTTCTCCCTCTCTTGAATATCATCAATGAAGAACAAGCTATCGTTATAGCTGTGCCCCGATGTCACTTCAGGTTTCTGATACTCAACTTTGATGATAATACTTTTTGAAAGGTCTTTACCGTGGACCAAATGTTTAAAACCACCCACATACTTATTGGCCATTGCTTCAATTCGTTGCGGATTACATTGTCCTTCATCGAGGATCTGTTGAAGATAGAATAAGGCCATCAATACCGAGCTTTTGCCAACACTATTTGGTCCAAACAATAAGGTCACTGGCGAAAAATCGATCGTTTGTGTTTGTTGAAACGAACGGAAATTAGTTAGAGATAATTTGGTCAACTTCATATTTAAGTTCACTACCCCTCCGTGGGTGATGTTGGTGAGACTCAAGAATTCAGCAAGTTAAACTCTTTGATACCATCTTGTTAAGGCGGTTTACATTAGAAACGTCACAAATATAAACTTAAGAACCAAGTGATATTGATTATTGTTGCATATCTCGAATAACGCGACCTTTAAGCTTTCGTCGTGAACTGATTTGCTATGCTTACACCTAAGTGACTTCAAGATGAAGGATTCAGAGCGTTGTCACTGGTTCAAGTTCAAGGCAAATGACGCAGTGGAATAACAGGTTCTTTCCAAGCCATTTAACGTAGAAATTGAACCAGTGATGCGCTCCCGAAGGGCGAGTTTGCCTAGCTCGCACACTTTGTTAACGATTCTCAATTTAGAACCACTAGATTGTCGAATCGTTGCCGCGTTTGCAAACTAGGCAATTCTCGCTGAACCACGTATCTTGAGGTTACTTGGGTGTAAAAAATGCTGTTCGATGGTGTGTCATTATGAAATACGTTCTCGGATTACTTGTTTCTCTCGGTGCAATCTCCCTGAGCTCCGTGGCTTGGCCACTTGGTATCTTAATGGGTGTGTTCGTCGTAGGGTTATTATCACGAACAGACCAACTGAGTGACTTTGATGCCTCAAGCACACTCGACCCGTTATCAAACGATACTTCCGATTTATCATCTAACGACGATGATCTTTTTGAGTCTGCCAGCCTGTTTGATGATAGTGAATTCAACTATTCAACCACTGATTCTAGCCCCTCAACCGATGATGATCTTGCCATCAATCCCGCTTCAGGTTTACCCATGACTGGCGGGATTGGGGGAGTAGACGCTGCGGGCAATCCATACGGTATCGATTCCTCAGATACATTTGATGACTCTTCCCTTTTTGATGACACAACCCTGTTCGAAGACTCAAGCATCAGCTCCTTCAGCGACACTGACTCGTTCGATGATAGCTTCGGAATAGACAGCTCGGATTTCGACGACCCTTTTTCCTAGTGACCTTCCCCTTTAGCTCCCCATATTCTTGCTAAAGCTCTGACAGCCTTGCATCAGTCACGGACACTAACTCTCTAAAGAATCGGATGCACTTGTTCAATTCTTCACGCTTGACGATGTGCGCTTCCTTTATATCCGTTTGAGCACGATGAACAGCCTCTCCACGTTTCTTCAACCATTTATTCAGTTGAGCTCTTGCTGCGTCAGCAGTTTGAAAATTGTTCCAAACCCAAGCTTCAGTAACATCAATACCGAAGAACTCAGCAAAAAGTGCTTTGGTCTTTTTCGAACCGGGGTTGTTAAAATACTTAAGATGCTCATCAAGTCGGTTCTCTACAATTTTTCCAAGCTGTGAACCTATAACGACACCATATTTCGCATCAACAAGCTCTTTTGCTATGTCCTCTACATAGGTTTCCCATGCCGTGAGAGTCATTATCAAAGTAGCTCTCTTAAGCACCTCTGGAGGCTGAGAGTTGGAGTGACATCCGTTTAACTGATCGTAACACTCTAATAATTGCTCTGCGTCGGAGATCGCGTACTCAAAATTGGCTTTCGCTTCTGACATCCTTTGTCCTAGTTATCATGCTGATATGAATAAGGTTGAATTTACCATATCTAGACCTAAATCATGATAACTAGGCTCAATAAAGTTGAGTTACTTCAATAAGCTAATGACTCTTGATGGCTAACCTCACTGAGTGCATGTTCACACCTCCAACAAGCGGCTAACGTTTTAAATCAATCCACTCTGAGATGTAGTACATTGGGTCACAAATTTTGCTCATTGATGTGTAATGAGAGTGACCAATTTGAATCCCGTGGACTTGCAGGCCCTGCTTCTCTTTTCGGTTACGGACTTTTCGGCTTAATCCCGAAGTCACCGGAAACTCACCATCACTGACGATCAAGATGTCCGCTTTATACCACTCTTCAGAATCACATTTTTCCAACGCTTTATTAAGGGGCTCTTCGATGTCAGTACCACCGCCAAATGACATCGTTAAAAAGCTAAGTAAGTCGTTAAATCCCGAAGCATCTAGTGTTAAGTCAAGCTCACTGACTTCGCCCTTGCTGCCAAACAAATAAACATAACAGCGACGTTTTTCCTTGTAAGCCACCTTCAGACATTCTAAAACACTCGCTTTGGCGATGTTTTCTGGCACCCCTTGCATGGAACCTGATGTATCCAAGCAAATCACCATCGGCCCCCTGTTTTTATTACTTTTATGTCCCAGTTTTTCACTAGCGGATTCTTGCTCTATTAGCTCTTCTGTTTCCAGCACCTCAGTACCTTCTACTGAGTAAGAAAGTAGCGCATGCTCAGCTCGTTTGGCATGCCAAAGTTTTTTGAGCACCGGATTGGTTAACAGTGAAGCTTCTTGGGGAAGCATTCTAGCGATCGAATCTGACCGAGTAATGCCTTTAGTCTCCATTGGAACAAGAGGTGTTGCTACATACTTCTCATGTCTAGTAGCAACACTCATTTTGATTATGATTTCTTCAAGTACTGAGCCATCTGCTTGCTCGTCACGCCCTAAGTCTCGAATCAAACTTTGTAACTTAGGAAGTTTTTTTACAAGCTTGTTTAACCGAGCAATGTCGAGCCAACCATGCTTTGGAAAACGCCTTTTGATAAGTCAAAGCCTAAACCAGTAATCAGCCCAAGTTCAGTAAATACCTCTTCTAATTGGGCCCATACTGCTAGCCTCTCTTGCCATACACTAGGCAAGATACCAACACCATTCTGTTCAGAGAGTAATTGGTGCCAAACTTCCTCTGAAGCAGTTTCAGCAATTCTTGTTTGCTGAGCATTAGTGAGAGAAATAGGTTTAGTTGGTTTGCGCTTGTTCTTTCTCTTCTCTAAAGCTTTCTTGATTTGACTTAACGCATCTTCTTCCAGTTTCTTAATCAGACCAGTAACTAACGGCGATGCTTTAGATTGAAGTTTATCTATCGTAATTAAAATGTCAGATAGCAGAGCATCTGTGACCTCTTCACTCTGAGCGCAGTAACGATTTAATCCAGTGTCTTCTAGCACTTTACAAATCGCATCTGTCAGTGACTGGGGGGCTAAGGGACTTAAACTCGTGGGATTCGCCCCCACAAGAAGTTCATTTCTGGTGTTAACTAATGATTTGCACCGCTCTACAAACTCACCATTAGTATTTGTAATAACAGCCGGAAGAAACTTCTCCGGCACATTATCGAGGAACGTATATTGACTATCTAAGTTGAACAACGAAGATTGAACCTTATATGACTCGCTAATCACACAACTCTCCTTCCACAGGATCATCAGAAGAAACTAGCTCTGCAATCTCTATGCTTGGGTCTTCCTCCAACGGTAAACGACTAAAACCATCAACAAGTTTATTAGCTCTATTTAAAAGCTTATCAGCCTGTTTTAGTGACTCAGTGAGTGAGTCGACAATTTCTGGTAACAAACTGCAATCCAACCAGAGGTGGTTATTGAAATATTGTTCAACCGTCTGTAATTCCTGCTTCACAGTATCTATAAACTGCTTGATGTTATTCACTATTTCTTGAACACGTAGTACACGGCTTTCTATATGAGCCTTGGAAAATCTAGCACTACCAATGAATGGGTTGTTCTCTACTGTTTCCATCCAGGGGTCATTCTCACCGTAATTTCTACTCGTAGTCTTATGCCCGCGGTAGTCCTTATAAAGTAGATTACCATCTTTATCTTTTGCCTGGCGTTCGCTAGATGTCTTAGTCGTTTCGTTACCATCAAGATCTATATATAACAGCTCTCCATCATCATTTTTCATATGTGGACTGCGCTCTTCTTCTAACCGCCCCTCCCATGCACTCAAAATCTTCAACAAATTAGAAGGAGCCTGTTTACCATCAACTGTCACCAGGCTTTTGTAAAATTCATGGAGGTCTTCAAATTGATCTGGCTGCTCCCATAAACAATGCGGTAAAATCCAAGTATCGTAAATGCTTGTTTCATTAAAGCCTGAAGTGAAAGCCGACACTTTCATTAATTTCACCAGCTTACGCCAACGGCGGTCAGATACTTTAATATCTTTCGATTTCAGGTAGTTCTTGAGCTCTTTGCACGCCTCAATCGTAGTTGCGGTTAACTCCACTTTTTCAGCTAACTTCTGTACTTCATCTAGGTCTTCTATCTTTAAGCGAATATTCAACTCGGGATCAAACTCTTTCAAAGCGCCACTCAGGAGTTGTTCAAATGACTCATCTGAGACAGGTGGAACATATGAACGCAGAATGAATCGATCATATAGCGCGCTTAGTTCTTCTCCTTCCGGTAGCTCATTACTTGCTGCTACAACAGAGATTAAAGGCACATTGACCCTTCGATTTCCGTTATCAAACTGACGCTCATTTAACAGTGTTAGAAGGCTGTTCAAGATTGCACTGTTTGCTTTAAAAATCTCATCGATAAACGCCACGGATGCTTCAGGCAAATATCCACTGGTAAGCCTGTTATAACGATCTTCTTCTAAAGCTTTGATTGATAGCGGACCAAACAACTCTTCTGGAACAGAAAAACGCGTCACCAATCGTTCAAAGTAATTAGCCTCAACAAAGACATTTTTCAATCGCTTTGCCAATTCACTTTTAGCCGTTCCTGGTGGCCCAATAAGCAGAATATGCTCACCTGAGAGCGCGGCTAGCATCATCAAGCGAACTTGATGCTCGCGTTCAAGCAGGCCATCACTCATCCCAGAGATCAGTGCCTGAATTTTCTGTTTTCTATTGGAAGTTTCGCTAAGTACTGACGTTGTCATCGTTATTCCTTTCTCTCTGCTGTTATTTGCGCCCTAACTGCGGGGAGGGCCTGTCCATGCCACAATAAATATACACTCAAACTCATATTAAAAGGCATCTTGCCTAAATTCCTGTTACCGATCTGCGACCAACTCTAGCCTTAGTCATAACCTGTCACTAAGTGTCTACTTGACCACTTTTTGGTGGCTGCCATTAATAGCTGGCTTTGATAGTTCGCAACCTAAGTAAACCGTTGAGTCTGTTTATGGCAATAAGTAAAAACTAGAAATCAACTTATATGCCAATTTCTATCTGATTGTTTTTATAAAATTTAAAGAAAGCGAAAGTTAAAATTTATGTAAAGAATATTGCAAACAGTAACGTATCTTACATAGAGATAAGGAAAGTAATGACACGAGGGTTCGGGGTGCTAGCGCCTAAACGGAACGACATTGCTCATGTCATCAGAAAGAGGGGTTGTTTCAGTGATTTGTTGGACGTATTCAAGTAATCGCTCTATAGGCACAAAGCGTTGTTTCTTGTTGTTCACCTTAATGCTCTTGGTTTGAGTATTGATATAACTAGAAATCTCAAATGCTAGCGGCTGGCTTAAGCGCTCGAGATCTCTATCTTCTAAGGTTTGCGTAACCCATTGAGCGGCGTCGGCAATATGACCGTTAATACTCAGGTCGGTGTTTTTAATCCACAGTGGCGTAAACTCAATGTCATTGAGCTTGGATAGCAGTGTGGCGATGTCGCAACGGCTGATTAAGCTGCTTGTTGCCAAGGTATTAGCTTCTAAAGCTTCCACAAAAGAAAATTGCCACTCTATTATTAACCGTTCAGTGAGTTCGTCGGGCGTAAAAATCTTTCGATCGAGCGGAATAAAGTAAGTAAAGCGGCTATTAGCTTCACAGGCGATTAAGGTTTTCTCTGAGGATTGGTAACTGTTTTCAATCAGGTGCACCTGCCAGCTGATAGTAGCGGCATCCGTGCTCAGTTTATTGACTCCGGCTTGTTTGCCCTCCTCTACTGGCAAACGCGGGAAATCGACTTTCAGCCATTTGTTAAGCGCATTAGTGGCACTGAGTTGAAGGTGCATACAAACCTAACCTTTGTTCAAAAAAGAGGCATCCGAAGATACCTCTGAAATTTATAGTTGGCCTGAGAAAGATTGGTGGCTCAAAGACTCAAAATATTTCTCACTGCTGAAACTGTGCAAAGTATCCAAGTACCTAAGAAACTGAGATTTTATTGAGCTAAATTGGTTCAAAGCTTCATCACTTGGGACAGGGACCTTAATATTACCTACAATCGTTTTGTTCAAGTTCGGCATGGTTGCACCTTGAGATTCCCCCTCTAAGTGCTTTTTAATTGCCTCACTAGAAAGTAGCTTGTTTAAATATTCGGAGAAAACTCCTGTTTTACCTGGTCTGATAAATAGACTTCCTGTTCCACACAACCATCCATCTTCTCGCTCATTAACAATGGCACATCGTCCCATCTCACCTCTTCTACCCATTACGATATCTCCAGTTTTGAGATGATATTCTGTGAGCTCCTGGTGTTTTTCACTTGATATCGTCAAGTTATTCTTGGGAATAATGTCGCCTCGAACAATGTGAGTCGGGTTTATGAGCGGTATACCGTTTTCAATATAGTCTTGTTTATGTAACTGAGTCCCGAATGGGCCTATTTGGATACGAGCGATTTCGGATAAGCTCTTTACATCCCACCCCTTCGGATTGGTCACTGGATCACCAAACATATCCAAAAACACGCTGCGTAAGAACTCGTCGGCAAGGTCAATGGCTTGCTTGCGTTTCTGGCGAATAGCATCGGCTTTATCCAAAATGGCAGCGATGCGTTTTTGTTCGTCTAGTGGTGGAAGTGGGATTTTTAAGCTTTTAACAATATCTTTGTTTAGATTCTTAACAACGGCACCAGCAGCTTTGCCAGCAAGCCTGTTCTTTATTTCTTGTGAACCTAAATAATAATAGAAATAATCTGTATAGATATTATCTGATTTTGGGCTTAAAACTAACCAACCATCATGAATGCATCCGGAAGTTTTTAATATATAAGGGCGTCCGAAACTCATCGAGTTTGTAAGAAGAAAGTCCCCTTCTTTTACAACTCTTGATTTCTTTACACCCTCAGGCCGGATTCGCTTAGCCGTGGTGCTAATATACTTTTCCCCAGATTTTGTATCACCAATCATGATCCAATTAACACCATCTGGATCATCGGTAATAAAGGCATCAATCGGTCTCGGAGAGCCACCACGAGCTACATCAAATATATCTTCGATTTTGACAATCGGCCAACTCATATCATCGACTCCAACTCATTAAGGTCAGCTAGAATCTCATTCTCTAGTACTTTAAGTTTGCCTAGAATCACTTTCGGTTCTTCGTAGCTCTCTTGCTCATACACCACTTCTTTATAGCGGTTGATTGATAAATCATATTTGTTCGACTTAATGTCGTCTTTTGCTACCAAGAAGGCTTTTTGCGTTTTGTCTGCCCATTGTTCAGTAGAGCCGCCTTCAACTACTGCTGCTTGATAGGCTTTGTACTGCTTAACCAAGTCTGGCAAGTCGTTGTCTTTGATTGGCGTGCGCTTATCATCGAGCGATTTACCATCGGCCTGTACGTCGTAGAACCAAACGTTATCGGTGCTACCACCCTTGGTGAAAATCAGAATAGCCGTTGAAACTCCCGCATAAGGCTTAAATACGCCGCTTGGGAGCGAGATCACCGCTTCCAACTGGTTATCTTCCACTAAGTGTTTACGTAGCGTTTGGTGCGCTTTAGAGCTACCAAATAACACACCATCAGGTACGATGGTGGCAGTGCGTCCGCCCACTTTCAGCATACGCTGGATCAGTGCAACAAACAGTAGTTCGGTCTTTTTGGTTTTAACCACTTTAAGAATCGCAGGGTCGACGTCTTCTTCATCTAAGCTGCCTTTAAATGGCGGGTTGGCAAGGATGATATCAAAGCCGTTTTTCGCTTCATCAGGATAACGCTCAATAAAACTTTGGCTTAGGGTATCTTGGTAGTGAATGTCTGGCTGTTTAACGCCGTGCATCACCAAGTTCATTGCCGCCACGCGAAGCATGGTTGAGTCAAAGTCAAAGCCGTGGAACATGTCGTAATCGATATGAGCACGGTTTTCTAGCAAATCACCTGCGAATAAGTGATTAAACACAGGGTTGCCATGCACATCTAAAACGGGCTTACCTTCTGAGTCAAAGGCTTGTTCTTTGTCCGTCCCCTCTGGTGAAGAGTACTTCTCTAACAGGTATTCGTAGGTTGAAGACAGAAAGCCACCCGTACCACAAGCAGGGTCACACACTCGGTGCGTTTCTTCTACGTCGAGCATTTCAATCATGGCGCGAATAATATGTCGCGGGGTACGGAACTGGCCGTTGATCCCTGCGGTGGTCAGTTTAGACAGCAAGTATTCGTACAAATCACCTTTCACATCTTTGTTTTCTAGTGGCAACTTATCAACCATTTCAACCGCGCTAACTAGTAGCGATGGCTTTTGGATCATCAACTGCGCGTCTTTCATGAATTCCGCAAACAGGGTGTCGTCAGACGTGAGTTCTTTAAAAAATGGGAATAGGTCATCTTTTACCAGTGGGTATAGCCTTTCTGCACCAAGGTGACGGAAGTTTTCCCAGCGGATGTGCTGCTTATCTTTGTCTTTGTCTTCACTGACCGGAAAGCGGCGATTAAATGGTTTGCCCGTTCGTGCGCTACGTTTTTCGTCGTTACGCTCGTTCATGTCTAGCATGCGGGCGTACATCAAATAAGTAATTTGCTCAACCACGGTTAACGGATTGGTGATCCCACCCGTCCAAAATTCTTCCCATAGTTTATTAATTTGCTCTTTAATTCGCCTGATGTAATCATTATCTGTTCTCTGTATTCTTTTATGGCAATTGATGCTGTTGCTCACCTATTTACCTGAAAAAGCAGCGTCAATCGTAATTGGCTGTAGTGTACTTAGCTGGTTGGTATGTCTAAAGGATTAATTCACCACTTTATCGATACTTGCTTGTTTCTCACCCAAATGGACACTAAAACGGCGCACGAATTGTTCCACCACATCCGCTTGGGCAGGGATCGGAAATACGCCATCTAAGCCTGCATCATCTACCTGATTAAAAGGGTGTTCATACAGGTCATCGAGATCGACACTGCCATATTTACACAGGTGATTCTTAAGCATACCAATAAATCGATGCTGCCTTGAGCTAAGATGAGTGTGCACTTGCTGAACAAAGGCTGTGAACTCACCTTCAATCGCTTTGGCATCCATGCCGACGATAGTTCGTAATATTTGGTCTAGTTCTGCGGTGGATTCCGGGAAGAACTCTTTTAGGGTATCGAGGTCCACATTTGGATTTTGAGTATGCACTAGTGCATTCAGGGTATCTAAATCTGCTTCACTGACCGATTGCCCGGCGCGTATCTTCTGCAATACTTCATTGGACTCAAACAGCGGCGACAACGTTTTTTCAACCTCTTGCTTATAGATCTGGTAGTCCACCGTCACAATATCGGTTTTCACCTCTTCGGTGCGATATTCAGCGGCATCTTCTTTCACGTCCAATACAGGTGTTGGCTTAGGTGGCGGTGTCGCACCTTTATCACGCAAATGGATTACCGTTCGTAGCTCGCTCAAACAAGCCTCTAATTCATTGTAATCAGCATCGTTCCAGAAATTCGGCTGCTGCACCTGCTTAATCGTACTGGCCTTGCTGCGCACTTCGTTGAGATGCATGGACAGTGTGGTGACCTTGTCCATAATCGGCATCGCAACAATATCGACCTTGGAAGGTTGTTTGAGTTTGATAAGCTCAAGCTCTAAGAACTGGAGATCGAGACGCAAAGCTTCGCTCTCACCAGTAATCGGCTTCCATTGCATTAGCGGGGCCATGGTAGAACGCAGTAGCTCTTTAGTATCCGGAGCCATTTGGTGCAAGGTTTTCTCATCACTTAGTTGCGCTTTAATTTGCCAGTTTTCACGCACTTCGATGGTTTTATCGTTGAGTGAATCGATATCGGCTTTAATCTGTGGGATCACCGCATCGAAGATATCCATCTCTGCACGTTTGAGTGCCTCATCAGCCAAGTTTAGCCGCGCTTCAAATACCTTTTGCGCAAGAGACTTACCTTTTGCACCATCATCTTCATCTGGGTTCATTTTGAAATATTCAAAGTTGTTCCAGTGATCGAAGATCAAGAAGTGCTTTTTATGTTCGCCTAGGCCAAACAAGTTCTCACACAAGCGTGTGCCACGTCCAACCATTTGCCAAAACTTCACTTTCGATTTAATCGGTTTAGCAAACACAAGGTTGATACATTCAGGCACATCAATACCGGTATCGAGCATATCGACAGACACCGCAATGGTGATCTCTTCTTTGTTGCCTTCGGCACTTTTGAAGTTATCGATCAGTTCATCCGCACGTTCGTATTTCGAGTGAATTACTCGACAGAAGTTGCCACCCAAATCGGGATACATTTCAGCAAACAGATCGGCGATAAGTTCGGCGTGTTTGATGCTACGAGCAAAGATGATGGATTTACCAGGCAATTGATTGTCGGCATCTTTAAGACCACGTTCCATCAAGTTACGGATGATCTGACGGTTGGTATCTTTGTTGAAGATCGCTTTATCAATCGCCTTTGAATCAAAATCGAGTTCATTCGGGTCTATGCCTTGATCTTCAAGCTCAGCTATCTGCTCATCAGTGAGCTCATTGCCTTTTATGCCATCACGCAAGAACTTGGTGGTATGAGAAACGACTTTAAAAGGCACGAGGTTCTCTTCTTCAATCGCTTGCTCCAATGGGTAGTTGGCCGTTGGCATTTTGTAGTCACAACCAAACAACTGACTGGTCGAGCGGGAGATCATCTCAACTGGCGTTGCGGTCAAGCCACTTGCAGCGCATCAAAATACTTGAACAGCTCGCCAAACTTGTTGTAGATGGAACGGTGCGATTCGTCGGCAATAATAAGGTCGAAGTGACCGACATCGAACTCTTCGAAGGTTTGCATCATGCCTGGGTAAGTCGCGATCACGATACGCGCTTTACTCGCGAGTTCTTTTTTGCTTTTGCCCTTTACGAATAACGGCTCTTTAGTGAACTCATTAAATGCGTTTGCCGCTTGCTTACGTAGCTCTTTACGGTCACATAAGAACAAAACTCGCTTTGCCCAACCTGCATCAAGTAGACGCTTCGCTAGCGCAATGGAAACACGCGTTTTTCCCGTACCTGTGGCTTGCACAATCAGCGCTTTACGGTGCTTATCGCTAAATCGTTCACAGACACGAGAGATCGACTCCATTTGATAGAGTCGACCTGCGACTTCGGTATCAATCGGAGTGCTGTTAAGATCTCTTTTCAGCGCACGCTGCTGGATAAGGTATTGCAGACTGTCTTTAGAGTAGTAACCAAAAAGTTTGCGAGGTACGTAGCCCTGAGCGTCATCCCACAACCAGATATCATAACCATTGGTATAGAAAATAACTGGACGTTGACCCGTTTGTTTTTCTAACGCATCAGCATAGATTTTGGCTTGCTCTTGCCCTGCTCGCGCATCCACTCGGGTTTTCTTCGCTTCGATAACCGCCAGTGGTTTGCCGTTGTCATCCCACAGTACGTAGTCACAACGACCTTTGCCTGATTGAGTCGGTTGACCTTCTACTTCGTACTCTTTGGATACTTGTTCTGTGCTCACCTCTGCCAGTGCAACATCCCACCCTTCACTTCTCAGCTCCGAATCAATTAGACGTTTACGAGTTTCCGCTTCGTTAAAGTCAAAGCTGTTCTTCAACTTGAGGGTGTTGCGCTTTAGCTTCTCAGCTTTGGTTTGATCAACTTCCAACTTGAGCTTACTAGCAGCCTGCTGGGCCAACAACTGGGCTTCTTTCGCCTCTTCAAGCTCTTTTAACGCCTGTGTAAGCTGCTCACTATTCTGGGCCAACTTTTGTTGTAGCTGTTTGTTTTTTCGCTTGAAATCTGCTTTAGACTCACCCTCTAGCGGAGCATTATCAGGTTGAGTATAACGAGGGCATTCTTCTTGGGAACCATCCCCATAGGCAATGAAAAACCAACAACCAATCAGGTAGGATTCTTTGAGTAACCAGAGTGCGTCATGTTGATTGACATATCCGTCATGCGCGGCTTTGTTTCCGCCTTTGCGCACAGCATGAAATTTATCGAGAATATCTTTATGGATGATGACAGTAAACGAAGCACTCGTTAGCTTGTCGTGAACGGATGCATTTGGCAATACAGGTAAACGTAGCTCTCGATATAGGTAACCTACAATCTTTTCGACATAGCAACGAAGTTTTACCATCGAGCTTTGAGGATCAGTCACCGCATAAGCTTCAGCAAATGCGCCCAGTTCAGCCAGTTCTGGCCAGTCTTTTCTTAGATGTTCAAAATTCACTGACGTTTTCACTCTTTGTTGTTCTCCTGACCTCAATGAGCAATGGTTATGCCAACCTTGTTCTAGCCTACTCGCTTACTCTTCAATACCTAATTTTGTCATCCATCCGCTTAACGTTTGGTGGCTCTTTAAACCTAATGCTTCGGCCGCTTTGGATTTATTATTTCGACTATACTCTAAAGCTGATTCAACCGCATCTTTCTTAATAGTATCAATGTATTGCTGTATATCCCCAGGTACAGTAAATTCACCCTGCGAAGATTGATTTCTACCTGCACTTAATACTGACGATTGAAGGTCTTCGGCAGAAATGGTGGTCGATTCAGACCATAACACTGCTCGATTCAGCGTATTCCAAAGCTCCCTGATATTTCCGGGCCACGCGTATGATTGTGCAAAATTTATTGCATCGGTGGAAATTTTTCTTACTTTCAAACAGTGGATGTTTTTCGGCCTGTTGATTGATATCGCTCATCAGAGTCGATATGAGCTCTGGAATGTCTTCCGATCTCGCTCTAAGCGGTGGCATTTCAATTACCCCAACGGCAAGTCGGTAGAACAAATCTTCACGAAAGACACCTTGCGATGTCATCTCAAATAGGTCTTGGTGCGTGGCTGCAATAATGCGCACATCAACAACCTTAGATTTAACGTCACCGACTCGCGTAATCTCTTTTTGTTGCAGCGCTCTGAGTAATTTAACTTGGACATTAAGTGGCAGCTCACCCACTTCATCTAGGAATAAAGTGCCACCATTTGCCTGTTCAAATAGACCTGAATGTACTTTATCTGCTCCAGTAAAGGCCCCTTTAACGTGACCAAACAAAATTGAGTCCACCAAATTTTCTGGTAGTGCACCGCAGTTGACCGCTCTAAATGGCTTTTCTGAGCGAGAGCTTGCATTGTGAATTGCCGTTGCCATAACCTCTTTGCCAGATCCACTTTCCCCCAGTACGAGTGCAGGTAAATCAGATAATGCGAGTCTGTGAGCCTTTTTCACTAGAAGCTGCATGATTTTCGACTTTGCTGTTATAGCTTCAAAAGCTGAGCTTAAATGAGGGATATCTGATGTCAGAGACTGTATAGCGCTAGTGGAGGATTTGGTGTATTCAGTCGCGAAATCGACAGGTATATCCACTTCAATTAGCTCACCTTTGGGTGATGTTTGAAGGAGCTGGCACTTTGCAATGCTCTTACCGAGCAAGACAGAAACAACCGTCATTGCAGGCGTTCCAGAAGTGAGGTTCAGATAAATATGTTCTGAGCCAGCAGAAATCTTACTCAATTGTTTTTGCATTACTTTGGTTATAGCGGAATAATCTATCGGAGATGCCAATCGAACACGTTGGATAGTCACAGAGGTCTTGGAACGCCCTGCACAAGCCAGCTTTCTCTTCAACCACTCTTCATAATCGTACCATTCATCATCCCAGGCACTGGCAAGAATAATAATGCTGTCTAGTGTTTTTCCTTTCAAAGCAATCGTTGCAATTGAAGCTGGTTTATCCAGCTTCATTTGATCAAGATCTGTTCTACCAAGCCAACTGATTAAGGTTGCCATTTTTAAGTCCGTAACTATTTTTACTTATGGGAATAGAGTTTACTATATTCAGACTTCAGTTAATATTCCATCAAACGTAAAGTTTTTAGATAAAGACGCAAAATCAAAAAGTTGTGTTGCACTTCTCTGTGCGGTGTAATCAATTGATATATATCAACGTTTAAACTCGCGATGTCCCTATTACTAGGGTCTTTTGAGCTGATTTTTGCAGCCACTTGTTGGGTATTTAGTCAAGGCAGAGGTTTTGATATGTAGTTATTCTACTTGAGCAAACCGATAACGACGAATAAATGACCAACAAGTGCTGCCCCAAGGGTTCGAGCTAAGCTCCCCCGCAAAAGATCAACAGACCCTAAGCACTTAAGATTTGGGTAAAAAGAGCCGCTAAATGCGGCTCTCTACTATTCATGGTTTCTGTTGAAACAACCATAACTTAATAATTTTGTGAAATTGCAGATCTACCAGACGGAACCAGGAAAGAAAACAACTTTCAACGTATACGAAGTCCATCAATTGATTCCTTTGGCTTTCTACTTATTGTGCTCTTTCCAATTCAGCGGTGTGGACTGGAGTTGGGTATTGTGTGCCACCAGAGCTTCCTGGGTGACAGCTAGCTCATAGTTTTTTAGCCAATGTGTGATTTTATGAATGACGGTTTCGTGATGTGTTCCTGCTGCTTTTGTTCTTGTTAGCAAGTGCATGCCTTCCAGGTACTGTTTTGAAAAATTTTCATAGTTTGTCAGTTGCTTGAGCTGCTTATCTGTGTGACTTGGGGTGATGATACTGGCTGGACAGCTGACATAAGACATGAAGGCATTGATGAGTTTCATACCTGAGAAGTCGTAATCAAAATAGAAGGCGACTTGTGCGTTGGGTTTTAGGGCTTGGAGAAGAGTTTTGATCTGCTGCTGGCTTTCACCATGACCACGGTATACCACAAGTGTATTGCTCTGCCATTGTTCAGGCAGTGTCGCAATGAGACGCTCGCTCTGAACCAGCAGTTCAGAGTTTTCGATGACCACTAGTCGCTCTATTTTATCAGTTATGAGGCTTTCTGCTTGCGTTGAGATAATTACGTTGATACCTGCTGGTATCACACCTGTTGTCAGGTGCAGCTCTCGATAGGCCACGATCGACAATAAGGCTTCAAACACTCCGCCTTTTGCAGATTTTTCTTTGTTGGAAGTTTTGGTGGCATCAATCCGGTTGTTTGCCCGCGTAAATTGAACCAATGGGGCGCCCAGCAAATGCGTGTAGTAGCGTTCTATCTCATCTATGTCGGTTCTATTGATGACATATTGCCCTTTGGATTTGTAGTGATCGATACCAGCATCGTTCAACAACTGGGTGGTGTTTTTTGACACAGCAAACCTGCGCAGACGTAAGGTGACAATTTTTTTCGCCATTTCAATTACATTGGTGTTCATGCATGTTTCCTCACGAACTTAATGTCGGCCACCCTGAGGTTTCCACTGAATGGCATCTCAACTTCTGAATCATATTTGACCTGATATTGTGACATCGACGCTCTACCTTGTGCATTGATGTAGGTAGCAATGAGCATCAGCCATTCATCGACAGGTAGGTCGAGTGCCAGTTTTTCGCGGATATCAACGGAGGAGATGATATCGTCGGTGATAGAGCCGGCACCAAGGGCGGAGAAGAGGTCTTCGAGTGTTTCATCAATCTCATCTATTTCAATGGTTTTGGTAATGCCGCGGCTATCTTCGGTGGCACCTGACTCTTTGGCTTTAGGATCGGGAATAATTTTTTCAGATTGACTAGCGACCGCTTGAACAATGTCGTACAACTTATCGTCGTCAAAACCAGTATAAATCGACGGATGTCCTCCGATCTCCAAGCAGGCACCAATCCGTAACGCTGGTGGTATGTCGTCAGGGTCAACAAGAGGGTTAGCAAACACACCATTTTCACCAAACAGTGCCTTGGCAGCATCTATTAGGTAGTTCTTTTTCTTAATCTCTTTGTCACGTTGGACTTTGAGTAGGATTTCGACCAGTTTTCGGTTTGAACTGTCGATATCATTCAATGCCTCATCGACACTGGCTTTAAGCCGTTTCATTATGAGACTTTCAAGCCGGATATCAGCGATGACCCACTCCCGCAAATGCCGAACTGACAGCTTACCCAGTATGTCGTTTAGGCGAACGACTTCATTCTTGCAGCGGGTGATTTGAAGTATCTTGCTATCAACATCCGTAACAGTGGAAAACTCGTCATTAATCACATGGTGGAACATGCTGGTGGCTTCACTCAATGCATCCATCATTTCGATCACGATATCCCGAAGCTCATCAAAGGCTTCTTCGTGCATGGCCTCGTTGTGCTTTGTTGCGCGATAGTGGTCAATGGCAAAGTCTATGGATTCAATGAACCCTGAGAACTCTCCGTGCTTCTCCCTGAACCGAATACGCGAGGTCGCACGGTTCAGGACTTTTTTGACCGATGAGTGGATCTGTACCCCTGTTTCGTCATCAGTGAGGTAAGCCAGCCGGGAGGATAGCAGCGCCTTGGCTGCTGCTTCGCCTTCTTCAGTGTGTGGGATGATACCTCCGTCCTCATAACAGGCGGAGTCTATCATTTCCCAGTGATTGTGTAGTGCCGAGAGAGCGCGCTTAGATTCTTGTTGTCGGCTCATGATTAGAACTCCAAACCTTGCTGCGCTGCTTCCAGTTTTACTTGATCGTGTTCAGGGTTTTCAGGTGCCCGCCGCTGGAGATAGAACTCAAGCAGATCGTAGACCAACGACCACTTCGCAGTTGCCTCATAGACAGAGCCTGTGGTGTTGAGCTGTACAAAGTAACCGGAGTCGGTCAGGTAGCTCAGTACGGCGGTTAATTTCTTCTTCACTTCACGGGCTTTGACTTGGCGGCCAAGCTTGTTGGAGATAGCGGTCAGCTGCTCGGCAAGCGGCCGTGACGACGTCGATGGCCGCTAGCAGTTCGGATTCGGTGATCCGCTCTCCGGCACTGATAGGGTTAGAGTTGGCGTCTATGTTGCGGGCAAAGCGTAGCCATTCCACGAGCGTTGCCATCTCGCCCTCAATTTTCTTGAATTGCGCTGTTACACGTCGCTTTCGGTTGCTGTCGCTAAGATCGTTGTAGACCATAAGATAGCCGAGGTTATCACTGGTCTTAGCCACTGAGCGGTTAATTCGGCGCAGGAAGACATCGACCTCACTCCGTTTGATATTGTCGTTGAGAAAAGCAAACTCAGCGCTGTATGCCGTATTGCAGATGACTTCTTCTTGCATCAGCAGCTCGACGGTGCGTTCAAAACTCGACATTTATCAGGCTTCCTTTTCTTGTTGGGTGTTAACGACAGAGAAGAGACGGCTCGCGCTCTGGCTCTTTCGAACATCGACATAAGTCATTACCCCATAGCGGCGGTCTAGGTGAAGTTTGTTTTGGTAGTACTTCAACATTTCACGGCGGTAGTTCGGTTCGGCGGTGACCAGAGTGATGCCTTTCTCGCTCATCATATTGAACAGCAAGCGGGTGTTGGACAGGGATATCTTACCGAGCTCATCGACAGGCCAGTGGATGACGGTGTTTTCATCAGGACAAAGGAAACGAACCATGCCGCAGAAGACTACAATACAGGCCAGTTTTGATATGCCTTCACTGCTGACCCCTGCCAAATCAGCATCGTTGCGATGATACGCCGTGTCCCGTTTTCGGTCATGTTGATCTCTAAATCCACCAAGGAGCTGAGGTTGGTGTTGAGTTTGAGCAATGACAAGGAGTGATAAGCGGCCTCAAAGCTCCTGATGAACGCGGTGCTTGGGATGGTCGTCGATGACGCTTCCTCCCATTTTTCCCATTCAAGGTTGAACGCCTTTAGTGCATCAAAGCTCTCGAATTTTTCAATTTTACTGACGACTCCCAACTGTACTTCCTCAATAGCAGGGAAGGGGTTGGAGGTCTCGACGGAGCGACCGAGCAAGTTAGAGACATTCCGGATCTTCTTGTTCATATCATCAAGTGTGAGGTAGAAGTTCGAGTACTTCATCGATACAGATCGGATCGCTTCAAGAATGATGGATTGCTTCTCGGGGATCACGACATTGATCAGCTGGTCAAGCGAGGGCAGTAACGCCACCTTGAAGTCGGCGCCGAATGTCGCCTGATCTGGTAAGCTATCTTCGATCTCCTGCTTGCGTTGACGCTTCACCTCTTCCCAGAACTGCGAGATATCATTGGCTGTACCCAGCTCGTTCAGAACTTCGGTGACCTTGTCGATACTCTTGATGATGCATCGCGATTGCCGTTGATCTGCTTGACCAATACACTTGACTGGTCGATGGCGATATCGACATGCAAGCTCCCTTCAGGCATCTCGTCGGTTAGGAACTCAGGCAGAATGGTTTCGTAGAGCCGTGTCGCGGCTTTGTCTAGTTCAGAAGCGTTATCGTGGGCACGATTACTGTCTTGCTCGAGCCTTTTAATTTCATCATTATGCCGCTTTTCGCTGGCTTCTTTCTCTTTTTTTTGCTGAGCGATAAGACGTTCTGAGTCAGCTTTTCGATCCTTGAGCAATTTCTCTTCTGAGTTAAGGCTGTCGACCCTGCTCCAATCTTTTGCCTTCCATGTATTGTATTCGGCGATGAGGTCGTGGGACTTTTCAATGCGCTCAATACGTCCCGCAAGTTTTTCCACCTCCTCGCGCGCAGTGGCTATCACCACGGGGTCAATGCCTTCGGATTTGAGTTTATCGGCGTGAGCGCCTTGAGCTGATTTATGCGCTCTTTGGTGGTGTTTTTGTGCCTCTTCACACTTTCTTCTAGCCCTGTGATAACGGCCTTGAATTCCACTTTTTTCATTGTGCCATCGGATTCGATTTGTAGGATGGCATTGTTGTGGGTATTGGTGATGTTGGCAATCTTCTTATCGTGTTCGGCTCTAATGCGTTTGCCTTCCTGCTCGCAGTGGTTTACATGCCTTTTAGCTAATAGCGTCCTTTCCCTTGCTTCTTCAGCAAACAGCTGTCTCTTGTTGCTGAGTTGGAGGTTAATCCGCTTGACGTTTTTATCATGCTTATCGATCACATCCTTGGCCATCAGTGCCATTTTCTTATAGTTACTGATTTCCTTGTAGATGTCTTTCGCCCGCCGGCTCAGTTCCTGCTGCGTTTTATCCGTGCTGGCAATTTTGGCTTCCAGCGTTTGGAGGTCATCGAGTAACTGCTCTTCCTCCCGAGCCAGTTCTGAGCTGACACTAGAAAGGTCTAGTTCTACCCCGTGAATTAGGTGCTGGCTATGTTCTGAGTCATTTCCCCACGCAGGGGCGAGTTTGGTGTTGGAAAGCAAGCTAGGGTTGATGGTTTTGCCCCACGTCGATTTCCATTCCGGTACTTCCTTATTGAGGAACGCTGCAAGTGTATTGGAGGCTGGGTTAAGGATTTCTTGGATTTGGGTGATTTTGTTTTGGTAAGTGACCTTGGTTTTTTTTGTACTATCGATATCGGTCAACAGATCTTGGTGGCTCCGGCTTAGGGATGTGACCTGCTCATTAGCGGAGTTGAGGTTACGGTTTTCTTGATCAATCTCGTCGCGCAGCTCATTAATTTGCTGCTGGTAGCCTTCCAGCTCTTTATGTTCATCGGAAGTAAGATTGCCCGCCCGCTCAACGGCAACCTTGGCATCGATCAGGTCTGAAGCGGCATTGCTCTCCATATCCCTGTAAGTCTCATTGATTTGCTCAATGTTCTTATAGTGAGTTTCCTTGGCCTGCTCGACTGCTGCTTGGACACTGTCTTTGTGAGACTGAAGTGCCTGCTTATGGTCATCGACTTTTTGGGATACCTCGTATGCCATTTCCAAATGCTGAGTGTTGAGTTTCTGAAGCTCAGTTTCAAGTTGTTTCTCTTCTGACTCAAAGCCCTCGCAGAGCATCTTCAAATGTTCCACTGCCTGTTTGTGTTGGGTTCGAATGATATCTGCTTGGTCGCGCTCAGATAGGACTTCCTGAATATTCTCGGTGCGTTCAAAATGGTCACGCTTGTGATTGATGGCCGTTAGATCTCGGTCAATCGACTCGAGCTTGCTCTTGATGTCATTGTAGGCTTCGTTGAGCTTTGTTCGTTGTTCTTCGGCTTTCTGCTTAAACTCCCTCAAGCTCTTCTGCGCCGTGTCCAGTTCTTCTAAGATGGCTTCCCTGCGGGAAATTTCGCTATCCCGCTTAGCTTCCATCTGGTTTAGCAGAAACGTAGCTTCACGATACAGGGCATCCATTCGCTTGCTGAGCATCAAGGCGTTGTCGAAGGTCTTTTTGTGTTTTTCCAGCTCTCGAATGGCTTTGAGAGCATCGAGGTGGTTGATATCTGCTTTGTTAAAGGGAGACTTGGACAGCGATACTTTCGGGGCGATGAAGGCATCGGTCACCATACGACGGAAGCTATCGAGCAGGTTGTTGTTACGCATCATTGTGGATACGAGTACGTCAATGTGCTGCATTGAGTGTCCAGGATCACACAGTGAATAGCGCTGTGCGATAGTCAGTAGCTGGCCGTTGGAGTGGCGGCGCTTGCCTAGCTCGGGTCGGTTGTTCTGGATAACCCAACGGTAATCCTGCGTCGTTGTGATTGGCTGGCTGACATCTACTTGTTGTTTGATGTGCTGTGAAAGCCAGTCGCGGGTGCTTTTGAACTCATTCTCTAGCGCATCGATGTTTTCTCTTGACAATAAGGATTCGGCGGAGATATCTGCAAATCGGTAGGCGATGCCACTTGAGCCGTTTTTGTAGATAAAGGCAACTTTCGGTTGCCCCTGCTTTAAGTACTCATAGGCAATGAACGACTTGTCATCTGGCAGATAAAATTGGGCAAACGGGAGTTTTCCCGCTTCCCTGTCAACTAACTTGCTCGGCTCAGCGCCATAAAATGCCCGTAGAGGCTGAGAGTCGTCGATTTACCATCACCGTTTTCACCTGTGAAAAGGGTGTGACCATACGATTCAACTTCCGTCAATTTGTCCTTAAAGTGGGACTTGTTGACGATGATTTTCACGAGGGTATTTTGTTTCATGGATCTATCCATTAACGATTCCGTATTGTGTTTACTTTCTGTCTTGATAGGTAGCACCGAATCAACATAGTGTTAACAGGATGGCTAGTTAAATTTAATGAGCCAGTAGCGGGTACCAAGTCTCTTTGAGACTCATTACACCCTCATATATTTTAAGTTTCCGACGATAGGTATTGAGTGCATCTTTCAGCAGTGAAGAGTTCAATTGCTTTGTACGATATTTGCTCAGGCATCATTATTATAAAGTGTCGTGATGCACTATAAGTTCTGTTCTTCTAACCGTCGTACCATATTTGCAACTAAAGTCTAACGTCCCGATTGGTGTATCCAAGTAAAGTCTCCTACGTTGTCTTTACCTGATACGCTTTTAAACTGTAATTCCATTTATTGTTTAAGCCTTGTCTTTTTACTAACTCAAAAGATAACAACCGCTGGACTACTCATTTTGGTGCTCTTCGATACAAACTTTAGTGTCCTGCCAAATGTGAAGGCTTCAGTTTATATGCCATCGCTCCCAAATAGATGCATGCAGTTGCTTATAATAGTAAAAGTTGTGTAGTACTTCGCAATAAAATAGAATTCTATGAGAGGCCAGAAAAGGTACTGCCGAAACGACTTAATTTTGAAAAAACTTCATTGTTACCTGCACCAAAGTGTCACTATTTCAGAAAAAAAAGAGCCGCTAAAAGCGGCTCTTAATATTTGATAATTTCCGAAGTATCAGATTACTTCTCTTTACCGAATACGTTGTTCTCTTGCTCTTGAACACGGATGAACGTTGTACGCTTCGTTAGCTCTTTAAGCTTTGCTGCGCCTACGTATGTACATGTTGAACGTACACCACCAAGGATGTCAGAAATCGTGTTGTTAACATCGCCACGGTAAGGCAATAGTACGGTTTTACCTTCAGCTGCACGGTACTGAGCAACACCGCCAGAGTGCTTGTCCATTGCCGACTGTGAAGACATGCCGTAGAACTTCATGAACTTCTCACCGTCTTTCTCGATGATCTCGCCGCCAGATTGCTCGTGGCCAGCTAGCATACCGCCTAGCATAACGAAATCTGCCCCGCCGCCGAATGCTTTAGCAACGTCACCAGCACAAGAACAACCACCGTCGCCGATGATCATACCGCCAAGACCGTGCGCAGCGTCTGCACATTCGATGATTGCAGAAAGCTGAGGGTAACCCACACCTGTTTTAACACGTGTTGTACATACAGAGCCTGGGCCGATACCCACTTTAACGATATCTGCGCCTGCTAGGATTAGCTCTTCACACATATCGCCAGTAACCACGTTACCTGCAGAGATAGTTTTAGTTGGGAACTGCGCGCGCACTTTTTCTACGAATTCAACAAGGTGCTCTGAATAGCCGTTTGCGATGTCGATACAGATGAACTCTAGATCGTCGCTCAGCGCCATGATCTCTTTTGTTTTTTCGAAATCACGCTCAGACGTACCGGTAGATACGAAGACTTTGTTTAGTGTTTCTTTATCTGCACCTTTAACGAACTCTGCCCACTGCTCTACTGTGTAGTGCTTGTGAATTGCTGTCATTGCGCCGTGCTTGGCAAGCTCTGTTGCCATTTCGAAACTGCCCACTGAATCCATGTTCGCTGCAATGACTGGTACACCAGACCATTGACGACCACTGTGCTTGAATGTAAAATCGCGCGTTAAATTTACTTGAGAACGACTTTTTAGTGTTGATCGCTTAGGGCGAAACAGTACATCTTTAAAGCCTAACTTAAGTTCTTGTTCGATACGCATTGTGTAAATTCCTTGATTTATTAGTACATGTTCCAGTGGGCCTATGGCTTACTTGCATTTATTAGTAAGCATAGTGCGTTGGCAACTCGTTGGCAGACGCGTTACCTTTCTTCGGACACAAAAAAACCGGAGCGTTGGCAGACGCTCCGGTTTTCAGCATTATAGGCTGTGATTTATTTGTCGCAAGACTGATTTTTCAATTTTTTTTGTGATACCATGCGTCAGAATCCATACCTGAAAAACCGCCCTTCTTTTCCCTTCAGCGTCAAAATATTTACATCTCATATAAAACAATAGTTTAGATGCTATTTATTGCCGCCATTATTCTTTTGTTATTTAAACAAACGTTTTCCGAAAACGATTAACTTACCGTCCTCCGCTCAATAATGTGATTAAAGTCACCCTAAGGCGAGACGATTTGTGGCTATTTTTCCATCATTACATTCAAAGAATGATCCATATAAATTAATTAAACATATTTTATATTTATAGATGTAGTCGGCCTGGTAGTTGCTAGATGAATGTATGGCGTCAATAACCCAGCAACGAAAGGAATCTTGAGATGGAAAATACAGGGCAAAAGTTGTTCAACTTGGTCACTCTCTCTTTATGTTTGGTCGTTTCTGCTGTTCTTTTTTCTCCGAACACCTTGGCTTCTTCTTCACCTGTTCGTGATTCTGGCGCTTATGTTGATTCAGGCTACGCTAATGTCCAATATCGTGATACCTCAGATGGTGCTTGGGTAACTCAAGTCGGCTATAGCTACGCCGTTTCCAATTATTTTGACTTAGATGTGGGCTACTCTGAATCGGACGGTGGCCGTCCTTCTAACGTCGATTCTGCCGACTTAAACCGCGAAGCCTACTATCAAGGCGTTTTTGGTGGCGTTCGTATTCAGCACCCAATCAAAGACATTGGTTTCCTCTATGCGAAAGGCGGATTAACCCACTCGACCTTCGAAGAGAGCGTACAGAGCGCTGGCTTTAATGAGGTGCAGTACAGTTCTGGTACTCACCCGTACATCGGTATTGGCGCAAAAATGCACTCTCGTTCCGAGAAAGACTTAGAATTTAGTGTCGAGTTTAGCTACCTGGAACTCGATAGCGATTACTCCAACTCTGCGATTTTGTTTGGCGCACGTTATAAACTTTAAAATCACAACTGCGGCAATCTGAGAATAAAAAAAGCGGCAGTTATTGCCGCTTTTTCGATCTACTGGGCGCGAGTTACGCTTTCTGAGATTTAGAGATCAATGCTTCTGCTGTTGCATCTTGAATAGATAGGAACAAAGACTTGATGTCACCCGTTGGCGTGCGCATCGGGTTAAGCGTGATGTTCTGGTACATAAACTCCGCTTGCTGAGTCACAGGGCGTACGTTACGGCACTTAAATAAGTAAGGACGCTGTTGCCAAGTGATAAAGCTTCGGCAGCCTAAGTCGTAAACTGGCTTAGTTTTCAGCTTGAACCACTCTTGAGGGATCTCTGGAAAAAGTTCAAACAAGGACTTGTCTATAGCATCGTGTGACTGCACACCACTATGGTGCGTCATGAAACCGTTCCACACTTGAACTTTGTAGTCACGGTCAATCACGATCAAGCCATATCCACGTTTTGAACCATATCCACCATCCAGTGGAACTGCTCGAATTCTGCAGGAAGATTAAGCATTAGAAGTCCTCCATGAGATAAGAGAGTTTGTTGTCCAATAGTGGTAATGATTCGTCCACAAACATGAACAGTAAATCACAGCGAATACTGGTGCCATCGATGTTGTAGCTCACTTCAAAGGTCATGGTTTTGGTAAACGAACCCGACGTTGAATTGATCACTGAATCAATTGAGATATGCTGGCCTAGCAATACAGGAGAGCTTTGGAAGAAACGGACTTCCGATTGCTCCCCTAACCCATTCAAAAATGAGCCCACTAGGATGTTCGATACGTCCATTAGGAGCTCAAGTTCTTCTAACTCTTCGCTGTCGGCTGGCACTTTCATCAATTTCTTCAAATCAGTGACACTGGAGTCACTTAAAAGAACCAGCGCTTCCCCTGCGATACCTTCTCCACTGAAACCCTGACAAACGCCGGAAACCTGATCATTTTCTGCCAAATCTCGCAGAGCCATATGAAGCTCACTGACCTCAAAAATATTGACGTTCGGCAATGGCAAATGCACAAACACATCGAAATGACGAGCTAACGCATCAGCTGCGCGGCCAATAGAGACGTTGGCCACTTCCATATAAATATCGCGACGTTTTAAAACGGGTAACTCAACCGATACGGGAGTCATGATTTGCGGTTGAGATGCCACTTCGACAAGTTCACGAAGTACAGCTTTAAGGGCTTCTTTATCTATCGGTTTTTGTATGAAGGCTCTGGCACCCAGTGCCATGACTCTTTCTTTGGCCTTTGGCTGGATGTCACCAGACACGACCACGACAGGTATATCAATCCCACGTTTGCCGATCTCTTCTAAGGTACCAAAGCCGTCAAGTTCCGGCATGGTGAGATCGAGAAACATCAGTTTGAATGTATTTGCTTCCAATTGCTCTAGGGCATCAAGTCCATGAACAGCAAAGGTGATATCTGCATTTAATGATGCAGGTAGAGAACGCGCCATCTGCTTACGAGCCAATGCTGAATCGTCACAGATGAGTACGGGGTATGACATGCGACCACCTACTACTCTTATTATTATTCCATACAGTAGAGTGTAACAGATTGTTATCGCACTAGGAGATGCGTCGCAAAATTAACCGCGATTATCGATAGATTTGATTAATATTTTTGCCAAATTGGTTATCTAGAGAACATTGAAACGAAAAAAGCCTTCCTATTAGAAGGCTTTTTGTCTGAATCTTAAGGCTCTCACCATAGGACTTACAATCGAGTATGTAACCAAGACCAGCTTGGCTCTATTTGTGAACCTACTACTTGCTCATGTGAACAAGGGTTCTGCCCAATAGCCATTCGATCTCTTTTTCACTGGCTGGGCCAAATTCTGCTTCGCCCATTTTATAAAGACGATCAATACCGTTGGCTGCAAACTCATGAGTCTTTACTGACGTAACAGTGTGATGAAATAAAAGGCGCAAAATCGCAAGGAACTCTGAGTTGTCTAACGCTTTAATCCAGCTTGCTGAAAAAGCATCTAGCCCGTTGTCAAAATCAAGGTGCTCTACAAACATTTTGAAGATTCGGCCATCTAACGCTGCGGTAAAGTCCGTTTTCTTCGGAAAGTGATGGCTAATACCAGTGCGGGAAACCCCCGTTTGCTGGCTCAATGTGGTGTACGACATCTTGTCATACCCGAGTCTCAATAACTGATCCACCACTGCATCCATGATAGTTTGGATGGTAATCTCAGTATCTTCTTTACTACGCTTTGGCATGGTTCTTCTCTTTTAAATCAATAACACTCATCAATAGGTGAGCCATTGAAAATCATAAAATTCAACATTATTTATGCTATACGTAGTTGGCAGCCATTCCATAAATATCAAAAATATTAATAAAACTCTTGATACCATATGGGGTTACGTGCATAAATGTTATATCCCACGTCTAGATTTAGCATATTCGGCAAATAAATGAATATGCAACATTTGCATGGGTATTATTATATGTTATAAGGAACGATAATCTTATAAATTTTAGTGACAAGCAACTCAACAAATACCATCCTTGCCATACAAACCGACCTGTTAGCCCATAAACATGACTCAGATCACATTGAGTTTTCACAACACCTATCAAAAACGATCTTTTTTCACTTTATAAAGCCTAGCATACGGTTTGGTTTTTCTTGGGTAACCCTTGTTTTTTTGTGGATTGACCTCAAATATGTCTGTAAAATATCAACAAATTGTTTAAGAGGTTTTAAATTATGAGCATTGATAACAATGTAGAAGAAGTATGTGAAGCGTGTGGATGTGCAGGCGAAATGGGCTTCATTATCAAAGAAGGTGATGATGTGGCTGAAGTTTCGATCTTCGCTTCAAGCAAGGCTCAAATCGAAGCTGAGTTCAGTAAATACGTCGCGCTGGCAAAAGAAGTTTGTGAGAACGTTGAGTTTGAAGCAAGCGAACTTACTGACGACTCAACAGAGTTAAAAGCACGCTTCAAGTTCGAAGTTAGCGCTGAAAAACTTATCTTCGAACTGAAATCACGTTCAATCTCACGATAAGCCAATAGGAATTTCTAAAAGCGGGCAGCAGCCCGCTTTTTTGTACCTGCAATCTAGGAAATCACCTTATCTTTTTGTGACCTTCCATGCAGTCACTCTTCCCATAGTAGAATAACGGTTGAAGCTCTACGGTAGGATGCCGATACTATGAGTATCTACTATTAACTCATTGCATTATGTCCAAACTGATTCTCACACTTATCTCTTTGTTATTCAGTGTCACGGCCCTCCCCACAGCCGCTGACCCGTTAGATTACTATCGAATTCTGAACCATTTAGATAACTACGGTAACTTGGATTTGCGTAACAAGCCCTATACTAGCTTGCCGGAAGGCATCGAAATCAAGGGCAATCTCAATATTGCCAAAACATCGATTAAATCGTTGCCACGTGGTTTAGATGTCGGCGGAAGTTTAGATGCGTCTAACAGTGAACTGGCACGAGTTCAAAAAGGCACTAAAATCAAAGGCTATGCGAACTTTCTTGGTGCTCAAATTACTCGCTGGCCGGGCGGTATTAGAGTAGGTGGCTATATCAACTTTACCGATACACCACTAGCAAGTTTGCCACCTAGGTTACGCGTACGCGGCGACCTCAGTGTGATTCGAACCCCGTTAGAGGCTTTACCTGAAGGTATTATTGTGGAGGGGGATTTGTATATCGGAGGCTCTGCCATCACTGAGTTTCCAGATACGATGACCGTCAACGGCAACATATTTTTAGGCGGTAACCAAATCAGTAAGTGGCCAATCAACTTAACCTTGGGCGGAGCGGTTGCTCGATAAACGAAACGATGAGAAAAGCTTAGACTAAATCGATAACCATAAAAAAGAGATGCCGAGGCATCTCTTTTTCATTCATTTGTATGATTTTACGCTTGGTTCTTTACAGGATTTGCGTAGCTGTCTAACAGATATTGATGCGCACCTTCAGGTAAAGCTGCGAGCTTCTCTTCAAGCTGCTTCTTCACACTCTCTTCTGCTCCCCCTTCTTTCGCCGCTAAGTGGTTCATCGGGAATAGACGGTAGTTATCGTGAATCTGACGATCAATCTCAGCGGCCAACGCTTCTGGCGTGTCAAAATCACCCGTAAGCACTTCACCAAACGCTACATGCACGCGGCCTTTGTAACCAACAATGCTTGAATGATGCTTTCGATGTCTTCGAATTCACCTTTTTCGTACGTTCCACTGGTCGCTTTTTCGTATAGCTCTAGCGCTTTTGCCGTATCGCAAGGATCGTTTTCGTATGAAATCGCTACAGGCACGATCTTCAATGATTTGATGTAATCAGGAAATGCGACTTTCTGCTTACGACCTTCTACATGGAACATTTTAAGGATTGCAGGATCGGTAAAGTCGTTACCATCTTTCGCGCGTCCTTCTTTTTGTGCAATCCAAATAGAGTTTGCCGTATCCAGTGAGTGCTTAATGTAAGCTGACAGCGTGCCTAACGCTTTCATCATCTCACGTGGCCTTTAGCCGAGCGTTTCACGATAAAGCTCTTGTTAAGACGCATCAGCTCAGTGGCACAAGGCTTCTTTAGAAGGTTATCGCCAATCGCGATACGAACAGTTTTATGGTCTGACTGGTGCAGACCGTAGTTGACCAGTGCTGGGTCCATTGCGATATCACGGTGATTAGAAACAAACAGGTACGCCGTCTCTTTATCTAATTGATCAAGGCCAGAATAAGTTACACCATCAGTGGTCACTTCAAGCATTTGCTCAAGATACTTCTTCACTTCATTTTGAATCGCTTCAACAGATGAAAGCTTCGCCCACTTCATTTTCAGATATACGCGAACGATTGGAGACATCAGCCCTTTGAACCAAGACGGGCTGTTTTTGAAACGATGCTGCAAAATTGCGCTGATAAACTCTTCATCGTTAACTAGGCGGTCAATTGCCGCTGGAATTTCGTCATCGTTGTACGGACGAATATCAATAAATGGGTCGGTATTAGAAGTCATTTTTCACTACATCATATAAAAAGCGGGTCTATTCTACGCATAGTTAACCCGTTAATCAGCAACCTAACCCTCAGTTTTGGCAAGGTCAGACCAGACTTACTGTCTATGTATCACTTACTGTTGGATTTTACTATAAGAAACGGTAATCTTAGCAACCCAAGAACAATGAGAACCCATATGCATTACGCGATTTCACACCAAAGCTTCGAGTTTCCTTTTTTAAGTACCACACCCCGTAAAAAGGTACTCAAACACAGCCTAATTTGTGTAAAACAAGGTGTAATGTTGGTCCGTCTTGGTAAACAAGAATACGCAGTTGAAGCTGGCGATGATTTTTGGATTCCTTTCGACTGTTTGTGTGCGCTGACTTTCTTCCCGCAAACTGTCATTGAGCGTGTGGATTTCTCTGTTCGTTTGACCAATGCATTTCCTAGCAAAGCCGGATATGTCGAGCACACTAATCTAAGCACTGCACTGATTGAGCGTTTATCTAAAGACACCAAAATGAAGGATGCGGTGAAAGACTCGATGCTCGATTTGGTTAAGCACGAAGTCACCAATATGCAGCCATTACTCCTGCAAACTGAGCGTAGTCAGCAGTTTACTCAATGGTCTCCAAACGATGATGCTGATTTACCGAAAGATGAACTGCTTGTCATGACTATGAGAGAAGCCCGCAAGCGCCTACTGTCAGGTACTAGCGAAGACGCAATGATTGAAGAACTTTTTGATGGCCGTGATGAGGAGTATCACCTGCTCAAGCAGATTGTATTTGGTAGCGATTCACTCACATAACCGCACCTCAACTCGCTCTGCATCTAATAGAACAAAATTAAGCAGAACGAAACTGAACATTAAAAGAGGCTGAGCATCATGCTCAGCCTCTTTGCTTTGTCTTTGTTTCTTTTCTTGGGATGGAGGTAAGGCGGGTAGTAGAAACCTGCCCCCTACTCTTCAAGCAACAACATACTTGTCAGTGATGGCAGCATCATTTCCACTTTGCCACTGGTGTCCGGTTCAAAAGTCTGTTTCGACAACACATCCGCCAACGACTTCGGGTGACGTAAGCTAATGTTCTGGGCTCGGTTCGATTTATTGATCAACACATAACCTTTCGCACCACGAGAAAACACCAACAGGTCTGAGTTAGCTTCAAGCAGTTTCATCGGGGTCCCATGGACCGCGTTGTGAAACTTAATCCTTGCAGCCATGTCTGGATGGTTCCACGCATTCAACCATCTTGGGTTACCGTCCTCATCCTTTATATCGCTGGTATTCAGATCGGTATAGATTAGCGGTACCCCGCCATCACGCCCCAAAATATAGCTGTATGCCAAACTTTCTCTACACTCATCCATGACTAAATCAACGAACACGTCGTTATTGGGAATGTCGTGAGTAATGGCGAATGTAATGGCTCGCATTTCAGAAAGCGCTTGGCCAAAACAGTACGGATTAATCAGAGCCGTTAAGTCCCCGTCTGATTTGAGTGCATCGTAGACCGTCTGAAACAGTGGAAAGTCGTAAGCCCCAATCGAGTATGTTTTAAGTACGGCTCTAAAAACAGTTCATACTCTTCTTTGGTTGCGCCCCGTCGGTAATAATCTCTCCAAAGATATGGCAGTCTTTGGTGATTTCATCGGTCCAGACCTTTTTTAAATGCTCAAGGGTCATATGCTTGGCCGCATCAATACGAAAACCCTTTACACCTATAGCTTTCAGTGCTTTTAGGAAGCTTTGCTGCTGCTCAACAACATGAAGGTTATCTCTAAGCGTTGGCAAGCCAGGATCATGATCGCCTGCAGAGATTCGGCCATTCTGCACTTCCCATTTGTCTTTCCAGTCTTTGATGCCAAAGGCTTCGACGAAGTCATCTTCTTCAAAGAGCGGTTGGTTCAAGTCGCCAAAAAGGCATAGTGATTGGTAATGTTCAGATTGGGCAGCGTACTGGGCCATTTCAACACTGCTTGGGTATTGTAAATCAAGTCGTTGACTGGATTCATTTGCCATATGGTTAAACACCACATCGACATAAGTCAGCAGCCCATATTGATCCAACGTTTGCACCATTTTGATGAACGATTGCGTGTCCCCAAGTTGATTGTCGATCACTCGATAATCTTGAGGTTGGTAACGCTGCCACCACTGCGTGCCGTCTTCATGCTTGAATGATTTCATTGGCGGCGAGACAAGTACCGACTTGTAACCGATAGCGGCTATTTGCTCGGCACGCTGACTGACCAGTTCATAGGGCCAGTCAAACGCATGTAGGATTACGTCGGTCGATTTTATTGGCATGGTAGGGTCAAACTCCATACTTCTTTTAACTCAATAACTTAATTTCTAACCGCATTATAGAGGCCTGAAGATGATTAACCTCCCCCCTACTCTCACTTTTATCGGGGTAGATAAGGGGGCGCAGATTGAAGTGGATCACTCAACCAGCAGCGATCTGTATAAAAAAGCAGCACAAATAACTATACTAAGCACATATGTAGATACACTGATCGAAGAGGTCACCTCATGTCTAAGTTGCGAATTGATATTGTATCGGACGTCGTCTGTCCTTGGTGCGTCATAGGCTACAAACGCCTAGAAGCTGCAATGCAAATGCATCCCGATGTCGAGTTTGACCTCCATTGGCACCCGTTTGAGCTCAATCCCGCTATGCCCCATACCGGACAAAATCTACGAGAACATCTGCAAGAAAAATACCAAACCACCGACGAAGCTAGCCAAATGGCAAGGCAGAGCTTAATGGAAACAGGCAAGCAACTAGGGTTCGACTTCAACTTCTTTGATGACATGAAGATCTACAACACACGCAAGGCCCACCAACTTGTGATGTGGCAGCCAATGAAGGTCGCCAACTGGAACTTACCATGGCCTTGTTTAATGCCTACTTCACTCAAGGGCTGAATATTGATGATGAAGTACTTTTCATGGTCGCAACCAACGTCGGTTTAGAGCCAGAACAAGTATCTTCAGTGCTCGATGATCCAAGCTGGGCAGAAGCCGTGGCCTCTACTGAGCAGCAATGGTTAGAAGCAGGCATCAACGCAGTCCCTGCCTATATTCTTAATAAAAAGCACATTATTTCTGGCGCACAAACAACTGAGATTCTATCCGACGTCATTCTAGAACTCACCGCCATTCAAGAATAATGCACTCAAAGAGGTGTGCTTAATTAGTATCAATCAGTGGGCTTCTACGCATTGAGCAGAATAATATTGATTGCTCACTCATTAAGTCGGGTTTATTCTCTAGCACACGATTTATACGCAAGGAACGATTATGCGCAGCTCATACCAATACCCTATTGGCACCCCTGGCCAAAAGTGGGGAGAAGAAGAACGCCTAGCTTGGCGCGAACAAACCACCATTAAACGCGAATACCAACAAGAAGTCATACCGAAGATCTTAGCGCTAAAAGACCGCTTCGATGTCGATCAGTACGGCGCATTGAGCTACAACGTTGAACGCTTTCCGCTATTCTGTATTAAATCGAAAAACTGGAGCGATTCGAAGCCTACGGTACTGGTTACTGGCGGTGTTCATGGCTACGAAACCAGCGGTGTCCATGGTGCGCTAAAGTTTGCCGACACTCAGGGCGAGAAATACAGCGAGCTGTTCAACCTTATCATTGCCCCTTGCGTAAGCCCTTGGGGTTACGAAACCATCAATCGTTGGAACCCGCTCGCACTGGACCCAAACCGATCGTTTTATGAAAACTCTCCAGCCGAGGAGTCTGCTAACCTAATGGCATTGGTGGCGACACTGGGTGACACGATTCTTGTTCACATCGATCTTCACGAAACGACAGACACCGACGAAACCGAATTCCGACCAGCATTGGCCGCGCGGGATGGTATTGAGTACATCGAAGGCATGATTCCCGATGGATTTTACACAGTAGGCGACACTGAAAACCCACAGTCAGAGTTCCAAGCGGCTGTTATTGCCTCGGTTGCTAAAGTGACGCACATTGCACCTGCCGATGAAGATGGCAAAATTATCGGTTCCGACGTGGTTGCGCACGGCGTGATTAACTACCCAATGAAAAAACTGGGCTTGTGTGGTGGGGTAACAAACTGCCTATTCGGTACAACAACTGAAGTCTACCCAGACAGCCCGAAAGTAACTGATGAAGAGTGTAACGACGCGCAAGTTGCGGCAATTATCGGTGGGCTAGATTTTGTCATCCAAACCCACCTTCGCTAGCCAAACCTGAGCTTGCGACACTAAAGTAACTTACTCTTATACTGCTCCGGGGTTTGCCCGGAGTATTTTTTAAACATGGTAATGAACGGGCTTGCTTGGTTATAGCCCAGAGTCAGCGCCACTTCTTTCACAGACTGCCCTTTTCTTAGCAAATCCATCGAAAACAGATAGCGCACCCTCAATCGCCACTCTGTAAAACTCATCCCCAACTCACTTTGGCAATGGCGAGCTAACGTTCGCTCTGTGGTATGCACTTTCTCGGCCCACTGCTGCAAACTGGTATTGTCGGTTGGCTCTTCTTCGACCGCTTTCAAAATTGGGGCTAAGTATTTGTTGTCTGTCGACGGCAAGAAATGATGTTCAACTTCTTGAGTGGCCAGTTGATCTAGCAACACTTGAACTAGACGTTTATCTTGTTCGTTATCAGCGACGTTGACGTCTCGATGTCGAAAATCGTCAATGATGGCTGAAACAATGGGCGTTACTTTGATAAGACTCGTTTGGCTCGGGAAGTTTTCTGTTAACTCATGGGCGATGTTAAGAGAACAGTAGTCGAGAGGTTTTCGATTATAACTGCAGTGTGTCACGCCCGCAGGTACCCATATCGCTAAATGGGGTGGCGCTAGGAATCGAGTCGACTCCGCTTCCATCTCTAAAATACCACCACTGATCAACTGTACTTGCCCCATGGGTGGCTATGAACTCGAGTTTCCGTGTTCGACAAAAACGCCTCGAAATTCATAAATACATCTGATGGTGCCCTGTCGATTGATAACGACGGATGAAGGTTCCGCGTACTTTTTTTCAAAATTGTCTTCCTATCGCTCACGATGTCCTTTTGGAGATATATGCAATTATATCGACCTGTCACACTATCGTCATTCCCTGTTTTTGAGATGTTAGTCACATGGTATATCTATTCCCTCTTTTCACAGTTTTCATCTGGGGCGGCAACTCAATCGTTAATAAACTCGCTGCCTCTGCGATTGAACCTAGCGCGATGAGCTTCTATCGTTGGTTCTTTGCCATGCTTGTGCTCACGCCATTTTGTCTACCGGGCGTAATTAAGCAGTGGAAAGTCATCAAACCTTACCTTACAAAACTGGCCTTTTTGGCGATGTTAGGCATGGTGCTAAACCAATCACTTGGCTATTACGCAGGTTTAACCACCACAGCGTCCAACATGTCGCTTATCACCTCACTGGTGCCATTGCTCAGCGTGTTCCTAAGTTTGCCGCTACTTGGTAAACGTATTTCGGTTCTCAGCATCGCGGGTGCCGCCGTATCTCTGGTGGGGCTAGCTTATATGCTTGGAGAAGGTGACATGCTGTTCTTTGTTCATCAGGAAGTCACGCAGGGTGATGCCCTTATGCTTCTCGCAGCGGCAGTCTACGCAACCTACTGCGTCTTACTGAAACGCTGGAAAATGCCGTTAAGCAATTGGACTCTCATATACATGCAGGGCTTATTTGCTGTCGCCATGCTGACACCTCTTTGGCTAAGCAGTGAAGTATTGCTACCTACTCAAGCATCACTACCGCTGATCGCTTACGCGGGTTTGTTGGCATCAGTCCTCGCCCCTTGGATGTGGGTCAAAGCCATCGATATGATTGGCGCAGACTCTAGCGCGATGTTTATGAACTTGTTGCCAGTGATCTCTGTAACGTTGGCGGCTAGCTGGCTCGGCGAGACTATCCATCGCTACCACTTCGTTGGCGGATTGATGGTGATTTCAGGGGTTATTCTGTCTCAAGTGAAGCTTAAAAGTTCGACACAGAAGCCGTTGGACAATAAAAAAGCAAACCTGTATTAATCGGCAAAAAGGCTTACTCAAAGACCCACAAAGTTTGATAAACCTATAGAAATTAGGATGTAAGCACTGTTTTTCCTGTGAAAAACATGCCTCCATCCTTTCCATCTGATATAAATGTCAGTACAAATCTACAAGATACAACAGCCTATGATGCAAAAGATTTTGCAGCTTATCGAGGAGAATCAAGTCATTGACTCTCCAATACAGCTCGAGCAAATTTTATTAAAACTCAACAATATCATCGACCACGAATACTTCTTACTTGGAATCTCTCTCCAACCCACTTTAGTTGATGGTAAAACGCTAATCATTGATAACTATCCCGCGTCTTGGCGAGAACAGTACGACGAATCTGGCTTCATGCATGTGGATCCTATCGTTAAGTACAGTATGTCTCATTTTCTACCCGTTCGGTGGGATAGGATGACAAAGAGCCTATCTAAGCCCAGTGTTATCTTCGAAGAAGCGCGATGCAATGGACTAAACGCAGGCTTCAGCATTCCGATTCACGGCCTAAGGGGTGAGTTTGGGATGTTAAGCTTCGCGACGTCAGACTCAAAGGCCTACAATGTCGATAGCGCTCGTATTGCTACCTCTCAGTTAATTGTTCCACTGCTCACTCAAAATATTCATAATATTGTTTGTGATATTCGGGACGAAGAACACTTGGTGTCGCTGACTAATCGGGAAGTGCAATGTTTGACTTGGGCTGCTGAGGGGAAAAGTGCCTGGGAAATCGCGGCGATCATTGGTTGCTCAGAACGTACCGCCAAATTCCACATTTCCAATGCTTGCAGCAAGCTTGGCGCGACGAATCGCTACCAAGCTATAACTAAAGCGATACTCGGGGGGCACATCCACCCGCATATCTAGGACATATCGGTCTTATTACAGACGACTATGCGCCCACACTCTCTCTGTAATCCTCATTCATTGGTATATGCAGTACCACTGAACGAGTCTCTCCCAGCATATGGACTTGCTGGTCACCAATTCGTGTATTCGGTATACCCATTCGGCTGATTAGCTTCTCAATCGCGACCGAAGTAACCGTCACATACGAGTCAATGTTGTGTGTCTTAGCATGTTGATACAAGGCTTGAAACATCTTCATTGTGACATTACTTACGCCTCCCACTTGCGCAGAGAAGTCTTTGTCGACAGCAAACCGGCTAAGCTCGAATACGTTCTCTTGTTGGGGCGCTGTTTCTTCTCCAAGCAACACTGGGAAGGTATCTTTGAGCATGTAGTCCTGAGTGGTCGGCAGAACACGCCAACACCCGATCACTGGACCTTGCTCGTCCTTTGCATACAGATAGTGCGCCCTAGGAACATCGTACTCATCAGATTCGGTTTGCCGACTAACGCTGAGCTCCCAATTCAATCGTTTTGCAAATACCTTGTAGCGTAGCGATAAAAGGTTGTGATAGTCAGATAATGGAATATCGCTAAATGTGTAAGAAAGTATTGAAATTGGCATGTTACATCTCCTTTGTTTAGTGGAGATGTCAACGTAGTCAATCGTGTTAGTCGGAAAACCTGTCCGATCGGACAGTTATGTACGTAAGGCCTTTAAATTATTATTAAAAAGCTTAATTACTAGCAGTCAGTTGAAAAATACTTAGAGTACACCCAAATAATAAATCAGTACTTGTTAAGGTATTTAAAAGTAAAGCCCTTGCTCTTTCGAGCAAGGGCTTTTTCTTTTTGTTGCACGAAAAAATCGACAGACTTCTATTAAGTCGTCAATTCAACATCGGTTAACGGCGTACTGCAGCAGGTGAGCACCATGTTGGTATTCTCGCCCATGGCCTGCAAAGCAGGTACATCTTCTTGGTCCACTTTTCCCGATTTAACGGTTACACGACACGCACCGCACAAACCAGCCCGGCAGCTATTCGCAATGTACAAACCTGCATCTTCGGCTTGTTCGAGGATGGTCTTTTGATTCGTGCCTTCAATCACTGTGCCATTCAAAGTGATATTAACGGCTTGTTCTTTTCGAGCCGCAGGAGCAGAAATTCCGAACGCTTCTTGATGATATGCATTGTCTGGAAGGCCCTGTTTAACAAGCAAGTTCTTCGCCTTGTTCATAAAGCCATCAGGGCCACATACGAAAACTTGTCTGTCACTCACGTTCGGCACCTGTTTTAAATGGCTTAGGCTAAAGCGCCCTTTCAAGCCAAACCAATCAATTGGCGGCTGCGTTAGAGAAATAATGACACGTAATCCTTGATGCGCTTGATTCAGCTTTTCAATTTCTTCTCGACACGGAATATCTTCAATTGTGCGGCATTGATGATAGAAGACCACGTCATTTACCTGATCATGGTCTGCAAGGTATCGCAACATCGAAAGCATAGGTGTCACGCCGCTGCCCGCAGACAAAAGTAACAATGGAGATTCATGCTCCACCAGCTTGAAGTTACCTTCTGGGGTTTGAGCCTCTAGAACATCACCCACTTGAAGGTTATCTAACAACCAGTTAGACACATGGCCACCATCAACACGTTTTACTGATATCGCCAAACGGCCTTTGCGAGATGGGCTAGAAGAGAGCGTATAACGACGCGCAACCTTTTTGCCCTCAATCTTAAGTTCGATAGGTAAGTGCTGGCCTGGCAAATAACTCAGCTCTTTGTGGTGTTCCGATTCAAGCCAGAACGTAACGAAATCCTTTGCAATCTCTTCTCGTTCAACGCACACAAACTGGAAAGTCGCTGGGGTGTTGTCGGCATATACTTCCGCATCCTTGTATTCCAATACTTCCACTTCATCACCTTGGTGGATCATACCTTCATTTAATGCAATGAGATTTTGGCCAAAATACACTTCACCTGCTTCATCGGCACGGAACTGAGAGAAAGTCTTAAGCGGTTCTTTGTTTGCACGAAGAGAACCCGTTTCCACATCGACTGTCGTCAAAATACATCGCTGACATGGTTTCCTTGCTTCAAACTCCACTTCCCCAATGCGTATGCGCTTCCATGTATCTTCAACGAACGGCTTATCACCTTTCACCACGAGATTAGTTCGAAACTGATCCATGCTATGCTCTTCCGAACTACGACGGTTCAACTCTTCTAAAGAGTTCTCACTAATGACAAGTACAGGGTATCCATCTGCAAAACTAACATTACTGCCTACTTTTTGGCGCACACGGTTGGATTGCTCGCCCGTGTATAACAACTCTACGCGCTGCCCCAACACCTGACTAAACCAGTCGTCGGCTTCATCGGTCGTGGTGTAGGCGGTGAATGTATCATTCCATACCGTCGCATCTGACTCTTGCATTTTGAACGCATTGTAACTGAGCTTTAATGGCTCTAGATCTGGATATCGGAAAACAATGCCGTCAGGCAGCAAGCTAGATTTAACCAGCACCATTGCCGGATTTTTGCGCGCAGTAACCATTGAACCATCTGCATTTGCAACCATAAAGCGGCGATCAAAACTAAGGCCTTGCTTCTCAACCCATGCGGTTGACATGGCAATTCCACCCACCGACTTTACCGGGTAGACATTAATTTGTGTTAGTGTCGCTGCTGACATTCTTGCTCCTCACTTCCTTATTGTTGTTTCGCTATGATACCTGTTACTCAACTAAATAACCTCTACAAAGCTGTCGCATTTTTGCTTTAAATATTAATAGCTTTGGGTATAAACATTGCAACTCTGTCATTCACCCATAATAATGTGGTTTATAACGGACTAATTGGAGTTACATCATGAACGATACTAACAAACTGCTGATGATCATCATCTGCGTTTTAATTCCACCTTTGGCAGTATTCATCTCAAAAGGCTTTGGAAAGGATTTCTTTATCAACCTTATCCTGACGATTTTCTTCTTTGTACCGGGCATGATTCATGCGCTGTGGTTGCTGCTGAAATAACACGCAATTTGACCCATTCGCTTCCATTTACAGAAAATAGGATGAAATGATCAGGCTTTTCCACTATCATCCCGTCGCCTAAACGGAAGCGTTTGCGTTGATTGCAAACCCTTGAATAGGCTCCAGACACATAATAAAACTTGGTGGGAGCATAAAAATGACAACACTTACAATCACTCGTCCTGACGACTGGCACGTTCACCTTCGCGATGGTGAAGTTCTGAAGGATACGGTTCGCGATATCAGCCGCTACAATGGCCGATCGCTCATTATGCCAAACACCATCCCACCGGTAACGACCACAGATATGGCTATCGCTTACCGCGATCGCATCATGCAGAGAAGCCAAGTGAGCAGTTCCAGCCTCTAATGGCGCTATACTTAACGGACAATACAACGCCAGAAGAAATTCGTAAGGCAAAAGAATCAGGCGCAGTGGTTGCCGCTAAACTTTACCCAGCGGGTGCAACGACAAACTCTGATTCTGGCGTAACTTCTGCGAAAAAGATTTATCACGTTTTAGAAGCGATGCAAGAAGTGGGCATGCTGCTGCTAGTGCACGGCGAAGTCACTCACCATGACGTTGACATCTTTGATCGTGAAAAAGAGTTCCTAGAGACAGTACTTGCACCAATTGTAAATGACTTCCCGAACCTAAAAATAGTTCTTGAGCACATCACTACGGCAGATGCGGCAAACTTCGTAAAAAATGCCAACGAAAATGTTGCTGCAACCATTACGGCTCATCACCTGATGTACAACCGCAACCACATGCTGGTTGGCGGCATCAAGCCTCACTTCTACTGCCTACCAATTTTGAAACGCAACACACATCAGAAAGCGCTTGTTGAAGCAGCGACTAGCGGCAGCAAGAAGTTTTTCTTAGGCACGGACTCTGCGCCACATGCTAAAGGTGCAAAAGAGTCAGCTTGTGGCTGTGCCGGTTCATACACTGCACACGCAGCGCTTGAGCTCTACGCTGAAGTCTTCGAAGCAGAAGGTAAGTTAGACAATCTAGAAGCTTTTGCAAGCCACAACGGCCCAGACTTCTATGGTCTTCCACGTAACGAAGATAAGGTAACTTTGACTAAAGAGACTTGGTCTGTTCCTGAAACGATGCCATTTGGTTCAGATATTGTTGTACCAATTCGTGGTGGTGAAACCATCGAGTGGACAGTTAAGTCAATCTAATCCTTAAGATTGAATGACAAAAGCAGCGCACCCGCGCTGCTTTTTCTTTATGCGTATTCTTCATCCGCGTTCTCTATCTGCACCAACACCTAACACAGTTAACTGTCCTTCTACAGAACTCTAGGGCTAGGTCAAACGAGTTTTGCATCAAAGTATCAAAAATAAGAACCCTGTCGACCACCCAAAATAAAATTGCGAACCAAGCCGCATTTAGCAATTGACTAAACTATTATTAGATTAACATTTCTCCTTGGAGTCAAAGGAATGCAGTTTAGGACCAGCTTGGTAGATCGTTCATGGCGTAAAACATCTAACCTCGCTAATCAGTATATTTTTCCTTCAATGCAAGCAATTAGAGAAGGCCTCATCTGGCTGATTCCGGTGCTAATGGTATCTGCTATAGCACTCTTTGTTGCCAGCTTGACGGAATTCATGTCTGAATCGAGTCCTGATTGGGTAAAACTTCTGTATCAGTTCCAAGGCGCGGTATCGGCTTTTTTTCCGTACCTCATGACCTCAACGATCAGCTATATTGTCGCAATGCAGTGGCGCTTACCAAGAGCGCCAGCAATTCTGCTGTCTTTGATGTACCTGATTACGCTCACTCACCTAGTGCCCAACGAACAAACCGTACTCACCTTTAACATTATCTTTGCGATTCTCACTCCGCTCTACGCTATTCCAGTACTCGCCTACTTCGCCAATCAGAAATATCTGTTTATGACTAAAACGGAAACGGCTGGGCGTTTGGTCAAGGAGTCTCTCAACCTTGTCCTTCCCGCGTTAATCACCACATTGATTGTTTTGTCTGTGAACTACAGCGTCATGATGGGGCTAGATTCGGTGTCATGGAGTAATTTGCTCAGCATAGACTACGCCAACCGCCCGCTTCATTTCGGGCTTACCTTTTCAGCGTTGAACTCGATTTTATGGTTCTTCGGCATTCACGCTACTACGCCCTTCTGCCTCTCATCGAATTCTTACAAGAGGGTATCGCACTCAACTACACCACTGTGTTGGCTGGAGGCGAAGCCGCCTATCACATGAACCTTTCCTTCATGGGTTCATTTGTATTTATTGGAGGGAGTGGAGCCACGCTTTCACTCGTCATTGGTATGCTGCTCTTTTGCAAAAACAAAAGCCTAAGACTGCTCGCAATCGCAAGTATCCCAATTGGCATCATGAACGTAAACGAGATCCTACTGTTCGGGCTTCCGATCATCTTAAACCCGCGGATGTTTTTGTCTTTTCTACTCGCTCCCATGGCCAACGTCGCCATTGCTTATAGTGCACTGTCACTCGGCATTATGAGCTCTCCTTGGGTGTCTGTGCCATTTAACTCTCCGATTCTACTCAACGCATGGATAGCAACGGGGGGAGACCTAAGCGCCGTCCTTATTCAAGCCTTAAACATACTTGTCGGTGTCATCATCTACTTTCCGGCAATTCATCATCTTAACAACCAATACAGCAATAGCCAGATTGCGCTTGCGGCTTTGGATACTTCATACACCCGCCGCCAAGAAGAGGCGACTAGCCTACAAGCGGACCCCATCGCTTCAGCCATTCAGAGCCAAAAAGAGCAACAAGTTCTAGAAAAACAAATTGAGCTATTGAGTCACCAAGATTTCTGCCTTGAATACCAACCGCAAATCTCCCAAATCGACAAGCAGCTAATTGGCTGTGAGGCGCTTATTCGAGGTAAAGACCGCAAAGGTAACCTTGTGGCCCCTTTCCACTTTTTGCCCTGGTTAGAGAAAGCTGACTTGATGAAAGATGTCGATCTTTGGGTGTTCAGACAAGTGGTCAAAGACATACAAGTGATGGAAGAAAAACGACTTACGCGTGACGGTGTCCGTTAACGTTACGCCTGAGACTCTACTAGATGATCGCTACATGAGGGAGATCGAAAATACCATCAAACCCTTCGCTCACTTAATCCATTTTGAGATCACCGAAGAAACCCTCCTCGCCGACCAACAAAAGCTATCGCACGTATTTAACCGACTGCACCAATTGGGGGTAAAAATACATATCGATGACTTTGGTACCGGCTACTCATCATTGAGCTACTTAAACCTGTACCCAATCGACACCATCAAAATTGACCGGGCCTTTGTCAATGCCCTCGCCAATAAAAAAGGCCAAAAGGTATTTGCCGGTATTGTGGCTATTGCGGAAAGGCTAGAAATGGAAGTGGTGGTCGAGGGCGTTGAGACAAAAGAGCAGCTTAACTTCATTCCAGTTAATGACACCATTACCATACAAGGTTGGTATTATTCACGTTCGCTGCCTTTAGAAAAGCTACTGAGGTATCAGGTGTAGGATAGGCACCTTACTTTTCTTATTATCATCTTTATGTGAAATCACAGCACTTTTTAGACTTTACTCGTTGAGATAACGACGTTGCTATTCTAGTTTGTTGGCAAAGTTTACAGAGGAAATCTTAGAATGGGATCGATACCCAATTTAAAGCAGCCAGAAGGAAGCTTCCTTTGCGGTGCATACAGTATTGTCGCGTGTATCAGATATATGATGACAACAAGCAAGTAATTAAAATTAACAAGTTTAATGAAGCGACATGTGATTTCTCTGGTGACTTAGTAGAAATCGATACATCCGCCGATAATGACACGCTCGCAGAGCAGATCTACAAAGTGACTGGCATCTATTCCCCATTTTCAATGGATGGGTTTGTCGAGGAAGGTGGATTCAACCCACTATTTTGTGTCGCCTATGTTCTGCAGCAATTTGGATTTGATGTTGAACTGCTAATCAAGGCACCACTCGACCTAGAGCATTTAGCCAACGAGTACCCAATTGAGGCTCAAGTATTGAAGAAACTCAATTGCCCAATTACCTATTTTGAAGACAGTGCCGAGGCTCAAAACAACGTTTTAATCCCTATTATTGTTTACCCGCTCGGAGAAGGGATGACTAGCCACTACTTGGTGACATACGAGCAACAGTGGCTTGACACAGAGCTTGATGAGCATCCTCTCAGCTGGGACAGTATCCAAAATTGGGAAACGTCGCAAAACAAACGCCCTAGCGCAACTTGGACAGGGTTTGCGCTGCACGTGTCAAGAAAGGTATAAGTACTGGCATTAAAACAACAAAGGCTGGGAAAACCCAGCCTTTTCAATTTCATCTGCTATCCACGCTTAGTGAATTGGAGTGTCCGTTTTCGTGTAGAATTTACCAAAGTGCTGTTCTAGTACTTCTGGTGTTAACTTACCTTCGGCTTCTAGACGCTTAAGTTCTTCAACCACGGCCTTTTGCTCTTCAATAGAAGGAAGCTTCACCTCAGGCTCATCAGCCATCTCTTGAGACATTTGCTCAAGTTCTTTTTCAAAATCACTCATGATTAATCACCACTTACCTAAAATCTAAAAAATCAAACTGTGGAGAAGTTTACCTATTTCGCCCCGCAGATGCCAATATCAATTTTTTCCTGACAGCTAAAGGGCTAACATCATGTTTCGTGACCAGTATTCAAGCTTGAAAGTTTGTTTACTATTTCCCGTGAAATTATACATTTATAGCCTTGTAAGTCCGCACAGCTAACGCCATATAATACGATGTTATACCGTGTTGTTCATATGTTGTTCAAACGAACCCAAGTTCAACTGAATTCAGGAACTTTTTCGACGCATTCACCACTAAATGGAAAACTCAACGGAGAACAGATCTTTATGCAGTCCGTTTCGCTACAACAACTTCAGCAGTATTTGAACGGCCAAGTAATCGGCCAAGAAGAATTGGTTAAACAACTGCTCGTTGCACTGCTTGCCGATGGTCATATTCTTGTCGAAGGCCCTCCTGGTCTCGCAAAGACTCGTGCGGTAAAAAGCTTAGCCGACTGTATCGAAGGCGATTTCCACCGAATTCAGTTCACACCAGACCTGCTTCCAGCTGATTTAACCGGTACCGATATTTTTAGAGCTGAAACAGGTGAATTTACGTTCCAAGCAGGTCCTATTTTCAACTCCCTGCTTCTAGCGGACGAGATCAACCGCGCGCCTGCCAAGGTTCAAGCCGCAATGCTCGAAGCGATGGCGGAAAAGCAGATCACAGCAGGTCGAAAAACTTATCCACTGCCTGAGCTGTTTTTAGTGATGGCAACCCAAAACCCGATAGAGCAAGAAGGAACTTACCCACTGCCAGAAGCGCAGTTGGATCGATTCTTACTGCACCTTGAAGTTGATTACCCAGACGCCAAGAATGAGCTTGAAATTCTTCGCCTAAATCGTGGCGAAGCTATGGGGACTGAAACACAAACACCGCCAACCCTTTCCCAAGCGGATATCTTTGCTGCTAGGCAAGAAGTGCTCAGCATCCACATGGCTGACGCAATAGAGCAATACATTGTTCGATTAGTGATTGCTACACGCGAGCCGATCCATTACGGACAAGAGATGGCAGATTGGATCGAAATGGGTGTGAGCCCAAGAGCAACCATTGCCCTAGATCGCTGTGCACGAGCACACGCTTGGTTGTCTGGTCGTGATTTTGTCTCTCCAGAAGATGTCCAAGCCATGGCCTACCCTGTGTTACGACACCGTATATTGCTGACTTACCAAGCTCAAGCTGAAGGCATCACACCGAATCGAGTTATCCAAAAGCTCCTCTCGTTGGTTGGCAGCGCCTAATGAAAGCGAATAGTTCTGCCCAGCGCCACTCTATTGAGATGGATGGAGTGAATCTCACTCTACAAGAGCTGATCAGTTATAAACAGCAAAGCCTTCGTTGGTTACCACCAGCCAAAAGCTTATGGAGCCAAATGCTCGGGCAGCACCAAAGTTCGGCTCTCGGCCGAGGGATGGACTTTGCCGAAGTTCGCCAGTATCAACCGGGTGATGACATTCGAAGTATTGACTGGCGCGTTACCGCTCGCACAGGTAAAACGCATACCAAGCTCTATACAGAAGAGCGAGAGAAACCAGTGATGCTTTACATCGACTTAAGTGACAGCATGCGTTTTGGTTCTACTTTCATGCTTAAGTCCGTGCTCGCCTCTCATATGGCAGCACTTGTTAGCTGGCTTTCAACCGCAAACAATGACCGAGTGGGCGCAGTGATCGACTTAGGCACTCAGCTTATCGACGTTAAGCCAAGCGCTCGAAACTCTGCCCTTTAAAGGTCATTCAGCAATTGGTGAATGAACATAGCAAGCTACTTCATAAAGAACTGCTTCAAAAAGGCTTCACCAAAAACGACGTAAACACTGATAACCCTACTTCCATGACTGATGGGCTGACAGCCCTAAATCGCTTGTGCCCAAAAGGCAGTGAAGTTGTCATTATCAGTGACTTCAGTCGTTTTAACACGCACGCTTCAGAAACGCATAATACGCAAACCGAACAAGAAATTCTGCTCACCCGCTTGAGTCGCCATAATCGAATTCGCTTAGTTCATGTTGGTGACCCGTTAGAATCTGGTCATACTCAGTTTCGTGGCATAGAACGTGTGTCAGACAGAAATCAAACGCAGTGGTTTGATTTTTCATCAAGTAAAAACCGGAAAAAACTCAAGATCAAATTTGATCAGCACCAAGCCAGTTTAGAAAAGAGATGTCGACAACTCGGTATGAGTTATCACTACCTCTCGACCGACCAAACATTAGTCGATCAAGTGACGGGTTAATTAATAATAACAACAAAATCAGAGATAAATTGAATGACAGAATCATCAACGACACCTCTTCCACTAGAAGCAATCGTTCTTCCAAATGTACCCAACTGGTTTCCACTCGCATGGGGTTGGTGGGCGACGCTTGCTGGAGTATTAACCTGCCTGCTACTTTTCTTATTGCTTGTTCGCGGTAATAAGCGTCGCCAAGCTCCCAAAAAGGCAGCATTGATGATGCTCAGTGGCAAGCGTTCGCTTACGCCATCTGAAGCGATCGAACTTGTTCGCCAAGCCGCTCTGAGCTACTACCCACGAGATGAAATTGCACATTTAACTGGTCAAGATTGGTACGACTTTCTCGACAAGCAAGTCACCAGACCAATCTTCACGCCTTATCGCTCAATATGGGACCAAGCGTTATACCAAAAGCAACCTGTCGAAGACGCTAATGCCTTGGTTGAAAGCTGTCAGCAATGGGTAAGCCAAGCGCTTCCACCTAAGCGAAAGTGGGGGCGCTAGTTTGGAGAACATTGAGTTCGTTTGGTGGGGAGCATTTTTACTGCTTCCTTTGCCGCTGCTCGTATATAAACTCATACCATCGGTCAAGCAACGCCACGCAATCTACCTGCCGAATTTGCCAACTCAAAGTGGCAGTAAATCGCCCTTTGGTCATACATCTCGAGTGTTAGCCATTGTTGTTTGGTTGATGTTAGTAACGGCTACGGCTCGTCCAGTTTGGTATGGTGAACCTGTCACTGTGCATACGGAACATCGCGACCTCATGTTAGTCGTCGACCTATCGTATTCAATGAATCAGGCCGATATGAAGCACAATGGGGACTACATCGATCGTCTGAGTGCGGTCAAACAAGTGCTGAGTCAGTTTGTTGAAAACCGAGAAGGTGATCGCTTAGGTTTGGTTCTTTTTGCCGACCACGCATACTTACAAACACCGCTTACATTAGACCGACGAACAATTTCAGAACAGATCAACCAGATGGTTCTGCGCCTAATTGGCGACCAAACTGCCATTGGCGATGGCATTGGCCTTGCCACCAAAACCTTTATCGATAGCGACGCACCACAACGAGTGATGGTTCTTCTTAGCGATGGTTCAAACAACTCTGGCGTGCTTGACCCAATTGAAGCGGCAGAAATAGCGCAGCAATATGGCACTACCATCTATACCGTAGGAGTCGGTGCTGGTGAAATGGAAGTGCGTCAATTCTTTAGTACACGTACCGTCAATACCGCGCACGATCTTGATGAGAAAACATTAGAAGAGATCGCGACCATGACTGGTGGCCAATATTTCCGCGCACGAAATGCCGACGAGCTTGCCAATATTTACGACACCATAGATGCTTTAGAACCCATCAATGAAGCTAAACAGACTTGGCGTCCACAGCAAGAGTGGTTTGGTCTGCCACTGACCATTGCTCTGTTTTTCTCGATTGTTTTGTTAGTGATGAGGAGAAATCATGTCTAGCTTTCATTCTCTGATTCCCTCGTTTCTCTACCCAGAGTGGTTTTTCGCCTTATTCCCAATATTCGGTTTAGCCCTTTGGCTACTAAAGCGCAGCAAAAGTGCCATGCTCATCGCGCCACACATCGCGAAGGCCTTGGGATTAGGCTCTGATAAAAGTTCCGGTTTAGGCATCAAAGTGGCAGTGACCAGTTGCTGTATCGCCGTGTTTGCACTGGCGGGTCCAAGTTGGCAAACCGTCAATGTGTCTGGCTTACAAAATGCGAATGCTCGAGTATTGGTGATGGATATGTCGCGCTCAATGTACGCAACCGATCTGACGCCAAACCGACTCACGCAAGCTCGTTTCAAAGCAACAGACTTGCTTAACGGTTGGAATGAGGGCTACACAGGTTTAGTGGCCTACGCAGGTGATGCCTATACGGTAAGCCCGCTGACTAATGACACCGCAACCATTCTTAGTATATTGCCCAATCTCTCGCCCGATTTAATGCCCTACCCCGGAGCGAACGCCGCTAAAGGGGTCGAGCAAGCGATAGCCATGCTGCAAAATGCGCAAATGGGATCTGGGGACATCATTGTTATTGCCGATGATCTGGATGATCGTGAAAAGTCAGACATTGAGGAAATACTGTCTGGCACACCATGGAAGCTCTCGATTCTTGCCATTGGAACCCGTTCAGGTGCGCCGATTCAACTCCCCGACGGCAAGTTACTGCGCGACAATACTGGCAACACGGTGATTGCTCAAAGCAATTTTAGCAATATGCAAAAGCTGGCAAGAGCGACGTCGGGTATGTTTCGTGCTGCAGTACCAGACAACTCAGACGTCGATGCTATTCTGGCTCGGACAATGCACTTAGAGACTAACTCAAATACCGGCTCAGATAAAACCAGCGATGCAATGATCTCTGATCGTTTGAACAATGGATTCTGGTTTTTACCATTGCTGATTATCCCCGCTCTTTTTATGTTCAGAAGAGGTATTCTATTTACGATGAGTCTACTCATTTTGCCGCTTTCTATTCCAAACACGAGTTGGGCTAACCCTTGGCTCACGGATGATCAGCAAGGTTATGAATCCTTTCAATCTGGTGATTTCAACAACGCGCAACAAGCGTTTACTAGTCCTGCCTGGAAAGGAGCAGCGGCTTATCAAGCACAAGACTATACAGCAGCGATTGAATGGCTTTCTCAAGCTGAAGGGTTAGACAACAAATACAACCTAGCCAACGCTTATGCTCAATCTGGACAACTGGATGAAGCCGCAACGCTTTATCAAGAGATCCTTGAAGAAGATCCGAACTTCACTAAAGCAAGATCAAATCTAGATATCGTTGAGCAAGCCCAGCAACAGCAACAGCAACAAAATGAAAATTCTGAGCAAGGTGAACCTCAACAGAGCTCTGGCGAAAATGGTTCAGGTTCCCAAAGCCAACAAGGCGAACAAGATCAGCAATCCGGCCAAAACCAGCAGAGCTCAGAAAATTCTCAAAATGCTGATGACGCACAAGGCAGTGACGAAGTGGAAGGAAGTCAATCCGAAGGCAAGAGCCACAAGAGAAAGATTCGCAAGAGCAACATGGCAACTCAAACGCTGCTCGCGATAACTCAGCGCCAGAACCATCAAGCGCCGAAGAACGTGACCAACAAGTCCAAAATAACGTCAGCAATGCCCAGCGTGAGTTAGACAAGCGCGAATTAGACAATAACGCGGACTCTGACAGCGAATCCGACCCATTAGATTCGCAACCGAACACTCAACATCTGGCGGATAGCACGTTATCCGAGCAAAGCGCAGAAGAAGGCGAACGAGAGCAGGAGACTCCAGTTGCTGCACCACTCTCACCTGACAATCACCAAGACGTCGACCCTAACCTACGACGTTTAGAACAAGTAGAGAGTGCTCGCGACCCAAGCCGTCTGCTGCAAGCTCAATTGCTCTTGCAGGCGCAACAAAGGCCAACACCCGAAGACACGGGCAAACATTGGTAATAAGAGATAGTGGTGATGAAGGGCATTACAGTAATGAACAATCGTAAGTTTTCTATGAACGAGTCTATGATGAAAAATGGTTTCTACCGCCCAAGCTATCGGGCGTTATCACTTTTGCTAAAATCGATTATCTTGTTCTTTGCATTGTCGTCCATTGCTCAAGCAGCAACAATGGTCGCCACCGTTAGCAAGAACAAAGTCGCAAAGAATGAAGTATTCCAGCTGCGTATTTCTATTGATGACAAAGTATCATCAGATGACTTAGACCTCAGCGTTTTGGAAGAGTATTTCTTCATGAGTCGCCCAAGTTTTGGTACCTCAGTAAACATCATAAATGGCGACCGAAGTAACAGAAGCGAATGGAATGTGTCTTTGGCCGCATTAGAGCTGGGCACATTAACGATTCCTAGTTTCACGCTTAACGGAGGCAAAACGCAGCTATTCGCATTCAGGTAGAGCTTGATACCATGGCACCGGATGAGGATGATTTGATTGAATTGCAGCATCAACTCGATCGCTCAAGCCTATACCCAAGCGAGAGTGCATATCTCACGACTCGTTTGATCATCAAGGCCGACCCTCGTAGCTGCAAAATCCTAAAAATTGTTCCGCCGAAAGTGGATGGCATGGCTATAGCGTTGCAAGGTGAGCCTAAACAGTATCAAAGCGTTCTTGATGGGGTTGAGGTGACCATCGTAGATCAAACTTATCGCATCACTGCCACAGATCCGGGTAGTTTTGAGCTCCAGACCAGCGCATTTCAAGGTGGTGTGATTTATGGGAACAACCGCACTGGCTCAACAAGTGTGATTCAAATTGATAACCCGGGTAAGCAAATTACCGTCACGGTAAAACAGCCACCCGCCGACTACGTTGGTCGCTGGTTACCAACCTCTTCACTTAAACTAAATCAACAATGGATTGACGGACAGGGCAACGCCATCGATTCAAGTCAGATCCACAATCTATCTGTTGGCGATGCAATCACCCGCCAAATCACCCTTGATGTTGTTGGTCTCACCGTTGAACAACTTCCAAATGTTGTCATCAATAATCCTCAGGGCGTTCGCGTTTACGAAGAAAAACCCACCTTTGATATATTAAGCAATGACAACGGAAGTGACAATGTCACTAGAATGACGTTAAAGCAGGTCCTCATTCCTCAGCAAACAGGAGAGTTCTCTCTTGAACCTGTGTCTATCAATTGGTGGAACAGTCAACTCGATAAAGCAGACAATAGCCAAGTGAGCGGCCTAGAGCTGCAAGTAGACGCCGCCAGCAATTTAAACCAAGACTTCGCTGCTCCTGTTACTACCATGCCACAGCAAGTTATTGTTGAGAAAGATTCTGGTATTTGGCCATACCTTACAGCACTATTTGCAACGCTTTGGTTGGCCACGCTTGCTTACGCATTGATGAAGCGAAATACTACACAAGCGAAAGACACGGATTCTCCACTTGCACCTGTGACAAAGAGCGACTTCGTTAAGGCTATCGAATCCAATGACGCAATACTGGCGTCTCAACTTTTCTCGGGTTGGCTTAACGAGATTGACCCAGGTACGGATGATATGGCAGAAGTGAAACTGAAACTGCAATCCTGGCAAGCGTCCTTGTATGGTTCAGATTCAGGGGATCAAGCAGCGTCGAGAAGTGCGCTTCTCGCGGCAATCAAGCAAGCCCAAAGCCACGCAAAAATGACCACAAAATCAGAAGAACCACTCGCTAAGCTATAGTAATCCGGCAGTTATTTAGCTTCAGCGAAATAAAAGGGTCTAGCTAATAGCTAGACCCTTTTTTCTTCATCATTACACCGACAATCCGCCAATCGTAAATCCAACAGGATTAATCTTTAGGGCACTCGAATGCGCCTACGTAATCCCACGGCTGATAGTTAAGACTCTGATCATTTGGAGCTTTGTTCGAGTTGGCCTCACGGGCAACATACTCAATTCCCATGTGAACTACACGATCACCGGCACGGTATGAGTGAGAGACTTCCCAACGCGTAGGAAGTTGGTTGTCAGCCACAAACAACTGCCAATCCCAACTCGCCTTTGAAGGGCTGCTGCCACCATGTGCAGTACCATTGGTTGGAGTGTAAAGCTTACCTTTGTGCCTTACCACTTCACCTTTATAGTACATCCCGTTTTTGACATTCCATTTGCGAGGTTTCCATTCAGGATAGTTCGAAGTGGCTGCTTGATCATTTAGGCACTGATATTGTGACGACGACTTCGATTCAAAATAGACAAACCCATCGTTTCCACACGCCCATAACCGACCCGAATCTGGATCAAAAGCCAATCGTCCTAGATCATCGGCGTACTGGCAATGGCTACTTGATGGCTGCCCATCAGTCAAAGGAACACTGTCAGCGACATTTTGTGCGGCTGCTGAAAAAGAGAAGACCGTTGACGTGGTCAGGAGTAGTAGGCTGGATGCGTTCATTATTCTTCCTTGTCAATTTATTGTGACTTTTGTTCCAATTATTTTGCAAGAATAATACACTCAACAAACAAATATACCCTACTACTTTTTTACGATTCCTTTTACATGTTTCAATAACAAGACTGGGAATTGCAGAATAATAGCCTATAAAATCACTTTTTCGGCATATTTCTAACAACAGCTCATTACTAGGAAGTAAGCTCTTCAATGACTCTTTCAACATCTTTACACAGTAGCTCAAAGGCTTCTTCTGGCTGCATGATTGGCACATCCTCAACCTCAAAGAACTCAATCAAATCCGCTTGTTCTAAAAAGTGCTCTTCTACCATTGGAGCATGCTCGACTCGACTGGCTGCATAAACACGATTTGCTGTGCAAATTTGCTTTGCCGTTGCGATTTTCGGCATACGCGGATGCGCCAATGATTCCACACCTAACTCATTAAGCTTTTCAATCACCTCTTTAGCAATTGCACCGACATTGCCTGTATCACTGAGATCGCGGAGTAATGCACTGGAGTCAGCACGCCATGATAACCTTGAGCGTTCGGCCAGAGCATTAAAGTAAAGTTCACAAAAACGACTGCGATAGTAATTACCTGAACATAGGAAAAGGATCTGTTTCATTATTCGCTCCAAAGCAAGACAAGAAATCACACTCTACCGCCTCAAGATGACAGTAACGTTCATAAAAAGCTCAAAGATATGTACTATTAGCTCAATATTAGCGTTTTGCATCAATTTTTAGAGCTAATATCCGAAGAATAGAACCGAAACGGTCCAGACATGATTACCAAAGAAATCCAAACTTACCCTGACCAACTAAAACTCACCGCCTATCGTAAAGTCCGCCCTGAACTGACTTTCCATTGGCACTATCATTGGGATTGGGAAATCACCTTGACGACAAATGTCCAAGGGGAGCGCTATATCGCGGATGATATTTGTGAAGTGTCTGGCTGGGATCTCACGTTAACTCGACCGGGGATCGCTCATACGTGGGGTGGCAGAGCGCGCAATGCGTCAGAAACGCCAACAGAAGATACAGAGGCAGCCCAACAAGATGGGATGATTAACAGCTATATTGTGATGGTGCCAAGTCACTGGTTTACTCAACTGGCTGAATCTCGGTTCACCGAATTGGTTGAGATAAAGAACTATTTTGAACGCTGCCCAGGGGCTTGGTCATATCATCAAGCATGTATGTCCAAAGCTTATCCGCTAATTCAACAACTGTGTAAAGAGAGCTCACCTGTTACCCGATTTTCGCTGTTTCTACAGCTCTTAGAGCTGCTTAGATCGGAAGCTCCAAATCAGACGATTGCCCTTTCGCACAAATCGATTCCGCAACTCGAAGATACTCGCATGCTTAATGCCCTATCTTACATGACTGAGCACTATCAAAATGCAATCTCTCTTGAAGAGACTGCTCGCCATGCGAATCTCAGCATCGCGACTTTAAAAAGACACTTCAAACAGTCTATGCAGTCGAGCTTTTCACAATACCTTCAACATTTACGCTTAGGCCACGCAAGCCATCTACTAAAGCAGACATCTAAACCCATTGATGTGGTTGCCAACCAAGCAGGATACGCAAACTTAAGCTTGTTCCACCGACATTTCAAAAAGCATAGAGGCGTCACCCCAAATCAGTACCGAAAACAGCGCACTCTCAATCACATTAACTTTGGTAAAAACAAATAACTTAAGCCCGAGTTAATTAAGGCTAGCGACTGTGAATCCTACATCGCTATGCCGATGTGAGTTTGGCCTGCTTCTGCTTTAGCCCATTGAACCAAACGCAGAATAGTCCTAAGCACACTCCCCAAAATGCGCTGCTCACGCCCAGCATATTAATGCCCGATGCCGTGAACAAGAAAGTCATTAAAGCGGCTTCACGATTGCTGTCATCATTCATCGCCACCGTCAATGAACTCGCTAACGGTGCCATTACCGCAAGCCCAGCAATCGCAATAACAACGGATTGAGGAATGGCAGTAAACAACTGCACAAACGACATACCAAAGACACCAGCTAATAGATAAAAGCACCCCATCGAAATTGCCGCTAAATAACGTTTACTTGGCTCCTCATCTGCACTAGGGCCCATACAGATAGCACCAGTAATTGCAGCCAAATTAAAGCTAAAACCACCAAATGGCGCGAGCAAGACACCCGTTAACCCTGTTGTGGTGATGATTCCAGAAGAACGTGTGTGATAGCCATTCGCTTTGAGTACTGCGAACCCGGGTAAATTTTGGGACGCCATCGTGACGATAAACAGCGGGATCCCGACACTAATCATGGATGCAATATCGAGTTCAGGTGTCATGAGAACGGGTGTGGTGAACACAAGCTCGATACCACCGACATCTAACTTCCCCATACCCAAACAAGCAACAGTGACGACCATGAATATGGCGGGAATGAGCAAGTTTTTAAACCAAGACTTGGTGAGAATAAACATACCGAGCATTACGACAATCAACAGTGTTTCCTGCATCAATTCAGAAAACACCCCTAGGCCAAACTGGATCAGAATCCCTGCAAGCATGGCCGACGCGATCGACAGGGGAATTCGCTCAAGTAATTTGTCAAATAGTCCAAAAATGCCAACCAAGGTAATCAAGCTTGAGCTAAAGAGAAATACACCCACAGCTTGAGCCATAGTTAAACCATCTAAAGACGTGATTAACAAAGCCGCTCCCGGCGTCGACCAAGCAGTGACGATCGGCATTTTCGATTTATACGACATCACAATGGTCGACAGCCCCATCCCTATGCCCAGCGCCCAGAACCAAGAGCCAATTTCAGCTTGAGTTGCACCAGCACTGGAAGCCGCCTGATAGATAATGGCCGCTGCGCTCGCATAACCAACAAACACGGCGAGAAAGCCAGTACTAATATGGGAAAGTTTTATCTGAGTCATATCATTCTCTTCCAATGTGCGTTATAACGTCCGTCATTAGAACTTAGCACTTGTGCGCTATAACGCACAACTATTTTTTTGAAAGAGTCGTGATGAGCGAAGAAATTACTGTCGGTAAAAACTTAAAAGACTTACGATCGGATCGAGGGTGGAGTTTAGATAAAACCTCAAAGGAGACAGGGGTCAGTAAGGCCATGCTCGGTCAGATTGAGCGAGGCGAATCTAGCCCTACGGTTGCTAAACTTTGGCAAATCGCCACCGGATTCGGAGTGTCCTTATCGAGTTTGATCTCGCTAGAATCCAAGCAAGATCTGTCTAGTTTATTCAGAGATGCCAATGAGATCCGGCATGAAAATTACAACCCAGGCTTTCTGGTCAGTTTGGTCTTTCCATTTGAAGTGTCACTTGGGTTTGAAGTGTATGAGCTAACGCTAACTCCCGACTATGAACACCTGTCAGAAGCGCATAGTAAAGGAGTAACAGAGCATATTCTGTGTATATCAGGAAAGATGTCGGTTTTTTTCGATGGCAAATGGCATAATTTGGAAGCCGGCCAAGCGGTTCGATTTAACGCTCACCAGTTACACGGATACCGAAATATCGGGGATGAAAATGCGGTATTTCACAACATCATCCACTACCCCAATAGTCCGACTTAAGCTCAGATTAGCTTGAAAAGAATCGACGCTCTAATGACTTGTCGCACGAGCAGTGCTTCGTGTGACCTTCTCAGCCTCGTCGATAACCAAATCGTCCGTCATACCACACACCAAGTTGCGACCTCGATCTTTGGCAAGATACAACGCTTTATCTGCACTATCGTAAACCGTGTTAAAGTTGAAGCTGTTCTGCTCAAATGGCATGACATGGTAGCCAATTGAAACTGTAAGGTATTCGCTAGCGGTATTACTCTTGTGCGGGATCTTTTCGGTTTCAATGCAATCGCGGATACATTCTGCCAATGTCGCAATTTGCTGCTCTGTCTTGTTGGTGACGAGTAATACAAATTCTTCCCCACCAATGCGACAGAATGTTTCATCACCAATCTCCGCATGATGCTTCAGAATATTGCCAACCCGCATCAAGGCAATGTCTCCTTCAAGATGACCATAATCATTGTTAAACAGACCAAAGTGGTCAATATCGACTAAAATAACGCCATACTCGACCACATCTCCGCCATGTTTACAGCATAAATCTTCAAGTAGGTGCTCCAACATACGACGATTACCAAGTCGAGTCAGGGGATCCATTTTGGACATCAAGTCGAGTTTTTCATTCGCTTGTTGCAGCTCTCTTGTACGGCTCTTAACTTCTTTTTCGAGATTTTCATTTAATTCATGAACCGCTTCTTGTGCACTGGTTTTTTGCATCACTTCCGTGAGGTTCGAGGCAAACATCCGAATCATTTCACGAAGTTGAGATGTAAGTGGTGTGCGCTTAATTAGATTGTCAGCAGCGATGAAAGCGATTGGCTCCCCACTATTGTTGGTGAGCATCGTCATGGCTGTCCAACCAAAACCTACAATGTTGAAGTCATGGTAGATCGGGACAGATTCCTCAAACACCACCTCATTTGGGTGTGCACGAGCCATGTTTACAATGGTGCGATCTTGAGTTTCTGAACGATAGTACGATTCATCAACCACGTTGCCATGAATATCGGTTCCCCATGTACCTTGCATATAGGTGCATTCAGGATCAGTAAGAAACACCGCCAATCGATCAATGCCTAGACGCTTAATTGAGTAAGCCACAGCCGAGCGACAAACATCACGAATAGTTGTGCAGCGTGAAAGCTCTACCATACTTGCGTGCAACATACGTACATTTTGCTCTTGGCGTTTTCTGATATAGATCTGAGCGAGCAGAGATCCAAACGACTCTAGCATCTGCTTTTGATAACTCGTAATGGATAGGCGGTTAATATAATTATCGAGAGCAACCCAACCGATAATCTCATCTCCATCTCGTAAGATAAGCATACCATTCCAGCCTTGGCCAACGACTTTACCTGCACTGTATAAGGGGGCATCGTCAACAATAACTAAGCTTTGTTCTCCTTCGAAAAGAGCGTTGATGTAATCTTCTTCTAGCTGATGAAGATCGTATTGAGTATGGTGCTCACTGACCGTATCACCCTCTTCATTGGTTCCGTAAGTCCCGCTGAAACAACGTTTTTTCATATCCAGCAGTAACATTATCGCCCTATCAAAGCCTAACTTTTCTCGAATGGACTCTACCGCGAATCTGTGCAACTCATCCAAGCTTGCAAGGTTTGACATCTCAACAGCCAATTGCTGTACGAGTTTCATGTTGTCAATAAACTGCTCACGTTGCTTGATGGCATCGAGATATTTGGCTTCTTTAATATCGCGGTTTTTATACTCTCGAGCGGCTTCAGTTTCAGCGCGCACACATTGCCAACGCGACGCAAACAGCTGGAGAATATCAAACATGCTATTCTCTGCCGCACTTTGATATTTACTTTCGTTGACCGCTTCAATCATCAAATAGGTTCGACACTCTGGATGATTGTCCAACATGAATACGTAGGATTCACCGCCCATCAACGCAATATAATCCCAATGGCAAGTCGCCATGAAGAGTGGAAGCAGGTTGTCAGACGTATCAAATTGAGCGACCCAAGCCCAAAAAGTAGAAGGATAATGCGAGATCTTAGTCGCTGCATCGGTTTGATACAGAGCCTGCGCATCGCTTTTTTCCGTCGGCTCACGGAAAATTAAACAGGCTCTAGGTTCGACAATCTCATCTAGATAATCAAACAGTGATTTCACCAAACTAGAATGGCTTCTAGTGGACATTATTTCCTTTAGTCTTTCTCTTGGAAGCATATGCGCGAACCCGATTTAGTGAGCCTATTTTTAGGTTAAAAATAAGTTAATTCAACATATGCAATCAAACGCTTCAAATAGACTGCGTTAAGTGGCTCGCAGATTGTGACAACTATATTTCACATAGTCGATATAAGGCGCATTTTTATGATCTCTTTTCCATAAATTGCACCATCTTGCAGGCTTATTACGCGAAAAATTATAAAAGTCTCACTTTTAAGACAATTAGATCCAATTGGCGATTTGGGACTAAAAACACTAAAATTACTTAAAGATCATACATGTTGCAAAAATGTAAAATGACACGATTTCTAGGCCTATTACTTTGGTTATCATTCCCCACTTTCTCTTATGCTCAGTCTGAGGTTGATTTGGTTGTCGTGGATAAGTCAAAAAGGGCCATGTATCTATTTAGCGGCTTCGACATGGTTAAGGAATACAAGGTTGCATTGGGCAAGCAACCAAAAGGCCACAAGAAACGCGAAGGGGATTTTAGAACACCTGAAGGTTGGTACATGCTTGACTTCGTTATTGAGGAATCGAGCTTTCACCGCTCAATGCACATCAATTACCCAAATGAGGTTGATCGATTCAAGGCTCAATCGCGTGGAGAAAAGCCCGGTGGGAATATCAAAATCCATGGCCAAAAGAATGGTGAACAAAGAAGCCCAAGCTTTACACAGAGCTTCGACTGGACAGATGGCTGTATTGCACTCACCAATGAAGAAATGGATGAGTTTTTGGATCTCGTCCCTTCCGGAACATCCATTTACATTGAATGGTAATAATAAAAATTCAGCTCGGGGTAGTTGAGCTTACAACCAACATTAAAAAAGGCTGAGTTGACTCAGCCTTTTACGTTCTTCAGTATGAAGGGAGCGGAGTGATCTACACGATTTCCCAACTGTGAGTCATTTCAATCCCTTCACCTAGCATCAAACACACTGAACAATATTTTTCTAAAGAGTCTGCCGCCACTTTTGCAACAACCTCAGGATCTAGATCTGTGCCTGACACTTCAAAATGAATGTTCACTTTAGTAAAGATTCTTGGTGCAGTCTCTCGACGTTCGGTCGTCAATTTGGCAACGCATTCCGAGACGTTTTTGCCCCGCTTCTTTTAGTCCATCGACCACATCAACGGAACTACAACCGCCAGCGGCCATGAGCACCATTTCCATTGGGCTCGGTGCTGTTGCACCACCATTTCCATCCATTACAACTGAGTGGCCTGATTGTGAATGACCTAAGAATTTAAAATCTTCAATCCACTTTACTTCTGCTTGCATGTTTGTCTCTCTTGTTTCTAGCAGGGATACTTCCCAACCTATGCGTAGTTTATACTAATCAGTTACAAAGTGACTGTTTTATCTGCTGGAAATACCACGCCAGTTTGCAAGCGAATTTCTGTTAGTAGCTCTGCAACGATCAGTGAGCGAGCCTTGCACTCTTCATTAATTGTGTTTGATTCCACTTGTTCAGCGAATTCTAGTGCTTCGTAATACATTGGGTTTGAGTGTTGAGGCAGAGAAAGATCTTGGTTTGGTTGACCGCGTGTCACTCGTTCGAGTTTTTCACCAATTGAAATCATGGTCATGTGCAAGGCTGCTTGCTCGCCTTGAAACTCAGAAGGGACATAAGAGTCACTCGTTTTAGAGTGAAGCAGCACGACGTTAAAATCTGGATACTGGAGTGACACAGTACCGTTTCCATCAACGCCTGAACTCAGCAAGTTCGCCTGCGCTTGGACACTTGTTGGTCGTCCAAACAGTTCTACCGCGGAACCCAAGCAGTAGTAGCCAATATCCATAATCGAGCCGTTTGAGAATTCTGGGTTGAATGTATTTGGGTTCTCACCCGCTAAAAAGCGGTCGTAACGGGACGAGCGCTGACAATAACTAATACTCGCTTGTCTCAAAGCGCCAATATTATTGAGCTCTTCCTTTAGTTTCTTGAAGTTTGGTGTATGAGGTGACATAAATGCTTCGAATAGAACGGAGCCCGATTCTTGCGCAACCTGATACATCTGCTTAGCAAGTGCGTAATTCGACGCTAGTGGCTTTTCACAAATCACGTGTTTGCCTGCGCGAAGCAAAGCCATGGCTTGAGGCGCATGAAAGCTATTTGGGCTAGCGACATAAACCGCTTGTGCTTTATCACTATCCCCCAGCTCATCCAAATCATTGAATAGAGTCACTTGTTCGCTATTTTCAAACTGCTCTGCAAACGCTTTTGCATTCTCTTCTTTACGTGAGTACACCGCGCTTAATACAAAGCGACCTGTCTCGAGCGCCGCATCAACAAATTGTTTGGTGATCCAGTTAGTCCCCACTACAGCAAGCTTAATCATAGAATTCCTTTATGTATTGTTATTAGGTTACTTACACAGTTATCAATACTCGCACAGCCAGTAAAATCAATACAACCCCAGATAAACGATCAATTAGCTGCGCCTTTGAGCGTATTTTTTCGATCAGTAACGGACTTGAGAGCAAGAAAGTAATCAAGGTATACCAAAGGCCATCGACAATCAGAGGCGTTGCAACAATTAGAAATTTAGCGGACCAAGATTCACCCACAGAAACAAACTGGCTAAACAGGGCGATGAAGAACAACGCAATCTTGGGGCTCAACAAAGATATCAAAAAGCCTTCCCTCGCCGATTGCCAAACGGATACTCGTTCTCCCGATTCAAGCTTCGCGCTACGCCACCTTTGGATTTCAATGCGTTAAACCCTAAGTAAGCGAGATAACCAGCACCACAGTAACTAATGGTCTTGAAAAGAAATGGTGACTGCTGCAGTAATACCGCCAAGCCTATCAGAGTGATGAAAGCATAAATCCCGATACCAAACGCATGAGCCCACGCCGTGGCTAATCCATTTAATCGGCCACCCGCTAAACTGTGTTTTGCAACAATGGCTAAACTTGGGCCGGGAGACATCGCCCCTAATAGACAAATGGTGAACAAAGAGAGCCAAACGGTAAACGTCATAATCAAAACCTGCAGTCACTTGCGAATGGACTTTAATGTGACACAATTTGAAAAACCATGAAAGCTATACCAGTCTCGATAAAGATACAGTTTACCCTCGCTTTTTAGGCAGTTATGCGTATTCTCAATGATTCAACTCAAGGAGGAGTGAATGGCAGAATTACGCAAAGAGATTACACTGATATCAGGAATTGGGCAGCTATCCACAACGCTGCTCGGAACAGGTCTATTCATGATCCCTGCACTCGCTGCAGGTATAGCTCAACAACTCACGCTTTGGGCTTGGTTTATTTTGTTCATTGCTATCAGCCCAATTGCCCTCACCTTCGCAAAACTCGGGAAGCGTTTTCCAAACGCAGGTGGCACGGCTTACTTTGTTCAGCAGGCTTCAATCAAAGGCTAGCTAATAGCGTTGCTTGGTTGTTTGTCAGCGTTATTCCAGTTGGTGTGCCAGCGGCTGTCGCCCTCGCCGCTGGCTTTCTACAGCCTCTGCTACCTTCTGCCATCGCCACCCCGCTAATCGCCCAAATCATTACGGTCGTAATGCTGATTATTGTTAACTTGCTAGGCACCAAATCGTCTGGGCGTTTACAAACACTCATTGCTCTTTCAATATTCGCGTTAGTCATCGCTCTTCTCTATCAAGGAGAAGTATCAACTGCAGACATCATCATGCCCGCACTGACTAAGGATGCCATTTGGCCGATTGCTTCCGCGCTAGCCGTCATGTTTTGGTGCTTTGTAGGAATCGAAGCATTTGCTCATATGGGTGAAGAGTTTAAAAATCCAGAGCGCGATTTCCCACTCGCCATTATTATTGGCTGCTTTATAGGGGGCGCAACATACTGGGCGTGCTCTGTCGTGATTCTAAAATATGGGGCCTACGGCTCAGCCTATTTTGAAACCGCGTCTATTCCTTGGCTAAGTGAGCAGCTGTTTGGTGAGAAGTTCGGCTTACTTATCAGCGTACTTGGGTTCGCAGCCTGTTTCGCGAGCATTAACCTTTATACGCAGAGCCTATCTCGCATGGTTTGGGCGCAAGCACGGCAGTATCGCCTGAAGGTATCGTTGCAAAAGTCAGTGAGCGAGGCGTTCCTGCTAACGCCACGTTAATTGTTGGTATTGTACTTCTCATTTCCAGCGTCATTGGCGAGCTTGCCGGACTAGATTTGGAATTCTTCTTAAAACTGGCGAACAGTGTCTTTGTCTTTGTCTATTTATTGGCGATGCTAGCGGCTTGCAACTGTTAACAGGGTTCGGACGGAGCCTCGCGATAGTATCTTTGATTCTCTGTGTTCTTGTCTTTCTTTGCCTTGGCTGGTCGATGTTTTATGCCATAAGTGTTTTTGTCTTGTTAAGTTTGCCGTGGCGCAAAATAACTAGACGTCCTGTACTGAAATTAAAATAAAACCATCACTAAGACATAAACAATTAAGTGCACATTCATACTAATTGCATTTTGCAATTCCCAAAATGCAATTAGTTTCTATAAAATCAGATTATATGCGTCAAATTTGATTGCAAAACCAGCAAAAACCGTCATTTTTATTGATGTAAAACTTGGCACGTATGCTGCAAGGTACATATTGACCCTTATTAAGCCGAGGGTCACCTAGCCAACTGACGTTGTTAGTGAACCGAATTGTTCACACATATATAGCCAATCGCAGACTTTTCGCGGTTGGCTTTTTTTATTGGCGACGTTTTGCGTATTATTATTCTCTACCAAGTCTGCCCACTTTATGCTTACAAAAGAAAATGAAAACGGATTATCTACAACGCTTAACACCGGTTATTCGCTATTTAGAGCAGAGCTATCACAAAGAGCTGAACCTTGAACAGGTCGCCAAAGTCGCTTGTCTCTCTCCGTATCACTTCCACCGTATATTTAAAGCCGTTACGGGTGAAAGACTTAATGAGTACTTAAAGCGTTTAAAACTTGAGTCCGCTGCGAATGAGCTTTTCTATCAGAAGCCCCCCGTTACTGAAGTAGCGCTTGATTTCGGTTTCTCCAGTTCCCAAAGTTTTGCCAAATCGTTTAAACAATACTTTGGATTGACACCCAGCCAGGTGCGAGAGTGTCAACGCCTAGAAGAATTTGTCGTCTTACTACGAAGTAGCAAGATTGGACACACGCTCCGCAAGAATGGACACGAGTTTGAATCACTACCGCACTATTCTAGCTCTGAACCCAAACAAAGGAGACAGATGATGGAGATTCAACAGTTTGACGCAAGCCAGTTTGCTTATATTCGAGTAACCGGACCTTATGGCGAAAATTATCAACCGGCCATTGAAAAACTTTATGGATGGGCAGGCCCGAATGGCTTGGCGGATAGCACCAGTATTTTTGTGTATCACGACAATCCCGAAATCACCCCAAATGAAAAATGCCGAACCGATATCGGCCTTCTGATCCCAGAAAAAGTAGACACCAATAACGGTGTCGAGCTCATTGCTTTTGACGGCGGAAAATACGCGGTATTACGACAAACCATTACTGCCCCGTCTCAATATAAAACGGCTTGGGATGCGTTGATTGGTGAAGTGGTCGAAAACGGGATTGAGATGGACTCAAGGCCGTGCTTTGAGCTTTATCATAGCTTTGATCAACAAACAGGCGTCTCTGATGTCAGTTTCTGTACCGCTATCAAGTAAGTAATCATTTAATGTCTAAAGCGTGGCGGGTAATATGACTTACCACGCTTTACCCACCTTATCTGCTTTACTTGCACTCATCAGTTTCGCAACATCATTCTTACAAGATAACATTCCTTTAAAGTTCACTTCTCCAGCTAATCTCATGTTTTTTATATTCCTAAGATCATGATTTAAATATCAATTAACTGGTCAAAGTTTCAGCCAAACGTTTAACTAACAAATCTATCATTGACGCCGTTATTTTTATCCCCATAATACCGCCCGTTTGCCTGAAATACGGCAAAGTTTCTTGTAACTTGCTGCGGAGAGAACAATGGCTGCTGATAACAACTACAGTCTCGGGCCGGTACCAAAATCGGCTAGGAAGGGGTCGCATCGCTTACCATGGTGATGCTTGGATTAACGTTTTTCTCGGCCAGTATGTGGACGGGGGTTCACTGGGAACCGGACTCTCTTTTAACGATTTCTTCCTTGCGGTTCTAATTGGTAACCTCATTCTCGGTATCTACACTTCTTTCCTAGGTTACATCGGCGCTTCAACCGGCCTCTCTACTCACCTTCTCGCGCGTTTCTCATTTGGTACTAAAGGCTCTTGGCTTCCTTCCGCTCTTCTAGGTGGTACTCAAGTGGGTTGGTTTGGCGTAGGTGTGGCGATGTTTGCTATCCCTGTGCAGCGTGCGACGGGTATCGACACGAATACCTTAATTATTATTTCTGGGTTACTCATGACTGGTACTGTCTACTTTGGTATCAAAGCGCTCATGGTGCTCTCTGCTATCGCAGTGCCCGCTATCGCCGTGCTAGGCAGTTATTCTGTACTGACAGCTGTAGACAGCGTAGGTGGCCTTGCTGAGCTAAAACTGATTCAACCGGAAACTCCAATGGATTTCTCAGTCGCGTTAGCCATGGTAGTAGGTTCGTTTGTGAGTGCTGGCACCCTTACAGCGGACTTCGTCCGTTTTGGTAAGAAACCCGCCGGAGCTGTTCTTATTACTATGATTGCCTTTTTTATCGGTAACTCACTGATGTTCATTTTTGGTGCGGCAGGTGCAGCTGCAACAGGCCAAGCCGATATTTCAGACGTGATGATCGCTCAAGGGCTCTTGATCCCAGCAATTATTGTGTTGGGTCTGAACATTTGGACAACGAACGAGAACGCGCTCTACGCCTCAGGGTTGGGCTTTTCGAACATTACAGGCCGTTCAAGTACGACAATGTCCATTATTAATGGCTTAGTCGGTACTCTCTTCGCGCTTTGGTTGTACAACAACTTCGTTGGCTGGCTGACTTTCCTATCCACGGCTATTCCACCAATTGGTGGCGTCATCATTGCTGACTTCATCTTAAATCGTAAACGCTACCATGACTTTGCTAATGCTCAATTCAAAGAAGTAAACTGGGCAGGTATTATTGCGGTTGCGGTAGGCGTAGCTGCGGGTAAATTCATTCCAGGAATCGTTCCGCTAAACGCAGTGCTAGGCGGTGCAATTTGCTACGCTGTACTTAATCCTATTTTGAACAAGAAAACTGCCATTGCGCAGGAAGCTTAGGAAACCATAATGACAACGCTTCTCATCAAGAACGCTAAGTTAGGTCACGATTCGGATCTGAAACAGATCCTGATCGAAAACGGAAAGTTCACCAAAATCGTCAGTAACGAAGAAAACCTTGAATTCAGCGGTAAGGTCGTTGATGCCGAAGGCGGCATTGCCGTCGCCCCTTTCTGCGAACCCCATATTCATTTAGATACTACTCAGACTGCAGGTGAGCCAAGCTGGAATATATCTGGAACTCTGTTTGAAGGTATTGAACGCTGGGCAGAGCGCAAAGAGACGCTGTCGATTGAAGACGTTAAACAACGCGCCAAACAAACGCTAAAATGGCAAATCGCTAACGGAATCCAACACGTTCGAACTCACGTTGATGTGTCTGATCCGACACTTGTTGCTTTGAAAGCGATGATTGAAGTTCGTGAAGAGATGAAGCAATGGGTAGATATCCAAATTGTAGCATTCCCACAAGAAGGCATTCTCTCTTACCCTAACGGCAAAGAACTTCTTGAAGAAGCGGTTAAACTGGGTGCCGATGTAATTGGTGCCATTCCCCACTTTGAGTTCACCCGTGAGTATGGCGTTGAGTCCCTACACTATGTGTTCGAGCTGGCTCGAAAATACGATCGCCTAATCGACGTTCACTGCGATGAAATCGATGATGAACAGTCCCGTTTTATTGAAACATTAGCGGCACTTGCGCATAAATACGAAATGGGCGAAAAAGTAACAGCAAGCCATACAACCGCAATGGGTTCATACAACGGTGCTTACGCTTCACGTTTGTTCCGCCTATTGAAGATGTCAGGCATTAACTTTGTGGCAAACCCACTGGTCAATATCCACTTGCAAGGTCGATTCGACGACTACCCTAAACGCCGCGGCGTGACACGAGTGAAAGAGATGTTGGCAGCGAACATCAATGTTTGTTTCGGTCACGACGACGTATTTGATCCCTGGTACCCATTAGGTACTGCAAACATGCTGCAAGTTTTACATATGGGGCTGCATGTGTGCCAAGTGATGGGCTATGACCAAATCAATAACTCTTTGGATTTGATCAGCACGAACTCTGCACGCACGCTGCACATCCAAGACAAACATGGGATTGAAGTCGATAAACCAGGTAGCCTACTGATATTGCCTGCTGAGAACGGCTTTGATGCAGTTCGTCGCCAAGTGCCTGTTCGTTACTCAGTACGACATGGCGAAGTGGTCGCAGAAACACAGCCTGCAGTCACTAGCATCGTACTTGACGAGAAAGAAACGGTCACTTTCCAGCGATAATCAAATTTGATCATCAAGGCCATTGAAGGCTAGACCACCGGACTAGGGTCTCAATGTGAATATCAAAAGGGAGCATTGCTCCCTTTTTTGCCACTAAAACCAGCGAACGACAGATAAAAGAAAACCCCTCTAAGCTTTCGCCTAGAGGGGTCTATTCTTACTCGCAGCAATCCGGCTACTAATAGGTGCTCCCTGCATCTATTCCTTGATAGTACGCTGAATCCTTCAGCACTTTCCGTATCATCGCCTTCCTAGCGGTGTCCAATAGCAATCCTGCTCGTTAACATCCTAGTTAACTCACTTCGCTTAATCCGTAAGCGGTGTCCTTGCCATCATCCTGATGTTATAGCGTTATATCCGTTAACATCCATCAACTTTCCGTAGCGTAACCATCCTAGTTACTAAGCGTCCAGCTAATGTCCTTTGCTTTCCTTGCCAATTATTCATCCTGAATAATCGTATCTTCGTCCTGAAGATGACCGTTCCGTGGGACTTTCCTGTTCCGTGTCTGCTTCCTGCTGACACCCTTAAGATTACGCTTTCACGGAAAGACCTCAACTCAATATCTAAAAAAAAACGCATGCTCAAGTCTTAACCAAATGAATATAATTCATATAAAACAATTAGTTAATATAAAATAAGGTCAGTAACGTAGGCATAAACCGACGATCATCTTACGCATTTGTAAGAGATCTCGCACAAAGTGACGAGCAATGGTCGTCATTCTGCAAAGTTGGGGTTGGTGCTGTTATCACACTTAATGGCGACTTTGACTGTTTTTCAAACGAAAATTGCCTTTGTATTGTTATAAAGTCACAGTTTTGTCTTGGAGCGCGGACTAGTTAATGTATGATACGGATATCGGTTCACACCCTATGACAGCAAAGGAATACCACATGATTTCTAAATGGGCGCAACGCTTTTACCAAATGGCAGAGCTTGTCGGTTCTTGGAGTAAAGACCCTTCAACCCAAGTTGGTGCTGTAATCACCAAAAACAACCGTATTGTGTCAGTCGGGTTTAATGGCTACCCACACGGTATTTCCGACAGTGCAAATACTGACGACCGCGATATGAAGTACCTCAAAACTTTGCATGCGGAAGAAAACGCCATCTTATTTGCTAAAAGAGATCTGGATGGATGTGAGATTTGGGTAACCCACTTTCCTTGCCCAAACTGCGCGGCCAAGATTATCCAAACAGGGATTTCAGCGGTTCACTGCCCTGAGCAGTCTGAAGATTTTCTGTCTCGTTGGGGCGATAAGATCCAAGTGAGCCAAGACATGTTTATGCAAGCAGGCGTAAAAGTGAGCTGGCTGCCACTCAAAGAACTAGAAAATACAGAATCCGTTCGTTCTGATTAAGCTAGTCAAGGCTGATATTAAAATTAAGCAGGAGCGTTCAATCGAAAACCACTAACTGGCAATATTGAACTCCTGCAATTTCTCAAATAGCTGTTTCGACTTGTAAGGTTTTAACAAGTAAGAGTCCATTCCAGCTTCGATACAGCTGTTAATTTCGTCTTCAAGAACACTCGCAGTCAACGCAACAATGGGTAATCGATGCTCATTGCCCTGCTCTTTCTCCCACTCTCTGATCTTTTTCGTCGCGGTTAAGCCATCCATCACCGGCATCATGCAGTCCATTAGCACTGCACTGTATTGAGCTCCGCCAATTATCAAGTTCAGCGCCTCTTCTCCGTTACTGGCGATGGTGTAGCTAAGCCCCGCCTTGTCTAGGAAAAAGCCTGCAATCTTTTGGTTCATTAAGTTATCTTCCACCACCAGAATTTGGCTACCACGAGTATCTGCTCCATTAAGGAAACTTAAACTCGTCATTGCACTGTCTGAGGAAGATCGACCAATGATACTCTCGAGCTGCTGCCTAAACTTCGCCCCTAGTATCGGTAAGGTCGCCATTGCGGTCACCAACGGCGCTTTGTCTGGGGTTTGCATGAGGTGATGCTGCAAAGCAATAACTTCAACATGTGTGTAACGAGCACGCAGTTGAGCAATGTCTTTTCGGGTGCTACTCGATTCTGACTGACAGTAGAGAACAACATTGCACTTGTCATGATTGTCAATGACATGCTCCACCTTAGGGTAAGGCGTAATGTCGATGTTTAGTCGTTTGCACTCAGCAACAATATGCTCGGTATAGGACGACCCGTTTGTCACCAATACAATGTCTGATGAAATACTTGGGTAATTGGGTTGAATTGGTGATTGGGTCAAAGGCAAGGTCACACTAAAGCAACTCCCCATCCCCTTACTAGATTCGACACTAATAGTCCCCTCCATCAATTCGACCAACTGCCTACAAATAGTTAACCCTAAACCCGTTCCTCCATACTGTCGTGTGATTCCAACTTCTGCTTGGTGGAAGGGTTGGAATATAGCCTCTTGCTTATCTTTTTCGATGCCTATACCTGAATCGACAATCTGGATCATTAAGCCGCCCTTTAACGGATCGTAATCGTACTTCACATCCAAGGTCACAAAACCATTCTTGGTAAACTTGATCGCGTTCGTCAACAAATTCATCAGGATCTGCTTCACACGTGACTCATCAAGCAGCAACATAGTAGGCAACGACTTGTCGAGCGATAGCATCACTTCGGTATGCTGCTTTAGAGCTTTGGGCAGAACCATATTGACGCAGTCGTAGCAGACTTGGCTAATATCCGTATCTTTTTCAGCCAGAACGATATTGCCTGATTCGATTTTTGATAAATCAAGGATGTCATTGATTAATACAAGCAACACGTGTGAAGAAGTATCGATGTCCTTTAAAATCTCTTTTTGACTAGTATTCAGGTGGCTATCACCCAAGATCTCTGTCATGCCGATAATGCCATTTAAAGGCGTGCGTATTTCGTGAGACATGTTAGCGAGAAATGAACTCTTAGCTCGATTCGCAGCCTCGGCTAAATCTTTCGCTTCTTCTAGGGCCGCTGAGTGATCTCTTTGCTTAGCGATGACCATGTTTAACTCAGTAGCAAAGTCGGTAAACTCATCGCTACCGTCAACTGTGACCTGTTCTGATGAATCTTGTGAACGCAGGTTTATTATCGCATTTAATGTGGCTTGCAGCTTATTATTAATTCTTACAAATGCACTCATCCCCCATAGGACGCAGAATGTCAGCAGCAACACGAGTGCGATAGTTAAGACAATGATTGTGATTCTATCTTGATTCATTGCAGCATTAAGCTCCTTACTTAGTAAGTCTGAGAAAGCCTTAAACTGCTCTTGGGTATAACTATTTCTCTGCTCCAGTTGCTGAACATATTGGTCAAGCTGTGCCGGTGTCGCTTGTTCGGTCACCGCACGTGCTTCTGTGAAAGCTAATCGAAGGAAATCTCGACTTTCAAAAAGGTTAACCGCACCTTCCACATCACTCTCAGTGGTGGTCATTGCCAATCTATCTAAATAAATTTTCTGCCGCTCAGTAAGCCTAAAATAATCAACTAAATAATCATCGTAACTGATTGCCATCACTTGCATTTCGCGAGCGAGCATTGCTTCTCGTTTCATCCAAAAGAAGAGCCAATGCATATCTGTTAACATAAGTTCGAGACGGTGGACTTTAACACTGGCTGTGTGGCTTTCTATCTGATGAAGATCAGTTGTGATCTGAAGAAGAATGTCATGTGCTCGGTTTAGTTCAAACATCATGCTTTGAGCGCTTTGGCCAACTCCCAGTGAATCGACAACTTTCGCGAGATTGGCATAATTCATGGCTAAGCTTTGATTCAAACCATCGTCGTGATGGTGACTAATCGACCCAATTTCAATTTTCGAAGAGAACGCCTGAATATCCTGCTCAAGCTTTGTTAAGGCATCATTAATAGACTCTGCTTGGACCGTTAAAGATGAGATGTTGTAAAGTTGCTCTACCATTGAGGCGATGTCTTGCTCAGCTGCAACTTTATGTTGTAATGTGTTAAGCGCACTCAAGCGGTGGTTCATTTCTAAAGCGTAAAAGGTGCTAAATCCAACAATTGCCATAAGCGGCACAAGACACAAGATCACCAAACGTTGCTTTATCGAAAGCCTAGCCATAAATCGATGCTCCGCCAATTTACATATATCTGTCATATTTATATTAGACAATATTCACGCAAGTTCATATTAAGTTGTGATGACATCCCAATTTTTTGTTTTTCTATCACACCGTAATAAGTCACTCCCTCCCCTTAAACCACGTAGTTGAATTTTGAAGCTCTAGCGCTTGCTATTAGTTACTTATTTTGTGTTATTAATGATTTAGATCTTATTCCATTGCTTTGTAGCACGATATTTACAATGCGATGTGTGAGGTGAGTATTTCGAGAAGAAAATAAAGCCAGCTTCTTTTCATTTGTCAATATGCCAAAAGTCGAGCTCAACCTAGTGTTAAGTACCAACTTTTAGTTTAAATCCAAATAAATAACCGTAATTATTTTTTCTAGCAGAATAAGATATCAGCCATTACAATCCTGCCACATAAAATATAACAACAATTAACGTGAGCGTTGTGCCACTCCCTACACTGGCCAACAAATCACATTTCCCCACTACGTGAAAGGTCCAAAGTTAGTAATGAGTCCAGATAAGCACTTGTTAGATTGGCAAACCAGCCAAACCCACGCAGAAACTATCTCCCCTCTTTTAGGTCAGCTATATCGCGAAAAAGGCGTCGAAGTTATTTTATTCGGTAAAACGCTCGTCAATGCCGATACCATCGATATTATCAAGACCCACAAAACCGCTCGCCGCCACCGTGGCGAAGCTTTAAAGCTAGAACAGACGCTGCCAATTGTTCAATGTTTGCAAGCCATGCCACTGTCTCCATGTCGTATCGATGTCGGTCAGTTAGCGGACATGTTTTGGAAACGCCACGATGACACTCACGGCCTTAAAGATTTTCTCCATACAGCACTAATTGGAGCAATGGATGGCAAAAGCGTAACCGAGCCAAGAGACGTAGTACTGTACGGATTTGGACGTATTGGCCGACTGCTGACTCGCTTACTTGTTGAGAAAAGTGGTTCAGGCTATCCGCTTCGTCTGCGTGCAATCGTCGTGCGTGGTGGAAAGCAGGGTGATTTGGCTAAGCGTGCCAGTCTTCTACGCCGCGACTCTGTGCACGGCCAGTTTAACGGCAGTATTACGGTCGACGAAGAGAGCAAAGCTCTTATCGTTAACGGTAACTACATTCAAATCATCTACGCCAACAAGCCTGAAGATGTGAACTACACCGCTTATGGCATCAATAACGCATTGGTCGTTGATAACACAGGTGTTTGGCGCGATAGCGAAGGTTTAAGCCAACACGCAGCTTGCCCTGGCGCAGAGAAAGTTCTACTTACCGCCCCTGGCAAAGGAGACATCAAAAATGTAGTGTTTGGTGTCAATGAAGCGGTCATTCAACCAGAAGATACGATTATCTCTGCCGCAAGCTGCACAACGAATGCAATTACGCCAGTTTTGAAAGCGGTTAACGATAAATTTGGCATTGAGTCTGGTCACATTGAGACTGTCCACTCGTTCACCAATGATCAAAACCTGATCGATAACTTCCATTCTGGCGATCGCCGTGGACGCAGTGCATCATTGAATATGGTACTTACCTCAACGGGCGCCGCGAAAGCAGTATCAAAAGCACTGCCTGAGCTTACTGGCAAGCTAACGGGTAACGCGATTCGCGTGCCTACACCGAACGTTTCGATGGCCGTTGCAAACCTTAACCTTGGGCACGGTACCGATAAAGACGAGCTTAACGCCTACCTTCGCGATATGTCTTTAAGTTCTCCACTTGCTGCGCAAATTGATTACACCGAATCTACGGAGATTGTATCGAGTGATCTGGTTGGTTCTCGCCATGCAGGCGTTGTTGATGGAACGGCAACTATTGCACAAGATAACCGCTGTGTACTGTATATTTGGTATGACAATGAATTTGGGTACAGCTGCCAAGTGGTGCACTGTATGGAACAAATGATGGGCGTGCGCTACAAGACTTTTCCAAACCTAGTTTAACGCCGACTTACTCTCCACAACATAAATATAATTATAAATCCCCCGTATTTGCCGCCTAACTGATAGGCGGCTTTTTTATGGCTTCATTTTAGTTTGCGGATGAATTGGTGATGCAACAAAGATAAGTCACTTATGTAAATCTGCGTCCCAACACAGCAAAAGGCCAAGCTCATGATGCTTGGCCTGTGACTAGAAACAGTTTGTACATCCGTTAAAACTGGTATTTAAGTCCTGTGGACTCGAGCAGGCTATAAATAGTTCGCTGGTTATCTGTAGTGGTACCTTTGGTGCCGCCAACTTCTCGTAGCTCTTCACGCATTCGGAGCCAATCTTCTGATCCCCAACGCGTTGAGTAAGACTTGAGAAGCTCAAACTCCTCATTCAATTCAGCGACTAACTCCTCACCTTTTAGGAAGAAACCGACCTCGTTGTTGTACAGCAGCGAACGAAAATCGAGGTTGGTCGTACCCACAAATGCCGATTGATCAAAGATAAGAAACTTAGCATGCAACTTACCGTAGTGTTTGTTACCTCCTAGCAGTACAGAATCCACTTTACCGAGCTGATAAAAATGCACTCTCGGATGATCCACAAGATTTTGCCAGGCTTCCGAGTTAATAAATTCCGGATTCTTTTCGTTCACGTCTAAATCACTGTCTAACCAAACCTCACGCATTTCTTTATCCATCAGCATGGTAGGTACGGTGTGCATATCGATAACCGCCTGCGTGAAGAAGTTATCGCTGGTGAGCACCGAGTTGGTAATAACTTCAATTCTGCGATCTGGGTGTTTATCAAGCCAAGCCTTGGCAACATTCAGATCTCGCTCGATCAACCCTTCATCTTTTAGTAGTTCCGACTGCAGGAAAAGATAAGGTGACACCACTTTCATCACCATGAGGTCTTCACTGACAATCGCCCCCTTGGCTAAGATCGCGCTAATTGAGTTTGCGTTCTGCTTTTTGTTGGAGCTGTAACGCTCAACGACATCTGTCGCGTTAAGATTATCAAGCTCATGAGCAAGTTTGGTATCGGTTAGGTAGAAGTCTTGCTCTAGATAAGTCGGCATGTCTGCATAAGACTGCGCGAAAATAGGATTGGCTTTGAGTGCTTCAAGTTGAGACTCAATAAAATTTTCTGTGCGATTATAAGCAAACCACGTCGAGAGCTTCTTGTTCCCCGCCTTAGTAAACAATACCGAGAAGTAGTATTCCGAAAGCTGACTTGGCGACGTTTCTTTGGTCGCGTTCGCCAAAGGCTTGACGACTATTTCAATATCCTTAAATGCGCTGCGATCAAGCTCGCCACCTTCTTGCAAACCATAATAGCTCAATGACACATTTCGCCCACCAGTCACCACGGAGGCAGAGTCAGTGAAAGCGCCATCAACAATCAACAGTTTGTCGTGTGAGCGGTTATTAACGCGGGAATCAGAATCGGTTAGTGCATTAAATACTACGACTTGAACCCGCGCTTTATGCGCGGTTTGATTACCCTGTTCGTCAATCACGTAACCCGCTTCAGATTCACATTGCATCAACCCTTTTAGGTTGGTTTTGTTCAAGCTATAAGAACCCAAGCTATCAACCATCATACGAACATCAACGCCACGCTTTACTGCGCCGCAGAGGGCACCAAGAAGGGCGTTTCCAGCAAGATCATCAGCAAAAATGTAGTACGTCAGGTCAATAGTGTGCTTGGCATTCTCGATCAAATAGATTTTGGTCGCCAAACTTTGCACAGCGCTTTCGGTACTGGTACCAATAACCTTCACTTCAGCGCTGAACGGGAAGCAGAGATTCGGACGCCAGTTTAATATAATCTTGCGGCAGGTCATCGGGCTCTCGCCAACGTCTTTCTTCAAGCAATACGGCGGTTGCATCACTTGGGTCAACAGGAGTAGTCGGCGTAGAACTACAACCCACCAACATTGTCGTCATCAGCACTATCGTGCTCACAATTCCTCGAGACATTTTACATCCTTGTGCCAATTATCAGAGTTGTCTAACTAACTGAATTCGCGTAGAACGTTAGCTATTTGATTAATAACAATAATGAATACAACGGCAATTAGGAAGCTCTATTTGATGCTGTTTAAAGATATAAATTAGCTCTAGCTCATCGACCAAAACAGCTTCCATGCAATAAACAACATGATCATTCCGATGATGATATCAATCGCTTGTTGTACTTTTGGTTTTTGAAGCACGGGCGCCATTTTGGCTGCAACGGTTGAAAGACTAAAGAACCAGAAGAACGAAGCCGCTACGATACCGAGTGCAAATGGCAGCCGGTCAGGTTCTGCGTAGCTTGCACCAATAGACCCCAGAACCACAAAGGTGTCCAAATACACATGCGGATTGAGTAAAGTAACCGCTAGAGTGGCACCAATCACCACCTTACGAGACATGCTCTTGTGGTTAACTTCAATCGATTCACTCTGTGCTCGCCATGCGCGATGAAGCGAACTCAGGCCATAGAAACTTAAAAACGCGACGCCGGAGTATGTAATGACGCTTAACGCCATTGGTGAAGCACTAAGCAATTTGCTGCCACCAAAAATGCCGCCAAACACTAAAATGGTATCGCATAACGCACAGATCATCGCTACCGTCAGGTGATGTTGTTTCTTAATCCCTTGGTTAAGTACAAACGCGTTTTGCGCACCAATTGGAATGATCATTGCTGCGCCCATCCCAAAACCTTGTAACCATATCCATGCGCTCATCGCTCTCTCCTAGGCCTTACTGACCCTTAATTCTTCATTTTCTACAGAGTATGAGATAACCTAAAATAAGTAACGCTAATTAATTTAATGAATCATAAGGATTGCTAATCATGGTCGATTACAAAGCCGTTGCCGCTCTGGATGCTGTCATCACGTCGGGCAGCTTTGAACTTGCTGCGCAGAAACTATTTATCACGCAATCGGCCATTTCCCAGCGTATCAAACAGCTTGAGCAGACCATGGCTCAGCCCCTTTTGGTTCGCTCGAACCCGCCTACCCCAACGCCTGCTGGCCAACGCTTATTAGGGCTCTATCAACAAGTTAAATTACTTGAACAAGAATGGCTTCCGAGCGAGCAACAACAGGTCACGGAACTGGCCTTGGCGACTAACCACGACAGCTTGGCCTTGTGGCTGTTACCAGCGCTTAAAGCCGTGTTAAGCGAGCATGAAGTGTCACTGAACATTGTACTAAGCGACGAGAAGAACACGATTGATAAACTGCGAAGTGGTGAAGTGCTAGGCGCAATCAGTGCCAATGAAAAACCACTAACGGGTTGCAGTAGCGATTACTTAGGACAGCTCAACTACCGCTGTATTGCGAGTCCTAATTTCGTTAAACGTTATTTCCCTGATGGTGTGACTCGTGAAGCGCTGATGTCTGCTCCCGCGGTCATATTTGATCAGTATGATGAAATGCATCATGTGTTCTTGGAGCACCATTTTGGACTGAATGAAGGCCAGTGGCGTTTTCATACACTACGCTCACCAGAAGCATTCGTGAAGATGGCAGAACTCGATATTGGATACGGAATGGTGCCTGATTTAATGCTTGGAAATAAGTTAGAAACGGGTGAGTTAGTGGATCTTTTACCTGAGCATGGATTTGCTCGTGATCTTTATTGGCATCGCTGGGCGCTAGAACAAGGGATTCTGGCTGAAGTCACCCAATCGGTGATCAAAGAGACTCGTTTTTTACCTCAGAGCCTGCACCCCTGTGGCGTTTATTGAACGATCAAGCTTCCGTTGTACAAATCCTTAAGTCCAAACAAAAAAGGCCGCCCTTACGGGCGGCAATCGTGTGAGAATCGTTATCTCTTTTTTGTCAGCTTTTTTGGGCTAGCTTTATTTAGCTAGATGATGCAACAGCTGCTCTGCTGGGCGCGTAATCGCAATTATCGCTTCATCGTAAATCTTCGCTGCGTCGTTAATGATCGCTTGGTAAGCTTGCGCATCTGCTTTACGAATAGTATCGCCAGCTTGCGCTTTTTCAATCAATGTCAGCGCTAAATCCGCCACTTGTACCGTTTTGTCGGCGACAATCACAGTTTCAACTGAAGCAACGTGATCAGCAAAGATAGGTTTTGAGGCAATCGCAGCCGACTTCGCGTTCTCGAAATGCACTTTTAATGGCTCTAAAGATTTTGCATTCCCTAGCGTGTATTGCGACACAAGATCTTCCATTTCGTAAACCGTGTAGCTCTCAACCACTAACGCATCGACAAAACGGTTTAGGCGTTCATACTGGCTGTACAGAATGCCTTCTGGATCCGTTGCAATCCACTTCTCCCAGTTGCGTGCGTAGTATTGAGCAGGCTCTGTGTACTTCGCAAGATCTTGCAGATCACGAATGTCTTGACCTTTCGCTAGACGCTTAAGCAGCATGTCTGCATTCGCATGGTGACGCAGGCCGACTGATACTTCAGACCAAGTATCCATCACGCTCATTCGTTGATACATACTACGTTCATCGGTCAGCTCTGCATCCGACCACAAACGTTCTGCAATCGCGTAGCTTCGCGGCCACAAATACTGCTCCACTGTGTGGCTGTCTTTCATCTCAAGCCACATTGTGATTTCGCCACCCAAGATAAGCTCTTTCTCTTTTTCAGTTAACTCTGCTGGGTAGCCACCATCCGGCGCTGGGATCTCGCTGCCTTCAATATCGCTGCTGGCAATAACATCACCAGTAGTTGGCCAACGCACGTTACCAATCAATTGGTAGCTGTTGCCCGTGAAACCGTTTTGATTTAGCTCTAGGTTGAACTCAGTGTACGACATGAAGTTATCAAAATGACCGACAAACTTCTTACCCGGTTGGTACTCTTTAATGAAGATCTCTTCACGTGATTTGCCGTTGTAATCGACAAATGCTCGGAACTCGCCATCGGTTGCTTCAATAATGGTCAACATACCATTACGTGGGCCACCTTTGGTACGTGGTTTCACCCACTGATAAGTCACAAACTTCTCGCCCGCATGAAGCTTATCATCAACCGTAAGACCGGTTGGAATTGGATCATTACGGTAGTGATAGCTCGTTGGTTGCGGCTGATCGAGATAATACCCAGTTGAAAGGATACCTTGGTAACCTTCTTTTGCTGCACGACCAATACTGTCATGGCCTTGCCAGCTTTGGATCACGATCGACGTTGGTAGATCTTTATGCCAGATCTCATCCCAGCCCGTCATTTTCTTACCGCGCTCTTCAAGCATCTGCTCAACCTTGATGTTCAGGTAAGATTGCAGTCCACGCTCGCCATCAATGTTGTTCTCTTCAATGAATTTTTGATGCTTTTCGCTGTTAATCCATTGTGAGTAATTTGGCTCATCACCACCGATGTGGAAATACTCATCTGGGAATAGCTCTACCACTTCATCAAACACATCGCCAAGCATTTCATACAATTCAGGATTTAGTGGATCCATCAGAGGCTCAAACACACCCCAGCTGCGCTCTTGCTCGTAAGTTTGACCTTCGCCACCCGACATCAGGTGAGGATAAGCGTACGCCACGGCAGAAGAGTGACCCGGTAGGGACACCTCTGGAATCACACGAATACCGAGGTTACGCGCGTATTCCACCAAGTAGCGAACTTGATCTTTAGTGTAGTAGTTACCATCCGACGTTTCAGACCACAGGCGAGTCCAACTGTCTGTCTTAATGCGGATACCTTGATCATCCCAGAAATGCCAATGGAATACGTTCATTTTCGCTGATGCCATTGCATCTAGCTGACGGATTAGAACGTCAAATTCGATGAAGTGACGAGAGGTATCGTAAGACACACCACGCCAGCGGAATCTTGGCTCATCAACAATCGTTACTGCAGGAATTGAGTAGCCTTCCGCCGTGGTTTCCACTAGCTGAAGCAAGGTTTCGATACCGCGAATAGCACCGTATGGGCTTTGAGAGCTAAGCGTGATCTGCTGACCTTTAGTTTGAATCTTGTAGGTTTCATCTGAATCAATATTCTGAACTTCAGATTTTGGCGCGCGGGAGATATCAATGATCAGATTCGCGTCTTTAGCCTTGTCCACCTGCCAGTTAAGCATTGGAACACCAGTTTGACGCTCTAAGCGATCAATGAAGCGCTTTGCGGTGAATTCAACACGGTCGGAAGTAAATCCTTTAACGTAAACTTTAAAGTTACCGTCAATGTTCACCTGACCCGTTGCCAGTTCAACTGACTGAGGATAAGGCATTAAATTTAGATCTGTATTTGGAGCCATTGCATGTGCCATAGGAGCAAGTACCGAGCTAGAGATGAGTAGGGATAGTAGCGTTTTTTTCATTGTTAATCGTCCGTATACACTTCAAATATTGATAGTTTTCTTAGAGCCAATTCACGAATTGGCTCTGTTTATAAGTGATGAAAAGTTAGAAGGAAAAGTTCACACCAATTCGATAACGCCAATCTGTTTTGTCATCGTGCGATTGAATGGTGTCTGCATCCACAACTTCCATGTACGGGCGAACATTTGATTTCCATTTATAGACGGCCTTCACCGTGTGTTCGCGTGCATTCAAATCTCCTGTAGCTAACTCGTTTGTATGATGAGTAATCTGGTCAAAATAAGTAAATGCATAAGAAATCATGTATTTATCTGTGTTGTAACCAGTCCAAATGTCATAACGGTGTCGCTTGGCTGTCTCTTCATCGCCGTAGTCGTTGATGAGCTTTTCGGTTGAAAAGTCATAACGGTAACGCCCATGAACAAACCATCCACTATCGAAGTTATAATTCACTTTTAGGTATGGCATCACAAAGGTATTTGAACTTTGAAAGTTAAGTACCACACCCGGGTTTAGCATGAGTTTGTCGTTAATTGCATGCGTGTAATAGTGAGTAAATTCAGTATTAATCACTCGGGTTTCATCGTAAGCCCCCATGGCATGTCGAACGTTGGTTAACGTCTCCAAGCCATAGCCATTATCGAAGTGATTGCCCACAATAAATCGGCTTCGATACTGGTCGGTGGTATCACGATACTCTGCTCTTAAATCGACGTATCCTCCTGCAATTGAAGTCATCGGTAATAAAACAAGTACTGCGGTTGGAATTATTTTATTCATTGTTATTGTCATTTTCTACGTTGGATGGAACGCCATGCAGGTCTTCTGTATGGCGCTTTGCCGCTCGTCTGTAGCTCTGCTACGGGGGAACGAGCACACGTGAATAGACAACCGAGTTCTGTTGTTATTATTATCCTAAGAGTTGAAGAACTAGTTAACTAGCTCCACCGCCTCTCGTACTAACTGACCGATTTCATCCCACTGTTGATTTTCGATCATTTTTGGCGACACCATCCATGTACCGCCACAGCACACAATTCGTTCTAACCCTAGGTAGTCATTGATATTGCCTTTACCGATACCACCTGTTGGCATGAAGGATACGTCGACATAAGGGGCCAATAAGGATTTAACCATATTAACGCCGCCAGACGCTTCGGCAGGGAAGAACTTCAAAAACGTTAAGCCTAGCTCTAAAGCTTGCTCAACCTGACTTGGGTTGTTCACACCTGGCACAATTGGGATATTGTGCTCTTGGCAAAGGCGAACGGTATTTGGATTTAGGCCAGGTGCAACAATGAATTCAGAACCCGCTTCAATCGCTTGGTCTACTTGCTCTGGCGTCAAAACTGTACCCGCACCAATACAAAGCTCTGGGTATGCTTCACGCATGGCTTTAATCGCACCTGCCGCTGCGTCCGTTCTAAAGGTCACTTCTGCAACAGGCAGGCCATTTTCGACCAGTACTTTCGCCAGCGGTACCGCATCTTCCACGCGGTTGATTTGAATCACTGGGACCACTTTGTACTGATTCAGTTTGTTCAAAATTTCTTGAGACATTTTTAAATACCTAATTGGATAAGATCTAGTAGCTCAACGCCGCTTAATAAGGCATTAAACTCTTTTATTCACACAAGGGCAGCATTGCATTAATAGGAATAATCGCGCCAGGGAACTGAATTACAATGGACGCTAAGCGATGCCCTAGAGTTGCGGATTCTTGAGCACTTTTTCCTGTTAGTCTTGCTGCTAAATAGCCTGCTGCAAACGAATCACCGGCTGCGCACGTGTCCACTACTTTGGCTACGGATTCTGCGGCTACATACCATTCTTGAATCTCACTGCCATTGATGATTACCTTGCAAGGTTCACAGCCACGTTTGATCACCACTTCTTTGACGCCAAGGCTTTCACATCGCGCTTGTACCGACTCCGACTGGCCCCAAACTAATTGGTCATCATCTTCAGTAATCAGCGCAATATCCACTAAAGGCAGTAATTGGGAATACCAATGTTTAGCTTCTTCAGCGCTCCAAAGTTGTGGTCGGAAATTGTTGTCAAAGATGATTTGTCCGTCGTCATTCGAAAAGTCCCTAACCGCATTCAGCAGCCGAGTTTTATCTTCGTCTGACAAAATCGCTAAACTAATCCCACTGAGGTAAAGAACATCGACACTGCTTTCTGCCAAAGCACGCTCAAGCTTAGTCACATCATCACCTGAAAAGTAGTGCTTAGCCGCGGAATTGTCGCGCCAGTACATGAAGTGACGCTCGCCTGTCGAATCTGTTTCGACCATGTACAGGCCTGGGAGCTTGTGCTCTTTACGCTCTACCAAATCGATAGCAATGCCTTCTTCTGTCCATTGGTCGAGCATTTGATCAGACAACTTGTCGACACCCAATCCCGTCGCATAAGACACTTTGATCGGCGTAGATTGTGTGAGGCGAGAGAGATAAAGCGCGGTATTTAGCGTATCGCCACCAAAGCGTTTCTCAAGCGGTGAACCGCTGATTTCGACCATACACTCACCAAAGAATGCGACATTTAGACGTGAAGTTAAAGTCATGAGATTCCTACATCAATTACAAAAGGTTAGGTGTTAAATAAGGGGCTCGAAAACATGAGCCCCACTAGAACATCGTTAGCTATTTTGAGTTGCCTGACGGCCCGCCGCAGACGTATCTTCTTCAAGTACACCCTTCTCAGATAACTCCATTTCCATCAATGCACGCTCATCGTCCAAGATAGCTTGAGCCATTTCAGGCGTAACATCGTTAGCAGGAGTTAGAAGGCTCACGACCACACCAACTGTTAGGGCAAATAGACAAGAAGGAATCACAGGGTTACCCCAGAATGCGGTTAGGTCTGCACTCATCATCACTGTGAAAGAGGCAATGGATGCGCCCGCTAGCGTTGCAAGAGCGCCCTGCCAGTTGTAGCGTTTCCAGAAGCGACCTAGCATTCCACATACGAACATGCCTGACATTACCGTAGAGATCATCTTAGTGATGTAGCTGATGATATCGTTGGATGTAAGTGCAAACAGAAGTGCAAATCCAATTACAACGACCAGTGCAAGACGGGAGTAGTTCAGCATTGACTCTTTATTTGGCACGCGGCCAGTAAACATCACGTAAACATCGCGAAGAAGAATCGACACACCCGCAATCGCGTCAGAGCTCGCGCTCGACATGGTCGCCGAAAGACCTGCAATCAAAACAATCATGCCAATACCGACAGGCAAAATCGTCGCTGCGACATAAGGGAAAGAGAAGTTCGGGTTATCCAGTGTAGGGTCAATCGCATGAGCAGCCATACCAATGATTGCTGGGATGATTGAGAAGAATAGGTACAACACGCCAGAAGCTACGAAAGAACGTCGAATCGTTGAAACATCTTTACCTGAATAGATACGCTGACGGAACGATGGAGTGGCAAGCACGCCCACACCGATAACCACAGCAAGAGATACCGCTGGCACAATGCCTAGCTTGTCGATGGCTAGGAAGCTAGTTGCTGCCGGGTCCATTGCTGCGTAAAGATTCTCCATACCACCGATGTGCTGCACAGACAGAACCGCCATAAGTATGAAGCCAACAAAAAGAATGATCGCTTGAATGGTGTCCGTCCAAACAACAGCCGTGTAACCGCCAATCACAACGTAAATGGTAAAGGCTGCCGCAATGATGATCTTCGCTGTATTGAGGTCAATGTCTGCAATCCACGCTAGGTACATGCCGCCACCTAGAATATGTGCGCCCAACCAGCCGATCGAAGCAATGAAAATAAGCAGGCCAACCACGTTTTTTACGATTTTGTTTGCGCCAACATAGTAAGCCAGCTCTTCACTCATGGTCATGAAATTGAGTTTACGTACAGGAGCAAACCAAAGAGCAAGAAGCAAAATACCAATCGCGCCACCAATACCATACAGTGCGCCAGCCCAACCATTGGCATAACCAAAGCCAACTGCGCCCATACTAGAGCCGGTACCAACCATGGTTGCAACCGTTGTACCCAATACTAAAAAGAGTGGTAGGCCACGGCCACCTAATAAGAAATCTTCACCAGACTTTTGGTTTCGGGAAACAAACCAACCTAGCCAAATTAAGAAACAGACATACAAGCCAAAGCCTGTGAGAAACAACGTGCTATTCATTCAACACCTCTCAGAATCACTTTTGTGTATATTATTTTAATTTGAGCGATAGCAATTAAAGCTCAATTATTATTTTAATATTATTTATTGTAGGGAATGAACGTACTGAGAAATAATAACAGGGAGAATTAATTCCCAGTACGTGAATTATTAGTTTATGTGAAGCTTATGCACGATCTTTACGGTAACAAGTTACGTCAACTTCTACTTTAACGTCGACAACGAGATCACATACCATGCAAATACGCGCTGGTGGATGTTCACCGAATACTTCTTTAAACACTTTATTAAACGATTGGAAGTAGCGTGCATCTGTTAGCACTACTTTTACGTGTACTACATCTTCAAGCGTGTAGCCAGCTGTCGTCATAATGTCGATACAGTTTTGAATAGCGAGGCGCGATTGGTCAACGATGCCGCCCTCTACGACTTCACCATCTGTCATCGGTGTTTGTCCCGACACATATAGGAAGCCACCCGCTTCAGTCGCACTTGAAAATGGTAGATGTTGACCGCCAGTACCTGTACCGCCTTCTGCACCGTAACGTTTAATAGTCATTTTTTTCTCCAGTTAACACTTGGTAATTACCAATATAAAATTTAAATATATTTGCCTTTATACAAAGACAGTTAATTATTAAGTTCAGATAAATATAATAATTCAGCCAATTAAACTTACTAATATCAATTTCGATATATAAAACGGCCTGAACGCCTTTCGCTTACCACGCCATTTTTATATGTTGATATACCGTTTACAAAAACATGTTCAATTCCATCAGAGACTGAAATAGGGTTTTCGAATGTCGCGGTATCTTTTACCGTATTAGGATTAAATAATACTAAGTCAGCAAATGCGCCTTCTTTAATAACGCCTCGATCTGTCATGTTGTAGCGCTCAGCAGACATGCCCGTCATTTTGTGAATAGCTTCTGCCATTGAAAACAGTTTTTGATCGCGACAGTAATGGCCCAACACTTTCGGGAATGTCCCCCATAACCTTGGGTGTGGATGCGGGTCATTTGGCAGTCCATCTGAACCCACCATTGTGAGCTTGTATTTCAAAACTCGTTTAACGTCTTCTTCATCCATGCAGTGGTACACCGCACCGGCAGGTTGCAGCGCTTGTGCCGCTTCCATCAGAGGAAGATCCATCTCTTGAGCAATGTCTTTAAGCATTTTGCCTGCATACTCAGGCTTGGCCTTCGACCAAGTGATGAAAATATCGATTTCGTCCGTCACTTGTTTCAAGTCTAGCGTCGAAGAGCTCGCTGAATATGGGTAACAATCACAAGAGACGTCCTGATGCTCAGATACTTTGTCCATCAAATCGAGCACTTCTACTGTACGTCCCCAGTTACCTGCGCCTGCACACTTGAGATGAGAGATCACGACAGGAACTTTTGCGTGTTTACCTGTTTCAAACGCCTCTTCCATTGCAGAAATGATCTCTTCGAACTCCGTACGCATATGCGTGGTGTAGATACCGTTATGTTTAGCCAATACTTCTGCAAGCTGCATCACTTCGTTAGCATTCGCCTGCTTCGCACTGGCATACGCAAGGCCAGAGCTTAGCCCTAGTGCTCCTTCCGACATGGCTTGGTCTAACGCTTTCTGCATTACCCCAATTTCATCTTGGTCTGCCGTTCGCTGCAGAGAGTCCATCGCTTGATTACGCAGTGTCGTATGACCAACCAATGCCGCAACATTCACCGCAGGCTGCGCCTCTTCGACAGCTTGAGCATAAGAGGCAAACGTTGGGTATTTAAAATCTTCTTTTGCACCGAGTAGATTCATTGGATCAGGCGGATCCTGAGCTAGAATTGTTGGCATGGCGCTAATGCCGCAATTGCCGACAATCACAGATGTCACACCTTGAGTGATTTTTGGTCGGCAATCAGGAAAACGGATAACATTCGTATCGTCATGCGTATGTACATCGATAAAACCTGGTGCAAGCGCCAAACCTGAACCTTCGATAACACCCTCAGACTCGCTTAGGCCAACCTGACCTACCTTCACGATACGATCGTCTTTGATAGCAACATCAGCAATAAATGGCGCACTTCCTGTTCCATCAAACACTTGTATATTTTTTATCACTGTATCGAACAACATTTACTTCTCTCGTTACCCTTAATTGGATGAGTACATATTAATAATCACCCCAACTTTTACAGTGATAAAACACACAAAAATTCTTAAATTGTTTGATAGTTTCTAACATGATAGTTATCATATTTCGTAGTTGGACACTAAAATCAATAACTTACAACATGTTAGAGTAAATATCATGAGTACAGAAAACAACCAGTCAAATGTTATAAAGTATCATAACTCTGAATCTACACTGCCCACTTTTGGCCACAAAGGCCGCTTTGCTGCTTCCCAAAACAGACCTTATAGCCTTATTGATGAAGAAATATCGCTTCCTGCTGCCGTCATCAAACGCTCGGTGTTAAAAAGTAACATCGACTGGATGCAGAGTTTTGCTAACCACCATCAAGTGAAGTTATCACCTCATGGTAAAACCACCATGACGCCAGCGTTTTTTGCCAAACAGCTAGAAGCTGGCGCTTGGGGAATTACGGTTGCCACACCCGCTCAAGCAGAAGTTGCCGCATTGGCTGGCGCTAAGAACATCATCATGGCGAATCAACTCGTAGGCAAAACCAACATGACCATCGTTGCCCAGCTTATTCGAGACTATGATGTTGAGTTTTATTGCTGTGTCGACTCTCTAGTTAACCTTGACGCACTGGATGACTACTTTGCCAATGAGAGTAAACCGCTAAATGTGTTTATTGAATTTGGCGTGCCGGGTGGTCGATGTGGTGTGCGTTCTGAAGACGAGTTAATGGAACTGGCAGACTCAACACAAGGTATGGCAGGTATTAAACTAGCCGGTATCGAAGTGTATGAAGGTGTTATCGGTGGTGATCATGCGGAAGAGAAAATTCGCGAATTTTTGGCGCAATCACTTGAACTCGTTCAAAAGCTAAAAAGTGTTGGCCTTATCGAAGGGCAACCTATTGTGTCTGGTGCGGGTTCTGCTTGGTATGATGTCGTAGCGGAGAGCTTTGCTAACCTCACCCATACTCTTGCCATTATTCGACCGGGTTGCTACGCCATTCATGACACAGGGATCTACTTAGAAGCGCAGAGCAAAGTCATGCAGCGCGCCCAAACAAACCAAGGCTATGCTTGCGAACTAGGTGGCGACCTTAACTCTTCACTCGAAGTATGGGCTTATGTCATCTCAAGGCCTGAAGACGAGAAGGTGATCATTGGCTTGGGCAAACGTGATGTCGCCTTCGATGCAGGCCTGCCGATCCCTGAACGTGCCTATCGAAATGGTGAAGCAATTTCAGTTGAAGGATTAGTGTCTACCGATGTCATGGATCAACATACGTTTATGAAAGTCGACCCCAATTCAGACATTCAAGTCGGTGATATGATTGCTTTCTCAACGTCTCACCCATGTTTGACGTTCGACAAATGGCGCTATGTCGCCATTTGTAACGATGAATATCACGTTGAAGAGTGGGTAGAAACACGCTTCTAACGCAGTATTAAGCCGCTTAGCTAATTGAAGACCAATGGTAAGCTAAGCGGCGATATTCAGTCCGGCAGTATTCAGTCCGACATTACAGTTAGGCTATAATTGGCCCCAATTTCTCACAAGAACAAAAACAAGGATCAAAGGTTTGACTCTTAAAGTAGACCTCATTTCTCAAATATCCGAACGCTACCCTGCCTTGCGCGAGGCTGAGAAGAAGTAGCTAAGCTGATCATGGATGACATTCAGTTTTCTGCAAACGCCAGTATTTCTGAACTCGCAGAACAGGCTCAAGTGAGCGAAGCCACGATTACACGATTCGCAAAAGCGGTTGGTTGCAATAATGTGCGCGACATGAAGATCAAACTGGCACAAAGTTTAACCATAGGTCAGCGCTTTATTTTAGAGCCCGTTGACCACACTGGCTATCAAGGCATCTACGAGTCAATCAAACAGAGTCTGGACATCAACCGAGCGCTGATCAAAGAGCAAGATGTTGAGACAGCCGTTGATTGGCTTCAAAACGCCCGTCAGGTCATCTCAATCGGTATGGGTGGTGGTTCTACTATTGCTTCCCAAGAGCTCCAGCATCGACTGTTTCGTCTTGGTCTACCCATTGTCGCTTACAACGATGGACTGATGGCTCGTATGGTTGCAGCCACTGCTAACGCCAACGACGTACTTGTCATGATGTCAGCTACGGGTTACACCCCAGTAATCACCGAAACCGCTGAACTTGCTAAACAGTACGGTTTGAAAGTCATCGCCATTACTCCGAGCGACAGCCCACTATCAAAGATCGTCGATATAACCCTTCCTATTAAGCATATGGAAACCGACTTCATCTACAAACCATCAGCATCGCGTTACGCCATGCTAGCACTAGTGGATGTGATCTCTATGGAGCTTGCGGTGAAACACAAAAACCGTTCCCGTGACAAATTGCGTAGGCTTAAAGTTGCTCTTGACTCACATCGCGGTGGTGGCGACAGGCAACCTCTTGGTGACTAAACTTGCGGCCGTTGCTCGATTTTGACAATAAAGTTTGCGGCGTTCATGTTTGGTTCAGAAACACATTGTTAATGTGGACACATCAACAAGAGGTAATCAATATGAATCGAGTTATTCTTAGTATCGTCGCTATCATCACTGGCTTTTTTGCGCTGGTGTTTAGCTTACTAATGGCCATTCCTCTAACTATTGCTGCATTAATCACAGGCAAACGAATTCAAAAACAAATCCGTCAGAATGGCCAGTTCTACGCCGCTCATCAAACAGCAGGCTACGGCGCTGCTCAGGACACATCAAATAGCGGTGCGACAATCGAAGGCGAGTTTGAAGAAGTAAAAAACCGATAAACGACTTCCACGGCACATCTAAAAGGCTGAGCATTGCTCAGCCTTTTTACGTTTTAGGATCAAACGCGAGCGAGCACTATCAATCGAGCCGAACTATTATATAAACATTACGGTTTTTTGATGATATTGTTATCAAAAATAACAATATAAGGAAGTACACGATGAGCACTCAACAACGCGACATCACTTTACGCTTTTTAGCTGAGCCGGGAGACGTTAACTTCGGTGGTAAAGTCCACGGTGGTGCAGTAATGAAATGGATTGACCTTGCAGCCTACGCCTGCGCTGCAGGTTGGAGTGGTAAATACTGTATTACCGCTTACGCTGGCGGCATTCGGTTTGTCGAACCTATCTTTGTCGGCAACCTCGTTGAGGTAACGGGGAAAGTCATCTACACCGGCAGCTCTTCTATGCACATCGCACTCGATGTTCAAGCAAGCGACCCTAAAGAGCTCAACAACCGCCTTACCACACACTGCATCGTCATTATGGTCGCGGTTGATGGAAATGGTAAACCGACTAAGGTACCGGAGTGGGTGCCAGAGACAGAAGAAGACATTGAACTTCGTAACTCCGCTATTCGCTTAATGAACATGCGTAAAGAGATCGGAGAGGAGATGGAGGCCCACGTTAAGTACTTAAAGTAATGTAGCCACTCTATCTTCATTATTTTTAAAGACAGCGATTCTTTTCACTCTGGATCGCTGTCACATAACCTCAATACCACCTTAATTAATTTTAAAAATCTGTCATCAAACCTTCATCTTGGTTTGATTAAATCCCATGCTCCTAATAATAATTACAAGGGTTTAAGATTGAACCTAGGCGAAACCACTTTGAGTGAATCTACACTCAATAATCCTAAAGCTGTCGAATACCAATGGGTCAGAACACTATACGTGGAAGGCTATCAACCAGACGAGATTAATCATTACATCCAAGCGTGTTTTGGAGGGGACGACACCTTCGCCGATCTTTTTCGCAAAGTTGCTCTCCATAAAGAAAGCCGCTATGTACTGCTGCAATATTTGGGATGCGCTCCTTCTAGTCGAGAGTTTTAGATCTGCACGACGAAAAGAAACTCTAGCTCTGTAGCCTTAGAGCTGATTTCAGAGCTTACCTACCCCATACCTCACTCTACAAACTGACAGTTTTGTCACTTTTAAATATGTAACATATAAATTCGTTTCATAATAAAACTTGTTGTGACTCGCACGCTCTATTAGCTTCGTTATTCTTTCTACTATAAATTCTTATAATTGAGTCACTTAGTTTCACAGCCCTACTCAAGCTGTGGATTTAGTGGTGTTAGGCAATAGACATAAAAAAACCCAAGCTGAGCTCGGGTTTTGGTTACAAAAACTGTTAGTTATGTTCTGTCGTAAGGAAAAGCTAACAGCCAGCTATGCGTAACGCCAAAATAGGATTGTTCTCAGTTGCAACTTGTCGGCGGCCAAACCAAATATGTTGCACGAGAAACAAAAATTTGGGCGACCCTAGTGGTCGCCCTTATCGTTTTTTATCCTTTCACACCACCAGCCGTAAGTCCTCCGACTAACCAGCGCTGTGCAAGCAAAAATACGATGGTTATAGCAAAGCAGATAGTACTGCTGCCGCTGCAAAATCACCCCACAGATAGTTTTGCGGGTAGAGATATTGCTGCATACCTACTGCTAACGTATAAGAATTTACGTCAGAAAGCAATAAAGATGCGACCGGAACCTCACCAACGGTTGCGATAAATGACAAAATAAACACTACCGCAAGAATTGGCACAGACAACGGTAACAGTACCAACCTAAAGGCCTGCCACGGTGTTGCGCCGTCAAGCGCTGCCGCTTCTTCTAAAGAGTTATCAATTGTTTCAAAGTAACCTTTAATCGTCCAAACGTGCAGTGCAATACCGCCTAGGTAAGAGAAGATAAGACCACCATGCGTGTTCAAACCAAGGAACGGAATGTACTGTCCTAGCTTGTCAAACAGAGCATAAATCGCTACCAGTGCCAGTACTGCTGGGAACATCTGGAAGATCATCATTGCCTTAAGGATTGTGTTCTTACCTTTAAAGCGCATACGAGCAAACGCGTAAGCGGATGTCGTCGACAGTGCCACGATAAGAATTGACGTAATACCCGCAACTTTAACCGAGTTCCAAAGCCAAGTTAGAACCGGGAACGGAGGTGGCGTCACTGAACCATCTGCGTGAGTAACCGTAAAGCCCAATGCCAACTTCCAGTGCTCTAGAGAAGGGTTATCTGGGATGAGGCTACCTGTTGCAAAGTTACCTTCACGGAACGAAATCGCTACTACCATCAATAGAGGGAAGATGATCATCGCAAGGAAGACCCAAAGGGCAATATGAGTTGCCCATACTCGATATTTAAGAGATTTACCTTGTACCATTGCCATGTGAATTCTCCTTAATCTTGTGAAAGCTTAGTGAAACGAAGGTTAAGCAGAGCTAACGCACCTACAAGTAGGAAGATAAGCGTCGCGATTGCACTTGCCAGACCGAAGTCTTGGCCACCAGCGCCTTCGAAGGCAATACGGTATGTATAGCTAACCAGTAAGTCTGTGTAACCTGCAGGCTCAGACGTACCAATCATGTTCGGGCCACCGCCAGTTAATAGCTGAATCATTACGAAGTTATTAAAGTTGAACGCAAATGCTGCAATCAGTAGCGGTGTTAGCGGCTTAATCATTAATGGCAGCGTGATCTTCGTGAAGTTGTGAATGAAGTTTGCACCATCAATCGCAGACGCTTCATAGAGATCATCTGGAATCGCTTTCAATAGACCCATACATAGAATCATCATGTAAGGGAAACCGAGCCAAGTATTCACAATGAGAACCATGGTTTTAGCAAGGATTGGGTCTGAGAACCAAGATGGACTAATGCCAAAGAGGGTCTCTAACACCATATTTATCTCACCAAAACTTTGGTTAAACAGACCCTTAAAGATAAGAATCGAGATGAACGCTGGTACCGCGTATGGAAGAATAAGTAGCACTCGGTAGATTGCGCGGCCTTTTAGCTCTTCCCACTGCACAACGCTTGCCAACACAAGGCCGATAACGAGCGTTGCAACAACAGTGATGACAGAGAATACCACTGTCCAGATAAAGATACTGATGAATGGCTGTTTGATGCCGTCATCTTTCCATACACGCTCGAAGTTATGAGTGCCGATACCAACGACGAAACCTGGTGACGTTGTTGAACCATAGAACTCACCGTTCTCGTCAACTGTTTGGTAGAAACCCACTTCCATGTTTGGTTTCAGTGTTTCGCCAGTATCGTTATTCAGCAGCGTTTCGCCATCTTCTTGCAGCGTGTATAGCGGCATTACACCCGCAAACTTACGTAGTCCGCTCATGCGAATCTCATCACCATTCGGCAACTGAAGATCCAAGCCAGTAATAGCGGAACGGTTTTGAATAATCGTTCGGATGACCTCTTTCTCGCCAACCACTTCTTCAACTGGCTTGAGATCCATTTCCATCGCAGTCAACTCGCCAAGATTGAATGCATCCGTCACCAACAGTTGGTCACCATCATTGATTGCAATCTTGTGGCCCTGCTCAGTTTTGTAAAGAGAGAATGGGTAACTGTCACCACTTTGGAAAGTTCTATCTAGAAGAACGCTTTGCGCACGCTCTAAGGTGAGCTGGTTTTTAGCGCTGTAGTTCGTAAACGCAAGCCCGACGGTGTATGCCAAAGGGAAAAGAATGAAAATAATCATTCCGGCAATACCCGGGTAAATGTAGCGATGAGCGTATGTTTTTTTGCTACCGAAAATGTAAAGGGCGAGCGCAGTGAGAATAACGGTAAGTAGCGCGAAGGCAACTTCACCGCGTGAATACATTAGAATCGTGGCGTAGCCATTGATAAGGCCAACTGTCCCAAGAAGGGACCATTTGATAAAGACACTTTTACTGCTTGGTGTTGTCTTCATGCCATCGGTAATGGCATCGGTACCTTGGACTGACTGCATAGTGAAACCTGCTAGCGAAACAAAATTGAAAAGTAAGGAGGGGTTACCCCTCCTTAAAAGGGGTGTTACTTGGATTAACGAGTCATCTGTTTTTCAGCGTCAGAAAGCGCTGCATCAACAGTTTGACGATCGTCAACGATGTTGATGATTGCATTCTTAGCTGATTCCCAGAACGCGCTCATTTGTGGGATGTTTGGCATGATTTCGCCGTTCATCGCGTTATCCATTGTTGCTGCGATACGAGTATCTGCATCTAGCTCACGTTGGAATGAGTTTAGAGCAACTGCGCCTAGTGGCTTGTCGTCGTTCACTTTACGTAGGCCATCGTTAGTTAGTAGGTAGTTCTCTAGGAACTCAACCGCTAGGTCTTTGTTTGGTGAAGCGGTGCTGATACCTGCCGTTAGTACTCCAACGAAAGGTTTAGAAGACTTACCGTTGAACTTAGGCAGTGTTGCTACGCCGTAGTTAATGCCAGACGTTTCGATGTTACCCCAAGACCATGGACCGTTGATTGTCATCGCCGTGTTGCCTTGGTTAAACGCCGCTTCAGAAACTGAGTAGTCCATATCTGGAGAGATTACGCCAGAGTCTACTAGGCCTTTAACAAAATTCATTGCATCTTTAACACCATCATTCGCGATACCCGCATCTTTGATGTCGTAGCCAGCTGAGCCGTATTTAAACGCGTAGCCACCGTCAGCAGCCATTAGCGGCCAAGTAAAGTACGGTTCTTTTAAGTTCCACATGATTGCTGTCTTGCCATCTTTTTGCAGCTTCTCGTTAAGAGCCGCTACTTCTTCCCAAGTTTTTGGAGGGTTTGGAACAAGATCTTTGTTGTAGATTAGAGAAAGTGATTCGATAGCAATCGGGTAACCGATGATTTTGCCATCGTACTTAACCGCATCCCATGCAAAATCGACGATGCCTTCTTGGATCTCTTTCGAAGGTTTTAGCTCAGCCAGTAAACCAGCTTCTGCATACCCACCGAAACGGTCATGAGCCCAAAACACAATGTCCGGACCTGCACCAGTAGACGCAACTTGTGGGAAGCGCGCTTCTAGCCGTCTGGGTGAGCCACGGTGACTTTGATACCCGTGTCTTCTTCAAACTTCTTACCCACTTCTGCAAGACCGTTGTATCCTTTATCGCCGTTAATCCAGATTGTAAGTTGACCTTCTTCGATAGCAGCGTTAGCACCAAAAGAGCCAAGAGCGACAAGCGTTCCAAGTGCTACTGTGCTTAGGGCGTTTTTCATGTTCATATCCTTTTTATTTTTGTGTTGTAGGCTTCTCCAGAAGGATTCGCCATATTTCGTCATACATCATTAAAGAAAACGAGTTAGCTCTCATCCTCCTACTCCCTACGCCCTACCTATTATGGCGTATTTTCGTGATCACCATCGGTGCAGACTAATGACCAAAATCACAAAATTGGTGCATTGCGTGATTGGAGTCACCAATGTCATCTGATTTTTTTTGATCTACGTCTCGAAGTGTTGAATCCTCCCCTTTCACCTCCTCCCTTCTACTACCCTTTAAAAAAAATGGATAGGAGGATGTTCGCTCTGACTAGGTCGAGCAAACTACAGACATCCAAGAGTGGATAGTAAGAACCCTTTCCAGTGATTTTGCTGATCTTCGTATCGCATGAGCTGGCTTACAACGCTGAATTGGGCTGCTGTAATAGGTCATTTACGTTTAACACTTTATTTAAACGGGGAGAGCGACCTATTCGGGGAGGTATCTCAATTTTTAGCGCTGGAGGGTGACGGAGAATACGCTCATCACCCTATTTTTCTTACTTTTGTCCAACTAACTGTATTCCTACTATTATCGCAAACGAGATAACTCTTATAATGAATAGCGATAAAAATAATTTATAAAGATCGAGGACGAGCTACATGACGAGTGTCACGTTAAAAAACGTATGTAAAGCCTACGGCGATGTTCTAATTTCTAAGAACGTAGACTTAGATATCAAAGAGGGCGAATTCGTTGTCTTTGTAGGGCCATCTGGTTGTGGTAAGTCTACCTTATTGCGTTGTATCGCAGGGCTAGAAGACATCACATCCGGTGATCTCTACATCGGTGATCAGCACATGAATGATGTCGAGCCATCAAAGCGTGGTGTGGGCATGGTATTCCAGTCCTACGCTCTCTACCCACACCTAAATTTATACGACAACATGTCTTTTGGCTTGAAGCTTGCGAACGCTGACAAAGGGGAGATTGAAAAGCGCGTTGAGCATGCTGCAGAGATTCTTCAACTAAGCCACCTTTTAGAGCGTCAGCCTAAGGCGTTATCGGGTGGTCAACGTCAACGTGTTGCGATTGGCCGCACCCTTGTTTCTCAGCCAAATGTTTTCCTACTGGATGAGCCTCTATCTAACCTTGATGCGGCGCTACGTGTACAGATGCGCTCTGAGATCACCAAGCTTCAACGTAAACTTGGCTGCACCATGATTTACGTAACGCACGATCAGGTTGAAGCTATGACCATGGCAGACAAGATTGTCGTTCTTGACGCAGGCTTCGTTTCTCAGGTTGGTCGCCCGTTAGAGCTCTATCATTACCCACAAAACCGTTTCGTTGCCGGTTTCATTGGCTCACCAAAAATGAATTTCATGAGCGTGTTCATTGATGAAGTTGAAAAAGATCAAGTCAAAGTACAACTTTCAAACGGTACCTCTTTCTGGATTCCTGTCGATGGTACAACCGTGACTCGCGGCGAACGTATGTCACTAGGCGTACGCCCAGAGCATCTACTTTCTGCTCAAGACGGCGATGCAACGATTTCTGGCGAAGTAATGATTGTTGAAAAGCTAGGTAACGAAACGCAAGTGTATCTAAACCTAGAAGGCGCTGATGCTGACGTTATCTACCGTCAACCAGACACATTAGACGTAGAAGCAGGTGACCACCTAGAGATCGGCATTCCTGCTCATCGTTGTCATCTATTCCACTCAGACGGCAAAGCGTGCCGCCGCCTACACCAAGAAAATGGCGTAGAGCTGCCGGTAGCGTAATTTCGAACTGCCTACCTAACAGAAAAAACCAGCCATACGGCTGGTTTTTTAGTTTTCTAAACCAACCTCAATAATAAAGAATATTTATCCACTAAATCTTAAAATTACGACACATTAGCTTTCATAATTAAGACTCTTATTAGCAAAGATTATTGATTATAAGACAGCTTCTTTGACCAATTAGTCAATCAAGTAAAACTAGTTAAATTTTTCATTAAATAATTATTAATAAGACAGTTAAAGATCGCAGTTTTATAAACCTCAGCTAAATCGGCATATTCAGGTTTAATCATATTTTACATAATTAAAATCAATTGATAGCAAATGCGGATATAGATTTTAATGATGAAGAATTCAACTTTGGCAGTGATTATAACTACATTGGTCGGGTGCGGTGGAGGTGATGGTGGAAATGACAATAACGGAGACTCACAATCCACCTCATCTACACCTCAACAAGAGCCAATTGTTCAGTTATCAACAACTAGGCTCGAAGCGCAAAACAACGGGGTAATCTCGCCGTATACCTCGGTTCAACTCACTCTCAGTGAAAGCGAAGCCAACAACACGTTCTATCTTACTTATGAACAAGAAGCTCAGAGCTATGTTTCTGATGTTTCCTACGACGAGTTAGATACCGCTAATGTATTCGTTTACTTCAAATTCGAGCCCGGATACAAATTAGGAGAAGGCACCCATAAAGAAACTCTAGATCTCAATATCTGTCGGGATAGTGCCTGTGCCAACCCTATTGATGGTTCTCCCTTCAAACTCGATCTCTCATATACTGTCTCCCTGCCCGAGTCGGTATCTTTAAACATACCTTCGACACAACAGATTACTCGCGAAACTGATGATACGCAGACAGCCTATCCACTCGCCAGTGTTGCAACCATTAGCGGCTTTCCCGACGCTTCTTCTTCTCATGCTGCGCATTATCGAATTCGTAGTAATCATCCGAGCATAGATCATCTGTTTGTGTGGGTAGCTAACAATGAACTAAACATTAATCAAACGCTCAAAAGTGTTGATCAACTGTCAGAAGGGGTAACATCAGACAAAATTTATATTGATGCTTGCTACGATACTGCCTGCGTTTACCCAATTAGCGGAAGCCCGCTTGAATTAACCTTAGAGCATACTTTGGTGGATGTTACACCGAACACTCCAACGGATAAGCTCACCCATAATAATCAAGTACTTCTCAGCCACAATGTAATAGATGCAGAGTACATGAAAGACTCTAGCTTTTTGGTCTTAACTTCTACCTCACCTTCGAATGGCGTCTACATCTACGACACATCAAATTGGACAAACATAAAATTTGACTTAGCAGCAGAACCAACAAGTTTAAGTATTGATGAAATTGATACGCTTGGTCGCTTTGCCATTGGTCAGGCCAACAGCGTTACCATTTTTGATCTTGATACTCTCACTCCAGCAAATACGAGCAGTAAGACAATCGATTTAGGATTCGAAGTTTACGACCAAGCAGTCAAGGGCGACTACCTTTGGGCGATATCTAACACCGAGCAATGGGGAAACCTTACCGCTGTAAAAATATCAAACTCAGAGATTACGAGTAGCTCTGGTCAATTTTATCGTCACAGTTCTAACATGAAGATAAGCCCAAATGGCAATCAGCTCTATCTCATGAACACCGTAGGATCACCTCGTGATCTTTATCGTGCAGACATCAGTGTACCGAGCGCGCCAGCGGGCGCCGTCGATTCTCAATACATCGGTGAGTACAGGATGTGTCCTAGCTTTTGGATTACTGAAGATGCGAGTTCATTGATTGACCAATGCGGCAACCGCTTTTCACTATCGGAAGTCGAAGCTGATGATATGGTCTACTCTGGAAAAATGGATCGCTTGGATACGAGTATCGGTTGGGATCATCCGCTCATTCATATTACCGAAGCTTCTGCGACTCACTTAGCCGCGGTTGATAAAGAGGCCATCGCTGGAATTCGCTTCTATGATAAGACAACACTAATGCAGTCAGGGCACTATTCTCTTACTGATTACGATGTCGCTGTTGGTGTACAAGCTCAAACCATACCGCTGGTGGCGTTTAATCACAAACCGAATGAACTGTTAATTGTCACTCGCAGTACTCACTCTGGTACTGATTACTTCACAGTGATAGAGGCTAATCAACCTTAACCCATTATTGGAGCAGTTCCATGTTCGCTAGGGACTGCTCTTTGCTCGCATGGCTAGGGAATATGAGCTAAGCGAATGCATCTCTTAACCACTGAGTCGCGGCTTCACGTTGTTCTTTTGGACCATTTACCTTGTTCCACATTACATCTAATGCTTTATCTATCGTAATGTCGCCATCGAGTAACGCGCCTGCTCCACAAAACTCGTCAGCAAAGTATGTTGGACCTCGAACAAGGGCACGTCCCCGCGCATCAGCGATGATTCAAGGGGCACAATCTACAATCCACCATTATTTGAATCCAGAATAGTTAATCCCAGAGAGGCTGGCCATCTCCTGATTCCAAGTCGCCAGATCGCGATGCGCAAAATCACCAAGATTGGCATGACCACAAGCACGAGACATCACTTGCATGAGTTCAACTGACGCTTCAAAGAAGTTCTTCAATTGATTAGATGCCTTGTCGACATTAAGCCTCTGTCTAAGATCCGCTTTTTGAGTCGCAATGCCCGCCGGGCAATTGTTGGTATTACACATTCGAGCCGCAACACAGCCTATCGATTGCATGGCGCTGTTTGAAATAGCCACACCATCTGCACCCAGTGCCATCGCTTTGACAAAATCCATTGGGACTCGTAAGCCACCGGTGATAATCAATGTCACTTTCCCCGTCGAATCATGTTCATCGAGGTACTTTCGCGCTCGCGCCAGTGCTGGAATGGTTGGCACGCTAATGTGATCTCGGAACATTTCGGGCGCAGCGCCCGTACCGCCACCGCGCCCATCTAAAATGATGTAATCTGCGCTGGCATCTAACGCGAACTGAATGTCTTCTTCAATATGATTAGCACTCAGTTTAAAGCCAATTGGGATACCGCCTGTCACCTCGCGGACTCTGTCAGCAAAACGTTTAAAGTCCTCGGCCGTGTGCAGATCAGCAAAGGTTGGCGGAGAAATAGCATCAGTGCCTTCAGGAATACCTCGAACATGAGAAATTTTGCCTATATTTTTTGTACCCGGTAAGTGACCTCCCGTGCCAGTTTTCGCCCCCTGCCCACCTTTGAAGTGAAAGGCTTGCACGCTTTTAAGCTTCGATTCTTCAAAACCAAATCCAGCACTTGCATACTCATAAAAATATCGAGAGTTCGCTTGCTGCTCTTCTGGCAGCATGCCGCCTTCCCCAGAGCAAATACCCGTTCCGGCCAGCTCTGCCCCTTTCGCCAGTGACAATTTGGCTTCTTCCGACAATGCACCAAAACTCATGTCAGAGACGAACAGTGGAATTTTCAAGCGCAGAGGTTTTTTCGCGTTTGGACCAATAACCAGCTCAGTGGCTACCTCTACATTCTCCATCAATGGCTTTTGCGCCATTTGTGCCACCATAACTTGGATATCATCCCAATGCGGAAGTTGATGCCTAGGTACACCCATTGATGTCATAGGACCATGGTGACCAAGCTTAGATAACCCCTCTCTTGCCAGCTGATGAATAAATTCAACCGTTGGCTCTTCAACCGTTGAGGTGGCGATTGGAGCACCGCTACTCGCTTGCGCACTCACCCCGGCCCTTCTTTACCAACTTGCTCAGCCTTAAATTGCTTATGGCTGCCATCACAATAAGGAAGGTTGGCAGAATGTTTACATTTACACAGATAGCTCTCACCAGATTTCTCTGCAGTAAATGCTTTAGGTTTAAAATCAGTTCCTGCATGCGAGCCATCGCAATAGGGTTGATTGGCCGAGCGGCCACAGGTACAGAAGTAATAATCTTTGTCTTCGACTAACTCAACCTTGATCGGTTTGTTGTCGGCTACGACTGGTTTGCTCATAGTGCATCCTTATAGTGAATGTCTTCCATTGCTCATTCACAAGCATAGGCGCTACACGCTCATTGAAGAGAAGAAATATTCTTTTAGTCAGTTACATTTATTCTTTAGATCGCTCGAATTCTTAGCAATGGTCGAACTTAAAGCCCGCCGCACTCTAAGCAAACCGAAAAATAGCGTCTAGTTTCTAAATGCTTCACCTAAGCCTTGTCGAAAAATAGAAGGAATGGACTTTGAACAATTTGTTAAATAGAACGCTGACAAGATCAGTGCTGGGCACCATGCTGATGGGGGCTGCGGCTTCTCATACGATGGCAAGCGATACAGACAATCTTATGCCTCCACCCATGAACCCATCAAATGTATCACCAATCGCTACCGAGCTTACGCCAATGTTTATCACCCTTGGGTTCGATGACAACTTGGATACAGAGGGGCTATCGTGGGTGATGGATCTGCTGGATACCCACTCCAACCCTGAAGGGTTGGATTCTTATGCCAAACAAACGCTTAAAGCGAGTTTCTTTATGCACTGTGGACCTGCCGTTGAAAACACTGCTATCAAAGCACTGTGGCGACAGCTTGCGGCAACGGGCCATGAAATCGCCAATCACTCCATGACTCATCCTGACGACAAGGTGAACTACAACCCTTTGCAATCTTGGATGACACTTGAACAGTGGCAAGAAGAAGTCGAAGGTTGCAACGCATTTCTTAAGGCTCCAATAGAAGAAGGCGGTATTGGTGTAACGTCAGTGGCGGGGTTTCGCGCTCCTTACATGACGTATAATAACAATACCCTAAAGGCACTTGTTGATAGTGGGATACGCTATGATGTGAGCTTCCCCGCGGGGATCACGTCAGAGCAAAATGGCACTAACAATTATTGGCCACACTCTCTTGAGAATGGCAACCCATCTCAAAGAATGGCCACAAGTGGAGGTTGGAAACCACACGTCAACCATTACCCGCAGCTATGGGAGATTCCTCTACACACTTTGATTGTGCCACCAGATTCCGAAATGGAGAAATACGGGCTCAGCTATTCACTACGCGACAAAATTGCTAGCCGTATCAGTTACTTCGATCCTAACTCTGGAAAAGGGGACAACTTTGATTGGAATCTCTACTTTACGCCCAATTGGGGCGCCGCAGGATTAAGTGAAGATGATGTAGTCGCGATTTATCAATATAACTTAGACCTTCGACTTTCTGGCAATCGTGCTCCACTAACATTAGGTCTTCACTCAGGCTTTTATGGATTGGTTAACGGTGACGAACATTTTGGCATGCCAGAAACAACGGTGACGACTAGACAGAATGTACTAAAACGCTTTATTAGCTATGCCCTATCCAAGCCCGAAGTCCGTTTCGTTACGCACAACCAACTTCTCGATTGGGTAGAAGCACCAGAACCTTTGATTCTCTGTCCTGATTTAGATTGGCAGCCACACCAAGCTTATTCCGAAGGCGATGTTGTGAATTATCAAGAGAAGATGTGGATTGCCAAATGGTGGACTCAACTGGAAATGCCGGGAAATACTGAAGATTCGCCGTGGACAGTTATTGATACATGTACGCCCCGTTCCTAACGAACGTAACTGCGAGTTATTTAACTGCTAAACGTGTGGGGGCTTTCACCATAAGCCTCATGCCTTTCACCACTGGGCGCTGAACTAATCTGGGGGACAACTCGTGAACCCTTCCTCTAGAACGTTAGGCACTGTTCACCAAATCCAACATAAACCAAGCCACAAACATCATGCCCGAAAATAGGGTCACAGCTCCGAAAGATCCTGCTATCACACCTAGCAATAGCATTATTTGTATTTTACTCATTTCTTTTTATTGATATTAATAATTATTATCAATAATACTCTTTTGCATCCTATAATCAAGTTGTTAACATAGCCGTCACTGCTCGTTACCTGAATTTGCTATGATCCCGCTTGTTTATCACTCTTGTTATTCGCAATTGCCGCTGCCAAAAGAACACCGCTATCCCATCAATAAGTATCGTTTGCTGTTTGAAGCGATCCTTGAGCAGCAATCCAAGGATAAGAACTGGGCAACGCATTTCAGCTTTCATCAACCTGAGCCTCTAACTGTTGAACAAGTTAAGCAAACTCATTGTAGTGATTATGTTGATGCTTTAGTCACTGGCTCAATGCCAGCCGCTAAAATGCGTCGCATTGGCTTTCCGTGGAGCGACACTCTCATTCAGCGCACGCTTACCTCTTCGGCAGGCACACAATTAACCGCAGAGCTGGCAATCGAGCACGGTATCGCTATTCATTTAAGTGGTGGTTATCATCACGCCCATCGAGATTATGGCAGCGGTTTTTGCCTATTTAATGACCTTGTGATCGCCGCAAATCACGCCCTAACAGATGAAAAAATTGATAAGGTGTTGATTGTCGACAGCGATGTCCACCACGGCGATGGCACAGCAACACTTTGTGCAGATAATCCTGACATCATTACTGTCTCATTCCATTGTGAAAAAAACTTCCCGGCAAGAAAGCCCGACTCTGACTACGATATTGGCCTTGCCAAAGAAACCGGTGATGAAGAGTTTCTTTCTCATTTTGCTAGCGTGGTTGAGATGGCGATCAACCTCCACCAGCCAGACCTCATCATCTACGACGCAGGGGTCGATATCCATGTAGATGACGAACTTGGCTTTTTTAATGTCTCAACCCAAGCTTTGTATGAGAGAGATTGCAAGGTGTTCGAGCTTGCCGCTAACAAAAGAATTCCGATTGGCTGTGTTGTTGGGGGCGGCTATCGAAGTAATCACCATGATCTTGTACCTGTTCATTTGCAACTGCTTAACGCGGCAATTGACACGTACAAACCGCGCTAAATCAATGTTGGAGTCAGTGTTTTGAAAACGTGGAAATCACCTTTACCAGGGTACAGTTGGTTGGTGCATCAGGTGTGGTATCTCGAATTAGATAAAGATGATGCAATACCTCATTTTCCTTGGCTTATCCCTAACCCTAGAGCCCACCTTCTTATCACACCAAGCGACCAAGATTATCACTATGGAAACGACTTAGTCAGCCATAGCGGCAAAGGCTGCCATTTGCTTTCCGCGAGCGATCAAATGCTCAAGCTCACCGACTCACCTCCGATCAAACGAATTGGCATTACCTTCCAACCTCAAGGGATCTATTTGCTCAATCATGGGGCTGCTAGGCCGTTATCGCAATGCGGATGGGATAACTGGCTAGACAAGATGTTCCCTTTAGATTTTAGACAGTCTCTTTTAGACAATACAGATAGAAAACAGATAATAGAGACGATAGCACAACACCTTCAATCATTAGATATTGAAGCCTTTCAAGACAAGCCTTACTCTCAAACTAGCCAAGTGATACAACAGATCACCCATATGATTGAAAATGATCCATCCTGCATCATCGATATCGACCATTTAGCACATTCATGCAACAGCTCGCGCCGTACATTAGAAAGGCACTTTCGCCAAATCACAGGATTCTCACTCAAACAATATCTCACCCTCGCCAAACTTGAGTTGATGATATTGAGTTTGTATCAACAGAAAAGCCAAGTTGACTGGACTGAGTTTGCCCATCGCTTTGGCTTCAGCGATCAATCTCACTTAATCAAACAACTTCGCAAACAATTGCAACGAACACCTTCTCAATATTTAAGTCATCGCGACCTTACTATCGACGTCTATGGCGATTTTGAAGATTAGTAAGCGTCGAGCGAAATCAACGTCAACTATGTCGCAAAAGTACAATTGAATCTGAGTTCCTTGAGCTATGATGAAGCCAACAAATGAGGTACAAGATGTCATATTCAAAGTTAAAATCGGGGGAGGCGATCCCTTTTCACACAGATCTAACGATCCAACTTGTTCAACGTTCCGATCTCGAAGATATTTTCGCGATGTTCGACGACGAACGCGTTAATAAGTATCTATTCTTCGCTCCTTCAGATATCAGTGTCTACCAAGCATTTTTTGACCCCATTGTCGCCAATACTGAAGAAGCCGTTCAAAAAGGTGTTTGGCCCGACAGTCCGACTTTTGTCATTAGAAGCCTTGAAGGAAAATACATGGGTATGAGTGCGGTTACCCAAGTGATGTTTCATGATGGAAACCACGAAGTGGGCTACCAATTGCCGGTTAAAGCATGGGGCCAAGGTATTGCAACAGCAGCTTGCAAACTCATGATTGCAATAGGCTTTGACGAACTCAAAAGTCATAAGGTTAGCGCTGACTGCTATCAATCAAACATCGGTTCATACAAAACTTTGGAGCGCTGTGGCTTTGTCCAAGAAGGATGTCAAAAAGACTACTTTAAAACCGAAATCGGCTTTGACGATAAACTCTATTACGGTATGACTAAACCTCAATACCAAGCCTTGTATTTCAACTAAGCCGATTGTCAGTGTGGCAGAGCTGATTCCTTTGCCTGCCGCACCGTTCATCTTTTTTACCCACATCAAATCAATACAACTTCAATCTCAGCCGAAGCATCATTGCTCGTTTCTTATGGTGACCGTACCTTGCCGCTGTTAGAGCCATTGTTTCTCCCAGATAGAAACCGCAGCGCGCTTATTCTCTGCGGCATAGAGTTCTGGCTAGAATAAAACAAACATGTCAGTTACTTATCAAATGGAACCTCGTCGAATCTCGCTGTAAAGAAATTGAAATAACCCAACTCAACAAACTGGTCAAACTACTGTGAATAAGTAACACAACGTCGTGTTAATCAATCACATTTAAGGGAATAACAATGGCTAGATTTGTTCACCGTCGTAAGGCCAAGATGGGCCTCATTACTGCTGTCTTGCTACTTTCTTCAGGCTACAGCCACTCATCTTTTGCACTCTACAATGGTCAAACGGAACTCCCCGATATTTCGACAACTGTCACCGTTAACACTCAACTAGGGTCTGCCCTTCTCACTGAAAGCGCTTCAGCTAACCCAATCGTTTTTTCAGAACCTGGTGCCAGTTTTATCAAAGTACATATTGCCGAACTGAGCTTGCCAGATGGAGCGACATTAGAGATTGCAACCCAGATCGTAGTGAGATTTTCCATTATCGGGAAGGGTTAAACACCCCAAAGACCATCGATGCCTCCGCGGGGGACAACGGCACAACTCGCTTTTCCGCCATGTCAGTCACCGGAGACGCGGTTGAAGTACGGCTACTTGGCAACAGCGCTAACGCCAAAATTGTCATCGATTCCATTCAGGTAGGCTTACCAAACGAACAAATCGAGCAAATCGTTAATGCGAGCCCAAATGGGGAAGAATCCATCTGTGGGAGCGATAACAAACAAGCTGCCGTCTGCTACGCCGATTCACATTCGACCGAGTATCAACACAGTAAACCAGTCGCGCGGTTGCTGATTGATGGTCGAAGCTTATGTACTGCGTGGCGAGTAGGTCCAGACAACTTATTAATGACCAACAACCACTGTATTGAAACCGCCGCTGAAGCGGCCAACACTGAAGTTTGGTTCAACTATCAGCTAGCCAGTTGTGGCGGTAGCCGAGCCACCACCACCAAAGTACAAGCTAATCAGCTGCTCGAGACAGGCTATACACTAGACTACAGTCTCTTCACCGTAAGCAACTTTAGCGCCATCGAGTCCTTTGGGTATCTCGGCCTAGACCCTCGCATCCCCAATCAATCAGAAACAATTTATATTCCACAACACCCCGGAGGCCGCTTAAAGGAACTTGGCATTGAAACCGACTATCAAGGTACACGTTGTATCGTCGATGCGCCAATCACCAATGGCCTTGGTACCAATACCGACGCTGGCTACTTGTGTGATACCGAGGGTGGGTCATCGGGGTCTCCTGTACTTGCTGCAAGCAGTAACAACGTTATCGCGCTACACCACTTAGGTGGTTGCTATAACAAAGGCGCTCATATCAGTAAGATTTGGCCTTCCATCTCGCAGTATTTCCCAGCAGGCGTGCCCAACAGCAATGTCGGCTCAGGCAGTGGTGGTGGAAGTCAGCAACAAGCGCCTGTCGCCAATATTGATGTTCAATGCTCACAGCTAACGTGCTCTTTCGATGCCCGCCGCTCTTACGACAGTGATGGCCAAATATCCACATACAGTTGGAAGCTTGGTGACGGTTCAACCACCGCGAGTATCAGTGGCAGCCATAGCTATGGCGCCTCAGGGCAGTACACCCTTAGCCTAACTGTGACGGACGATTCTGGCCTGTCTGATACCACAACTCAGGTCATTTCAGTTCAGTCTTCCCCTTCAACTGGCTGTAGTGGTATTGCCACCTGGCAAGCAAGTCAGGTGTATTTGGGTGGGGATCAAGTTCAGCATCTTGGTATTCAATACGAAGCCAAATGGTGGACGCAAGGCGACAGCCCAGCTAATTTCTCAGCGCAATGGGAAGTATGGAAGTCGATTGGGCAGTGTCAGTAGTACCACGCGACTACTTCTCTGGCGGAAACATTTGAGCAATGTCAGCGACGCTTTACTCAAATCATAGACACCAATAGAGCCAGCCCTATGTAGGACTGGCTCTATTGTATCGCTTAAGCGTTTAGGTACTGCTCTGTCGTAGCCAAGCTGGCCAGCATCTGAACCTCAGCCAAAGCGGATTTATGAACGGTTTGCGCAGGCAGCAACTCTCCTTGGAACTCCAAATCGCACGTCGCGCAAGCATCGGTAATTACGGTGGCCATGTAACCTCTTTCCATTGCCGCTCTTGTCGTCGTGCTCACACACATGTGGGTCATCATGCCGGCAATGACTAAATTCTGTATATCGTGTTGCTCAAGCACCTCTTGCAAGTTGGTTTGCCAAAATGCGCTTGGGAACTGCTTTTTAATCACTATTTCGTCACTAAGCGGGGCAACAGATTCATGAATTTGTTGCCCTTGAGTACCGCGAAGCAAAAATGGTCGCGATTCATCGACATTGTCGTGTTCAATATGAATGATAAGTTGTTCGGTTCTTCTAAAACTATCTAACAATTGTCGCGCGTTATTAGCCGCTGCAATTGGGTTTTCAAGTGGTAGTTTTCCACCCTCAAAATAATCATTTTGGATATCGATAAGCACCAAAGCTGTCATGTTGTTCATTGTTTTTTCCTTTCTCTTTAACGTTAGAGAAAGTCTACAAACTCTATTGCGAATAGATAATGACCATATTAGACTAATTTAGGTCATAAAAAGACAACCATTAGTCAATCACCAATTTCGAGCTTTAGAGGTCTCCTGATATGTGGACGATCACCATCGTTGAGTACAAAGATGCCATGCGCTCCGCTATCTATGGTATCGAAGATCTTTTCACCATAGCGAACCGATTTTTACCCCAACCGCTTTTCTCAATAGAGCATTACAACGTTCAACGCTCGCAATCGCTCCCAGAAAACCACTCTGAGAATCCGCAAATCATTTTTTTGCCACCGTGCAGTTCTGATCCATTGCCAAGCTTTAGAGAAAAAAAACTCACCGATTGGTTGCAAGCTCAATCCCAGCTCAATACGACAATCGCCGCTTCTTGTGCGGGTGTGTTTTGGTTGGGAAGCGCGGGGCTGCTTGACGACAAAGTGGCGACAACGCATTGGAAGTTATGCAATGTCTTGGCTGAACGATACCCCGCCATCAAAATGGTTGAAAAGCGAGATGTCGTTGTCGACCAAGGCAATATCGTCACGGCAGCGGGGTTGTTTGCTTATCAAGATCTCGCACTTCATATGATTGCTCGCAGTGCAGGTTACGACCTTGCAAAGCAAGTTGCAGACTTTTCTCTACTTGATCTGAACGGGCGACTACAAGCTTATTATGAACGCTTTGCGCCGAATCTATCTCACGGAGATACGCTAATTTTGGATGCCCAAAAGCTATGTGAAGAAAAAGTGACTATCTCGGTAAAAGAACTCGCTGAGCATTGCAGTATAAGTGAGCGTTCACTACACCGAAAATTTGTTGCGGCGACTGGCTTATCACCCAAGCAATACCTCACCTCAACCAAGATAGAGCGAGCAAGAACCCTATTAGCCCAACCAAAAATGTCGGTCGAGAAAGTTGCCTATGAACTCGGCTACATGGACGTGAGTAACTTTAATCGAACATTTCGCAAGGAAACAGGAATCACACCTTCCGCATTTCGAGCCCGCCAACAATAAAACATTAGGCTAACTTGCAAACTTAAAAAAGCCTCTCGATACATGAGAGGCCTTAAAGATTATAGAAGCCGAAGCTTTCTATCGAAACAAGGGATTATTGAAAAGCGATTAACGCCAAACGCCCCAGTCTCCGGTTGTTCCTGGCTCTTCGCCAGATGTCCACCACTGTGCGGTCCACTCACGGCCATTGTGCGTTACAACATCACCCGTATTGTAGATCGCATCACCCTTCCATAAATTCACTGGATCGACAGGTGGTGTATCTGCTTTGATTAACGACAATGCGTAGCTAAAGGTGTTATCTGGTGCGAACACCTTGTTGGCGTAGATGTTATTGGTATCAAACATGTAATGGCTCATTGCTTCATGCCAAATACCCACATACCAATCTCCAGTCTGCTGAGAATTAAACTGATCAGCAAGTTCCGCAGGCCAAGTGCTCGTGTTTGTTGCAGAGATTGGTAAAGAAAGGTCAACAATTTCAGTACCTGTTGCGTTGAAAGTTCTAAAGCGAACAGTATCGCCAGCTTCAATTGGGCCAAATCCTTGAGGAACAAAATAACCTAAAGAAGTCAGATTGTTTGCCGGATCGGTTGGATTGCCCGGATCAGTTGGTGGGTTGGTTCCATCACTGGCGGTTAGTGTAATATCACTACAGTTGTAAAAACCTTCACCCACACATCAATTCGCTGCCAACGCGTGAAGAAAATCGCGTCACCGCTGCGGTCTGCTGGGAAGGTTACTTTCATTCTGTAGCGCTTATCTGCATCCACAGTGACATCACCAACCGAATCAATAAGATCAAGGTCAGACCATTTTAGCGGCTGAGTGAAATCATGATTGGCCTCGTTAAGTAGAACTCCCAATAAGAAGGGTTGTGTGGCGCCTGTCCAAAAAACACGAAATCTATTTGGTTATTTTCATCCAAAGATACTTGAGTGCGTTGCCATTGAGTAGAAGCAATGCTTAAACCTTTCTTGGCAGAATCACCGGCTGAACAAAGTTCACCATTAGGTACAATTGCCTGAACATGTGCCATATCTCGGTAGTTTGGGACATTAGCCGACACTTCACTTCGTTGTACAAATGGGTAGGCACCCGACATATCGTATGCGGCTTGACACGCTGCGTTTGGGATCTCGTTCGTCCAAAAGCCTCCGTCTTCGTAGCACACGTTTTGACGTGCATTTGGAAATTCGTTCCAGCCATGTGCACTAGCGTTTAGAGAACTAAACGCAGCTAAAACACCTAAGCCCACTAAAGGGAGTATCGATTTGTTTTTCATCATTCATCCTTAAAGTTAACTGACAAGTCGCTCATAAATTGAGCGTTAGAATATTTGCACAATAAAACTAGCCAGAAGAATGTCTCTTAGCTCAGTTATCTTAAAGAATATTGATCGTTCTACTATGTACTTCCCAATATTTATGTCGGTTAGAACTTCGTGCCACAATCTATTTCGAGCGACATCATATAGTGCATCAGGAATAAACAGTAAATAACATAAAGTACGCATAAGAGATGAACATTCTGGCTCGCATACAAACCCATTTTGATTCTCGATTTGAAAACCTTTCGATATCTGTTCTCTAACCTTTACTTAACTATTTGAATAATAGAGATATTAATCATGGCACAGATACTGCTCGTTACCTAGATTACGCTAAAAAGAGGATCAGTCATGGATGCAAGCGTACGCAAGTTAAATTCAGAGCAAACAACATCTTTCGACATCGAGTACATCAATCAAACCATGTTCGATAGTCTGACCAAGCAGATCGACATGCTATTTCCGACTAAACAGCCTTTTCATCTGTTAGACGTAGGCGGTGGGAATGGCCTATACGCCGATAAAGTTTTGATGAAATACCCTGATGCCAACGTAACCCTTATCGAACCGGAACATTCACTACTAATTAAAAATACGGATCATCCTCAAAAGCACTTAGTCGAAGCACTTTTCCAAGAAACCCAATTCGATACTCCCTTCGATATCATTCAGTTCAACTGGGTCTTACACCATTTTGTGAGCGACACTTACTCAGCAACGAAATCGCTTCAACTCGACGCGCTTACTAGGGCCTTTCAACTATTAAATCACGGTGGCCTTGTGGTGATCTTTGAAAACTTTTATGAAGGCATGCTTGTCCAAAATTTGCCGAGTTCACTTATCTATCAATCGACATCATCGAAGTTACTTGCCCAATCACTAGTAAAATGGGGGCTAATACCGCAGGTATAGGAGTGTGCTTCAACAGCCGAGGTACTTGGCACGATATGTTACTTGAAGCCGGGTTCAATACAGTCTTACATGTGCCATTTTACGCCTTTGGTACTTTGGGTGGTTTCAAATCGAGACTATTACATTTGAAACAGCAAAATGTGGGCCTTTTGATCGGTAAGAAAAGTTAATTAACCTCTAACCTGTCATGAATTCAGAAAGTAAATCCAGTTACATGAAAAACCGGATATTTTCTTTACACATCTATTTACTATTTGTCAGGGAAAGGGAGCATTCCGATAATGAATAGGCTATCGCCATGAATTGAGAACATACTAATGAGGCGCTAACCTGTGAGCATTCGGCCATCAATTGTCCGAATGCTCCTATTACCAGTGCGACCGTGATGTACCGATATTACTACAACAAACTTGGTAACGACGGTTATGGTGACATCTTGATCTATCGCCTCGCCTACAACTTCTAAAATACCGAAAGCCTTTAAAGCCGAAGCAGACTATTTGAAAAACCTTGCTTCGGCTCTTACCGACACTAGCTTAGAAGCCAAAGACCGATTCACATATTAAAAAGCCTGCAATCAATGCAGGCTTGGCGGTCAATTTAGAGTTAAAGTGTATCTCTCAACTGTTCTAACAAATCACGTTGCTTATCTGTAAGGTTGGTTGGCGTTGCCACCTGTATCTTCACTAGTAGATCACCAGTCTGACCTTTACGGCTCGTCACACCTTTACCAGCCATCTTAAACTTACGGCCTGACTGCGTACCTGCAGGAATTTTGAGTTTGAATCGACTATCAAGAACATTCACCTCAACTTCACCACCTAGCGCGGCAGTTGCAATATCAACTTTGGTGTTGCAGATTAAGTCGTTTTCATCTCGCTCTAAGAACGCATGTGAGCGAATGGCAACCGATAGCAGCAGATCCCCAGCAGGACCGCCATGACTACCCGGAGCACCTTTACCGGAAAAACGAATTTTCTCACCATCTTTAATACCAGCCGGTACTTTAACGTTGATCTTCTTCTGCTCACCATTAATTGGCAACTCTACGACTTTTTCTGTGCCTTGCACCGCATCGACAAAGTCAACGGTTATCGTATATTCCCGATCTTGCCCTTTCTGAGCTCGCGCTCGGCCGCCGCGGGACTGAGAAAAGACATCGTCAAAACCACCAAAACCGCCTCCACCGAAGCCACCGCCTCGCTGTCTAAATACATCACCAAAAATGTCTTCAAAGCCTGCACCACCTTGAGAACGATGACCACCGTGACCTCCAAAGCCTCCACCTTCAAACGCAGCATGGCCAAACTGGTCGTATTGTCGACGCTTATCTGTATCCGTCAGAATTTCATAAGCTTCTTTTATCTCTTTGAAGCTTGCTTCTGCTTTGGCATCTCCGGGATTTTTATCTGGGTGATATTTCATCGCCAACTTCTTGTAGGCTTTCTTAATATCTTTCTCTGAGGCTCCCTTAGAAACACCTAGCACGCTGTAATAATCTCGCTTCGACATGCTATAACCTCACTCCAATCTATCATCATAATTAACTCAGGCGTACAGTTCTCCCTACACGCCTCAAACCCCGATAACTTCGTGTATTTGTAACGATAAATCAACTATTAATTACGTATATACCCAAGTGACTTCAAGATACAAGATTCAGAACGTGGTCACGGGTTCAAGTTCAAGGAAAGTGACATAGTGGAATAATGAGTTATTTCCAAGTCATTTGACGCCGAGATTGAATCCGTGACACGCTCCCGAAGGGCGAGTTTGCACACTTTGTTAACGATTCTCAATTTAGACCCACTAGATTTTCGAATCTTTGCCGCGGATACGAAAAAGCCCCAGCATTTCTGCTGGGGCTTAGAATGTGGCGGAGAGATAGGGATTTGAACCCTAGGATATATCTCACACCATTCGTTAAGCCTTAAATATCAACACTTTAGTTACCATCTCTAGAAGGCTAACTCATCGTTGACTTACACGATTGACTATAGACGACAATCAGGCACCTTGCCAATAGAAAAACAGTACTTGAAAGTACCGACTGTAACAGTTTTGGACAAAAACGAGTCAGCTAAACCATTATTCATAGAATGCTACATACCAAATAATTATAAATTCACGTTATCATATTTATAATTATTGATAATTTTAGGTTTTATTATTTCATACCTATACTTCTCCACATCGAAACGAGACACCAACAAATAATTAAATCAGTTTTTGGAGAAAGTTATGAAAATGAATCACGTGGGCATCATGGTTGGCGATATGGACAAGGCTGTAGAGTTCTACACTAAAGCTCTGGGTCTTCGCGTTGTAATGAACAACACTAAAGTAATCGAAGAACGTGAATCTGCAATCGGTCGTATGTGTATTGCAGTGTTTGGTGAAGGTTTCAAAGGCTTCAACATCGCTCACTTAGTGACAACTGATGGTATTGGTGTGGAACTGTTCGAAATGGTTGACCGTGAAGAGCGTCATGAGGTTGATTTTTCTCGCCTAGGTATCTTCCACTTCTGTCTGCAACTACCAAAAGAGCAGTTCGAATCTGCAATTAAGCGTGTAGAAGAGTTTGGCGGTAAAGTGCGCATGGATATTCACCGTTACCACCCAGAAGACGAGCTAAAACAAGCGCAGATGGTTTACCTAGAAGACCCGTTTGGTAACTTATTCGAGTTTTACTCTCACTCTTACGAAGATACTTACGCTTCTGATTACGAGTAATTGTCCTACGTTCTAAATAAACATTTAGTGCCCACTAGAGATTAGCTCTAGTGGGCATTTTTGTTCTATTGTCTAAATGATTTTGGGGCACTTTTGAGTTAGAAAGTGCTTTGGATAAGGAAATGAGCCATTACAGTTTTGAAAAAGAAAAGCCTACGGAAACCAAAAAAGGTGCCGTAGGCTAGAAATCTAGTGGTGATAGTAGCAGCGATTCTTTAGCTCAATGGGTTCAGAATCCATCATTACATGTCCTATCAAATAAACCCCCTGTAGGTTTACCGTCCGCTATAAGAGGCCGATTTCAGGTGACGCCCACTCATAAATGCTCTTTACGTCCACACTTTATGATGAATCATAACCTCTTTCAGTGCTACCCAACTATCATTGCGAAGCAGCTTGTTTCGCAATTGTGCAAGACTATCTTGCACAATTGGATACTGGAGATTTGTCCAACAGCCTGTTGGACAATTGGGGGGTTGTTGCCAACTAGCAAATCCTAAAGGTTTTACTTGGGCTCCTGAAACATATTGGGCTGGAACGTGCTTTTATTCACTTTGTCTTCACGTTCCTTACCCTTTAACTTTCAAGACTCGCAAACTAATAAGTCTGTTACGAGTTCGCATCCACAAGAACGCCAATGGAGATATTAGAGATCAACGGATGCTCTGAAAGCCACTTATTAACGAGTTTACGATCATCGTCTGTAGCAGACTGATACCTGAAATCTGACATGATAAAGCCGTCAAAAGAACTGGAGCCAGCTCCTGCGCCAGCAATCAGATCATTGCCCTCAAGAAACTCGACAAAATCATCAAGTAATTTATCGTAATCACTCTGCTTTGCAGTTGAGACAGAGCAGCTAAACTCAAAACCTTCAACTGCAAATTCGTCGACATAGAGTTTTTTTCTAAGCCTTCTACTTCTCTTTTTTACCATACGTGTCTCCTATTTATTTGTCGCATAAGATACAGATAAAACCGAATCGATGAATTAGATATCATCAGTCAAAATTCCGAGCACACGCATGTAGTGAAAGAGTCATTGAAACTCATCTCGAGCTAGATTTGAGTCAGCGGCCTTTAGTCGCCAAAATTTTAGATATCAATTCGTCACTGACACCATCTCCAAATTGACTTGTAAGCGCCCGCCCCGGGAAAAACTCACAAAAGCGCTCATCGCATGTGATATCACCGCAAACGTACCAGTCATCTGTATTAACCGCACTAGCATGTTCCAACAATTGCCTAACGGCATCGCTATCATCTAGCCTCATGCGTAGGGATAAGTCGACATGTGGCGCGAGCAGAGACTCAGCAAAAATATTGTGCTTAATAAGTAAGTCCCTTGTGTACCCGCCGCAGACGGGATACAACAATAGACTAGCCTGAGCAGTCGCTTCTTCTAGCCTTTTTGCACCTTCACTGTCATAGGCAACACTTTTCAAAAGTGCCTCTTTGGAATGGAATGGCATTTGCGACTGATAAGAAGAAAGTAAATTAGCTTTCTGCAGATATTGAAACGAATACAAGAGCGCATGCAAGTCGATGTACAGAATCCTCAAATTGTAGCTCCTCTTTTTCCGTCCCATAGTCAGTTAATAGTAGTTCAACTCTATCACTAAACGCGATTGTTTCAGCACTGTCGATATGTTTTGCTCAGTTCATTTTAATACAATTCTATTGGCATAGACTTATGTATAGGCAAGTCATCTGCAGACGATGTTGGAATAAGAAGTCTGTATTAACTGGGTCAAAACTCTAAGGGTTATTTCAGGCATTATTATGCTTCCAGCCGGAACAAAAGGGGTCAGGTCTTGACTCTTGCCCAAACCAAAACAAAAATGGCCTAGCTAAAAAACCAGACCACTTCATCAAAAAAGCAAAAGGCAAGACCTGACCCCGCTGATTTTCACACCCTAAGTTGTCTCTTTTTCTGGAAAGACTAGTTAAGAATGATACTTTACTTACGGCATTTCTCACCATTTCGGCCAGCAGTAAAAAACCATCATGCGTACCCACACGGACTACTAGAGCACTCAGTTGAAGTCACAAAGATTGCGTTAGATACCGTAAAGAGCTACGAGCTCAGTGAAGAAGCCATGCAACTGGTCATCATTGCCGGTTTGTTTCATGACATTGGAAAAACGGCCCATGCGGTCTACACCAACGATATTAGGTATTGCCCCATTCAGCACGAGCTGACAACATTCAGTTTGGTTGGTGAGCCTTTGTCTGAAATCTATGACTACAATAGCGCTTGGTACGACACCCTTATGGCCTGCTGGGCACCAAGAGATATGATTAAAAGAACTGAGTGTGTCATAGCGAAAGCAGTAAGAAATGCCGACCAGATGTCAGCAGCAAAGAATGTAGAAGATACGCTATTCAGCCGCCATCCACGAAATTGGCACTTCGCTATGGATAACGGCCGAAAATACTTAAAGATGTTGGAGTGACGTAATGACATCAGCGCGATCAAGGCTACTGCCATTACTGAGATAACACACTTTTGGACATAAACGAGTTAGTCTCGCTTCACTGGTTTACAAACATACAATTAGCTGGGGCTTCTTAAAACAATTTTTTATACTTCCCAGTAGTCTATGTTTTAATCGCACTTTCTAGTTCAACACCAAGGTAACGAAAGGTATTATCGAACTTCGAATGCCAGAGGGAAAGCTGTATTGAGACGATATTTTTGCCACTGTATTGTGCAAAGTTAGTTCGGTCTGGAGCAAAGAATGCGTACCCTAATAATCCACAACCTAGTTAAAGCCTCATGATAACAGTCGATCCCAGTTTCATTGCTGTAATGACCCCTTTCGATATTGTTGTTCATCATAATGCTTGGCAGTTAAGCTTGACCAAAGGCCTTTGCATATATCTCACTAATTACTTGCTCAAAGCTCCCAAAAAATGAAAAAAATTGCTGGAATAATAATTTATAAAATCAGCGTGTTATCTTGAAAAACAAACACTGTCGACTTCCTGCGCCAGAGTAGGTAGTTGAAATATCGAAAACTCAATACTAACCTTGTTGCATTATCATTACTGATAAAACTATTACTCTAATAAATTAGTTTTCAGACTAGGTTGGTTTGCTATGTGTAGTCGTACGGTATGTACCTTGATGGCATTTTTATCGGCTCTACTCTTAAGCGGTGTTGTACTCTCAGAGGAGACAACACTCACTTACGACGATAATAATCAGTTAATTAAAGTTGAAAATGGCTTAGGGAAAGCTAACTATCTTTACGATTCAACCGGAAATATATTATCCGTTAATATTGCCGATGACTCTTCTACATCCTTACTTCCCATTCAAACGACCTATCCCACTGATGAAACTAACTTGGCTGATAGTCAAATCCAGTTTGAGTGGCAATCGGAAGATCCGCAGGTCATTACCTACGACTTTTTTCTCAGTACGAATGAGAATGATCTTGTTCGATTCAAAACAGGAATAACAGAACCTCTATTGTCAGTGTCGTTCACTGATATCCAGTCTGAGTTGTCTAAGCAGATGTACTGGCAAGTTGTAGGGTACGACAAGAGCGGACGCTCCATCACGTCTAATTTGGCATCATTTTATCTCCTTGATAGCGACCAGGATAGCTTGTTTGATTTTCAAGAAGTGTCTTGTTTGATAGGCACTGACGAAGATACCGACGGAGACGGGATTTCAGATAGCCAGGAACTGACTTTAGGATTGAACCCATGTCTTAGAGATACTGATGGGATGGCCTGCCGGACGATTTTGAACTTAGTTTTGGGAGTAACCCAAACAAGCCTGATGCTTTTGAAACCAATAATCAATCAGCGGTTAATGCTTGGTATTCTTATGCCAAACAAGAAACGGATAAGTTAATTGCTGCTGGCGTTCAACCCGTCGTTGAGTCTCGCTATCTCGACTTATCAAATGTTCTCGGTTATGGCCAAACCGGTATTTTCCTTGAAGAGAACCAGTCATTCACCATTGCAACCTGGGTTAGATTTAATCAGGTGGTTGGTCTAAGCCAACGACTTGGAGCGCACGATGGATTGAGCCATCGGGCTTATTTGGGTATTACAGAACAGAATAAGATATTTAGCGGAGTCGGGAGTGCATATTCTGACTCGAAAGAGTCTGGATTAAGATCAGACGAATGGGCGCACCTTGCGCTGTTGTATGACGCCAATAGTGATAAATACTCTGTCTACATTAATGGTGATAGTAAATTCACAAGTCCCTCTTTGTATGTTGGAACGAGTCGGAACGCTGTGGTTATTGGTGCGGTGAGAATGCTCTCAGAGATCATTGATCATATTGACGGCTCCATTGATGACTTTCAGGTTTGGGACCAGGCTTTATCTACTGATCAAATCATAAATCATATGGTTAACCCTCCGACGGGTAGTGAGGCTGACCTAATTGCCTATTATGACTTTACGCAGTCTCTGGGAGATTGGGTTCAAAATCTCGTCACAGGGGACTTCGATGTCAAATTGTCCCATAGTGACTTGCTGCAAATAGAAGATGACACTATCGATACCGACGGTGATGGCCTAAATGACACGCTAGAAACAGCCATGTGTACCGACCTAAATAGTAATGACACTGATAGCGACGGACTCGAAGATGCTATTGAGATTGGTGTTGGAACAGGGGTACTTTTAAGTGACCCTTGTAAATCAGATACAGATCACGATGGCATGGATGACTTGTGGGAGTATGAAAATAACGCGAATGCGAAGGTTCCAGACACAGGGAGCCTAAATGCTATCAGCAACACCTCAAATTGGGTCGCCTATTATGAAGCAATGGCCGCCATAGACCAAACCAACAGCATTTCACCGATAACATCTGAAAATGTCATTGATCTGTCTTCTAAGAATGAGTTTGTACACACATCTCTAGTGCCTCAGGAATCCAGCTCCTACTCGTTCTTAGCATGGGTTAAGTTTGATTCGCTCTCAGGGCAAAAGCAACGAATGGGCGTGCTGGCTGGTAGTCGAGGTCGATTTGCTTACGGTCTGGATGAGTCCGGCGACTTATATGTGGGAGGCGGAAACCGATACGCGAGTAATGTTGATGCGCCGTTTAACGTGGGGGAGTGGGTCCACTTTGGTTTGGTGAAGCAAGAGGATGGCTCTCTTGATGATTACTATTTGTACGTAAATGGGCAACTCTACTCATCGTTCCGAGCCGCTTTCTCTTCAGATAATCAATTAAACATGATTCTAGGTGCAGTTCACTCTGAGAGTGGGATATCGGACTTCATGGAAGCCCAGGTCGATGATGTTCAACTCTGGACAACAGCTCTGGATGTTTATCAAGTACAAAGTTATATGATAACGCCACCCGTTGGAAACGAATCAAGCTTAGTCGCGCTTTATGACTTCTCAACCACCCGTGGGCAATGGGTAGAGAATAAAGTTACGGGAAATTTTGATGCAAAAATGTCCTCTAACCAGATTCTATCTCAGTCAACTTCCTCATTAGATTCTGATGGCGATGGACTCACTGACATTCAGGAGACTGCACTGTGTAGCGACCTATTGAATGCTGATACTGATGGCGATGGCCTATCAGATGGATTAGAGATGGGGGCTGACACCGGCATCACGATTGGGGACCCCTGTCAAAAAGATAGCGATTCAGATGGGATCGACGATTTTTGGGAGTATCAGCATGGTTCTAGTCTTTTGAACAGCGACGTTGGCGGTGACGCTAATGCAGATGGCGTTTCTAATTGGGCACAGTTCCAACAAGATAAGGAAGCAGAAGATCTTGTTGCCGGCATAGAGGTGACATCCGCGGATCGGTTTATGGATTTGCGCGGGATGAATGGGGCTCTTTATACCCCAGTAATTCCAGGTGAAGCCAAGTCCTTTACTTTAATGAGTTGGGTCAAACTAGGTCGGGACGATCTACTTCAGCGTTTTGGTATTGATGGCAGTGACGATAACAAAATGTATCTTGGTTTAGATGATCAAAGTAACTTATTGCTTGGCGCTGGTAACTTTGCTCGCACTCGTTCTCAAACGGCTATTGATGCGGACACTTGGACTCATTTAGCTCTGGTTAAAGAGGAGTCTGGTGAATATGACGACTTCAAAGTGTTTGTTAATGGTATCAACATCGCAACAGCTTCTGGGATCTTCAACTCACAAAATGCCATCAATATGGTATTTGGTGCAGTCAACTCTGATTCTGGCCTTCTCGATTATATGGACGCGGCATTTGATGACGTTCAAGTATGGGAAGAGGCGCTCTCAGAAACTGAAATTCTGAGTTATATGATCACACAGCCGGCTTCTAGTGAGGTTGCCTTACTTGCTTATTATGACTTTACCAATACACGTGGAAGTTGGGTGCAAAACTTAGTGACCGGTGATTACGATGCGTACGTGACTATCCCCAACCTCTTTGCCTCCAGCGAACCACTGATTGATAGCGATGGTGATGGTATTGTCGATCGACATGAACTTGCACTTTGTACTCATAAAGATAATCAAGATACCGACAATGACGGCCTAAGCGATGGGTTGGAATTGGGAGTCCAAACTGGTCAAGTGATTGGCGATCCATGCTCATTGGACTCCGATCATGATGGCATCGAGGATGCGTGGGAATATTCAACTGGCTCACAACTGCTCGTTGCTGATGTCAGCCATGATACCGATGGTGATGGTCTCGTTAACTGGCTTAATTATGCGCAAGATAAACAGGCAGAAGATGTTGCCAATGGGGTCGTACAGACATCCGGAGAACGGATGCTCGATCTACGAGGTAATGCAGGCTTTGCTTATACTCAATTTGTCCCAAAAATCGAAGAATCGATGACTCTAATGGGTTGGTTTAACTTCGAAACGACCTTGGGGAGCTCTCAAATTATGGGAGCGGATAGTAACAGCCATGCGCTTAGCTTTGGGTTGAATAGCGATTCTGATCTACATTTCGCCGGAGGAAGTCGATACCAAGCGTATTACAAAGCTCCAATCACTCCAAATGAATGGGTCCATATTGCTCTGATTAGGGAGGAGCTGGGGCTTATAGATACTTATACGGTTTATGTTAATGGGCAGAAATTTAAGGATTTCGTCACTGTTGTAGAGACAGGTGGTGAACTTAACCTTGTTCTCGGTGCATTAAATGATGATAGCGGTATCGTTGATCACATGAACGCTGCCATCGATGACATTCAAGTTTGGTCTAAGCCGTTAACTCAAAGTGAAGTTCAGAATCTCATGCTCAACGCGCCTATGGCAATGAGGCCAATTTAGAAGCGTTCTACAACTTTAGCGAACTGAAAGGGCATTGGGTAGAGAATACAGTGACCGGTTCTTTCGATGTCCTTCTTTCCTCAGAGGAGATAGTCGTAACAGAGCCTCCTCTAGTCGACACCGATGGTGATGGCTTAACTGATAGGGAAGAGCTCGTTCTGTGTACGGATAAAAATACTAGTGATACCGATGGCGATGGATTATCTGATGGTCTAGAAATGGGCAGCCTGGATGGAGTAGTGATAAGCGATCCATGTTCAATAGACTCAGATCATGACGGTATTCCTGATTACGATGAGTATCAAATTGGCAGTAACCTGCTTGTGGGTGATGTATACCTTGATGCCGACGGTGATGGCACTTCGAACTGGAAAGAGTACGCTCAAACTCAGCATGATGATGATTTAGCTGCAGGTGTGGAGGTGATTAATGGTGAGCACTATTTAGATTTAACCAATAGTGATGCATATGTCGTCACCGAATATACCCCTCAGGCAACCGGAAGCATGACCATTACTAGTTGGGTTAAGTTCGCCTCTATTGTCGGCGAAGACCAGCTGATGGGATCCTACGGTGGCTCGTCACGTTCCTATTATATTGGACTGTCAGATGAAGGTAAGATCAAAGCAGGCGTAGGAGATTCAGATATTTGGTTTACTGACGCGCCATTTGATGCAGAGGAATGGGCTCACTTGACGCTTGTTAAAGGTGAAAACGGAAACTACGACACCTTTGCGGTTTTTGTTAATGGCGAACGGATTAATTATATCGGTGGTTACTTCCAACATACCAATGAACAAAATGTACTCATTGGTGCGCTTAATCATATTGATGGCATTACCGGTGAAATGAACGCCGTCATTAAAAATGTACAGCTATGGTCCAAAGAACTGAATGCTGAGGACATAAAGTCTCTCATGTTCAATGAGCCTGACCTAGCAGACCCATCACTTATCGCTCACTTTAATTTCAATCGCTATCGTGGCAACTGGTTGGAGAATGTGGTGACTGGAGAGTTTGAAGCCTATCTGACCGACGCTTCAGTCATTCAACCTTCAATACCTTGGCCGGATACTGACAGTGATGGGATTACTGATATCGAAGAATCTTATTTATGTACAGACGGTTTAGTGAGCGATACGGATGGCGATGGATTGAATGACGGTCTTGAGCTAGGTGTATCGACCGGAACTGCAATTGGCGATCCTTGTTCATTAGATTCCGATCATGATGGTATGCCGGACAAGTGGGAGTATGCCCATGGCAGCGACTTGTTGGTTGGTGATGCTAACTCAGATGATAACAATGATGGAATTATCAACTGGCTTAACTATAGCCAGGATATGGCGCAGTTAGACTCCCAGGACAACGTGCCAACCATTAGTGGTGATCATGAACTGGATCTAAGAAGCAATAGCGCATACATGTTTACCTCATTCGTCCCTAAGCAGACAGGCTCGATGACATTTATGAGTTGGGTGCGGTTTGGTTCGTTAACTGGCAAGGTTCAGAAAATGGGGACTTATGGTGGAGGTGCTCAAGCGTTTATGGTGGGCCTGGATGAAGAAGGGGACTATTGGGCTCACTATGGCGGTTCTGCAGGTGGAAATTTAGACGCTCCGTTTAATTCAGACGAATGGGTTCATTTAGCACTCGCTAAGAAAGAAAATGGTAACTATGATATTTACTCGTTATATATCAATGGAGAAAGATACATATATACCGGTGGTTTCTATAAAGACCTTAACACCTTAAATATGATTATTGGTGCTGTTAATCATCAAGATGGTGTGCAGTATCACATGGATGCTGTGATTGATGACGTGCAGTTCTGGTCAAGAGACTTAACGCAAGAAGAGGTCAATACGCTCATGTTTAATCCGCCAAATATGAGCGATTCACAACTGGTTGCCTACTATGATTTCAGTCAATACAGAGGCCAGTGGGTTAAAAACGTGGCAACTGGAGAGTTTGATGCCTTTGTCACTGACACGTCTACTATTTTAAATGCCCCACCAAGGTTTGAGTCCGACACTGATGGGATGGTATTTCCGATACAGTAGAAAACACCATGTGTACGGATGCAAACAATAGTGACACCGATGGAGATGGCCTGTCTGATGGACTTGAGATTGGCCAGTCGACGGGAGTTCAAATCTCCGACCCTTGTTCGCCTGATAGTGATGGCGACGGCATTAACGATAATTGGGAATATACGCATGGCAGCGATCCGAACTCATTTGATGTGTTTGAGGATACTGACAGTGATGGACTATCCAATTGGTCTAATTATATCTCTGAGAAGAAGCAACAATATACAGACGACAATATCACAGCCCTTGCCGGTGAGTACCTTCTCGACTTAAGAGGACTAGATGCTGCAGTTCGAACGTCAGTCATTCCTAAAGAACCAGAATCAATGACCTATATGGCTTGGTTCAAGTTCGACAGTTTATCAGGGACGCAACTCATGGGCCTTAACGCCCGAAATTACTATCGTTTCTATTTCGGGGTTAGCAACGGAATGGTGTCTGTCGGGGGAGGTAATGCCTACCGCAAGTACAGTCAATCTCTGTTTGGATCCAATGAATGGGTTCACATCGCTTTAACAAGGCAAGATGGTGGTTCCTATTCATACGATGACTTTAAAGTATTCGTAAATGGCGTAGAGATAGGAACATTCTTAGGAAAGTATAATACTCAAACTTTCAGGAACCTGATTATTGGCGCCGTTCATAAGGCCAATGATGTGAACTCGTATATGAATGTCCTCATCGATGATGTTCAGATTTGGTCGAAGGCCCTCAGCAATACAGAAATACAGACCTACATGCAAACACTGCCTGTTCAAGGTGAACCCGAATTGATGGTTTTGTATGACTTCAATACAGTCTGGGGTGAGCTAATATTCAATACCGCTACCGGTGAGTATGACGCAGTGCTGTCTGATGAATCTGCGGTAGTAACTGGCTCGAAAAGTAGCAATTAAGGAGCAGGTATGTTTTATGTATTTTTTCTGGCGTTGTTAATTTGGTTTCTGAGCCTAATCCCGTCTTGCTCGATGTCGATACCACCTCCGTCTGCGCCAGCAGGGTATAACGATGCGCCTCCGATGAGTAAGGCTGCTGAATCTGAAAACCCATGTGGCGCACCGATTTGGTTAGTAGATGTACATAATCAAAACTTACTCGTGGTTGATACTCCACTATGGGTACACATGCCCTATGGAAAAAGTATCAATTTTACGCTTACGTACAATGCGATTTTATCGGAAGATAGGACCGAGCATTGGGTGGGTAAACGCTGGGCAAACAGTTTTAGTGAATACATCGAATATAGTGTGGAAGAAAATATTTATTCTCATTATGCAGGTGATGGCCGAGTTGACTCCTACCTCTATGAAAACCAATCTTACAAGATAGACGAAAAATACCTGATGCCTTCGGAAACACGGTTTGCAGGTTCACTGACTGTGGATGGGAATGAGATTGATATAACGTACCCAACTGGTGAGATAAAGACGTTCACGCTATCGTCGAGTGGAAAGTGGCTAATTTCTTCATTGATAGATGAAAATGGCAATCAAACTACCTATCACTACACTCCGGATAGTGAACGACTCAGTAGTATTACTTCGCCAAATGGTCAGTCGATCAATATTTCGTACAGCTCTACAGGTATGATTGAAACAGTGTCTGATTCGATAGGGAGAACGGCGCTGCTAGAATATGACGACCAGTTGAACTTGACTGCCATCACTGACATGGAAGGTTATCGTGCCACACTAGATTATGATGAGGAGACTGGATACATCAGTGCCATATCCGATGCTCTAGGTACAACCACTTTTTTGATTGAACGAGGAAACGGTGAAGAAAACTTAGAGACAGATTATCCAGAAGTGGGGGAACCGCTCGGGTTGAGTAATCGATTGACGATCACGGACCCTCTTGGAAATAGCTCTGAATATTTCTACAACTCAGTAACGGGTAAAACTTGGTATGTTTCTCCAGAGCATTACGTGAGTTATCGAGACGCTGTTGAAAATAACGCAAACCAAGATGTTCCTAAAACGATCTATTCCTACACACACTATGATGAGGGTTATTCAAGAGTTGCTGACATCTCCTACCCGGATGGCAGTTTTATCTCCTACCAATACGATGAGCATAAGAACTTAAATGAAATCAATCTCTCATCAGGTAAGAAATTAACATTGACCAATGATACGAATGGCAACCCCATTGAAAGTATAAATGAGGTCGGTTTTGCAATAACACAGCGATTCAATGAACGAAATCAGCTGATTTTAAGGTCAACGTCAATAGGTTCTGAGTCCTACAACTATGACGAAGCTGGGCGAATAATATCGGTGAAAGATGTGAACGGTCACCAGACATCCTATACTTACAATGAATATGGACAGTTAACGACTGCGACCAACCCGCTAGGTCATATAAAAGCGCTAGAATACAACTTGAATCAGCAACTTGCTTCAGTAATGGTTGATGGAACGGAGGTCGCCTCTTTTACCTATGACAGTGCATCGCGCGTGGCGACTATGACTGACTTACATGGCAAGATGACCCATTATACCTATAACAACATTGATACGCTGACGCGTGTTCAGGGAGAAGGTGGGCGTAGCGTCGATCGAGTGTATGGCAGTTGCCCACGAGTTAAACATGAAGAAACATACGCCGATGGTAGATCTTATCGATTTTCATATGATGCGGATAAGAATCTAGCCTCAATTACTGACCCGATGATGGGCAAAACCAGAGTTATGCGAGACAAAGTTGGGCGAATTACCGCTCTAATAGACGCTAATCAAAACAGAACCGAGTTCGATTTTGACGTTGGCGGAAACTTGGTCACCAAACGTTATAATGACGCTTCTGAGCTCAGTTTTACCTATGACAAAGGCCGCCTATCGACCCGAACTAATGCTCGAGGTACAGTCAAAACCTATCATTATAACCTTATGGGTCAGTTAACGAGCATCACCTATTCAGATGAAACTCCGGACATTACCTTAACCTACGATGCTCTGGGGCGTATCGCCACTATTACCGATCAGTTGGGACTCACCACCTATCAATTTCACAACGACGGACAATTGATGTCAATTGATGGGCATCTGGAAAATGACACCGTTGCTTTTGAATACGACCAACTCAATCGTATTCGCTTGATTACAATAGATGGTGTGGAAAAGAGTCAATATCACTACGACTCACTTGGAAGAGTAGCATCCATTAAAGCTTTCGGTGAGTTGTATAACTATGATTATCGCGACTCGGGCGCTGATATTGGGTACAGCATAGAGTACCCCAATGGTGTGGTGAAAAACACCGAATTTGACGGTGCGGGAGACCTTAGCAGTATTCGCTATATGCTGGGAGAAAACACCATTTCGAGCTTCGATTACAATGTTGATTTATCAGGAAACATCACTTCAGCCAGTGGTAATGAATCTTTGGCATTGCCTAATGATCCCTACCGAGCAACCTATAATGGCTTGAATCAAGTAGTAAGTTGGAACGGTCAAGTGGAGGTTTTGTCTATGACGCCGATGGGAATTTAGTTCAAGGTAAGCTAGGCGGTGGTGTTCCTTTCTTAGCTGAATATGATGCTGAGAATAGATTGACTTCGATGAGTTTTTCTAAAAATGGCGTGAGTATTGAAGAACGTTTTTATTATCAGTACGACCTTATGCTTGCTAAATACGAACGTTTCGAGAACGGTACGTTAAATGAAACGAAGCACTTTGTTCGCTTTGGTCTACTCGAACTGCAAGAAAGGGATGCAGCAAACAATGTGATTGCAGAAAATGTCTGGCGAATCGATTCCGTTGGTGGCGTAGATGGATTAGTGGCTCGTCAGAAGCAAGCTGATCATTATTCATATTTGACCAATCACTTAGGGCACGTCTATGGTGTTCTAGACAATACAGGGACACGCTTAGCGACGCACGCTTACTCACCTTATGGCGGGACTTCAGGTGATGCGTTTGATATCCAACCATTTGGGATGTCCACAAAACGCTCAGATTTTGACAGTGGCTTGGTCTATTTTGGCTATCGATTCTATTTACCAAGTTCCGGACGTTGGCTAAACAGGGACCCCTTACAAGAGCGCGGAGGATTAAATCTCTATGCATATGTTGGAAATAACCCGATTGGATTTGTTGACCCAGATGGGAGATTGCCCATTTTTTGCTTGGGTTGCTATCAATGCCGCAATGGGGGAGTTAATGGTGCTTTAGGAACGTTTGTTCAAGGCGGGAACTTTGATGACTATGTTGGGGCTGTTAGGGATGGTGTAATAGCTGGAGCCTTTGGCTCGTTTGGAGGTGTACTTGGGGCAGTAACTGCTAACATGGCGGCCAATGCATGGGGACAAGCACTAGCTATAGAAAATCAGGGGAGTGACTGGTCTTGTTTTAGCGTAGGCTCTGCTTTAGGGGCTGGTATTGGCTCTGGGTATGGTGCTCTTTTTGCCAGATTTCCTAGTGCTTGGTTTGTTCGTGGGCAACTGGATTTTGGGATGACTACTATGGGAAGCATATTAGGCAAGGAGGTAGATGATGCAATATCAGAGTAAATTTAAAAGATATGAGTTTTACTCTATTACCACTCTCTTTATATTACTAATTTTTCCATCATTCTATCTAGGTTTGTCATTAATGAATATAATTATGACAGTACTTATTGTGGTCGCCTTGATTTTTAACCTTGCTACCTACTTAACCATGGTTAAAGAAATTAAAATTGAAAACAATAAAATAATAGTGAAAAAATTCACAAGGTCATCTTACATTTTCGATATGGAAAATGTGGAGTTTAAATGGTTAAAGCTTTCTTCATTTAAACAATCATTTATCGACTGTACAGGTATATTTTTTTGGCGGCAGAGAAATTATATACGCCTAATTACCAGTGAAGGAAAATTTAATATTTCTAACCGCGAGGGCTGCGCTGAGGAATTGATAAATTTTCTTAAAAAAGAAGGTCTGATTAATGAACTAAAGTAATCAGCTAAGATGAGCCAACCTAAAGCTTAGAAAAGAACTAAGCTTTTAGCGCCTTACTCACTACGGACAGAGTGATTAAAGTAATGAGTCTAACTCGTCTTGGGGCACTGGCTTCTCAGAGATATGAAAAGCCTGTATCAGTTCTTCTAGCAATCTGTTTGCTCTGAGAGTCTCAGAGCATCTTCCAACTCAACCCCAAGGTATCTAATAGTGTTATCTAGCTTCGAATGGCCTAGTAGGAGCTGGACCGCCCTGATGTTTTTTGTTCTGGCATAGATCAGAGTAGCTTTAGTCCGGCGCATTGAATGCGTGCCGTAATAATCCGCATTCAAACCAAGCTTTGCGGCCCAGCTTCTGATAATCGTACGATAAAAGGAGTAGCTGATGGGTTGGCCTTTACGACGACAGCTTGGAAATAGAAAACTATTTGCCTCTAGGTGCGCAGAGTAGATCCACCGACTGATACTCTGTTGCGTTCTCGGAGTAATCTCATAATGAACATCAGTCCCTGTTTTTTGCTGGATGCATTGAACCCTCTGATAGATCACTCCTTCCGAGGAAACATCATATACGTGCAGCTTTAGCAGATCACTTGCCCTTAATTTGCTATCAATAGCTAGGTTTAATAATGCGAGCTGCATTAGGTCGTTCTCAAGTTCAAGCCTAGTTTTGATTCGCCAAATCTCTTCCAGCTTGAATGGTCGTTTAATACCGCTGCATTTTCCTGAAGATAACTTTCTCATATTGACCTCCTCCTCAAAGTTGTTGGTCAACATAGAGTTTGGTGATCAACTAGAACCGTTCCAGCCGCGATATCATTCCGTGAGCATGAACCGAAACATCCGTGGACAAAACTGTTTGACAGGTTTCACTAGATTAGTTCTTAACTGATTACATTAGGTATAGCAAAGCCTCTACTAGACAGGCCAACATAACACGGCAGGAAACTCTGCAAAATAGATTCGCCAATACACGCTCACTTCCACGTTAATCTTGTGTTAGTGATATAGCTGAACCACGAGCAAAAAGTACTAGTTAATGTAAACAAATTCCTCAACCAGTTTACATACATTCGTGTATGTATATAATGAGCGCCTGTTTCCTCACTTGAGTCACTGTATGAACAAAAATATCCGATGGTTCTTACTACTAGTTGTACCTATCTCGCTACTTAGCACTGTAGGCTATCGCCTATTTAAGCTCACCAATTCTGAAAACGTAGAAGTTAATGAAATCAGCCCTATTCGTGTGCAAACCCACATATTAAAGCCTGAAACACTTACCGTTTGGGTTTACTCTGAAGGTATTGCACAAGCACAGCGTAAGGCTTTCTTAGACTTTGAAATTTCGGGAAAAGTTGAAAGTATTGCAACTCAGTTAGACGGAACTGAATTAAGAGAAGGCTCAAGGGTTTTTGGACCTAGCAACGGTACACGCAACGGTCAGTTGCTCGCACAAATCGATAATCGCGATAACTTAGCATCTGTACAAGGGCTAGAGGCCCGCCTAAAAAGTGTAAAAGCACAAAGAGAAGAAGCAAAAGCTAGAGCACAACAAGCGAGAAATGATGAACAGCTTGCGATTAAAAACTATGAAAGAATGAAAGAGGTTTTCGAACGTGGCGTGATTGCAAAAGAAGAGTTTGAGCGTGTAAATACTGCTTTATTAAACGCTAAGGCCGCAGTTAAGGCCGCCCAAAGCACCTTATCGTCAATGTCTTCAGAAATCTCAAGTGTAGTAGCAGAGCTCAATAGAGCTACGTTAAGTCTTGAGAAAACAAGTCTATTTGCTCCATTTGATGGTGTTATTACATCTATGAACATTAGCAAAGATAACCATTATTATGCGCTAATGAACAGTATCGATGATATGACGCGTGAGGCTAACTCGGCGATAGTGATTGTCGATGATCGTGAAATGGAAATTCACCTTGAGATCAACACATTAGATGCAGCTAAATTAGAAGAAGGGCAAACCGTTTACCTTGCTAGCGATGATGAGACTCTTTATTCAGCTGAAACTAACGGTTTACTTAATGAACTGGTTCCAACTGGCGAAATCTGGTCCGTTAGTCCTTCCCTAAACCTACAGCGTCGAAACCAAACTGTAAAAGTACGGGTTCAGCAAACTGACAGTTCGATTAAAGAAGGTCAGTTTATTCGCGCTTGGATAGAAACAGAGCAGATAGAGGATGCTTTGGTACTCCCGCTACATGCAATCTCGTTCAAGAAAGGTAACCCTTTCGTCTTCGTCTTTAATGGGAATGAGAACCGTGTAACCCGTCGCAATATCACGTTAGGTGAGCAAGGAACCAGTGTAGTTGAAGTTACATCCGGCCTTGAAACAAATGAAGAGGTAGTAATACGCGGACAACATTTATTAATCGATGGTGCATCAGCCATTAAAGTTGGGGCTGAATAATGTTACATCGTAAACTATTTGTTGAAACTCTCGTTGCTCGACTTTTGCTTGGTATGTTAATGCTTGTGGGAGTATTAAGTTATAACACAATGGTTAGAGAGCACGCCCCGGATCTCGAAATCCCATCAGCCATTGTAACGACCTACTGGCCTGGTGCAGCACCTGAGCAGATTGAAAAAGAAATTACAAAATATCTCGAAGATGAGATTGTAAGTCTCGAGGGCTTGAATACATACTCGAGTGGCTCATACAACTCATATTCCGTCGTAGCCGTTGAATTTGATGCTGACATGCCAGTAGCGAAAGCAATTCCATCGCTGCGAGCAGCAGTGGATAAAGCCGCTGCAAAGTTTCCAGCAGGGCAAGGAATCGAAAAGCCTGATATCGAAGAAATGTCAATTTCAAACATGCCTGTACTTAGCTTTGCTCTTAGCGGTAATGTTGATGATATGGTGTTATCAGATGCTGCTAAGCGGCTAGAGTCTGATATTGAACAGCTGCCTCTTGTCAAAAAAGTAGAAATCAGCGGTATGCGTGAAAAAAGCCTGCATATTCGCTTGAAACCTGCACAATTAAGAGATCTTGGCATTAGTCCACTATTGGTTAGAGACCGAATCCAAGCAGCAAACATAGATATGGCTTGGGGGAGTTCGAAGCAAAAGAGAGCAACTTTAACCTATATATGGCTGGACGCTTTGAAACTGTCACTGAAGTGTCACAGCTACCTATTCTACGTATCGACAACAATCGTACTGTTACGCTATCAGAAATCGCTGATGTCGAACTAATGCTGGATAGAGAACGTAGCCGAACCTTTTTTAGTATCGACGGCGCACCATATGAACGTAGTGTAACTTTAGATGTACTCAAACGTCCTGGTACAGATACTTTCACTGTCATTGATTCAACGCTCAGGCTTATTGAAAATCTTATGTCACAAGATTGGCCTGGGGGCTAAGCATAGATGTAGTAAGCGACGATGCTGAGTTGATCGAACAATCATTCGATGAAGTTTCAACGTCTATGAAAGAAGCAGTAATTATCGTATTCCTTGTATTAATGTTACTTCTAACATGGCGTGAAGCTTTGATCGCCGGTCTTGCATTACCCATAACGATGCTAGGTGTTTTAGCCATAATGGCTGTTTTGGGTTACACCTTTAATTCCATGATAATGATAGGCATGGTTTTGGCTTTGGGTTTAATGGTTGATGTCTTTATTCTCGTAATGGAGGGAATGCATGAGAGTCTCTATGAACAAAAGCTATCCTTTCCTGAAGCAGCGAAGAAAACTGTATCTCAATTTCTTTTACCCGCAACTGCTGGCCAGTTAACAACAATTTTAGCTATGCTGCCATTAATGATGATTAGTGGTGTTGACGGAAAATTTATTCGTATTCTTCCATTAACTATTACTATCACATTGATATTGGGACTAATCGTTGCTTTTGTTATCGCGATCCCACTATCTAGCTACCTTCTGGAAAAAGCAAACAAAGAGTCCAAGCCACTCGCGATAGACATTCTATCTGGGCGCTGCAAGAATGCTTTGAGTCAATGGCTGGAGACTTATGTGGTAAAAAAACGCCGCTATGCTGCAGCATGGGTTGCAGGTGGCCTACTGATGTTCATCTGTTCAGTACAATTAGTAGGCTTACTACCAACAGAAATGTATGCTCCAGCAGATGACCGAAAAATAGGTGTATCTATCGAGCTAGCACCTGATGCGACGTTAGCTCAATCCCAAAGAGTTGCTGATAAAGCGGGAGAGTTTTTTCGTCAACAAAAGTGGATTGAAAAAGTCATCACTTATGTTGGAGCTAAAAGCCCTATGGCAACAGCAGACTTAAATGACTCGCTTTTACCAAGCGAAGCATGGAATCAGGTCGGTTTTAGTATCACGCTACTACCGAAAGATGACCGCGAAGGGTTATCTTTTGAGTACTTACCCGCTATACGTCAAGGCCTAGACATGGCTTTGGCTGATGAAGCAGGGCTAATCATCAAATTGGTTCACTTTGCAGGCAGTCCTGATACTTCGCCCCCCATTCAAATTGATTTAATTGGCCAAGACTACAATGAACTGATTGATATAGCAGCAGACGTCAAGCGTATATTGAGCACTATCCCTGGTACAACAGATATCTCCGATAATCTCGGGCCAGCTCTTAATGAAATCCGTTATAGCATTCGTCACGATATGTTGAGCTTTCATGGGATCAACGAAACAGACCTTGCGCAACAAGTTCGTATTGCAATGGAAGAAGATGAAATTGGTTATTTTAAAGTACCTGGGATTGAGGAAGACCCCAAAATTCGACTTGGAACCAATTGGCCAAGTCGTAATGGAGCATTAGGTGGACCGCAACATGTCGCCGAGTTAGACATGTTTCAAGTCATTACTCCACTCGGTTACTCAGTATCCTTATCAGAGTTAGTTGATTACCAAATGGCTGAAGTGCAAGAGTATTTGTTCATAAAAATGGACAACGCACAGTCACCGTGTCCGCAGATACAAGCTCAACAACGGCTGGAGAAGTTGTAGCGGCATTGCAACCAATTTTAGATGAGAAGACTAGCTCGTGGCCTAAGGGATATCGATATCAACTTGGAGGAGAAGTTGTTAGCTCAGACGACGCTTTTGGCCAGATGGGGTTAGCATTTATCTTGGCGATGTTCTCTATCTACATTCTATTAACTTTGATGTTTGGCTCTTTTTTGCAACCATTAATTATTATTATGGTGGTACCATTGGCGCTTATAGGCACTTTTCTAGGATTCTTTATTACGGCAACTCCCATGTCGTTCTTTGGAATTATGGGAGTCGTTTCGTTAGCAGGCATAGCTGTAAATAACGGAATAGTGCTCGTTGATACAATCAATCAACGCTGTAAAAAAGGACAACAGACAGCTAGAGCTGCGGCCCTTGGCGCAGCTGATAGACTAAGGCCAATTGTAAGCACAAGCTTAACTACCGTACTCAGCTTGATACCATTGGCCTACAGCTCTCCTCAATGGTATCCCTTGTGTGTAGCAATTATCTATGGTCTCATTGCATCAACAATTATCGCAATGGTAATAATACCAGCACTGTATGTCCTATTAAGCCCATCGGGTAGTACAAAGGACGTTAATGTAAGTATAGAAAAAACTCGCGATAGTAAATAGTACAAACAGCACTGGCTCTTAGAGCTAGTGCTGTTGACCTGGAGACACTAATTATGGCCCGAAAAACCAAAGAAGAGGCTGAAAAAACTCGTCAGGCGATCATTGAAGCTGCCTTTATCGTCCTGGCAAAGCATGGTATTGCAAAAACAACTTTAAACAAAGTTGCCTTGCAGGCAGGAGTAACACGCGGTGCCATTTATTGGCACTTTGAGGATCGTGATGCACTCTTCTTGGCGCTCAGTGACCTCGCGATGGCTCCATTATTGCCTATATACAAGCAGTTAGAATCAAGCCATGGTGAAGAGTTACGCCATAACCTTCTGATGATAGCCACAAATATGTTGGAAAGCTTACTACTAGACCAGCAAGTACAACAACTTTATAGGCTTTCCCAACAATGGGCTACTGACAAAGTTTTTATGGACAAATATCGTCCTCTACACATAGAAAGAAATGAACAGTTTGAAGGTTACTTAGAGTCCTTGAAAGTGGATGGTATTCTCCTTCCACATTTAACCCCAAAGACGGCTTGTTTGATATTTACTGCGTTTCTCAGCGGTATCTTTGAACAGTGGGAAGTTTCCAATGAATCACTTCAAGTCAATGACATACCTGAAGTGATAAAGTCTTTAGATAAAGCACTCTTTGTTGATGGATAACAGAGGTATAGGCTTTGTAAATCCACTCATTAACGTCTTTTTATCATAGCGGTTATTCGCATTTTAAAAATCTCGCCATTAGAATCATTCGGTCAAACAAGTTACCCCTCTATACCTTGAAGCTCGTCGCTAACTTGTTTTGGGGCAGAAATGAGTTACGAAGCGCCAACTGTAAAGGTTCTTGAGCACTTTCGAGTTAGTAAGTTCCATAGACAAACCTTCAACTCTTTACCACATGCTTCAGATTAGCGCGATAGCACGCATTAGCAGAGCATCATGACCGGATTACAGAAACTACTTATTAGTGCATCACCAGGTACAAACCTAGCACCAACTAAAGTACTACCATTATCTTCTGTTTCATTAGCAGACATTCAATATCACTAATTTATGCAACAGACTACAAAAGCAAGAGACCTACATCACAAAAATAGAGCTCACAGCCCATTAAAATAACAAATTCATAAATAAACGATATAATACTTTAACTGATTGCTATTTAAGCAAAAATCGCTAGAAAAATATAAAATTAAAAGCAAAATCAACTAAGAACTGGTTTATTTTTCGACCAATCAAACCATGCTTAATAGTTTTCTCATCGGCCACCTTTAACTGCTTGAATAGATTGTTAAATTTTCGAGCCAACCAAAAAAGGCACCTACTTACCTTCGAGTTTTCAACGTACATTTAATTGACTCTTACAAATCAACCACATAGTCTATTTTTCAAACAAAAAAGGTTTGCATTATGGCTTGTACAAGTCACTTAGAGTTTCATGTTGTCGCTACAACGATGTTCGAACTTGAAAAAAACTCGTACGCAAATTCTACGATTAAGTCGTGGGAATCAAAACTTAAACGTATTTTACTTTTCTTTGGAAACAAGCCCGTCGATCAGATTGTCCGTAGTGACATTCTGCGCTACTTAGAAGTGCATCGAGAGCTCAAAAACAAGACGCTCAATGAGGATCTAACACTTCTGCGTAAGGTATTTCGCTTTGCGATCGGCGATAGACTCATTCCTAGCTCCCCAATGGCTGACATCGAGAATTTGAAAGTGGGTCCAACGGCATGTGAGCCTTTCTCACTTTCCGAACTGGAAGCGTTAACAATGCAGAATGCCGAATGTGAAAGTGTTAAGAATGGCATTCTTTTATCGTGTTACGTAGGCTTAAGAAAAAGCGAATGGATTGCGCTAGTTGTAGAAGATTACGATCCTGCCAGTGGCACGCTATCCATTGAAAGAGCGTGTGTCCTTGAGCAAATGAAGCGGCCAAAAACCAAAGGATCCACACGGATTGTTCAGTTGCCTGACGTAGCACGGCAAATTCTGAACAAGCAACTGAAGTTAATTTCTTCATTTTCAGAACAGACCATCTCGATCCAAGAAGATGATATTAAAACGCTTACACGCTTGACTGCTCAGCCACTTTTCCCAAATCTCCGTAACGGTAAATTCTACTCCGCAGAAAAAGAGATCGATAGAGTCTACAAGAACTGGCTAACAGCGTCTGGTGTGTCTTATAGGGGTCCCAAACAGGCACGCCACACGTACGCTTCACATGCCATCATGGCCGGAGCAAACCTATATTGGATAGCAAGCCAGCTTGGACACAATACTTTAGATATGATCTACAAACACTACTCTAAGTGGATCAAAGAAGATTCTGTTAACTATCCCCAGCTGATTGATCAGCATTTCCAGTGCGTGAAAGACCTTAATTCCACCGCCTTTCCTCCCCCAATTAATCATCTTTTTTATTGCCCTTCCTCCGTCTTTTTAGGAGGAACGTCAAAAGATGACGTCTTCGTAACCAAGTACGCTTTCGCTACACTTTTGCTGCGCAAAAGATGAACGAAAGCCTTGGTGGGGCTTCGCCCCTCAACCCCAACAAGATTAGGAGTTCAATTATGAATTGCCGTCCGATTACCTGCTTTATGTCACAGCTCAGCTACAGTGGTAGCGCGATTGAGCAAAGTAAGCTCAGAAAATCCCTCAATCACTCCCTGCGCACGGTCAACGAACAAAGTCAAACCATGGCTTGGGATGAAGACTTACGCCATCTTAACCAATTGTTCCATGATGGAAAGTGGCATCAGTTAGATAGTCTGAGCGAAGCGCAGAAATATCATCTAATCGAATCGTTGTTAGTCTCAAAGAAAAAGCCAACACAGGGCATCACCAAGTCTCGGCAGAAACGACGCTCCTACGAACAAAAGCTTCGCAAATATTTATCTTCCAACTCCCAGCGCGTTCATTCACCAGATTATCAATATATCGAAAAGCTATTGGCAATCCCTCGACAAACCACAATAGACCTAGACCAATGGCTAAACGAAGCAAGCAACATCAATTTTAAACGTAAGCAGCAAAGGATAACGTGTATTGAGAAATTCATTAACATCCATAATCAACTGACGGCGCTTCCAAATAATCTCAATTCAAATATGATTGAAGAGTGCATTTTTGTCATACCGCATAGAAACAAGGTTACGAATGTCAGCGGCATCGACATGGCTAAAGCACTGATCAAATACTATCAAACATTCTTTGCCGATTATGAGATTAAAGCCGTCGCTGTTCATTGCGATGAACGGAGCAAAAATGAAAAAACGGGTGAGCATGTACACCTATTTTTGGACGCACAGAATAAAAAGACAGGAGAATTTGACCTAAGGGTCCACAAAGCTAATCTAGCACAACAATTTCTCCTTAAATTGGACCCTAGCCATCCATTTAAGTGGTTCACGAATAAAGGAACAAATTTTAATCATGATGAGCAAAGACTTCACGGGCATGCGCTCCAAGATCGTTTCAGATATAGCGTCAATCAGTGGTTGCTGAATGAAAAAGGCTTATCGATGGAGTTCAATCAATACACTGATAAAGAACTTCCAAAAAAGATGCGTCGGGACGGGAAGTTGGCTAAAGATAACCGAGAGTTCAATTTTCAAAAAAGGCAACAAGAACTGGAGCTAGAAAAGCTCAACCAACAAGTTACCGAAGCCTATGCCCAGCGAATCGAGCAAAAACGAAAGCAAGCAGAGCTTGACGCTATCTATCAGCAAGAAGCAGAGCGGCTTCAAATCGCTAAATCCCAACGTCAAGCAGAGGAGATAAAACTCCAACGATTGCAAGAGGAGAGTGAAAGAGCGTTACAAGCCCTCAATATTACAAAAGACAAGCTCATTGAAGCCATGCAGAAACTTAGCGAGCGAGAATCTCTAATAGCCGCTCTTGATAAAATTATTGAGGACTTAACGCAAACAATTACAGAGAAAATCCAACCACTGTTGATACATTTGGAAAAAGCTATCCAATATGCCGTCAAATCCTTTGTCTTAAACCAACGAGATGAAAGTAACCTTAAGAAAAAAATGGACAAGAACTACGCACGTCATATGGAGTACCTAGAAAACCAACCATTTTTATACAACATTTTAAGTCAATTCAAACAAGCCCTTCTTACAGCCGAAGACGAACATGTTAACCAGTTACCCAAACCGAAAAATCCTAATGATTCTAGGGACATTGATTGATCCTATCATTACTAAAACTCGTTCTCAGCAGTATATTGCTGAGAACGAGTAACCAGTTATTGGTCAAAGGGCTTTGGGCGGATCCGAATGGTGATTTCTACACCTGACTCTTTATTCGCAAAGGTATAGCAATCAGGGCTTATACTATGCTTCAACACGATCCCCTTATTCGACATAACCTTCCAATAAGGCAGAATAAATACATCAAAATTGTTTACTCTGGCAGGTTTGGTCGAGGTGGCAATCACCCCCGATACTTCTTGCAGGCGAGTAAATTTACCAAATAGTTCCCTTTGCTTGGCAAAGCTTACGCCTTCAGCTATTAAAGTCATCTCAGACATTTCTGGATTGTGTTCAAGCTGCTCATAAATCTGAACCAAGCAGTCGATGTCTGCATATCCGTACTGCTTTGACAACTGGAGCAAACCCGTTTCGTCGTGCTCATAATGACTTTGCTTGAAAGCCGTGTATATCTTTTCCAGTGCATCATAGTTGAACTTACTCATGTAACCCTCCCTTCGCCAAAGCGAATTGGTTGATGATGTTAAGCTTTGTTTTGAGATTGGTTTGTTTTCCGTATCGACCGAACGTCATAGTTGGATGATGATGTCCAACAATGTCCGCAACCATGGCTTCAGCAACCCCTTGTTGTTTCATTTCATCAATGAATGTATGTCGAAGTGAATAGGCGGTAGGTCGTTGTCCTGCTTTAAGCCCAAAGTCCGTCAACAGACTACCAAATTGCTTACAAAATCCATGGCTCCAATCTTTATTGATACCTTGCGGCACGTAATCAAATAGATTCACCTGTCGGTTATTGCGACGAGACTGCACATAATTGAGAAAGCCACTTTCGATAAGACTTGTGGGGATAGGAATTTGACGAGTCGCATGGGTGTTTTTAAGACTCTGTCCTTCCCCTTGGTCAGTAACTTGGATATAAGGTATCGGTTCGTTAGCTAGAACATTGCAAACTCTTAACTGGCAAGCTTCGTTTGGTCTCATTCCCATGCAGACCAACAGCTGCACAGTCCATTTAAATCCTTCTCCAGTCGCTAGATATTGACGAGACTGAAACAGTGCCGACAGTTGGCGATCAGACCACCTCATGCGCTGCATATCTGCCTTTATGGCCTTTTTGAACGCAGGCTTGATATCAATTGCAACATTCCGAACAATTAGTCCCATGCTAGAGCACCACCTTAAGAACTGTGCAATTGCAGCGTAGTATTCCTTACAGCTCTTCGGAGACAGTTCAGAGTGATTTAGCTCATTGATATATGTCATCAACTTTGCCCCAGTAATGCTAGAGAGCTTAGTGACATTCATGGACTTAAAGAAAAAAGTAATCCGCTGCTTCAATTGATGCACAGTCAAAGCGGTCACACCTTGTTTTTCCTTGTATTGAAGAAATGTTTCTAAAGGCTTTTCCCAGCCTTTAGCCCGCGCTTTTCGAGGCTTTATAGCCTTTCTCGAACGTTTAGGTGAAATATTTAAAGAAGCCGAACTGTCGATATCATTTCGGTGATGATGAATGATTTTCTTAAGGTGAGGGGAAAAGGCAGAAAAATCTTGATTATGGTTGGTATGGAGCGCCTCTTTCACGGCACTCACCAAGCGGAGCCCTTTGATTTTAGCCTGATTTGGCTCCTTTGTGAGAAGGCTAATTTTGAGATCAAAAGGAAATCCAAATTGCCTTAATCGCTTTGGAACGCAGATCCGTGCGTAATAAACGCCATGAGAAGTTTTTTGAACGTACATTGACTTACCTCGCTGTTACCGAGTAAGCCTTCAAACGATAGATACAAAAAAAGCCTTTGATAATCAAAGGCTTTTTTGTTTGAATGTGGCGGAGAGATAGGGATTTGAACCTAGATACGCTATTAACGTATGCCGGTTTTCAAGACCGGTGCTTTCAACCACTCAGCCATCTCTCCAGTGGTTTGTATCGTATGTTTTGGCATGAGTTTTGTAAAGCTTATTTTGGCAATCTAAATCCGTTTGGGCGTATGTTGACCAAATTGTTCAGTAAAGAAACAGGGAACTTTTGAGGCTAATCTATACTCTTTATAAGAGTTTAGGCTCTAATACGCATAATCTAATAAAATAATGTTTTATTTATAAGTGCATGATAATTATTAATAAAACCACTTTAAGTTAACAAGTGTTCGCCCGAAAGATGTTGCACATAAGTGTGAACTATTTCAAAATTATAGGGTTGCCAATTTATTGGTTGTTTACAGAGGTTTTTATGAAGGTCGCGAATCTATTCAAGCATCGTGGTGAATCCATTTCTAAGCACCACGCGGAGTTTATGCAATGGATGTCCCCTGCCGTGCGTGATTACTGGCAAGATTTTTTAAACAAGGCGAATGAACGTCCTTTGTTAACACGCCTACGCGATCTTCATTTGGGTGATTTACAAAAGCCTGCAGTTAACGATGAGCGACCTCAACCTAAGCCAATTCAGTTAAAGCCTGAAGCAGAAGCTGTATATCTTGAGCTTCAGGAGAAGATCGGTGAAGTCATTCACACGGGTGAGTGGCTAGACGTTTCTCAAGAGCGTATCAACCAGTTTGGCCAAGTAACAGAAGACATGCAGTGGATCCACACAGATCCTGAAAGAGCAGAGCAAGAATCTCCTTTCAAAGCCACTATCGCTCACGGCTTCCTTACCCTGTCACTACTCCCAAAACTGACGGATAGCGTAGACCCAGATTCATCTCTGTTCCCTACTGCGAAGATGGTTGTGAATATTGGCTTGAACCAAGTTCGTTTTCCATACCCTGTAAAGGCGAACAATCAAGTTCGAGCAGTCAGCACGTTGACCAAAGTGACACCTATTCGCAAAGGCTTAGAAATTGAACGCGAGATTAAAGTAGAGATTGATGGCGTTAGACGCCCAGGCTGTGTGGCCGTATCCGTTATTCAGCTGCACTTCTAGCCCTAGTCGTTAAGTCAAATTC
>JYJN01000076.1 GCA_003263845.1 Vibrio aestivus | reverse complement strand
CTATCTGGCTCCGTAAAATATCCGTACAAATTGAATGCGCTCTATATTTACACTATACTCTCTAATATTACGGAATACATCCGTACGTAGGAGGGGTTATGGCAACAGCACGTTTAGATATTCGCCTTGATGAAGAGATCAAGGCAAAAGCTGAAAAAGCATCAGCTTTACTTGGTTTAAAGAGTCTTACTGAGTATGTAGTTAGACTTATGGACGAAGATGCAACTCATGTAATTGAAGAGCATGAAAGTATTGTGGTTAAAGACAGTGTTTTTGATGAATTTATGACTGCATGTGATAAAGCAAAAGCGCCGAATCAAGCGTTGCTTGAAGCTGCCAAATTTGCGAATGAGAGTGGTATCAAGTGAGTTGGGGTAAAGAGTTCGTAGAACTTAGCAAATCTAAGCACGACCGCAACTCATTCGACTGTGGAGAGCCTGAACTTAATACATTTATCAAAACTCAAGCAGCAAAGCATATGCAAGCTGGTATTAGCCGAACAATGGTTTTACCAAGCGCTCAACCACTACTTAATCAAAAACACGCCATTTGTGCGTTTTATAGTGTTGCACCGAGCTCTATCAGCCGAGAAACATTGCCAGCGCAATTAGCGAAGAAGCTACCTAGATACCCAGTCCCAGTTTTTCTATTAGCTCAATTAGCCGTTCATAAAGAGTTTCATGGCTCAGGGCTTGGAAAGGTTAGTCTCATTCGCGCTTTGAAGTACTTGTGGGAAGTGAATCACCACATGAGGGCATACGCTATTGTTGTGGACTGCCTTACTGATTCAGCTCAAGCTTTCTATACAAAGTTCGGCTTTGAAGTTTTGTGCGAGCACAATGGGCGTATTCGTATGTTCTTGCCAATGAAAACGGTAGAACAGCTTTTTAGTCAATAGGTTACGAATATAACAAAGCGTTTAAGGCAGATTCCCAACGCATGGCATTTTTCATTCTATCGTTGGGTTTTGTGTTTAAGGAGGTATGGTTAGGTTCTGTGGTGGCGTTGCTCACTACTTAACGC
>JYJN01000075.1 GCA_003263845.1 Vibrio aestivus | reverse complement strand
GGCATTACCCAAACAGGGGCCATGAACTAACAAACTATAGATATAGGGGGCGTTAGTTGTCTAAAAGCTTAGTAATTTAGAAGGATAGTACGCGTCTCATACGGTCTTAACACTTGATGCTGGGTTACACTTGCGCTTAAGTCTGAGTAATTACCCAGCACATAGTTCGCCTTTGAGTTATCAAAACCTTGGGGTAACACACACTCGGCCTCCACCCCGTAGTAGTTGTTGAGACAGATCAGCGTTTGAGTTTGAGATTTACGCTCATAGCCAAAGATCGACTCGTGTTCTGGGTATAAGTCTTCATAAGTACCAGTAGTAATCACCTCGATCTCTTTACGTAACTGAATCAGTTTTTGATAGAAATAGAATACCGAATTGCTGTCATCGACCGCATTCTCTACGTTAATCTCAGCATAATTACTAGCAACTTCTAGCCAAGGCTGCCCTTTAGAGAACCCGGCGAAAGCTTGATCGTTCCACTGCATTGGCGTTCGTGAGTTATCACGAGATTTCTGTGCCAGTATTGCCATCATCTCATCATGACTAACGCCTTGTTGCTTGACCATGATGTCATACATATTGGTGCTTTCGACATCACGATACTGCTCAATCGAGGTGTAGCCAGGGTTGGTCATCCCAATCTCTTCACCTTGATAAATGTACGGCGTACCTTGCATCATATGAACGCTAACCCCAAGCATTTTTGCCGACTCCACTCGATACTGCTTATCATCGCCTAATCGGCTCACCACGCGTGGCTGATCGTGGTTACACCAGAATAGTGCCCCCACCCTTTGCCATTCAAACCAGTCTGCCAGTGGTTGAAAATCTGTTTGAGCTGCAGGAAATCAAAAGGCGCTTTAGTCCACTTTTCGCCATTTGGATAATCCGCTTTCAAATGGTGGAAATTAAACACCATAGACAGCTCTTTGTTATCCAGTGACGAATACCGCTGACAATGCTCTAATGTAGTGGAAGACATCTCACCCACAGTCACACTGCCGTACTTCTGGAATACCGCTTCGCTGATCTCTTGCAAATACTCATGCACTCGGGGACCATCGGTGTAGAAACGGCGTCCATCACCAATCTCATCATTTGGAAAGTCTTGCTGCTTAGAGATCAGGTTGATGACATCGAGTCTAAAGCCATCCACACCTTTCTCAGCCCAAAAGCTGATGACTTCTTTTACTTCAGCACGGACTTTCGGGTTTTCCCAGTTAAGATCTGCTTGCTCTTTGGCAAACAGGTGTAAAAAGTATTGGCCCGTTTGTTCATCAAGCTCCCATGCACTGCCACCAAACTTAGATTGCCAATTATTTGGAACATCACCATCTAGCGGATCTTTCCAGATATAGTAATCGCGATATGGGCTGTTTTTATCTCCTAAAGCAGACTGGAACCATTGATGCTCGGTCGATGTATGATTGACAACAATGTCCATAATGATTCGAATACCACGCCGATGAGCCTGCTCAAGCAGCAAATCAAAATCTGCCATGGTGCCAAAGTCGGGATTAATCGCGTAGTAGTCAGAAATGTCGTAGCCATTATCAATCATCGGTGATGCGTAAACTGGCGTGAGCCAAATCGCATCAATGCCTAATAGCTTCAAGTAATCAAGCTTAGAAATAATGCCTTGGATATCTCCCGTGCCTTTGCTGCCACTATCGCAAAAGCTCTTGGGATAGATCTGATAGATGGAGGCGGTTTTCCACCATTGCTCATCATTTACAACTGTTGTCATTTCTAAACTCACTTACCAAAAAGAAAACTAGAGAAAATAGGGAGCGGCGAAATGCCGCTCCAAATAGAAAAATTATGCGTTTACAGGTTCAAGCTCGCCCTTCGACTGAGCTCGTTTGTAGAAGAAAAGGGTCAATAGCGCTGGCACGGCAATCGCCACCAGCATTGCAATCGAGAAGATGCCCCAGAACTGCGGTTGGATAGACAGAATGCCCGGTAAGCCGCCCACACCAATACCGTTTGCCATCACGCCTGCACTGCCACAGATAGCCGCCGCAATCGCACTACCGATCATCGCGCTTAACATCGGGAACTTGTATTTAAGGTTGATGCCGTACATTGCTGGCTCTGTTACACCTAAATAAGCAGAGATAGCTGCTGGTACAGAGATATCGCGCTCACCATGCTTTTTACTAATGATGATGATTCCCACAACAGCAGAGGCTTGAGCAATATTAGACAGTGCAATCAAAGGCCAGATTGGTGTGCCACCAAGGTCTTGCATCAGTTGAAGATCGACCGCATTGGTTGTGTGGTGGATACCCGTGATCACCAGTGGTGCGTATAGGAAGCCGAATAGCATTGAACCTATCATGGCAAAATCACCGGTCATCGCTGCTTTCGCCGCAAACGCCACCCCATCACCCAGCACGCGACCAAATGGACCGATCAATGAGTGTGCGAGTACTACAGACAGAATGATTGAGACGAAAGGCACAACCACAAGGTACAGATAAGAAGGGACAATACGCTTTAAGTTCGTTTCAATAAACGCTAGCGCTATACCCGCTAACATGGCCGGAATCACCTGCGCTTGATAGCCTACTTTTTCAATCACAAACAGGCCAAAGTCCCAAACTTCGGGTACTTCTTTACCAATCAAATACGCATTCATTAACTGTGGTGACACCAAGGTCACACCTAGGGTAATACCCAGAATCGGAGTCCCACCAAGCTTTTTCACTGTCGACCAACACACGCCCACAGGTAGGAAGAAGAAGATCGCTTCACCAATTAGCCACAAGAAGCTGTGTACTGTTGCCCAGAATTGACTAATTTCCGTTAGAGATTGGCCATCAAACATCTTGATGTCACCAATGACATTACGGAAACCTAGAATCAAACCACCTGTGATAATGGCAGGAAGCAGTGGTACAAAAATTTCTGCAAGATGGGAGATACCACGCTCTAGAATATTCATGTTCTGACGAGCAGCCAGCTTAGCCTCGTCTTTAGAAGCTTCAGTCTGACCCGATAGCTCAATCAACACCTTGTAGACCTCGTCCACTTCAGTACCAATAACAACTTGGAACTGACCTGCATTGGTAAAGCAGCCTTTCACTAACGGTAGCGCTTCTAGTGCTTTTGCATCGGCTTTATCGGTATCATTTAATACAAAGCGAAGGCGCGTAAGGCAATGACTTACGCTAGCAATATTGTCGCGACCGCCGACTAACTCAATCAGACGCTCAACTTCTTGTTTCGCAATCTTACTCATATCCATGTCCACCCTAATTGGATTCTCATTCATCTGTTGTCAAAAACATTGACGATTCAAACTGACCTAATCGTTATTCTTATATCCATGGGAACATTCCCATTCGTGCGTATTATATTGTCAGATCTAATCAAAGATAAAAATGGGAACAGTCCCATTAATTGAATGAGATCACAGTATAATTTTAAATCACTTTGAAAATAATGAGTTAAATTGAGACGGGTTGCTGGGTGATGTGTCGTTGCTCTACGTCACCATTTATTTGGGAAATCAGCATATTAGCCGCTTTTTCACCGGCCTGAGTATATCCAGGGTCGATGCTAAATACTTTAGGAAACAGAAAGGAAAGCAGTTCATTTCCGCCCACACCTGTGACCACCACATCTTCGCGATCCAGCTCTTGAAGACGTTTGATCACACCGAGTGCTAACGTATCACTAGCACAGACAATGGCTTGAGTGGTCGGGGTCAACACTTTATCCACCAACGTGTAAGCACTCTCGTGGTGAAGATGCCCTGTTTGATAATTAGCTTGAATTCCCTCTTGGCTACACCAGCTTAGATAGGCATCCAAACGAAGTTTACCCGTGGTTTTATCCGCTGGGTCTACACCAATAAAGGCTATATCATCGAGGCTGTCTGCTTTGAGGTGCTCTAACGCTTGGGTGATCACACCTAGATTATCGTAATTAATGGATGAAACTTGATCCGTGTCCATGGCAATCACGACCGAGCGATTATGCCAACTTGCCAGTTTCTCAATATCAAAATCACTAAAACCAAAGACGATGACACCATCCACGTTACGCTTTTTCAGCACGTCCAAATGATCATTGGTTTTCATCCGATCGAACTGGCTTTCCATGATCACGACATCATAACCTGCCGCATAAAGCGTATTGAGCATACTGCCCACTGCTTTGTTTTCAGATGGAGAATCGAGCGAGAGATAATAACGCCACCACCTTCTGACTTCCCCCCGCATGGTTTGCGCAGACTTAGACGGTACATATCCCGACTCCTGAATCACTCGCTCAACTTTGGCGCGTGTTTCAGGTTTAACCTTAGGATCATTGGTTAACACACGCGAAACCGTCGACTTACCTACACCGGAAAGCTTTGCAATATCTAGAATAGTCAGTTTCTTAGTCATACTTGAAGGGCTTAGTTTAAGTCTGGGCGAAGGCCAAGGTTAACAGGATTGATTGCGTCTAGATTGACACTATAGGGCAATGTGAATTTGAAACATAATAAAGGCCGCATAAAAGCGACCTAATTCGAAGGATTAAGAGCGAAGATAGCTCGGCACATCTCGAATGCTATCCAAAACCGCAGTCGCAAGCTGCTCACCTTGCTCAGTGACAGGTTTGCCAGTACGGACCAAAAGCTTAGTGGTAACACCAGCGGCCTCTGCTGCCATCATATCTTCGGCTTTATCACCCACCATGACAGAGTTAGCCATATCGATCTTTAGAAACTCTTGCGCAGATTTGAACATGCCTGGCTTTGGCTTACGACAATCACAATCTTGCTTATATTTACCCACGCCATTCTCTGGATGATGAGGGCAGTAATAGATGCCATCAAGCTCAACGCCATTATCAACGAAGTTCCAATCCATCCACTGAGTAAGAGAAAGAAAGCGATCTTCACTAAACATGCCACGAGCAACGCCCGATTGGTTGGTGACCACCACTAATAGATAGCCCATCTTTTGCAGTTCTTGAGCGGCTTCAAACACCCCTTCTACGAACTCAAAGTCATGCTCATCGTGAACGTAACCGTGGTCAACGTTAATCACGCCATCGCGGTCTAAAAACACTGCAGGTTTAGCCAAAATTCTCTATCTCGATATTACGTAAGTTGGTAAGAATTATTGCACGCTTTATTTCTTTCATCACTATCTAATTACTTTTTGGTTAGCAAATTACGGGCATTTAGACGTCTAGACGTAAAAATATCTATTGACCTACCCAAATGAAAACCATAGTATCCTCTACTAAATGAGAGATTACTCAAAATTATATGCTGCTGTTCTCCCACAGGTAGAAAAGATGATCGAAATTA
>JYJN01000074.1 GCA_003263845.1 Vibrio aestivus | reverse complement strand
GATGCAAACGCTCTATGTGGGCAACGCTTTCGGGCGGCATTGTCAATGCCGTTCTAGACCCGCTGTTTATATTTGGCTTTGGCTGGAACGTAGAAGGCGCCGCTTTAGCCTCTGTGTTTGCCAGATTAACCGTGCTCTATTTCTCTATCATGCCCCTTATTCGCAAACATGATTTGGTCGCCTTGCCATCTATTTTGGCTTGGCGTAACGATATTAAGCTCATCTTAGCCATTGCAGTCCCTGCAGTGATTACCAATATCGCTACTCCGATTGGTAACGCTATTGTTACGTCTTCTATCGCCCAATTTGGCGAGAATTTTGTCGCAGGATTTGCGGTTATCGGACGACTCACTCCGGTTTGTTTTGCGGTGATCTTCGCACTTTCGGGTGCGGTAGGGCCAATCATTGGCCAGAACTTTGGCGCCGAGCGCTTTGATCGCGTTAAGGAGACGCTGTATAACTCGTTGCTTGTGACTACGGTTTACACCATTGGTGTGTGTATCATTCTGTATTTCGCCCAAGGCTTAGTGATTAGCGGATTTGGCCTGACGGGTGACGCCGCAATTATCGTCGGTGCATTCTGTACGTATGTGGCCATCAGCTTTATCTTCAATGGCACGTTATTTGTCGCAAATACTTCTTTTAATAACCTTGGTAAGCCCCTCTATTCAACTGCACTAAACATGGGTAAAGCGACACTGGGTACCCTGCCTTTTGTCTATTACGGGGCGGAGTGGTTTGGCGCTCTGGGGGTTCTTTATGGCCAAGCGGTGGGTACCATCGTATTTGGAGTGATTGCAATTGGCGTGTTGCGCAAGCACATTGCGGATGTTATGCGTGGTCATGAACCTGAGCCTCTTGACGATGATCCTTCGATTACCAGTGTGAACTCGCAACCGTTCTGTAGTCATGATGCAGTGTTAATTGATGATGTTGCGAAAGCTGAAGAACCCGTCCTGCAAACTGACTCAAGTTCATCAAAATAACAAGTTGTGCTTGACCTTGGAGTACACTCCAAGGTTTAAGCTTAATGTGTACATTTACGATGGAGACGAATCATGTGCACAAAACATAAAGCTTGTTTATCTAAAACTACCGTGCGGCATCAAACCCTAAGGTTTCATGTGCTAGCCCGACTATAACTTCAATTTCTCAACCAGATGCCACGACACAAAGTAGTTGTTGTGCATCTGATACTTGCAGCTCGGGACAAGATCCAAATGATGAGGAAGGTGAGCCCTCTAGCTCCTCGTACCAACAGCAGTCATGGAAAGTTTATGGGATGGATTGCCCGTCCTGCGCAGCCAAAATAGAAAAAGCAGTTTCGCAGCTTCCAGGTATTAAAGACGCAAAAGTTCGCTTTGCGACAGAGAAGCTCGTCGTCAATTATACTGAACCAGCGTCTAGTGTTGCCATCGAAAAAGTGATTGTTGCAACAGGGTTTAGCCTCACTCGCGATGAATCTAAGATGAGTAAGCAGTCTCCTCTTGTTCAACTGATTCAGCAAAATCTTCAAATCTTTTCAATTGCATTTGCAATGGTAATCGCTGCGGCAATTAAGCCTTTGTACCTGAACTTAGCCATTGGTTATTTATTGTTACCTGCTTAGCGGGCCTTTATCCTATTGCTAAGAAAGCGGTCTCTTTAGCCAAGTCAGGCACTCCCTTTGCAATAGAAACCTTAATGAGTGTTGCAGCTCTTGGTGCCCTGTACTTAGGGGAGACCGTTGAAGCAGCCATGGTCTTATTGCTGTTTTTGATTGGAGAGCGACTAGAGGCATTTGCTGCCTCGCGTGCGCGTAGTGGCGTTCAAGCTCTTATGGAATTGGTGCCAGAAAACGCAACCAAAATCGTTAATGGTAAGCGCGTTGAAGTGCCGGTCAGCGAACTGCAGCCCGGTGATGTCATTGAAGCCTCACCGGGGGCTCGATTACCTGCAGATGGTCAGCTAATCGATGCATCCGCAAGCTTTGATGAGAGTGCATTAACGGGTGAATCGATTCCTGTAGAACGTTTCAAAAGCGAAAGCTTAATGGCTGGTGCCGTCGTGGTGGATAAAGTGGTTCGCCTGACCATTACATCCAAGCAAGGTGAAAATGCGATTGACCGTATTTTGCATCTCATTGAAGAAGCCGAATCCAGAAAAGCGCCAATCGAACGTTTCCTCGATAAGTTCAGTTGTTGGTATACGCCGCTGATGATGCTGGTGGCATTGCTTGTTATTACCATGCCGCCACTATTGTTCGCACAGCCTTGGGAAACTTGGGTCTATCGCGGCTTAGCCTTGCTTCTCATCGCTTGTCCTTGTGCGTTGGTTATCTCTACACCTGCTGCCATTACGTCTGGTTTAGCGGTTGCGGCGAGGCGAGGGGCATTAATCAAAGGTGGTGCTGCATTGGAGCAGCTTGGTCGACTGGAAAAAGTTGCGTTTGATAAAACAGGCACTCTGACCAAAGGCAAACCTCAAGTGACCGATGTGCTGCCACTGCAAGGTTGGAAAGAAGAAGCGCTACTCACTGCCGTAGGCGCGATTGAAGTCGGTTCAAGTCACCCTCTTGCTCTCTCTTTGATTGAAAAAACTGAGCAAATGGAATTGGTGCTACCTGAAGCCCAAGACCGAGAAACTTTGGTTGGCAGCGGCGTTAGAGGCATTGTACATGGCAAGACGTATCGGGTCAGTGCGCCAAGTCGATTAGATTTTGAGTTACCGCAAGATGTGGCCAAGCAAGTCGCACAACTCGAAGAGCAGGGAAAAACCACTGTTGTCGCTATGGAAGGTCGCGATCAGTGTATTGGCATCATCGCATGGCAAGATAGCTACGAGAGGATGCGCAGCTGGCCGTCTCCAAGTTAAAAGCGATCGGTATTGGCTCGGTAATGTTGACCGGTGATAACCCAAGAAGCGCGCTATCCATTAGCTCAATGATAGGAATGGATTACAAAGCAAGCCTATTGCCTGCTGACAAAGTTACTTATGTTGATAGCTTGTCTCAATCGGGCAATGTGGCCATGGTCGGGGATGGTATCAATGATGCACCTGCAATGAAGGCAGCCAGTATTGGTATTGCAATGGGAGGGGTACGGATGTTGCCCTTGAGACAGCCGATGCTGCAATCACTCACAACAGGCTAGTGGAGCTGCCAGCGATGATCGAATTGTCGCGAGCAACGCTTGCCAATATTCGTCAAAACATAGCATTGGCACTAGGTTTGAAAGGCATCTTTCTTGTGACTAGCCTTTTGGGAATCACTGGCCTTTGGGTCGCCGTATTGGCGGATAGTGGGGCAACAGCTTTAGTGACACTTAACGCACTTAGGTTACTCAAGTTTAAACCAAAGCACTAAAATCTATGCGATTCACACCATAAAGTTGTGAATCGCTCTTGGTCGGCACTTTTATGCAATATGTATGGTATTAAAGCTTTATAATTGTGATGCCAAACGGTTTTGTCTGCAATAATTGTACTGGTGACATTTAAAGGTGAGATCTCTGTCACTCTTTGTTGGGCTCGGCTTCGTTATGGTTACTCAGTACCCCAAAAACGAATTATGAGCCACAACTGGCCAACCAACAGGAGTTATCTATGTCTGACGCGGTTTTTCACTTAGGTGTTACTGAATCTGATTTAAACGGTGCAACACTGGCAATCATTCCAGGTGATCCGGCACGAGTACAGAAGATCGCAGAGGAGATGGAAAATCCAGTCTTTCTAGCGAGCCATCGTGAGTACACACTTTACCGTGCTGAGTTAGATGGTAAGCCTGTTGTCGTTTGTTCAACCGGTATCGGTGGCCCTTCAACATCGATCGCTGTTGAAGAGTTAGCGCAACTTGGTGTACGTACATTCCTACGTGTTGGTACGACAGGTGCAATTCAACCTCATGTCAACGTGGGTGATATGATTGTTTCTACAGGTTCAGTGCGTCTTGATGGCGCGAGCTTGCACTTTGCTCCAATGGAGTTCCCTGCGGTAGCAGATTTTGAAGTTGCGACAGCAATGAAAGCGGCAGTCGAAGAGTCTGGTGCAGCGGTTCATATGGGCGTAACAGCCTCAAGTGATACTTTCTACCCTGGCCAAGAGCGTTACGATACGTTCTCCGGCCGCGTTGTAAAACGCTTCCAAGGTTCTATGAAAGAGTGGCAAGACATGGGCGTGCTTAACTTCGAAATGGAATCAGCAACGTTACTAACCATGTGTGCAAGCTCTGGTCTTAAAGCAGGCTGTGTTGCGGGTGTTATCATCAACCGTACGCAGAAAGAAATTCCAGATCACTCAACACTGAAAGAGACAGAAACTCGCTCTATCAAAGTAGTTGTAGAAGCCGCGCGTAAAATGCTTTAACTCGATCCCGATTGATACTAAGAAGCCTCACATTGATATGTGAGGCTTTTTTATTGTTGGTACAGGGTTAACTGAATAATTTTTCACGTAATTTAGCTTGTGACTAAGTGAGGCAAGGGCTGATACAGCTGCTTGGTCATGTCGCACAAGATTTGATCGTAAGTTTGTGAAATCAACAATGAGATATCGCTGGTTAAATCGTAGAACTCTTCTTCACTTAAGATTTGGTCATGGGTTGACGTTATTTCCGTAAGCGAGTGCATGGCTTTTGTACCTGCTGGCGAGCCCATAGACAAAGGACAGACGAAAGAGAGCTGATTTAGCTTTCGGATCATTTTGTCACAGTAGTAGTTAATGCGTGCGCGACTTTCAGGGCAATGGTAGTCCTGAATCGTGATTCTTAACTGAGTGAGGACTTCCATACTGTCGAGCACTTGTTGCCAGTTCATATGGTATTCGTCACTCACTTCCGAGCGGCCTGACTCCACTAACCACGCAATGGCGATTTCATCCATCAAGAACATACAATGGCGGACGATTTTCCCGTGGACGATCTGATTTCTAGCTACTGAGTGAGTGTCCAATTCTTGTGTAACGCCTTCATATTCAATTGGAAGATTCGATACATAGGCTTGTTGTCATTGCAGCTATTGCCACCAACTGATTGGATTTGATCATCATGTTCTCAAACACCGTATCTAATGTTGAGGTTGACTCTTTTTGACCGCTTTGCAGCAACCTATGAGTTTGAGTGCGGTGCTGACGACAAAGCAACAGTAACTCTCTCAGTAAAACCAACATATCAAACTTGCGCTGAAGTGAAGTGTGATGCTGTTTAGAAAACATAGATAAACCAATAAGAACAATGAACGCACATAGCAAAGAGATAAGTACTAGCATAACGAAACTCCTTTTTATAACTCTAAAGGGGTAAAGCAGAAGCGGTGCCAATATTTAATTCTTATAAAAACAATAGCTTATGGTTTTTTGATCGTTTGGAATGCTCGGGCAGTGGGCAAGGTGCACCATATTGGGGAGGTAACGTCCAGTTAGATACTATACCCAAGTGACTTCAAGATGCAGGATTCAGAGCGTTGTCACGGGTTCAAGTTCAAGGCAAATGACGCAGCGGAATAATGGGCTATTTCCAAGTCATTTAACGTAGAAATTGAACCCGTGACACGCTCCCGAAGGGCGAGTTTGCCTAGCTGCATACTTTGTTAACGATCCTCAATTTAGAGCCACTAGATTGTCGAATAGGTGTCGCGTTTGCAAACTAGGCAATTCTCGCTGAACCATGAATCTTGAGATTACTTGGGTATTTTACAAATTTGTTTGAACTTGGGGTGCAACAATGAGTCAGTAGTGTGTGATATAAGAATTGTAAAATGCAGATAACCTTGAGTTAAAACAGGGTACAAACTTTCTGATTACGAAATAATACGCCGTTTTTTATTCCCCATTTTGTTGAGTGTGTCATGAACTATAAACTGATTGCGAGAAGAGTCAGTCCATTACTTATCCTAGGTGCGTTTTTTGCTGCCTCTCAGGTGTTGATTGCTTCAAAAGAGGAGCCAAAGCAAGCCGAAGTGGAAGAGCCGATTTTACGTGTTGAAGTTATGGAAGCTAAACCGCAAACATTTCGCTTTTCTTTGGACTCCTATGGGTTTGTAGAACCCAAATATCAATCCAATATCGTCAGCGAAATTTCAGGCCGTGTGCTTTCGCTGTCGCCTCAGCTTCAAGTGGGAGGGCTGGTCAAAGAAGGAGAGGTGCTGATTACCATTGACGCCTCTGACTACCAAGCAGATTTAGAACAAGCTAAAGCCTCGTTAGCACAAGCAGCGGCCTCTCTAGAAGAAGAGCTTGCTAGAGCAGAAGTTGCGAAACGAGACTGGGCGCATGTTGGGGAATCAAAAGCACCGAAGTTGGGCTTGCGTGTTCCACAAGTAAAGCGTGAAAAAGCGAACGTGAAGTTTGCTGAGGCAGCAGTAAAACGTGCCGAGCGAAATTTGGAGCGAACAGTGATTCGCGCGCCGTTTGATGGCTTAGTGAATGCTCGTCATGCCAATCCGGGCGAATACTTGACGGTTGGTGCTCCTGTGGTCGACCTTTCGGATACCAGCACGGCAGAAGTGTCCTTACCTATCCCCAACGATGATTTGGCCTACCTGCCTTTCACTGATGACAATCCTCTCGATGTAACCCTCCATGCTCAAATCGCAGGCCAGTCTTATCAGTATCCGGCTAAAGTCTATCGCACTGAGCGGGTTATTGACCGAAACTCGCGTATGTTCAACTTGGTGGCAGATGTGGCCGATCCTTATTGCCTACAAAGTGGCGGTTGTAAGCAACCCTCTCTCAAACTGGGCAGTTATGTAACGGCGAGCATTTGGGCGAATGAGATGGAAGATATTATTGTCTTACCACGAAACTTAGTCCGTTCGGGTATGGCTTACGTGGTTAAAAATGACGATCAGCTTGAGCAAAGAACAATTAACATTATCCGCCAAGATGAAAATTATGCGTATATCCACGCAAGTTTCGATCGAGGTGAACAGATTGTTGTTACGCCTATCGCCCAGTATCAGCCAAATCAAATCGTGACGGTTGCTGATGCTCAGGAGCAAGAAGATGAGTAAGCAGCGCGGTATTATCGCTTGGTTTGCGAACAATCCGGTTGCGGCCAATTTGATCATGTGGATGCTGATTATCGGCGGAATCATCAGCGCAGCGACAGTAAATAAGGAAGTCTTCCCAACGATTGAAACCAACTTCGTTCAAGTTTCAGTTGCTTATCCCGGTGCCGCTCCTCAAGAGATTGAAGAGGGTATCAACATCAAAATTGAAGAGGCGATCAAAGATATTCGCGGTATTAAGCAAGTCTCTTCAGTGGCCGCTGACAGCGTGGGAACGGTGACGGTAGAAGTGGCTTCGGGCTACAAACCTAAAGATATTCTTGACGAGATAAAACTTGAAGTCGACTCAATTTCAACCTTTCCTGATAGCATAGAAAATCCCAATATCTTTCAGATTAAGCCGAAAAACTTAGTCATGTTTGTTTCCATTTATGGTGATCTGACCGATCACGAGATGAAAGAACTGGCTAAGCAGACACGCGATGAGTTTACCTCGCTACCGGCTGTTTCTAGTGCCGATCTGATCGGGGCTTTGGATTACGAAATAGCGATAGAAGTTAGGGAACATCAGTTGCGTGAATTTGGTTTAACAATCACGGAAGTCGCCCAAGCGGTGCAGCGTTCATCATTTGATCTGCCAGGCGGATCGATTCGTGCTGATGACGGTAACATTCTGCTTAGAACCAAAGCTCAGGCTTATAGAGAGAGTGATTTTACCAATATCGTGGTGGCTGCGCACGCCGATGGTAGCCGAGTATTACTATCGCAAGTTGCTGACATTAAAGATGGCTTCATCGATTGGGATAATTACGTGCGCTTTAATGGTTACCCTGCCGCTATCATTCAAGTCAACAGTGTTGATAGCCAAGATGCCGTGAAAATTGCCCAGCAGGTCAATCAGTGGATTGAAGACAAGCAAGCGGAAATGCCATCGGGCGTATTCATCGACAGTTGGCTCGATCTAACTCATTACCTAGATGGCCGCTTGGACATGATGATTGAGAATATCGTGTTTGGCGCTATTTTGGTGTTCGCTATTTTAGCGCTCTTCTTGCACGTGAAGTTAGCTTTTTTGGGTCATGATGGGTTTGCCTGTCTGCTTCCTTGGGGCATTCTTCTTAATGCCTCATCCACCGTTCGGTGTCACCTTGAACATGATCAGCCTGTTTGCCTTTATTTTGGTGTTGGGGATTGTGGTGGATGACGCGATCGTTACTGGTGAAAGTGCGGCGCAAGAGATAGAAAAAAATGGCCACTCAGTGGATAGTGTGGTGACTGGTGTTCGTAAAGTCGCAACGCCAGCGACATTTGGTGTATTGACCACCATGGTGGCTTTTGTACCAATGTTGCTCATTTCCGGCCCGATGAAGAGCCTGAGTGAGGCTATCGCTTGGGTGGTGATCTTGTGTCTGGTGTTCTCTTTGATTGAGTCAAAACTCATTCTGCCAGCTCACTTAGCGCACATGAAGATTAAGCCAAACAATAATCCGAACCGCTTCGTTCGATTCAAGCAGGCCTTTAATGAACGAGTGAATCGGTTTATTACCTCTATCTACCGTCCATTTCTGGAGCGATGCTTAAAATACCGTTACAGCGTTTTGGCTGTCTTTGTTGGTGTTCTTATGCTTTCAGTGGCTTTGGTCATGAGTGGTAAAGTCCGTTGGGTGTTCTTCCCAGATATGCCTTCAGATTATATTCATGTGACGCTTGAGATGGAGTCTTCGTTCTCTGAGCAGAGAACGATAGAAACCGCGCAGGTAATAGAAAAAGCGTTGCTGGAAATGGACCAGACGGTATTTGAGGAGTATGGCTCTAAGGTAGTGGATCACCATTTGGTTGTGAAATCATCGATGACCAGCATTGAATTTTTTGTCGAGCTAACCAAAGCCGAAGAGCGCAACATCAATGGGGTGGAAATTGCTGATAAATGGCGAGCGGCTCTCCCTCCGTTAGTAGGCATCAATAAGCTATCGTTTGATGCGGGCGGTGGGTCACAGACCAATACTGTTACGTTAGAGTTGGTGTCTGATGATCTTAGCCAATTGACTGCAGCGTCAGAAGAGCTTAAGACAAAGCTGAGTCTCTACAATGGGTTGTATGATGTGTCAGACAACTTCTCTTCGGGTTCTAGTGAAATCCAATTGCAGATCAAACCTGAAGCTGAAGCGCTTGGTTTGACACTGTTTGATCTTGCTTCTCAGGTTCGTTATGGCTTCTTTGGCTACGAGGCGCAAAGGTTGCTGCGTGACAAAGAAGAAGTCAAAGTGATGGTGCGTTATCCTCGTGATGAAAGACGAAGCATTGGGCATTTGGAAAACATGCTGATTCGTACGCCGTCGGGAGAGCGAGTGCCGTTCTCGACGGTTGCCGAGATTACCTTGGAAGACTCATATTCTTCAATCAACCGTAAGGACAATCGCCGAGCTTTAACGGTAGTGGCGAACGTGAACACCAATATCGCAGAGCCGAAGAAGGTTGTTGACGATATTATGGCGAACTTCGTTCCTGAGCTGACTGAAAAGTATGATGGTTTATCGGTGAAGTTAGGTGGGGCTAGCTTGGATGAACAAGAGTCGATGGTATCTCTTGTAAAGGGGGCGCTATTTGTTTTACTTGCTGTATATACCTTACTGGCGATACCGCTTAAGTCTTATGCGCAGCCTTTGATCATCATGTCTGTGATTCCATTTGGTATGGTCGGAGCGCTATTTGGTCACCTGTTCTTGGGGTTATCAATGAGCATGCTGAGTATGACGGGCATTATTGCATTAGGTGGTGTTGTAGTGAATGACTCGCTCGTGCTGGTGGACTACGTCAACCGTGCTCGCGCAGAAGGGAAGAGTATTCTTCAATCGGCCATCGAGTCCGGGTGCTTTCGCTTCCGCGCTGTCGTACTGACCTCATTAACCACCTTTTTCGGTCTTGTGCCAATCATGTTAGAAACCAGCTTACAGGCGCAAGTGATGATCCCAATGGCGGTATCACTGGCGTTCGGTATCTTGTTCTCTACCGTGGTGACACTCTTGCTCGTACCAATTTTGTATTTGGTACTCAACGATATTAAGCAGGGTAGTCTAAAGTTCTACCGCTGGTGGTGGCAGCCTCAAACGTAAGCTTTAGCGCCATAAGTGCTAGGGTTATACGAAGCCCAAACAAAAAGCCCCGCTCAGCTGAGCGGGGCTTTCTATTTATCAATGTAAATTGAACTTACATTACACGCATGCCTGGCTGTGCGCCTTCGTGCGGCTCAAGAATCCACAGATCGCTACCACCAGGGCCAGCGGCTAGGATCATGCCTTCAGACATACCAAACTTCATCTTACGAGGTTTTAGGTTAGCAACCATTACCGTTAGCTTGCCTTCTAGCTCTTCAGGTTTGTAGGCTGACTTAATGCCAGAGAATACCTGACGAGTTTCACCGCCGATGTCGAGTTGGAACTTAAGCAGTTTGTTTGCTTTTGGTACTTCTTCACAAGAGATGATACGTGCGATACGCATGTCTACTGCTGCGAAAGCGTTGAACTCAATCTCATCAGCGATTGGTTCTTTGTCTAGCTCTGTTTGGCTTGCTTTGTTCTTTTCAGCCTCAGCCGCTTCTTTTGCTGCTTGCTCTGCCGCTGCATCTTCTTTAGAAGCTTCAATCATCGCTTCAACCTTCTTAGGGTCGATACGGTTGAATAGCGCTTTGAATTTAGTGATCTCATGACCAGTGAGTGGTGCCGCGATGCCTTCCCAAGTTAACTCTTCATTTAAGAACGCTTCAGTACGTGCAGCCAACTCTGGCATTACCGGTTTTAGGTAAGTCATCAGAATACGGAATAGGTTGATACCCACAGAACAGATGTCTTGCAGTTCCTGGTCTTTACCTTCTTCCTTCGCGACAACCCACGGTGCTTTCTCATCAACGTATTGGTTTGCTTTGTCTGCTAGTGCTGTGATTTCACGAATTGCACGACCAAACTCACGAGTCTCGTATAGCTCTGCGATACGATCAGCGGCTGCAGCGAACTCGTTGTAAAGTTCAGGCTCTGCAAATTCTGCAGATAGCTTGCCTTCAAAACGCTTAGTGATGAAGCCAGCGTTACGTGAAGCTAGGTTTACAATCTTGTTTACTACGTCAGCGTTAACGCGCTGAGTGAAGTCTTCAAGGTTAAGATCTAGGTCATCGATACGGCTGTTTAGCTTAGCTGCGTAGTAGTAACGTAGACATTCTGGATCTAGGTGATCTAGGTATGTTGCCGCCTTGATGAACGTGCCTTTCGACTTAGACATCTTCGCGCCATTTACTGTCACGTAACCGTGTACGAATACGTTATTTGGTTTACGGAATCCCGCACCTTCTAGCATTGCTGGCCAGAATAGAGAGTGGAAGTAAACAATGTCTTTACCAATGAAGTGGTAAAGCTCAGTTGTGCTGTCTTTCTTCCAGTACTCATCGAAGTCTAGACCTTCAGTTTTGTTACATAGGTTCTTGAATGAAGCCATGTAGCCAACTGGTGCATCTAGCCATACGTAGAAGAATTTGTCTTTTTCACCTGGGATTTCAAAGCCGAAGTAAGGCGCGTCACGAGAGATATCCCATTGTTGCAGACCTGATTCAAACCACTCTTGCATCTTGTTCGCTGTTTCAGATTGAAGTGAGCCTGAACGAGTCCATTCTTGTAGCATGCTTTCAAACTGAGGCAGGTCGAAGAAGAAGTGCTCAGAGTCTTTCATCACAGGTGTTGCACCAGAGACTGCTGATTTAGGGTTGATCAGTTCAGTTGGGCTGTACGTCTCACCGCAGTTGTCACAGTTGTCACCGTATTGATCTTCTGACTTACACTTAGGGCATGTGCCTTTTACGAAACGGTCCGGTAGGAACATCTCTTTTTCTGGGTCAAACAGCTGAGAAATAGTACGGCTAGAAATGAAACCGTTTTTCTTAAGCTCTAGGTAGATGTGTGAAGCCAGTTCACGGTTCTCTTCAGAGTGTGTGCTGTGGTAGTTGTCGAAGCTAATATCGAAGCCAGCAAAGTCTTTTTGATGCTCTTCGCTTACTGCAGCGATCATCTCTTCTGGCGTAATACCCATCTGTTGTGCTTTTAGCATAATTGGCGTGCCGTGAGCATCGTCAGCACAGATGAAGTTTACAGTGTTGCCGCGTAGGCGTTGGTAGCGAACCCAGATGTCGGCTTGAATGTGTTCAAGCATGTGACCTAGGTGAATCGAACCATTAGCGTACGGAAGGGCACAAGTTACCAGCATTTTTCTCGAAGGAAGAGGTCTTGGATCGTTTGCCATACTTAATAATCGCTTCTTAGGTGTATAAAAAAATAGAGCGTAATACTACCTCATCAGGCTAGTGACTCCAAGGTGTCGACGATGGAATACCTTAGTTTTTTCGGGGTTCAGTGATTCCAGTGCAAATGGTACGATGGCATCAATAAGGAGAAGCTATGCGTCAGTTCAATTCTAAGAAAGATTTTTGTGAGTGGCTCAATGAGTTTGAGCATTCTAGCCTCATTGAAGGTTGGGCAAATCAACCGTCTGTGGTCGCTGTCCCTGCTAGCGGCGTATTTACGATTTCATTTCCATTTGCCAACCGCGATCTAAGTGAAAAATTAGCTGATTGGATCGTCTCTAGCCAACAAAAAGGTGTTGTGCCAGAGTTTGAGTTTGTCATCAAGACTGAGCCAAAGGCGCTAGTCACGACGGTCGCACAAGAGGTGAAAGGGGTAAAGAATGTCATTGCAGTAACCTCTGCCAAAGGTGGCGTGGGCAAATCCACGACAGCGGTGAATCTTTCTTTAGCTATCGCTCAGTCAGGTGCGAAAGTGGGCCTGCTTGATGCTGATATCTACGGCCCTTCAGTGCCTATGATGTTAGGAACGCTAGACGAAAAGCCGCAAGTTCGAGACAACAAGTGGATGCAGCCGATTGAAGCGCATGGCATCTTTACTCACTCGATTGGCTATTTGGTGGATAAGTCCGAGGCGGCGATTTGGCGTGGGCCAATGGCATCGAAAGCATTGGCGCAGTTACTCAATGAAACCACTTGGCCGGAATTAGATTATCTAGTGATTGATATGCCCCCAGGTACCGGTGACATTCAGCTAACTCTGTCTCAGCAGATCCCAGTAACAGGAGCGTTAATCGTGACCACGCCACAAGATCTTGCACTTGCAGACGCACGTAAGGGCGCAGCCATGTTTGAAAAGGTGAATGTACCTGTGATCGGGATGGTGGAAAATATGAGCTATCATATTTGTAGTCACTGTGGTTCAAAAGAGCACATTTTTGGTGACGGCGGGGCAGCTCGGCTTGCGGGTGAGTACGGTATCGCGTTACTTGGACAAGTGCCATTGCATATTGCGGTGAGAGAAGATATTGATGGTGGTAAGCGACAGTGGTTGCGAGGCCAGACAGCGAGCACACGTCAATATACATGGCTTTAGCAGAGAAAGTGTGTGCTAACTTATATTGGCAAGGAAAAGAGAAACCAAAGGCAATTGATATCACTGTGCTTTGATGAGTATTGGGTGTTTTAGGGTGATTTATTCAAAGAAATCGATTGCATGATGCTTTGTTATTCTATTTGGTTTATTTCCAGAAATTATCTGCCATATTGGCTAGCATCACCCTAATTCACGCCCTATAATCGGGCGGTTTATCGCTATATTACCAAAACCATCGGGTGCAAAACTAATGTCTGATAATAATCAATGTGTCATCGTCGGTATCGCTGGCGCTTCTGCTTCTGGAAAAAGTCTTATCGCAAGCACAATCTATAATGAACTGCGTGCGAAAGTCGGCGACCATCAGATTGGTGTAATCACGGAAGATTGTTACTACAACGATCAAAGCGACCTGAGCATGGAAGAGCGTGTAAAAACGAACTACGACCATCCTAAAGCGCTTGATCATGATTTGCTATGCCAACATCTAGAGAAGCTTGTGAACGGCGAAGCAGTTGATGTACCTGAATACAGCTACTCTGAGCATACGCGTACTGAAAACACCACACGCATGACGCCAAAGAAAGTCATTATTCTTGAAGGCATTCTTCTACTTACTGATCCTCGCCTGCGTGATCTTATGCATGCGACTGTCTTTATGGACACACCATTAGATATCTGTTTGCTTCGCCGTGTTAAGCGTGATGTTGAAGAACGCGGCCGTACGATGGAATCAGTCCTAAAACAGTATCAAGATACCGTTCGACCAATGTTCATGCAGTTCATTGAGCCGTCTAAGCAATACGCGGATATTATTGTTCCACGTGGCGGTAAAAACCGAATCGCGATTGATGTACTGAAAGCGCATATTGCAAAACTTTTGAAAAGTTAAGCGCTTATCTCGCTCAAAACCTTTATTTTTTGATTAAGAAGTGGCACTTTTAGTGCCACTTTCTTTTTATCTGCCTAAGCTATTATAAGTTTGCCAATGTTGATTGGTGTTTGAATAGATTAGTCGCTTTAGCAAGGAAACTGCTGATGAAAAAACTGCTCCTCTTTATCACCATTCCCATCGCCCTCATCCTAGTTGCACTGATTGCGCTCGTGGTTTTGGTTAACCCCAATCAGTTTAAGCCACTTATTGTCGAACAAGCACAAAAGCACACTGGCCTTGAGTTGGTCATTGAAGGGGACATTAGCTGGCAGTTTTTCCCATCGATTGGCTTTGAACTTGGTAAAACTGAGCTGCGTAACCCAGAAGGTTTTACCAATCAGAACATGTTTAAAGTCGATACCGTTGGTATTGATGTGTCGGTGATGCCGCTATTTAGCCAACAGCTAGAAATTGGCAACATCACATTGGATGGTGCGGAGTTTTCGCTCGAGACACTCAAAGATGGTCGTCAGAATATAGATGCACTGACAGCGGCGCAATCTCAAACACCTGCTGCGGATGAAGCACAACCGAAAGCCGCGACGGACTCGCCACTGTCAGTCGATCAGGCAAGTGACTCAACGCAGCAAGCAAGTACGCAAGAACCTGAAACAGCTGCGTGGACAATTAATCTAGCTGGCGTGACAATTTCTAACGCTGCGGTTGAAATACAAGATCGTAAGAATGGCAGTTTCACTAAGCTCTATGATGTGTCACTTAACCTATCTCAGTTTGCCGTTGAAACATGGACAACGGCAAACTTCGCAGCAAAAGGTGAAAACAACCAACAAACATTTGCCGCAGAAGGCAGTGCAGAGTTTAAGTTGTCTGAAGGCTTTAAAGAGTATGAACTGCGAAATGTGAACCTAGATGCGAGCTTCAGCGATGGTCCGTTAGAAATTGAGCAGGCAAAACTAGCGCTTGACGGTTTTGCATTTGATCGAATGAATGCGCTGAACTTTTCTGTAAAAGGAAAGAATGCCCAGCAGGTCTTTTCTGCTCAAGGCGATACAGAGTTTAAACTGTCGCAGGACTTAACTCAGTATGAGCTCGCGAATGTTGACCTATCGGCTAGCTTTAGTGATGGCGCGACGCAGATTGAAAACGCCAAAGTGACGTTAGATGGCTTTGCCTTCGATAGAACAAATAAGCTGACATTTGCAGTGAAAGGTAAAGCAGCAGATCTTGATCTTGATATGAAAGGCGCTGCGAACCTGCTCGTTGATTCGGCTATGAGTAAAGTGTCTCTTAAAGCGATGACCTTTGAGGGGGATTTTGAAGGTGCTCAGTTACCGCAATCACCAATGAAGGTGACCATGTCTTCTGACCTTGGCTTCAATCTTACTGATAATCACCTGAGCTTTGTCCTGAAAAAGCTCACAGCTAACAAGCTAGAGTTTGATGGCAAAGCAGATGTGACATTATTGGATATCCCAAAAGTTCGTTTTGCACTACATAGCCCAAATATTGATTTGGATGAGTTCTTAGGCTTGAATACGGCGCGAGCTTCAACCGGCTCTCCTAAAGAAACGTCTTCTGGAAGTAATGATGTTGGGACATCCGCTGGAAGTAAGCCAGCTGAGCAGACAAAGTCTTCATCACCAACTAAAGAAGTAGAGCCTGATCTTTCTGCGCTTAAGACTTTGGACGTCGCGGGCAAAATCAGTATCGATAAATTCAAAGCAAGTAATGCCAAGATGCAAAATGTGGTCGCCCAGTTTGCGGTTAATCGCGGTGTGGCAGAGCTGACCTCGTTTAAGTCGAACCTTTATGAAGGTTCAATCAGTGCGACTGCTAAGCTAGATGCAAACCAAACCCCTGCGACTTACAGTGCTAAAAAAGCGATCAAAGGCGTTAAGGTTCAGCCATTATTGGTTGATGTGGCAGACAACAACATGCTTGAAGGTACAGGTAATATTGATGTTGATGTGAGCGGCAAGAGCTTAACGCCAACGGGTATTAAGAAGAATTTGGTCGGTACAGTTAAGATTAACTTTGAAGATGGTGCTGTGAACGGCATTAACGTTGCTCAGATTATTCGCGATAACTATGCTCGTTTTACGGGTAACAAGATCGACGATTACGAAGAGCCACAAAAAACCGACTTCAGTGCGATGACGGCGACGATGAAGCTGAACAAAGGCGTGGTCACCACTAATGACTTAACTGCTCAGTCACCACTGCTGCGTGTTAGAGGCCAAGGCCAAGCAAACTATCTGGCAGAGACGGTGGATATGACCATCAGTACTTCGATTGTTGGCTCGTTGAAAGGTCAAGGTGGTAAAGACATTGATGAACTGAAAGATGTGACTATCCCGATTCGAATTCACGGCGAGTGGGCAAACCCACAATTCTCACTGGTGTTTGATGATGTATTGCGTCAGAAAGCAGAGAAAGAGATTGACCGTGGCTTAGAGAAGCTTGAAGAGAAATACGGTGACAAAATTAAAGATGAGAAGACCAAAGAAGCCATTAAAGGTGCTCTAGGCGGTCTTAAAAAGCTCTTCTAAACGAGCGGTAAAAAAGAAACGGTGAGCAAAAAGCTCACCGTTTTTGTTTGGTTCCTTGACTGGCTGAACTACCAATCCACGCCTTTCAGTGCTTTCACTCCAGACTCGAAGGCGTGCTTAACATTCTTAACTTCTGATACCGTATCTGCCATCTCAATTAACGTGCGGTGTGCCCCGCGACCTGTAATGACGACAGATTGCATCTTTGGACGGTTGTTCAGAGCGTCAACAACTTCATCAAGATCGATATAGCCGTAGCTCACCATGTACGTCAGTTCATCGAATAGAACCACATCAATCGATTCGTCGCTCAGCATACGCTTACACTCTTGCCAAACCTTTTGTGCCGCTTCTGTATCGGCTGTTTTGTTTTGAGTCTCCCAAGTAAAGCCCGTTGCCATGACTTGGAATTCGACTCCCAGTTTTTCCAGTAGATTACGCTCCCCGTTATCCCAAGTCCCTTTGATGAACTGAGCAACCGAAGCTTTCAGACCATGACCGACTGCACGTGCGACCGTACCAAAACCAGAGGTCGATTTACCTTTACCGTTACCTGTAATGATAAGCAGAAGACCTTTCTCTTCTTGCGCGGCGGCAACCTTTGCATCGACTTGTTCTTTTACTTTTTGCTGGCGAGCCTTGTGGCGGGCTTCCTTAGAGTTTTGATCCGACATGAATTCTTCCTTAAGTGATTTTGCACTTATCATAACCAAAAAAATTGCTAGTAAATACCAGCAAAAATTGTGTTATTTCAAATGCCTTCCGCCGTCGAGATGGATATTTCTGCCAGTCATATATTCACTCGCCATGATAAAGTGAACCGTTTCTATAACTTCTTCAAAGCCCGCTTCATGTGGGATGAGGGCTTTGGCTAAAGCCTTTTTCTTGTATTCTTCATCATCATGCTCGTTAAATTTGAGCAGCGCTGGAGATATGGTGTTCACTTTGACTTTCGGTGCCAACATAGCTGAGAAAGAAAGGGTTAAGTTGTTAAGGGCGGCTTTACTTGCTGCATAGGCTGCGTGCTTTTTACTGCCTTTTTCAGCCACATAGTCGCTAATGTGAATGACATCGTTGGTGCCTGCACCCTGATTGAGTAACCCTTGCAGAGCCAAGTTCATTTGGTAAGGTGCACTGACATGAGTCGCCATCATTTTTTGTAGAACCTGAGCGTGATTATTTGAATGCGCTGGTTCATCGGGGATCCAATCTGATGCATTATGAATAACAGCTCGCAGCTGAGAATACTCAAGATTGAGGTATTGAATAAAACCGTTAAGGCTTTCCGGTTGGTAGAAGTCTACCTGATGGAGGTCGGCTCCTCGCGCTTGTAGAACCTCAAGCTCAGGGTAATCGGTACGATAAGTCCCGACAACACGATAGCCTTTCTCCAACAAGTCATTGGCAAGCGCAAGCCCGAGCCGTTTGCCCACTCCTGTAATTACGATGGCGCCTTTCATCCTAGTTCCTCTCACCCTAAAAACTCCGCGCGAGTTTGAGGATTAGTTTTGAAAATACCGCCTAAAGCGGTAGTCGACGTCTCCGAGCTAGTGTCCATTACGCCGCGTGACTTAACGCAGTAGTGAGTAGCTTTAATCGACACTGCAACATTTTCTGTTTCGGTTAATGTCTGAATTGCGACAAGTATTTGTTGTGTAAGGCGCTCTTGTACCTGTGGTCGCTGTGCAAAGAAACGAACGATACGATTAATCTTCGACAAGCCAAGAATCTTATTTGAAGGTATGTAGGCCACTTGGGCCAAGCCATCGATAGTGATGAAGTGATGCTCACAGGTTGATGTCAGGTTGACGTCTGATACTTTGACCATCTCATCTACGGCCATTTTGTTTTCGATTACGCTGATCTTTGGGAAGTTCTGGTAATCCAATCCAGAGAAGATCTCATGAACATACATTTTGGCAATGCGGTGAGGCGTCTCGGCTAAACTGTCATCGGTCAAATCGAGCCCGAGTGTACTGACCACTTCAGTTAGAAGCCCTCGAATACGTTGATATTTTTCATCTGGTGTCATGTCTGACTGTACGAGCGGAGTTTCAAGCCCACGAGCGATGAGTGCTTCTTTTACTTTTTGCGCTTCTAGTGAAATCATGACGCGTCTCCTGTTTCAGCTGTGTAGTTCAAGGTGAGTGAGACAGAGTCTGCAAACCTTAGAGCATGAGGTTTGTCGATTTTCACTTGAGCGTAAGAGACCCAAGGATGGTCAATGCAGATGCCAAGAACATCACTGGTGAGTTTTTCGAGTAGGAGGAAACGTCCGTTTTCGACATGATTGATAACGCTCTTGCAGATGGTTTTATAGTTCAAAGCATTATCAATGTTGTCTTCCAGGCAGAGTTTATTGGCTGGATAGTGGATCTCTGCGTTGATGATGATGTCTTGCTGCTTGTTTTTTTCTTCTTCGTTGAAACCAATATAGGTACGAAGTCTGAGATTAGTGATTGTTATTATTGCGTTGTGATTCATCATATTTCCCTGATTTAGGATCATGGTCATCTTTACGTAATAATAGCTTGCTGAGATCAGTTTGCATTTAGCTAGGGGTTATTTGTTAAGAAACTGATTTTATACTTAGAGTCACTGTCCCGCTAAGGCCATATGTAATCTGTCTCGGTGACGTGTTGACTGTCTTTTGTCGTATTCGCTCCAAAGTTGCTGGTATGTTTTTGACGTTAAAGGATGAATATCGTTGGGTATGACATCTGCAAGAGGGCGAAGCACGAAGGCATTTTCAGTGATTTCTCCTCTTGGCAGCTCTACACCATCGAAGACGCCGGCTAGGTCGTCAAAGGTTAAAATGTCCAAATCCAAGGTTCTGGAGGCAAACTTTTCTCCGCCTCTCACTCGATCGCTTTCATTTTCGATTTGACGCAAGATGGCAGCCAACTCACTGACCGATTGAGTACATTCAAAGCCAACGACTAAGTTGAGAAAATTGTCTCCCTCAAAGCCAACAGGGACGCAATCATACGATTTGGAAACAGTGAGCGGTGCGAAAAAATAATCAAGTGCATTCAACGCTTTGGAAACGTAGAACTCCCTGTTGATGTTGCTTCCGATACTGACGGTTACGTAGTGCATTGTCGCTGACTTCCTTCTTTGATTTATGACTGACGATATCCAGTGATGAGATAGTTCACTTTATCGGAAGAGGTAAACTTCCAATTTTTGGTGATTGGATTAAAGGCCATCCCTATTGATTGATTAAATCGAAATCCCTTGGGTTCGAGTGTAGTCTTTATTTCTTCGGGCGTTACAAAAGCTGGCCAATAATGCGTGCCAATTGGCAGGGCGCGTAAAATATATTCCGCGCCAATGATGCCGACCAGAAAACTCATCAATGTACGATTAAGTGTCGCAACAATCATTATTCCGTTAGCGGCGACTAAGTTGGCGCAGTCGGATAGAAGAACATTTGGGTCTGGAACGTGCTCGACCACTTCAGTATTTAAGACTAAGTCGTACTCAAATTCCAAGTTATGTTGTCTCTCTTCTAAGAGTGTTTCAACTACAGCTTGTTGGTAACGAAGGTTAGGGATCGCTTTCCCATGTTTACTAGCGACTTCTACATTGACATGGCTGGCATCAATGCCGAGGACATGATGACCAGCTTCTGCAAGTGGTTGGGTTAATAACCCGGCCCCACACCCTACATCTAGAATGCGGATTTTACGATCGCCAAAATGGTGCTGGATTTCTTCAAGCACGTAGCGGAGCCGAGTTTGGTTGAACGCCAACACGTTGGCAAATTTGCCGTTTGGGTTTCGCCACTCGTCAGCTAACGCATCGAATTTGGCCACCTCGGCCCTATCAATGTTGTCTTCTTTTCCAATTGTGTTCTTTGGGCTTGAAAGCTTGTCTTTTAGCAGCATACCTTCGCTTCATCACTAGGATTATTTCTTTATTTTACGCGATGTTGGGAAGGATAGATCAAATGGAGCTTGATTAGGTCATGTTTACAGTGCGAGAGCAGTTAACGTGGTAAAAAAGCGACACCCTGTGAGCGTCGCATAGAGGTGGTAAGCCGCATCAGCTAGTGGTTTCTAATCGAGGGAAGATAGAATCTAGCTGAGAAGTCACTAAAAGCGAACGATAAGCTTACCGCGAACGTGACCCAGCTTACTTTCTTCGTAGGCCGAGTGAATATCTTTTGCCTGATATTCTCTTGATACGGTGACTTTGAGTTGCTGACTATCGACCAGCTCGCTGATGTTTCGTAGTTGGTCACTGTTACATTGAACAAATACAAACTCAGCGCTAACTCCCGCTTCTTTCGCCGCCTGTTCGGTTTCTGGCATAATTCCAGAGATACTGACTAACTTACCAGTTGGCTTAAGAACTTGAATGGCATCCAGTTGAAACTGACCCCAAAGGCTTTCAAAAACCACATCGACAGGGTTGTTTTTTAGTACATCAACCACGCTTTCATTTTCGTAGTTGATGACTTCGTCAGCGCCCAGTTCAAGCACATAGTCTTTGTTCTTGCCCGATGTTGTTGCAATGACATATGCGCCCATGACTTTAGCTAATTGAACGGCCACAGAGCCAATACCACCAGCGCCAGCTTGAATGAGTACGCGTTGATTACGGTCAAGTTTTCCCGCGCCAAACAGAGCTTGCCAACTTGTTAGCGCCACCATTGGCAAGGCTGCTGCGTGCTCTAGAGGGATGTGCTGAGGAGCGATACTCAGTTGCGAAGCCTTAATGGCAGAGTACTCTGATAAGCTTCCTTCCTTACCGATTTGCTTCATGCCATACACTTTATCGCCTTTTTTAAAGCTATTAGCGTCTTCTACAACTTCGCCTGAAAAATCCCAGCCAAGCGTCAATGGTAGCGGTTGATCGATAAGTTGAGCTAACTGCCCGATGCTATTTTCCAGTCTACTGGGTTAACCCAACGCTTGCGATTTTGACCAGTACTTCGTCTGATTCGGGCGTTGGAATGGCAAGGCTTCTAATTTCTATGTTGTTTATTTCAGTCAATTGGATGGCTTTCATGATGTCTCTCCCTTTTTCATCTGACAGTCATCTTATTGAGTCGATATTGATGGATAAATAGGCATCATGACTTAATAGTTTTTCCAAATTGGCACAAATAGGGTGCTAGAGATAGAAGGTAAACCTCTTGGACAAGTTAAATGCAATGCGAGTTTTTATTTGCGTTACGGAAACTGGCAGCTTTTCTAAAGCAGCAGACGTGCTCAATGCTACGCCGTCATACGTAAGCAAACAGGTGTCTGCATTAGAGAAGAATTTAGGAACAAGGCTGATGCAGCGAACAACCCGAGTGCTGTCCCTTACTGATGTTGGAAGGTCCTATTTAGGGCATTGCCGTACCATCATGGATCAAATTTCGGTTGCAGAAAGTGAAGTTGCAGAGTTACTTGGTTCTCCCTCAGGACGGTTGCGAGTCAGTATGTCAAATGTACTAGGAGACCGGCCTACTGCGGTGATGTGCGCTGAGTTCCTAAAGCGTTATCCAGACATTGAACTGGACCTGCAAATTGAAGATCGGTTCGTTGATTTGATAGAAGAGGGTTTCGATCTGTGTGTTCGGGCCAGTGGTCAATTTCCTGATTCAAGCTTGATTTACAAACGAGTTGGTGACTTACGGGTACAGCTGATGGCTTCCCTGAATATCTAGATCAATTCGGTTACCCGCAAAAGGCGGCTGATCTATCAGAGCATGTGTTGATTTCGCATCGGTATTCTAGCTCGAATACTTTTGCGTTCGAAAAAGAGGGGGATTTAGAACATGTGACATTTGCTAAGCAGGTACGCGTTAACGGCACTGCTTTTGTTCGCCATATCGTAGAGCAAGGGGTAGGCATCGGTTTTTTGCCAGCCTATTGCCGTTCGCCGGTTGAGGGTAGCACCAATAGGGGGACACCGAGTCACAAGAGCTAGTTCCTCTGCTGCAAGACTACACCGATGGCAGTATCACCATTAGTTTGGTATACCCAGATCGAACGTACACACCTCTTAAGGTGCAGAAATTTATCACTTTCTTTAAGGAATGGTTTGACGCCTATACTGCCATGTAGGCAACAGATAGATGATGAGCAGCAATATCCAATTGTTTGAATATTTGTAGTAGTACCCAGAAAAGGTTCAGGCGATCTATTAACGTATGGGTTGTCAGTTGGATTAATAAGGAGAACAAAATGGATCGAGTAGCTGTTGTATTGGCAGGTTGCGGTGTTTTTGATGGTGCTGAAATACAAGAAGTCGTATTAGTGTTGCATTCCCTTGAGGAGCTTGGTGTGGAGTATCAATGCTTTGCACCGAATAAGGAGCAGCATCATGTCATAAACCATTTACTGGGCGAAGAACAAAAACAAACTCGAAACGTAATGGAAGAAGCAGGGCGTATTGTTCGTGGGAACATCAAACCGCTAGATTCACTTTCAGCTAGCGAGTTCGATGGCTTACTGGTTCCTGGAGGCTTTGGTGTAGCAAAGAACTTGTCTAATTTCGCGTTTGTCGGAGATGCGGTAGAGATCGACCCAGACTTCAAACGTGTGATCACGGAGTTTAAAGAGGCTGAGAAGAAGGCAGGTTATCTTTGTATTGCTCCAGCCCTACTGCCATTGGTCTACCCCAGAGTGAAGTGCACAATTGGTAATGATGTCGAGACGGCTCAAGTCATTGAAAAACTGGGCGGGCAGCATGTTAACTGCGCTGTCGACGATATCGTCATCGATGAAGCCAACCGAGTTATTACCACACCAGCTTATATGCTTGCTAACAACATGTTAGAGGCGGGGAAGGGGATTAAAAAATTGGTAACAGCTCTAGTAAGCTAGGGATTGTTTCTAGATGGTTGAAGGTACGCCTATAGGTTGATAGGTGTACCTATACTTGGATCTAGTGGTGTATATGCAAGACAGAAAGAGTTTTATTGAAATGGAAAATATAAAGAAACCATCAATACTAGTGGTCTGTATGGGCAATATATGCCGCTCACCAACGGGTGAAGCGGTATTGCGCGCTAAAGCCGCAGCCGCAGGAATTGACGTTGAGGTGGACTCCGCAGGCACTATTGGCTACCACGAGGGGGAAGGACCAGACTCACGCTCAAAAGCAGCGGGTGAAAGGCGTGGTTACTCATTTCGCGGTATCACCTCAAGAAAGGTGGTTGATCAAGACTTCGAGCACTTTGATATGATTTTAGCGGCAGATCGTGACAATTTAAGCGATTTACTGAATCGGTGCCCAAGTCAGTACAAAGGCAAAGTCTCTCTGTTTTTATCGCATTCAAGCTCTCAAGAGCAAGAAATTCCAGACCCATACTATGGTGGGCCAAATGGCTTTGAGCATGTTCTTGATCTGATTGAAGAGGCGTCAGATGAGATCTTAGCTAAGTTGTAGTCCGCTTAGCTAACTTGAAGTCTAGGCCTGTGCAGCCATTACTCTTCCACTGAAATACTCGTTAGAAACAATGTATTCTGTGTTTCTAATCAGTTCATCTTGAATCTCGGCCCAGTGGTAGTCACTGTTACTACTGTGGCTTAGTGCTGGTACTACACCGCCAACTCGAATATTGAAAGGGTGAGCTGCTTGGCCCAGCTTTGGGTAAAACCTGCCACCATTGATGTTGCGCTTTCAAAGCCCGACAAATCCCTGTCCTCATGAGAGATAACATTCACGATCACGCCTTTTTTATGCTCTTGACGCATTCTTTCTGCACTGGCTTGTCCAAACGCGAATAGTGTTGATGCCATCATCGAAAACTGCTGAGTAAAGTTGGCATGGTTAGACAGATCAATCAGGCTTGGCATTGGACTGTTGGCCCAATTGTTTACCACTACGTCCGGAGAGCTTTGATACTTGTCTTCTACAAAATCAAATAAGCGTTGAATAGAGCTAAGGGAATAGTCGTTAGTTTGGTAAAAATGGACATCATTGCTCAAAGCTTTACAGCGTTGATAAGTTTGTGTCAAAGAGGTGAGATCTTGGTCGCAAAGTACCACTCTGGCCCCTAGGTTGACAAAGTGAGATGCTAGGGTTCCACCTAGCACAGAACCAGCAGAAGTTATTAATATTACAGCACTTTTTATATTCATTATGAGCTCCATAGAAACAACTTGGTTGGTCAGCAAGCAAAAAAGTTGTCCACATAGGATGGTTGATGAATTGTTATTTAAGTGTGAATAACATCAAATTAAGTGGCTTGTAGAGAAATGATTTGTTCATTTTTTGCTCTATTTCACGTTTCTTCATGTGACAAATGTATCTATGAACAAAGTGAGACTAAGAGCTTACACTTGGGCTTGAATTTGGAAGTTTCTTTGAGCTACGACCAGTTGATTATAGAGATCAGCAGGCATTAGGTTTCGAGGCTGTTTTTCTGCCAATGAACGTCGTTGGTGTCCAGACAGGTTGTGATAAACCTCTTCAGGAAGATCGAAAGTCTCTTCAGGTAAGTAAGCTAAGACTTCAGGTTTGAGGTAGTGATTGAGTTTCGCACTGGGCAGCCCTGCTTTATGAAACGCATCTGACTGGACAGCAGAGGTGGCATACGAATCGGAATCAGAACGCAATTGCTGAGGCTCAGATAGCTCAAAGCGTTTTCGAAGTAAGTCGTCGGTGATTTCAACTTCATCGATTTTTTCAACCGGAGTGTTGTCACGTACATCATCAGAAAACATAGATAAAATTAGCGCAAAGTCGGCCCTACGCCCTGCGTGTACAGCACGGTTAATCCCATTGCCGAACTGCAGTTCGTTAATAATGGCAGCTTTGTCTAAAGTATGTATCTGCATGAAACCCTCGCTTGATGCCTTATTAGCGGCAAGAGTCGGAGAAGCTTTAGTGCAATCTAGATAATATTGAGGGATTTAAAGCGCTTAGTGGTTGTTTATTAGGCGGTTGGTGTTATGTGGTGTGGCAGGCGTATTAAAAAAGCCTGCGCGAGGCAGGCTTTTGAATAGTGACTAAATTAGACCTAAGGGGAAAGTGGTCTTATTTTGCTAGGTTTTCTGCTACGAAGTCCCAGTTAACTAGTGCCCAGAAAGCGTTCATGTAGTCTGGACGAACGTTACGGAAATCGATGTAGTAAGCGTGTTCCCATAGGTCAACAGTTAGAAGTGGAGTAGTCCCTTCTTCTGTTAGTGGCGTTGCTGCGTTAGAAGTGTTTACGATCTCTAGAGAGCCGTCTGCCTTCTTAACAAGCCAAGTCCAAGAAGAACCGAAGTTGTTGATTGCAGAATCAGTGAACTTCGCTTTGAACTCTTCGAAAGAACCGAATGCAGCGTTGATAGCGTCAGCTACTGCACCTGTTGGTTCGCCACCTGCGTTAGGCGCTAGACAGTGCCAGTAGAACGTGTGGTTCCAGATTTGAGCTGCGTTGTTGAATACGCCGCCAGTAGAAGTTTTGATGATCTCTTCTAGAGATTTACCTTCAAACTCTGTACCAGGGATAAGGCCGTTTAGCTTAACAACGTAAGTGTTGTGGTGCTTACCGTGGTGGAAATCTAGAGTCTCTGCAGAGATGTGTGGTTCTAGTGCGTCTTTTGCGTAAGGAAGAGCTGGTAGTTCAAATGCCATTACTCGATTCTCCGTATATGTAAGAGGGGTGAACCTCTCGATTGCTTCCAATGTATATTATTATTAATCGTCATTACGACTGACTTGCGGTCTAGTTTAGCAAGTTTTTACTTTATTAAAAGAGTCTGCGATAATTTTCTTTAGATTATTGTTTTCTGAACGGTTTCCGAAGCCCAGCCGTTTAGTTATTAACCATAATGATTATGTGCTTTTTATTCTCAGTCAATGCTTTAGAATGTAAAGATTGACAGCAGTACATCCATTAAGAGGAAGCAATGGAAACGATCGACAAAATTAAACAGCAAATTGAAGAAAACTCTATCCTTCTATACATGAAAGGTTCTCCTAAGCTGCCTAGCTGTGGATTCTCTTCTCAAGCATCACAGGCTCTTATGGCGTGTGGCGAGAAGTTTGCTTACGTAGATATTCTTCAAAACCCTGATATCCGTGCTGAGCTACCAGCATA
>JYJN01000073.1 GCA_003263845.1 Vibrio aestivus | reverse complement strand
AGAGCCTCATCGCAAACTTCAACGGATGCATCCAGTTCATACATATACACATGAGCAAAAGCAAAAGTCGTGAAAACCGGCAAACAAATTGAAAAACACAATGTGGCAAGCTGGAGCAAAACTGAGTTTTCTAAGCTGGCACCTCCACTAAAGAGAGCTAGGAAGTATGCTGCACATAAACCACTCAAAGCTGAGTACAACCACTTTAACTGAGTATATTTATGATTTTGACTTGTCGTCATAAATGAATCCTGTTTAACATCATTGTGGGTG
>JYJN01000072.1 GCA_003263845.1 Vibrio aestivus | reverse complement strand
GGCGTTATGTACTAGGAGGAAAAATGGAATATTTTCAGTACTATGGAATCGACTGGATTGCTATGGTACTTACATTTCTTGCTATTTGGCAAATTGGAAATAAGAACAAGATCGGGTTCATTTTAATGATGTGCGGCAATACTAGTTGGATAGCTGTTGGTTATTTTACTGGCAGTTTGGCAATGATAGTTGCAAATATCATCTTTTTCTCAATGAACCTTAGAGCAATCATCAAATGGTCGACACCAGAGAAAGAGCCTAAAGTAAATGTAGCTGAACAGTCATCTGCTAATTAAAACTTCGTACATAACAAATTGCTCAACAAAGACTCCTAACGCTTGGCGACCTCAGTCGCAAATTAAGCTTCGTGTTTATGGCACAATATTCAGTTAAGTGGCATTGCGTTGTCGCTTGTTAGCAAGGCGTTA
>JYJN01000071.1 GCA_003263845.1 Vibrio aestivus | reverse complement strand
AGATCGTATTACCGATTCACGTGAACGTAGCGCAAAATTATCCACCTGTTCGTCTACAACCTTCGATTGATTACCATCTCTCACGAGCTCGCATCGTCGCACGCTACGCCGGAATTGAAAAAAAAGCCGCTCTAGATTGGTTTGATAGAACCGAAAAGAAAAGCTCTACTCCTGAAAGCGTCAAACCCTCTTTTCAGTATGGACGCGCATTGGTTTACCTCGATGAGAACAAGCCTAAAGAAGCGGAAGAGATCCTCGTAAAATTAAAAAAGCAGGACCCTTATAACAACTTCTATCTAGATGCGCTTACTGACACTTATATTGCACTGAAACAACCAGAAAAAGCCCAAGCTTTACTCGAGCAAAGTTTAAGGCTAAAACCTAATAACGCAGTGCTAACCATCAACTTAGCGAACGTTCATGTTCGCCAAGAGAAGTACAACGAAGCACTGAAAATCCTTCAGCGTTATACTCACGAACACCCTAATGATACCAATGGTTGGCACTTACTTTCTGAAGCTAATACCCATTTAGGCAACAGCGCTGAAGAGCTAGCTGCGCGTGCGGAAATACTTGCACTTAGAGCTAATTGGAATAAAGCTATTCAGTTTTACACTCAAGCTAGCCAGCTTGCACCGTTAGGCAGTCTACAACAAGCTCGATTTGATGCTCGCATTGACCAGCTTATGGTTCAACGCGAACGTTTTCTATCGCTCTAATCCAACATAAAAAAACAAGGAAAGAGATCATGTCAGTCACGATTTATCACAACCCCCGTTGCTCTAAGAGCCGCCAAACTTTGGCTCTACTGGAAGAGAAAGGCATTGAACCTGAAGTTATAAAGTACTTAGACACACCGCCAAGTGTGGCGCAACTACAAACTATTTATCAACAACTTGGTGTTAGCCAAGTACGCGATATGATGCGTGTAAAAGAAGCCGACTACAAAGAGTTAAACCTAGCAGATGCCGACGATAATACGCTTTTTTCGGCAATGGCAGAAAGACCAAAGCTGATAGAGCGACCTATCGTTATCACAGGCGACCAAGCGCGTCTTGGCCGTCCACCAGAACAAGTGCTTGAGATTCTATAGGCGAAGACCATGACTGAATCGATGGGAAGGCAAACCACTCAATATCGCTATCTTGCGCTGATTAGTTATTTGAGCTTGTTAGGATGGATTGCGATTTGGCAGCTATTTTTGTCGCCTCACCCTCACTTGAACCCGATAACTCTGGCTATCGCATGGTGTATCCCATTGCTACTGCCTTTGCCCGGCATCCTCTCAGGTAAACCCTATACGCATGCTTGGGCCAACTTTGTTCTAATGCTCTACTTTCTGCATGCGCTCACCATGCTGTATGTGGACGAAGGCGAACGTTGGTTGGCGGTTGTAGAGTTACTGCTCACCAGTGCCTCATTCGTGGGCAACTCACTGTATGCACGCTTTCGAGGCCGCGAATTAGGATGAAGCTCAAACGCTTATCTGAAGTTGAGAAACACGAGAAATCTCGCTTCGAATAAATCCCATTAAAAAAGCTCTGCCTTGGCAGAGCTTTTTGTTTATATAAGGTTCAAGTCGCTAATTACAAAGTAAACTCTGCATCTGTCGCTTCGACCACTTCTGGTAGTTGAGCAGGTATGGCTTCTTGTACTTCAACCGCTGGACTCTGGTTTTCAATCACGGTTTCATCGGCCGTAGAGGGCTCGATCTCGGACTGAATAGAAACAGGCTTCAGGTTATGCCCTTGCCACTTGAAAGTCACCGCTTGATTTACCGGCTCCAACTCAATAACCTCAACGCTTTCAGGCTCTACATTCATCTCTGTTTTTGAAGTATCACCAAGCACTGGTTCAGGCAACTGAGTAGGTACCGCCTCACCTTCTGGTAACTGCACTGGCGTCGCTTCAAGCTCTGGTAGCTGAGCTGGTACTGGAGGTGTTTCCAGTTTGAGTACCTGCCCATTCGCTCCGCTTCCATAATAAAGCTCTCTTCCGGTGTAAGAAGGTGAACCGAAAACGTTACTTCATTTCCTTGCAGCTTTAAGATATCCAATGACGCGACTGAACTTAATGCCAGAAGTTTTTTCTCTAACTGGAAGAAGTCTAAAGCGTTTTTCACATTGGTGAACTTCACTGCAGTCACTTCTGAAGACTCGCCCGACACTACAATCGCATTCTTCTTCGCGTAGTAGTCACTAATGTCATCAATCATGCGAGTAATTGCGTCACCGCCTGAATTTCTTGCAGATAGCGGCGTTTTTTAGCTTGAGGCCATCTCATTTGGAGAGTGGTCATACAAAGTCCAACGAACCGTATTCTGAGACGCACGTACAACTAGAACACCTTCCACGGGGTAACGCTGGCTTGCAGCCGCAACGGGATCGATAAAACCGCCCCAAATATCGGATACAGCAATGCCTGTAATATCATCAAAATCGCCAATTGGCAGTGTTAACGGAAGCCCACGAACTGCGGCTTGTTCTCGCATCTGCTTTAGCACTGGTGAATCGGTATGTTCCCAGACAATATTTCGGTTAGCTTGATTATCTTCCACCAGCCAAACAAGTAAATTAGCACGCTGTGATGGCCAGAATGGCAGTTGCGCTTGTGTTAAAAGCGAGCGGATGTGAGGGGCACTGAAACCCATCTGGATAGCTCTACTTTGCTCCACATCTCGGTAACTGATTTGAGTGATGTATTGTGAATGCTGATTGAGCGCCTTTTTGACAATCTCATTGTCCACCGCAGCTCTATCTCCAGAGGCACGAACAATCACTTCTTTCATCCCCTCTTTACGAGCTGCAGCATCTGCATTATTTAGCTCTTGATCAAGAACGACTTCAGATCGATATAAGTCGACATTGGTTTGCGCCATAACAGGCACACTGATTAGACCTAATAGCAATAAAGCTAAATTACGCATAGTTTTCCTACTCATTTCATTGCGAAGTTAGATGATAAGCAACTATCAGACCGTGAGCAAGAAGTGCCCTTCGTCTACCAACACAAATTTGACATCATAGGCTTGTTACTTATTGATGCAATATACCCAAGTGACTTCAAGATGCAGGATTCCGTTCCGAAGGGCGAGTTTGCCTAGCTCGCACACTTTGTTAACGATTCTCAATTTAGAACCACTAGATTGTCCAATCCTTGCCGCGTTTGCAAACTAGGCAAATTCTCGCTGAACCACGCATCTTGAGGTTACTTGGGTATACATTTTTTGATCTTAGCTCAAGCAGTTTCACCTTGTTTAATGATAAAATCTCGCGATTTTTGTATGAATTTATGTCACTAACTCGCGAATAGGATATTGAACATGTTAAATGCCATTCAAGGCGCACAAATGCTGTTTGTTGCATTCGGCGCCCTCGTTTTGGTTCCACTTCTGACGGGATTGGACCCCAGCGTAGCCCTTTTTGGTGCCGGTATCGGTACTCTTATCTTCCAGTTTATTACACGCCGAACCGTCCCAATCTTCCTCGCTTCCTCCTTTGCTTTCATTGCTCCTATTATGTTTGGTGTACAAACATGGGGCGTAGGCGCAACCATGGGCGGCCTGATGGCAGCGGGTATAGTCTACGTACTTATGGGTGCGCTAATTAAAGTACGTGGTGTTGAAATCATCCATAAACTGCTACCACCAGTGGTAGTGGGCCCTGTGATCATGGTAATTGGTTTGGGTCTTGCACCTGTTGCGGTTAACATGGCATTGGGCAAAACTGGCGACGGTGCAGTGCAGCTTATCGATGGCAATGCGGCACTATGGATTTCGAGCATCTCGCTGTTGACCACTATTACCATTAGCGTTTTCGCGAAAGGCTTCCTGAAACTTCTGCCTATCTTTGGCGGTATCTGCGCAGGTTATGCGTTAAGCCTTATCTACGGCGTTGTAGATTTCAATCCAGTAGCTCAAGCTTCATGGTTGGCACTGCCTAACTTCACAGCACCTGAATTTAACATCAACGCAATTCTATTTATGATCCAGTAGCCATCGCCCCAGCGGTAGAGCACGTGGGTGATATGCTGGCCATCTCGAACGTGACAGGCAAAAACTATGTGAAGAAGCCAGGCCTACACCGCACCATCACCGGTGACGGCGTGGCAACCATCGCGGCCTCTATGGTCGGCGCTCCGCCAAACACTACCTATAGTGAGGTGACGGGAGCAGTCATGCTAACCAAAGCATTCAACCCAGTGATCATGACTTGGGCTGCGGTGACAGCTATTGTATTAGCGCTGGTTGGCAAACTAGGCGCGCTGCTGCAAACCATTCCAGTACCAGTAATGGGTGGCATCATGATTCTACTGTTTGGTTCTATTGCAACAGTTGGCCTAAACACGCTTATCAAGAACAATGTCGATCTGCATAAGTCGCGCAACCTAGTGATTGTGGCGGTAACACTGGTATTTGGTATCGGTGGTATGGCATTTGGTGTAGGTGAGTTTAGCCTGCAAGGCGTAAGCTTGTGCGGTATTGTCGCTATCCTTCTAAACTTAGTGCTTCCACACGATTTGGGCGAAAATCATGTTGTAGATAATGCGCAAATGGAAGAAGAAACGAAGTAACCTTTCCTATTAATTGCAGAAAGGCTGACCAAATGGTCAGCCTTTTCTTTATCAACATAAATAGCAATCATAGACACAAAGGCGCAAACTGAGCGCGAGTCAACTTGGCAAGGTCTTTAGGTGCTAACTCAATCTCCAACCCCCGTTTACCCGCACTGACACACATCGTTGCCCTCGACTCTGCACTGTCATGAATAAACGTAGGCAATGCTTTCTTTTGACCCAATGGGCTGATTCCCCCAACGACATAGCCTGTGGTTTTTTGTGCGATCTCTGGATCGGCCATTTCAGCCTTTTTGCCCTTTGCCGCTTTCGCTGCCAGTTTTAAGTTCAGCTTTTGGTCCACAGGAATCACTGCTACCGCTAAGTTCTTCGGCTCGCCATTAAGGCTGAATAACAACGTTTTGAACACCGCGTTGGGATCTTGTCCAAGTGCCTCCACAGCTTCTAAGCCATAGCTTTGCGCTCGCGGATCATGATCGTACTGATGAACTTGATGATCGACTTTGTTTTTTTTAGCGGTATTGATTGCAGGGGTCATTGTTGCTCCGGTATCACCAAATAGAAAGCAGTGCTCACAGTCAAGTTCGTGAGCACTGCTTTAGTTAATGATACTTGCTAGCGATAGTCAATAAGTTGCGCTCTAAATAACTATCGTTCGTCCTCCACGAAAGCCCCTGATTTGTAGACAATTTGCCCCGAAGGTGCGTAAAGGTTCACATCTAACGGACTGTTTGCCTGTATGTATTCTTTAAGAATTTCTGCATCCACAAAGCCAGTGTTCACAAAACCCGGATGATCGGTAATTTTTGGATACCCATCACCACCTGCAGCGTTATAACTTGGGATCGAAAAGCGATAAGATTTATCCAAGCGAAGTTGTTTGCCCTGTATGAATACGTTATAAACTCGGCCGTTTTCAACCGTCATGGATATTCCAGCAAACTGGGCATAAGCGCCCGAATCGACAGGCTTGTTAGCCACTACGCTCAAGTACTCCAGTAACTCCTCACCATACATATCCGTATATGTAAGAATATTGGCAAACGGCTGAACGATCAGCACGTCTTTATAAGTCACCTCTCCGGCATCAATCGAAGCACGAACGCCACCTGAATTCATGATCGCAAAGTCGGCATTAGCGCGCTCCATATGTGCTGTAGCGATTAAACGGCCTAAATTCGTTTGCTGGAAACGGACAACGTTACGGTCACCTTCAAGCTTACCGTTGGTCTCTGCGATTTTGACATTTAACTGGGCTTGGCCGCTTTCTTGATACGGACGCAAGAACTCAAGCATCTCCGAATCTTCCACGATTTGCTCTTCAATAAGCACACGCTGGCTTTCACCCTCTACTTTCACTTTTTTCTTGAGGTTTACCGGGACTAAATCGTAGCTCACTAACTTCAGATCACCATTTCTAAACTCATAATCTGCACGCCCTACGTACTTACCCCACTCATGAGCCTGAACGATATAAGTGCCATTTTGCTTGTCAGGCTGACACTCATCTGATGGTTTGAAGTTTTTCTTAACAACATTAGGGCCTTCCATGCAAACCGGCTCTTGTGAGTGACCACCCACTATCATATCTAGCTGACCTTGTTCCAGATAGCGAGCCAGTGCAACATCGCCTGGGGCATTCACGCCGCGATTGCCATTTTCATAGTGGCCCATATGGGTGACTGCAAAGATTAGATCTGGATGCTCTGTTTGTTTTAAATCCTCAATCAGAGCTTTGGCTTCGACTTTAGGATCACGGAAATCAATCCCACCAATGAACTCTGGATTACCAATTTTCTGCGTGTCTTCGGTTGTTAAACCTATGACTGCGATTTTGATGCCTTGCTTATCAAACATCTGATAAGCCTGGAACATTCTCTCTCCGGTCTGTTTGTCATAGATGTTGGCGGAAAGCATTGGGAAACTTGCCCATTCAATCTGCTTTTCCAATACCTCTAGTGGGTTATCAAATTCGTGATTACCTAATGCCATCGCATCGTAGCCAATTTTACTCATCCCCTTAAAATCAGGCTCGGCATCTTGAAGATCAGACTCAGGGACGCCAGTGTTAATATCGCCTCCAGAAAGCAGCAACACGCTGCCACCTTGCGCTTGAACTTCCGCACGTAATTCATCGATAAGAGTCTTACGTGCAGCCATTCCGTACTCACCATACTTGTTCTGCCAGAAACGCCCGTGATGATCATTGGTGTGCAAAATGGTTAGTTTATACGTTGTGTTAGGTTTCCACTGGTGAGCAGGTTGCGAAGAGCAACTGGCTATGCCCACAAAAACAATTACAAATAGTGTCAGTTTGATTAGTCGACTGCGCATCATTGTCGCACCTCTGATTAATTATTATTTCTATCAATAATAAGTTTAATGACTAAAGAATAGACACAAGTTGCTTTGCTTGCATGGAAAGAACAGATGTACCGATTGTGGAAATAATAGGTGGAAAGCCAAAAAGTGAACACTAGGTAAATCTGCACGCAATAAAAAAGGTTGGCACTAGCCAACCTTTCTCTTTTGATTCAGCAATCTATTCAAATTACTTGATATCGATGTGCTCAAAGCCTTTGATCAAATCATCCAGAGATTTCATTTGCGCTAGGAACGGCTCAAGTTTGTCTAGTGGCAGAGCAGATGGGCCGTCACAGCGAGCTTGATCTGGATTAGGGTGTGCTTCAATAAACAGACCAGCAATACCAGTCGCAAGACC
>JYJN01000070.1 GCA_003263845.1 Vibrio aestivus | reverse complement strand
ATGAGTGGCGCAGCTTTTCTTGCGACAGCGGCATCCCTGCGTGCGGGTGTAGGCCTAGCTGCTCTCATTTGCCACGATACCAGCAGCTTTGCGATTCGCTCATTACTACCAGAGGCCATGATTGCTAACCAAGATAAGCTATCTGAGCGATTAGAGTGGTGCTCGGCTATCTGTTTAGGTATGGGTTTAGGGCGAGACTCTTGGGGAGAAAATATCTTCAATGCTATTTCCCAAAAGGTCGCAAGCCACAATGAGATCCCTAAAGTGATTGATGCTGACGGGTTGTACTGGCTTAATCAACATTATCAACCGAGTTCACCTAGCTTATCTAACTCATCTGACTCACAATGGCAGAGCTTGGTGATCACCCCTCACCCAGGAGAAGCAGCAATGCTGCTTGGCTGCGAAGTTCGCGAGGTGGAAGCCGACCGTTATGCCGCAGTACAGGCGCTGTGTAAAAAATTCCAATGCATTGCCGTACTAAAAGGGGCTGGCACATTAATCAGTGATGGAAGTACCACCGTTGTTTGCCACGCGGGTAATCCGGGCATGGCAACAGGAGGCATGGGTGATGTACTAGCAGGTACTATTGCGGCACTTCTTGGCCAAGGATACACACCAATGCGCGCGGCAACCTTAGGTACGATTATTCATAGCATGGCCGCCGATCATGAAGCTGCTCAATCAGGGGAAATTGGCCTATTAGCCTCTGATCTTTTACCCGCCATCCGTTGGGTAATCAACCAAAACCGGAGTCACTTTTGAACGATAAAGAACTAGAAGTTTTTGAGCAGCAATTTAAGAGCTATATGCAGGTGGAAATGGTTCAAGACCCTGCACACGACCTTAGCCACGTACTGCGCGTTGTAAAAACTGCTAAATCGCTTTGCCAGCAAGAAGACGCAAAGTTAGAAGTGGTGTTACCGGCGGCTTATTTGCATGACTGTTTTACTTTCCCTAAAAATCACCCTGAGCGAAAAAACAGTTCTACCGTTGCAGCAGAAAAAGCCGAAACCTACTTACAATCTATCCATTACCCAAGCGAGTATCTTGCAGAAATCAAACACGCCATCATGGCGCACAGCTATAGTGCGGGTATTACGCCCACAACAATAGAAGCGCAAATCGTACAAGATGCTGACAGGCTTGATGCCATTGGTGCCATTGGCATTGCACGCTGTATTCAGGTAGGGACTGGCTTTGGCGCTCATCTATACGATTACAGCGACCCTTACGCGACGGAACGTAATTTAGACGACAAAACCTACATGTTGGATCATTTCGAAACTAAGCTGTTTAAGCTATCCGACCTAATGACGACTCACTCAGCCAAAGAAGAGGCTAAGCGGCGTGTGACATTTATGAAGGCGTTCTTGCAGCAGCTCGACACAGAGATGTAAGTCTATTCAACTTAGAAGGCAGAGAGCCCATCAGGTACACTCCCTGCCTAGCTTTTACTCATAGCTTTTAATCATAGCTTTCAAAAAACGCCGAATGATAAGTGGCCACACCTTTTGGTGTCCTTGCTTGCAGCGGCAATACCAAGAAGAATTCTGCAGGCACGCCTTCGCACACTAGCTCCGCTCTCGACTCAAACCCAAAACGGCCATAATATTGCGGCTCACCGAGTAGCACTATTCCTTCTGCGCTTTGCTCTCTCAGCAAAGCGATTCCTTCTCGAATCAGCTTACCACCAATACCTTCACTTTGACGCTCTGGTACCACGGAGACAGGCCCCAACCCATACCAAGATAGCGGCTCGCCATTAATTAGAACGGGCGAAAAGGCGATATGACCAATGATGCCGGTTTCATCTTCACAGACAAGAGACAATGTCAGTGCTCTCTCTTGTCGAAGTTTATTCACAATTTTGTGTTCAATTGGTTTCGCACCCGGCACATGGTGAGGGTGGTTCTCAAATGCTCGATAGGTAATCGCTTCAATTTGGTTAATATCTTGTTTGGTCTCTAATCTAATTTTCATGTTTAGCCTCTCATATGACTGGTAAGGGTACCTAGTCAAACAGGAAGGGGATGTATCCCCTCAAGATGATGAAAACTATAAACTGTAAAGCTATAGACAGGTCAACCAGCAAAATGATTTTTAGCCTGTAGAGTTTATCCAAACATTCACTAATGCATGTTTTGGTTATGAAACTGATTCACGCTCCCTTCCAATCTCGATAAGACAATCACGAACTCAACAACAAATATTCAGCAAGCTCACAATCAAAAAATTGCTCAATACATAACCTCTGATAACCGCAATTAAGCTGATGAAATTGAATACGGAGGTTCTATGAAAACACACAGAATTGCGCTCTTATCCCTTGCGATTTCATTTTCATTCAGTACATTTTCTCACGCTGATGAAATGATAAGAAATGGAAATTTCAACAACGGCATCGATGGTTGGTGGGCAGCTGGCGGTTCAATTGACACTAGTAGCGACGAAGCTGTATTGAGATCATCAATCCGGGAGCTAACCCTTGGAGCATCATATTAGGCCATGGCGGAATTGGGCTAGAGAAAGGTCAGGAGTACACCGTCTCTTTCGATGCAAGATCCAGTGTTGATACCCAAGTCAAAACCCTCATTCAACATGAAGGCCCTCCATACACGCACTATTTTGTTAACGATACGGTGATAGGAACAAAAGCCCAATCTTACCAATTCCAATTCACCCACCAGCAACAGAGTGATGCTGGCGGCGAATTTCAATTTCAAATGGGGGCGCAAAAACCCGCCACCATCTGCGTGACCAATGTGTCCATTGACGGTAAACCTTATATCCACATTGCTGACACTTCTCCAATTCGTCACAACCACGTTGGCTTTCTACCGAAAGCAGACAAATTTGTTTTTGTCGCATCTGAATCTATAGAGCCATTACGTTGGACGCTAAAGAACGATCAAGGCATCAGTATTGATCTCGGCCGCACCACGCCATTCGGCCTCAATACCGCTTCCGGTGAGCACTTACATCGCATCGACCTTTCCCACTACACTACAGAACAAAAAGGGCTAACTATTACCGTTGATGATGAGACTGGTTTTCCATTTGATATTCGCGGCGACATCTACCATTCGCTCACATACGATGCTTTCTCTTACTTCTATCAAAACCGAAGTGGTGTTGAAATCCAGCCCGAATTTGTTCAACGCAGCGATCTCGCTAGGCCTGCTGGCCATGCAAAAGATGTAGTGACCTGCTTTGATAAACAAGATGCGTGGGGTAACGACTGGCTGGGTGTGATTTCTCCATTGATGTCACTGGCGGTTGGTATGATGCTGGCGACCACGGCAAATACACAGTGAACAGTGGCATTACAACTTGGACCTTACTCAATCTGTACGAACGAGGGCTGTGGGTCGATGGCGCAGTGTTACCTTTTTCTGATGGTTCCGCAAAGATTCCGGAGCCACAGGATAGGGTTAACGCGCTGCTGTCGGAAGCACGCTGGAACATCGAGTTCATGCTCGCGATGCAAGTCCCATCAGGTCAGAGAGTATACGCACCTGTAGGCGACCAATCCGCAGATAAAAAGCTAGAACTTAGCGAGATAGATGGCTCGCACCTTGCCTTCCATAAGATTGCCGATGAAGCATGGACAGGCATACCGCTACCACCACACAAAGATACTCAGAAACGATATGTTGGCCAGCCCAGCACGGCAGCCACTCTAAACCTTGCAGCAATCGGCGCTCAATGCGCGCGTATTTGGATGGATTTAGACAAAAATTTCGCTAATCGGTGTTTAACCGCTGCAGAAAATGCCTGGCAAGCGGCGAACCAACAACCTGATATTTACGCCTACGATAACTTCACAGGATCTGGCCCTTATGACGATTTATCACTGAGCGACGAATTCTATTGGGCAGCAGCTGAACTATTTATCACAACAGGCAATAAAAACTATCAATCCTACATACAAAGCTCGCCGCACTATTTGGAAACGCCAAAAGGCAACCGAGATACTGAAGGCGATATGTTTTGGCAGTACACGGCCGCACTCGGTACCATCAGCCTAGCGGTGGTGCCAAGTACACTGGATAAAGATGCCACAATTGAGGCGCGAGACGCATAATACATACGGCTGACCAGTATATGGCGCAAATGAAAGATGAGGGTACAACATTCCCTATACGGTGCAATCTTACCCTTGGGGATCGAACTCCAATCTGGTAAATCGCGGTATTTTCCTTGTTTACGCTCACGACTTTAGCAAAGACATCCGATACCTGAAATCTGTCGCCAATGCCATGGACTATATTTTAGGCGCCAATCCGATGAACATCTCTTATGTAACAGGCTATGGCACTCGCTCAGCTCAAAATCCGCATCACCGTTTTGGGGCGAAAGCAGTGGACGTCAACTCACCTGCCCCAGCACCGGGTGCATTGATTGGTGGGCCTAATTCAATCAGTTTTAGTGATCCTATTGCGGCACGCATGAAAGGCCATTGTATTGGGCAGACTTGCTACAAAGACAATATAAACGCTTGGTCTCTTAACGAAATCACCATCAACTGGAATGCGCCTCTGCTTTGGGTCAGCGCAGCCCTAAACGAAGGAAAGCTCAATTAACTGACCCTCGCCAAATTTCGTCAGAGCTAACAAAAGTTAGCATGTCTAAAAACAAGGAGGCATTGCACCTAACTGTGCTCTGCCTCCTTTTTTATGTGCTTACTTATCGGTAAGCCTTCAACTAAAACAGCTCTACACCGTCGTCATCATCGCCTAACTTGTCTTTCGGCGGCTCATGTAAAGATTGTTCCGAAAGCTCCATTTGTTCAATCTTGTGAGCTATGAACTGCATCTCTTGGTGAACACCGGCCAAATCATCTTTAGCAAACATCATCGACTTAAGACCAGTTTCAAACAGATCAGAAAGCTCTTCTTCCTGATCGTAAGCAAGCCCAAGTACGTGGTAACTTGAGTTGAGCTTATGAACAGAGTGGTTGTAATTTTCCGAGAAGACGGCATCAAAACTCTCAACTTTTTTGGAGACGTGCTGCATCGTCTCACCAATCTCTTCAAGTACTTCTGTCAGCATATTATGGCGTCTGATGTCCAAAAACTTAGCTTCTAAACCTTCAATCATAACGGCCAGTACATCTTTGAGAATGCCCACTTTCACTTCATCTTCAGGAAGGTTCTTAATCAGGATCGCGGTATTTTTCTCATTCAGAATCATTCGATTACCAAACTGGAAAATACGCCCTTTGGTATGTAGCAGATCATAGAGGTTTCGCTCAATCGGGCTGACGCTGCCATCAATGCTATCGAAGTAAAGATCGCTTTTGTCCCGAATCACCATTGATGCATGGAGGTTGTATGTATTCATCGCTTGGAATACAAAGTAGCTTAACTGTTCAATAAACTGACAAGTCGACAGGCCACGGAAAAAATGTAGAACCGTGCCGTACATAGTCGCTTCTTGCATAAAATGCCGAGAGGTTTCTTTAGCCTCGATGCACTCTTGTTGGATACGTTGCTTGTCGGTAAGAAATTGCTCGATGACTTCCAATTTCGCGAGCATCTCTTCTTTAGCGCAAAAGCGTTCAATCACATCGGTTGCACCCGCTTGGTAGACATTTAATCGCTCCTCTAGCGAATCTTCTTCGGTTAGATACACAATGGCGCAGCCATTGAGCTCAGAAGAGGATTTGCGTCTATCGAATAAGTCTATGGTCCGTTTCCCTGCGAGATGTTTACCAAGCAAAAGGATTTTGGGTTTAAATGTTTCGACCAGATCTAAAGCTGAGATAAGAGTATTTGCGACTTTTACATTGTAGTTATCGGTCAATTTATGCGTAATGTCGCGGCTAGATTGATTGTCCTCTTCCACAATCAACAATTTGGTTTGTTCCGTCATACCTGCCACCAAAACATATGTGTTCCCTAGCTGCATTCTCGTTGAAATAAATGCAACACATAGCATAAAGTATAGACATTAATCCCAAACAATAAGAGATATCTCTATTTACAGTGTAAAAACGTTTTTTATCATTCAGTTATTGCCTGAAGTAACTCGCAAAGTTCGGTTCAGCAAGCCAGTTCAATCAAGTATCAAAGGGGGGCTGGATATAGAAAAACCGGCCTTATTGGATAGGCACACCTTCATTTGAAAGATCAGTAAAGCCGGCTTGGGGCGCTGATTTTTGAGTCGCGACTACATAGTTACTGCCGTCACGCGCCTTAGCAACATACATCGCTTGATCAGCGTGTGTGAGAAGCTCTAAATGGTCTTGTGCAAAATCGGGATAGATGGAAACTCCAATACTGACGCCGACGGAATGACTCGCATCATCAATATAAATTGGGCGAGATAGCTCTTGAATAAGCTGCTCCGTTTTTGCAATCGTACTTTCAATATCGTTGAGCAGGTCTAAACAAACAACAAACTCATCGCCACCAAAACGACTAACCAAATCGGTTTCTCGGGTATTACTTTTTAAGCGTTTGGCCACCTCTATAAGCACTCAGTCGCCAACATGATGTCCATAGGTATCATTAATTGCTTTGAATCGATCGAGGTCAATAAATAGCACTGCCATCATAAGCTTGGTTCTTCCAGAGCGTGCTACGGCCGATTTCAAATGAGTTTCTAATGAACGGCGATTGAGTAACGAAGTGAGAGGGTCGTGTTCAGACAAGTACTCTAGCGCGACTTTTTGCTCTTCTAGTTTACGCGTTTTTTTGCTCACCTCATTTTCTAGTTGTGCACGAGTAAACACGTTCTGCTCAAGTTCTTGGCACATGGCGTTAAAGGTACTGGCTAAGTCGCTAAATTCGGTATCCAAATTTTTGCAATCGATCCTATGAGTGAAGTGCCTGCCTTTGATTCTTTCTATCGCTTCAGACATGGTTTTGGAGCCCATTCGGAATCGATGCAGAAGTAAAAAAGCCGTCACCATCATTGAGGCTGAAAACAGTATTAATAGCACCGCAACCTCAAACATTGTCCTTTCAATTTGCGTGGTCGAAACCGTCACTTCGATCTCATGCTGCCGAGAGAAATGCTCAAACATATTTTGGATAAGAAGGTTATATCTATTATTCAGCAAAGAGCGACGCTGAGCCACCAAGTCGCTATCAATATCCACACGATTTAAGGCCAGCTGAAACTGCTTGTCCTTGCTAATCAGCTCCGCCAGTTGATTGTTTGCCAGCCTCACCCTATCGACTTTCTTAGGCGAAAAATCTGACATATCCAACTTTAAGGCTAGCTTTTGTTGTTGATCCACTAAACTTTGAAAACTCTTGGTATCTTTGTATTCCAAATAGATCCACATCTGGGCTTGAAGCGCACTGACCTCTGACTGAAGAGCAATAAGACTAAGCTGGTGCTGACTCGCGAGCTCTTGACGCTGGTATAAGTTGTAAATCGACCAAGCCGTCGCGATGCTCATGACAACACTCGCCATAAACAGTGCGTACATCTTAAAACTGATCGACCGAATCATTGCATAGGCACCTTAAGATTTATCTCATCAAGCGATGTGTCGTCTATGATCGCTCTCACATCCAACGGCTCACCTTCTAAAATACTTCGTTCCGACGCCCAATGGGCTTGAAGTTGTAAGTTAGAAAGCAGACTGTAATCATTGGCAAGCCGAAAGACATAATCATCCCATGTCCATTTCACTTGCTGCGGCCTTATCTTTAACTCTTGGCTAATTAGCTCTATGCTCTCGGATGAATGATCTCCCACCCAATCGATGGCCTCGGAAATAGCTAGAAGTAGCGCCTTGTCTACTGCTTCCTGTTTAGTTCGGGTCGACTTGGTCAGCAGATTAAAAGACAGTTGATAGATTCCCTCAGTACCTAAATCAACAACAGGTGCAACCGATTCCACCCCTGCTCTGTAGCCATGAGGTTCCCAAATGGAGATGGCATCAACCTGATAAGAAAGCATTGCCGAAACGGTATCTTCTGGTTTCAAATAGACACGCTCAACATCCATGTCTTGCAGCGCATTCGATATCAGCAGAAGATCGAAATAAAACTCACTAGAACTCGATTTAACAATACCTACTTTCTTGTGTTCAAGGTCAGTGATATCCGTGATGCCCGAAGATTCCAGCGTTAGTAATTTCAAGTCATTACTAGAGGTAACAAAGCTCGCGAGCAAAGAGATGTTGTTATGATGATAGCTATTAAACAGGGCAACAGTACCCGACGCCGTTGCATAATCGACCGAACCTGCTTGTAATAAAGTCGCGCATTGTACCCCGCCCTTGCAGGGCACTATCTCGACGTTCAATCCGTGTTTAGTGAATAAGCTCTGTTTTTGAGCCACATAAAATGGTGTACTCAAAGGAGTCAGTGATACTCCGATTTTTATCGGCTCTTGGTGAATTATGGATGGTATTTCGCTTTGCTGCCCAGACCACCAGCCTAACACCGCCAAAGACAGAACAAATACCAGCGCTACAGATACCTTCACCTTAACCCCACTTTTTTTATGGCTATAGTTGAATTGTAGTCAATGTGCGCAATAACTTTCCTCTAAGGGCAGAAAAATTAAGCAAACACTGATACACAGAGTAAAAGTGTAGACTCTATATTTAACTTATTTCATATTTGATTTTAGATCTATCAGATAACTGTTTCTATATCTTATTTGCTATGAATGCTTTTACTAAAACTCATAATTAAAGATGATAACTTGAGTGAAATCGTCAGAATATAATGTAATTCAATGCTCTTTAGTAACTTTGTCTATATCAACTAGTTACACCTGTAACATGTGTCATAATTAGTAAAATAATGAAACATATAATCAACCATACGGTATCGACATTATTTACTGAGTTTAAATACCAACCCCCTATGCTCTAACGACCAATTTTTGCACATAATGCTACATTTTATGTTAACTCGATTCGGCTTAATTATAACTTTTATGCCAATCATTCATTTCTGTAAGTGCAATCAGAGATACCAATCGAATCGATAAGATCTATCCATTATCTTCACTCAAAAAAATGCCGTATCGTTAAGTCACTCAATGGCAACACGCCGTACTTTTGTTCAGTTGTCCATTGCAACCTATTGAATTGCATAGAGGGAAACCGATGACTAAAAAACTTACTACTGCTGCAGGCTGTCCTGTCGCACATAACCAGAATGTCATGACCGCTGGCCCACGCGGCCCACAACTTCTACAAGATGTTTGGTTTCTAGAGAAACTGGCGCATTTTGATCGAGAAGTGATTCCAGAGCGTCGCATGCATGCAAAGGGTTCAGGCGCATACGGTACGTTTACTGTTACCCATGACATTATAAAATACACGCGTGCGAAACTGTTCTCTGAAATTGGTAAAAAGACCGACCTATTTGCTCGCTTCACAACAGTTGCAGGTGAGCGAGGCGCAGCAGATGCTGAACGTGATATTCGCGGTTTTGCTTTGAAGTTCTACACCGAAGAGGGCAACTGGGATTTAGTGGGTAACAACACGCCAGTATTCTTCCTTCGCGACCCTCTAAAATTCCCAGATCTCAACCACGCTGTTAAGCGTGACCCAAGAACCAACATGCGTAGCGCAACCAACAACTGGGACTTTTGGACTTCACTACCTGAAGCATTCCACCAAGTTACCATTGTGATGAGTGATCGCGGTATTCCAGCCACCTACCGTCACATGCACGGGTTTGGCAGTCACACCTTTAGCTTTATTAATGCCGACAACGAACGCTACTGGGTGAAGTTCCATTTCAAAACTCAGCAAGGCATCAAAAACCTAACAGACCAAGAAGCAGAAGCTGTCATTGGTAAAGACCGTGAAAGTCACCAAGCTGACTTGTACAACAGCATCGAAGAAAAAGATTTCCCGAAATGGACCATGTACGTTCAAATCATGCCGGAGTTGGAAGCGGACGAAGTGAACTTTAACCCGTTCGACCTAACGCGCGTATGGTCGCAAAAGGACTATCCACTAATTGAAGTAGGTGAATTTGAGCTCAACCGTAACCCAGAAAACTTCTACGCTGAAGTTGAGCAATCGGCATTCAACCCAGCAGCGGTTGTACCGGGTATTGGTTTCTCTCCAGACAAAATGCTGCAAGGCCGTCTGTTTGCTTACGGCGACGCACAGCGCTATCGTCTAGGTGTTAACCACCACCAGATCCCAGTAAACGCACCACGCTGCCCAGTTCACAGCTACCACCGCGATGGTGCAATGCGTACTGATGGCAACCACGGGTCAACCATTGGTTACGAGCCAAACTTCAAGCAAGAGTGGGCAGAACAGCCAGACTTTTCTGAGCCACCACTGCGCATTTCAGGAGATGCGGATCATCACGACCACCGAGTAGAAGACGATTACTTTACTCAAGCGGGTGATTTGTTCCGTTTGATGTCAGCAGAAGAGCGTCAAAGACTGTTTGAAAACACGGCACGTTCACTTGATGGCGTACCGGAATTTATTCAACGTCGCCATGTTGATCATGCTTACCAAGCAGACGAAGCTTATGGCGAAGGTCTAAAAGCTGCACTAGGCTTAAATTAATACAAAGTACAACTAGGTGCTTATAACGAGGTGTGTAGACACCTCGTTCATTCTTCTCTCATTCGCGATTAATTAGAGGCTAATTAAGGAGTCGTCCATGAAAGACCATGCTTTCTTCAAAATGTTCAACACTTGGGAGCTGTTCATTTTCTATTGAACGGACAGCCCTTACAAACGAATCAACAACGAAACGAGCCAGAATCACGCGACTCCGTGCCCTTTAGACGCGGTCCAGATGCGATACCATTGCTCATTGGTCATCTGTAGATCCATCGCAGCAACTGCCGTTCGAGTCCTTTCAATGTTACCTGAACCTAGAATTAGTACAGGTTGAGAAGGCAAGTTCATTACCCAAGCATACGCCACTTGATCAATAGACGAAGCCCCAATTTCCTCAGCGACTTCCGACAGCGTTTTCTGTAATCGCTGCTGCTTTTCACTCGTACTTGCAAACAGTTCACCGCCCGCTAAACAAGACCACGCCATCGGACGCACCCTTTCTTGTTGCAGTTGGTCCAGTGTGCCATCTTCTGTCACGGCTAAGTTTACTGGATTGATCTCGACTTGATTCGTAATCAGTGGCTTACCGATACTCGATTGAACGCGTGATTGAAGTAGGCTGAATTGAGAAGGTGTAAAGTTAGACACACCAAAATGGTTCACCTTTCCAGCGTATTTAAGTTGTTGGAACGCCTCTGCAACACCATCAGCATTCATTAGCAGATCCGGTCTATGAATCAACAGTACATCTAGGTAATCGGTTTTTAGGCGCGTTAATGACTCATCCACAGATTCTAAAATGGCTTTCTTGCTGCTGTTGTAGTGGTTCACCTGCGGAGCTTCGCCAGGATAAATTCCACATTTTGATACGATTTGGATCTGTTCACGCAGGCTAGCATCGAGGGCGAGTACCTCACCAAACATTCGCTCACACGCAGACTCTGGGCCATATACTGGCGCATGGTCAACAGTGGTAATACCCAATTCCATGTGCTGCTTGACGAAGGTATGCTGCTGTTGAGTCGACATCCCCCACTCTGCCATTCGCCAATAACCCTGAATCATAGGTGAAAACAAAAAATGTGGTTCTTGCATTGTGCTTGCTCCTAGTACATTAATTCGAAATCGATGCGCAGCTTTGGGTGACTTCTGCTGCTGAATTAATGCGAACTATACAAAGCGCACGGGATAAATCTAAGTAGGAATTTACGAAATAATAATTCGCTATACCGAACAATTATTATAACTAAGGCTGATATATGGCACTATACAAAGAATATTAAGGTCCTTGGTTCAGCGAGATAGGTTATGTACAAAAAACACAAGCGATTTGAACGTTATGCGCTGTTTGGTGAAGTTGCAAAGCTACTTAGCTTTTCCAAGGCAGCGGAAAGTTTAGGCATTTCTAGAAGTTACCTTTCTTCTCAAGTCCACCAGCTTGAGCAAGAACTGAAAACTAGCTTGCTGATACGCTCAACTCGCAGCGTCAGGCTTACCTCGGCAGGAGCTAAAATTCTGGCGAGCATGACCGAGGTTAATGGTCAATTAATGGAGATGGAAAAGGCGCTCTCTCATACTCAGAGTGAAGTCAGTGGAACATTAAGAGTGACTGCACCTACCATTTTTAGCCATCGCTACTTGCTCGACCTTTGTACCCAGTTTCAAGCCATTCATCCCAATATTCGTTTTGACTTAGATATTGGTTACACCCGTGAAGACTTGGCAACATCTAATTTTGATTTGGCCATTCGAGCAACCAATACCCCACCAGAGACGATGGTGGCCAAAAAAATCATGACCTATCATCATATCTGCTGTGCGTCCCCAAGCTATTTGGCGCAAGCAGGAACACCAATTCACCCAGAAGAGTTGCGCTCGCACAGCTGTATGTCGGATCCAAACTTAACAAATTGGCGGTTCAGTGATGAGAACAATCAATATGAAATCGCGACTGATGGCGATCTATTGATGAGCGATAATACACTGCTGCGCGATGCTGCAGCGAGAGGAAATGGCATCATTAAGTTGCCTTCTTACTTGGTTCAACCACAGATTGATAGCGGAGAGCTTGTCGCAATCCTGACTCGATACCATACAGTGACAAATGGCATCTACCTGATTTATCCACCACAATTGCGCGACAGTAAAAAACTCACGATGTTTGTCGATTTTGTTGCTCAGCAGTTCTCCTCAACGGTTCAGTGATTAAGTAAGTCAACGCTTAAGCCATTCGATAACCAAAACAGTATCCATCATTTCAAAACAAAAAGGGCAGCGAAGTCATGAACTCCGCTGCCCTTAATTTTATAACCGAAACTATTAGCTTGTAACTGCAGCTAAGCGCGGTACTGGTTTATCATTAATAGGCAAGTGGATGATTGCAGCAGCAAACGCCAAGACAACCGTCGACCACCAAATTGGATCATAAGTGCCATAGTAGTCGTAGACTTTACCACCAACCCAAGCGCCCAAGAAACTACCCACTTGGTGCGTAAAAAAGACCAAGCCATAAAGCGTTGAAAGATAACGCGCGCCGAAAATCTGTCTCACCAGGCCAGAAGTCAGTGGCACAGTACCAAGCCAACAAAAGCCAATCGCACCGCCAAACAGAGCCGCAGTATGCTCAGTAATTGGGAAAGTCACAAAGCTTGCAATCACCATAGTTCGCATAAAATAGAGTGCAGACATCACGTGTCTTTTGCTAAAGCGATCGCCCATTACTCCCCAGAAATAAGAGCCGAAGATATTGAAAATACCTACATACGCTAGCGCCATCGCCGCGCTGCTCGCGGGTAAATTCTGATCCGCTAAATAACTAGGAAGGTGCGTGGCAATAAACATAACGTGGAATCCACACACGAAGAATCCTGCATGAATTAACCAGTAACCTTTATGATTAAACGCTTCGCCTAACGCCTCCTTAAGCGTTTGAGTGGATTCAACAGGTTCAGCTTCTCCTTGCTCTGCACGACTCGACTTCATGAAGATGGCAAAAGCAATCATCAACGTACACAGCATTGCAAACCCCTGCAGCGCGCCTTGCCAACCGAAATCGTTTAACAAAGTTTGCGCCCCTGGAATCATAGCAAACATACCAAATGATCCCGCAGCGGTGGTTAAGCCAAATGCTTTTGCCGCATGTTGAGGCGGCACAACCTTAGCTACTGCACCCAACACAATCACATAGCTAGTCGCACTCAAACCAAAGCCGACTAAAGCCCCTAACGAAAGGTAGAGCATGCTTGGTTCAACAGCAACTGCGGTTAAAAATAGGCCTGCAGCATACGCTAACGCACCCGCGATAATAATGCGTTTGGCACCCCATTTATCCGCGGCCATGCCAACAAATGGTTGGAACATACCAAACAACAAATTTTGCAGTGCAATTGCAAAGCTAAAGAACTCACGCCCCACCTCAAAATGCTCAGATACTGGCATCATGAAAATGCCAAATGACTGCCGAATCCCTAGGCTTATAATTAGGATCCCTATCCCTAACCAAACCAATGGTGGAAAACGAAAAATACTCATTGAATGTATAACTCTTAATGGTGATGAGTGTGGTCGCTATGATGACCTGTTTGGTGACAGCCGCTATCTATCGCTTGCTGAGCTAACAGCTCAAGCAACGTCGGAGAATGGTGAACTGCAAGTAACGATAAACCTAGCAGCAGTCCCATTCTCATCAACTGAGCAAACAAAGATTGTGAATGCATTCCCGTGACTCAAATAGTGAAAAATGAGCGCGAAGTGTAGAGATGAGGAAACAATGATTCCAATGACTTTTTTCAGCCATTACATGCATGATGCGCATAGACTGTGAAAATGATGAGTTCGACCGGGAAATTGTCGCTTTTGTATGACTTTAATACCCAACTTTGATGACTTCACTCAACAAATCCAACCCCGACTGAGCTAGATTTTGCTCTAAATGCTGACAAACAATACGGACAAACATAGACGAATAGGCAAAGAAAGGAATAACCGATATTCCTCTATGTTTCACACTATTGATTGAATCGCAATCAATAGTCGTCCAATGTATACAAATTGTTACCTGAATCACATTGACTAAACACGCTGAGAACTTGCAATGAACATCCATCAATTGGATCTAAATCTTCTGAAAACACTTTTGGTATTGCTTAAGGAAAAGAGCACCAGCCGCGCAGCTGAGCGATTGAATACAAGCCAACCAGCGGTAAGTAGGACACTTGCAAAACTGAGGCTTCAACTCAATGACCCGCTGTTCTTTCGTGAATCAAGAGGGCTGAAACTGTCTCCAAAAGCCGAGGGCCTAGCGGAGCGTCTACCAGTGCTGATCGCTGAACTGGAAGAGCTATTATCAAATACCATCTTCGATCCTGCTCACCTACGAGGCAAGATGACAATTGCGCTGAATGCCTTTACTTCAGAGACTCATGGCTTCCAACTTTACGAGGCTATCACTCAGACAGCACCAAATCTCGATGTGGAAATCGTTAATCTATCGGACAAAACCACCATCGATTTGCTGAGTGGAGAAGTGGATTTTGCCATCAACTTGTATCCGATTGAGGTCTCTAAAGAGCTAAGACAAACGCCTATTGGCGGATGTCATTTCGGCGCGGTTGTTAGAAGTGAGCACCCACTTGCGAATATCACCACATCAATACCCCAAGTACTCAAATACGAACTTTCTGGATTAATCATTCCCGAGTACAACAGCAAAGGCATGCGACTCGTGCATTTAGAAGAGGCTGACAAGGGCTTTAAACCTAGATTTCGTTCTCAGTCTATCAACCCTGTTTTAAAGGCCGTAGAACAATCGGATCTTATGTTCATCGCACCCAAAGAAATCATGAATACGATCTGCAACACGCGCTATTCTTGGGTAGAAGTTGAGGACGAAAGAGAGCGAAACTTCACACCAATTTCACTGGTTTACAATAACAAGCATTCCTACACCGAAAAGTACGACTGGATTGAACGTACGTGCCGCGAAGTGTTAGCTCACTAACCTCTTACTGCTTACTCTCATCTCAGTTTTCGGCAAACCTTTGAACTTACCTTCAAAGGTTGCCAAATACTTAACAGTGTTCAGTTTACTTAGAACTGATAGTTATACTCGATACGGTGGTCACCATTCGAGAAGTTAGTATTTTCACTCCAGTTAGCAAAGTATCGAACAGTAGAACGTGGGTTGATTTGATAACTGATCGCAGCTTCATGCATCAGCACTGCATCGTCACCTTCCATACCAGAATCCTTGAACGTATCAGAGCCCGATACCGTACCCATATACATCGGATTGTAGTTAATCCAGATTTGGTCTGTGACTTCTAACTTACCGTACATACCCGCCACGTAAAAGGTACCATGAATGTCCCAACGGTCTTGAGCTTGGCCAGAACCTTGGCGATCTGTATCCAGTGTTTCACCAAACGCAGCACCCAAACCAGCTAATGGGTAAAAATTAAATGGCCCCATTTTTGGCAATGCCTGAATAAAGCTGTAAGAAGCCGTACCTTGAGTACCAACATCTTTACTAAAGCCTAGATTGACATCAACTTGTGAACCGCGACCATTCGTTAGATCCACACCAAAATTACGGTAACGAATAGAGTCAATGCTGTCATCCGCACCACGACCATTCCAACCCACAGCTTCGCCAGCAAAACCTTTGATTTCAATGATATTCATACCCATTGTGGTATCGCTGCCAGTGTCGTAAGTTTGGCCAATTTTCAGGTTCAAGCCTTTGTCGGTATAGCCAGCACCGGCTTGAGTGTATACCGCTAAAGGATCTGACATATCTTGAACTTCAGAGTCGCTTGCAGACGCGGCACCCACCACACCCACTGAGCAAATTAGAGCAAGAAACGTTTTTTTAGATTGTAGGATTGTCATTGTGAAATTCTCGATTTAACACTATTTGAAGCAACATCCCTTTGCTGAATTTGTACATACAAAATGTAAGGAAAAGCACTCATCAGACCAATGACCTCTGCGAGATACCGTTTATTTCAATTCAGATATATCACCCCTAATTCAAGTAGGGCCAAACCCATGGACAAAGTTTGTAACACTATAGAAGTATTAGAATCAGGTGGTGTTGTCGAACCTACCCTCAAGCAGACTAACTGAAGCAAAACGGCAGGGTTTAGGTATACAATAAAGTAGACGGTTAATTTTAGAAGCGAGCCAACCATTGCCTAACCCAAAATTACAGTTTGTGGTCTCTACCTTGAATCTTTTTAACTACCTCACTCCACCCAACGCTTACTATCAGCTGGATAATATCTACACTCGCGAAGAGTGGCATAAAAAACAGTACTGGCTAAAACAGCACCTCACTGAGTTGAACAGCGATATCGTTGGCTTTCAAGAGGTCTTCAGTGGGCAGGATTTGCGTACTCAAACCTTAGATTTGGGCTACCCCCATTTCGCTTGTTTGGCAACACCACAAATTGAGTCTGACTATATTCACTCTCAGCCACCCGTTGCACTTGCGTCTCGCTTTCCTATCACGCATGCTTCGCTGGTGTCTTTAGCTGATCTAGACCATGTACCCGCAGGCTTCAGCTTTAGCAGAGATCCTTTGCACACCACTATAGAAACGCCAACGCTTGGATTGTGCGATGTATATGTCGTTCATCTAAAATCTCAACGCTCGGGTATAGAATGCCAAGAGGATCTATCCCTCGAACGGCAGTGGCAGAACGAAATCCTTGGCCAGTGGCAATCGTCGATCCAGCGAGGAACAGAGGCAAGGCTCCTTCACCAGTTCGTCACTAGAGTGAAAGCAGAAACTGGCCGACCTTATTTGATTCTGGGTGATTTCAATCAAGATATCCGCCAACCAGAACTCAGCAGCTTGCTATCACGCGGCTTACACCGACAGACACATTCGACAGAGACACTGGCGACCTATCACCTGTTCGATAGCTATGAGTTAGCACAATCGGTCACAACACCGCGGCCGTCTACCCACTACTTGGCGGAAAAAGGCAGCATACTCGATTACATTCTGGCTTCTGGCGAGTTTCACCCTCAATCCGCCACTCGGCGAGCTACGATTCTTCGTCACCATGTGTCAGACCAACACCTCATTAGCCCCGCATTTGAGCAAGACCAATTCAGTAGCGATCATGCCTCCGTATCCATTACTATTCGTTGTGATTGATTTGACTGAAATTATCTCTATAAATATGGAGAAAATCGCAGTACATTATTGATTGGAAAGGAATAAAATGGACTTAGGTTATGGAAATAGTGGTACGACCGACGCACATAAATGACGCCAAGGCATTGAGTGAACTATACTCGCAACCCAAAGCGCAACGCGAGACTTTACAACTCCCTCTGTCATCAGAAGCTATGTGGGTCAAGCGCCTCGAATCCATGCCTGACGGCGTATACTCGTTTGTTGCGAGATAGATGGCAGAGTTGTGGGAAACATTGGATTTGAACACGCCCAGCGCCCAAGAATCAGTCACTGCGGCAGTTTTGGCTTGGGAGTGCACGATGACTTTCACGGTTTAGGGGTGGCCAGTCGCTTGATTGAAACCGTCATCGATCTTGCCGATAACTGGCTGCAAATCAAACGCCTGCAACTGGAAGTGAACTGCGATAACGAAGCTGCGATCGCATGCTATAAGAAATTCGGCTTTGAGATCGAAGGAAAAGCCATTCTTTCCTGTTTTAGAGATGGCAAGTACAGCGATACCTATTACATGGCGCGAGTAAAACCTTAGTCTGTCGTTAAATAAGAGCGCATCACAGAGAGGTGATGTCTTATTGCTTCAGTGAGTTTAATGCTCTCTCTTTAACAGACTCGGTGTAAGGGTTTATCTTCCAATGGCTTGGGCTCCACCCTTTTACAAACCGCTGAAAGTCAGCCCAAGCGAACTCAAACATAGGACGCCAAGCCGCCTCGACCTCTTGGGCGTCTATATCAGGCTGATATATAGACAAAGCTTCTTCAAGCGCAGCAAAATACTCATCCAATAATGGCTGCTCCAATGCCGCGCATGCTTCAGGCTCGACTGCACTGCTAATAAAGAGCGCGACATCCTTCATGGCACACCCCTTTCCCACGTACTGGAAATCCACCGCGGCGGCGAGAGAGTCATCTGGCGAAAAACAGAAATTCGCCAACTTCGCATCGCCATGTACCAGTGTTTGAAACGGTGCCTCTTTTAACTTCAAGTCAATCGCTTTCGCAGCTAGCTTTAATGGCAGGTCTTCTAGGGCTTCCAGTTCATCTGGCGGGTGTCTAAGTGCCAATATGTTCCGTTTTCCCAAAGCCCATTCCCTTGCTCACCAATGAACTTAGCATGAAAGTGCGCAAGCCAGCGTAGACAAGCACTTCGCTGCAACGGTGTTGCCTTACTGCTGATGCTTGGAAAACCTTTCAATGCAAGATCTTCCATGACAATCAGCCACTCACCCTCATTTTCATGCTCGCATAAAATGCCTAACGCTCCATGAGGTAAATCTTGTTGAAGCTGAGCACTAAAGTAACAGTACCAATTCAACTCAACATTGTAAGATTGGATTTTTCGTTGATGTGAGATGGAGCTGTTCCAACCTTTAGGGTGACTGATCGCTTCCGGCAGGTTTACGTGTTTGATAATAAGGTTTGAGTGAACTTCACTTTCAACGGCGACACGTACCAATTTGCCGTAACCACTCCATAGGCTCTGAATTGTCTCGATTGAGGTGATGTCCTTGATATTGAGATCACAAAGTTTTTCACGGTAGAGATTACGGCTCATGGAGTCTGCTTCTTCATGTTTAGGTTCGTGTTTGACGAAAATACCGGACTTTTCGTCGATTTTGCTTGTGAAGTCATAGAATTATCCGTTTTCCAATTTGAATAAAACCCATTCCGACCCTAGTATTGATGATTCTGCAATCTACATTACTACTCGCAGGAGTCACTCTACATCCATGAACAATCAGGCAAGCGCTAAGGTCGTTAAACTACCAAATCAAGCTAGCAATGTCAGTACGATCAACAGTTCAGACGCCCTTGCGATGATAGAACACAGCAGTGAAATGACCATTGGCATCACCACGCCAGTTGGAACCAAGTTTCGCTGCAAGACCCAGTTTATCGGTACTCACCCAGACAACTTAATTCTGATTGAAATACCTCCGATTTCAAAAACTGATTTAGATTTCTATTTTCAGCCCGCCTTTTGGATGAACATTAGGGCGATCTCACCGCGGGGCGAAGGCGCACAAATCCACTTTAAATCGCAGATAAAACACGTTATTCAAGACCCCATTGCGATGATTAGCATGACCATTCCCAACACCATGCAAATCAACCAGCTGCGAAAGGAACCGCGCTACGATATTCACTTAGAAGGTGCCATTACCCAAGGTGGAAACAAGACGCACTGTGAGATTCGTGATCTTTCAAAAAGCGGCTGCCGCTTCTTTACTGCTCCTCTCGGGCCCACTTTCCAAGTGGGTGACGTGATCATGATTGAGATAAGCGAAAACATTAATCAGCCACAGTGTCCGCCGCTATTCGGTACAGTATGCAACCTGCAACGCTCGACACATCACTCTCGCTATGGATTAGAGTTTAGTGAATTAGGCAGAAAGAACGCCAAAACACTACTGTCTCGTTTGAGATTCAACGGAACAAAGCTCACCTTCTCAAACAAGACCAATTAACCTAGCCGTTTCGATTCATCCCTAAGATCAAAAAAGCCAGCCTGAATGTTCAGGCTGGTTTTGTACTTTTGCATTTTAGGGCGAGACACGCGAGCTAATCGCTTACCCCAAAAATGAAATGTACCCTTGGAGGATAATCAGGTTTACGATATCGATAAAGAACGCACCGACAATCGGCACCACCATGAAGGCTTGCGGAGAAGGGCCGAACTTGTTTACTAAAGTACCCATGTTCATCACCGCTGTTGGTGTGGCTCCTAAGCCAAAGCCACAGTGTCCGCCAGCAATAACTGCGGCATCGTAGTTTTTACCCATCACTTTGAATGTCACAAAGTAAGCGAAGATTCCCAGTATCACAGACTGCACAGCCAAAATAATTAAGAATGGAATCGCAAGATCAAAGATATTCCATAGCTTTAAGCTCATCAGGCCATAGCCAAGAAAAGTGAAAGCGATACAGTACCGAGAATATCTACGGTTTCGGTGTCCACCTTATGAACCTTGGTCACTTCCATGATGTTAGTGATAAACACGCCGATAAACAGAGCGTAAACAAAATCAGGAATCATCAACCACTGAATATCCAAACCTTTCACGAACTGCTCTAGATACTTAGCACCAGTGACACAAATAAGAAGGATAAACAGCACTTCGACCACTTTTTTTGCGGTCACTTTGTCTTCTTCGTATTCGTTGTAAGTAACAAGCTCAGGAAAGCGTTCATGGGTATGGATGCCAGTACCATATTCCGATTCAATATTGTGTTTGTTGATAAGCTTCTGAGCTACTGGACTGCCAATAATACCGCCGATGATTAGACCGAATGTTGCCGAAGCCATCGCGATTTCGAGCGTATTCGCCATACCGTAAGTCTCTGAGAACGTCTGTGACCACGCTGCCCCCGTACCATGACCGCCAGATAAAGTAATGGAACCGGCAATCAACCCCATTAGCGGGTCAAGACCCAAGCGGTCGCCATCGACACACCCACGCCATTTTGGATAATGATATAAAAACGACGCTACCGCTAAGAAAAGGAACACCTTAGCGCCCCCTTTCATCAACTGGGTGTAGTTCGCGGCTAAGCCGACAGTGCTGAAAAACATCAACATAAAGGTGTTTTGCAACGGTAGAGAGAACTCCAAATCGATCTGATTGAAGTGCATTACTGTGATAATAAACGCCACAATCAAACCGCCCACGATAGGCTCAGGAATGTTGAATTTCTTTAGAATTGGGAGCTTCGAGTTTACGAAATGGCCGAGAAAAAGCACGCTGATGGCAATTAAAAAAGATTCTAGTGGCCCTACGGAGATAACTTGATTCATATAACCTCTTTAAGTTTCCGCTCATCTTCCTTAATGAGTATTGTTTACACGCAGAACTGCCTGTAAATCATTCTGTCATAATCTTTGTCTATAAATAGATCCTATACAAACAAATGAAATGTCTATCTCAACGATGATAATCAGGTTGGCTATCGTTAAGAGAAAAAAAGAAAGCAGGCATTATTAAAGATTAGACCATCCTCTGTCGAGAGCTAGTCCGGTATAAAATTCACAAAAATGGCGCTAAGATCAAAGAAATTGGAGAATTTTGGGCAAAAAAAAACCAACCGCAATGTTCGCGATTGGCATATATTTTGTGTGAACAATAGTATTCACTAACAACGTCAGTTGGCTAGGTGACCCTCGGCTTAATAAGGGTCACTTGTATATATGCAGTTAGCGTGCCAACTTTAAAACGGCCATTTTATATGTCCATCGTCGCAGAAAGTCCTCTATTGACACTTCTAATTTGCATAATGCAATTGCAATATGCAAAATCAAATTGCAAATTAATACTCACCTACTTTCTTATCAACTGATTTATCAACCTTACTTACAATAGATCTCTATGATAGAGATACTCGTTATTTTTGATTGTCTGTATACCTAGCGTGATTCAGTTTCTGTGTTAAATGACTTGGAAAGAACCTGTTATTTCGCTGCATCATTTGCCTTGAACTTGAACCAGTGAACTCGCTCTGAATTCTGTCTCTTGAAGTCACTTGGGTATATAATCAGCCAATCCAAATTAATTGTGATTACAAATGAATTACTTATCGACTTTCTTTAAAGGTATAGCTATGGGCGCGGCCGATGTCGTCCCCGGAGTTTCGGGCGGAACCATCGCTTTCATCACAGGCATCTACGACACGCTACTGGGCAGCATTCGTAAAATAGGCCCCGGAGCAATCACGGTATGGCGTGAACAAGGCTTCAAAGCTGCCTTCAATCACATCAATGGTTTTTTCTTGGTCGCACTATTTGGCGGTGTATTAACCAGTATTTTGACCTTGGCAAAACTGATCTCTTACCTGCTTGTCGAGCATCCTATTCCTCTGTGGTCGTTCTTTTTCGGTTTAATCCTTGTGTCTGTGTTTCACATTCTCAAGCAAATTGAGCAACGGTCGCTATCGCGTTTGGTGTTCTTGCTGCTAGGCGTCGCCTTTGCTTACAGCATTACCGTGTTGAGCCCGCTGCAAATGGAGCCGACTTATCTCAATGTCATCCTTGCAGGGGCCATTGCTATTTGCGCCATGATTCTTCCAGGGATTTCTGGCAGCTTTATTCTGCTTCTTATTGGTATGTACACGCCTGTTCTCGCTGCCGTTAAAGGCTTTCAGATTGATATTCTGGCGCTATTTTTAATTGGTTGTGTCGCGGGTTTGCTGTCGTTCTCACACGTACTTTCTTGGCTATTGAACCGTTTCCGCGACTTCACGCTGATCTTCCTAACAGGATTGATGATAGGTACTTTGCCAAAGATTTGGCCTTGGAAACAAACCCTCACTTGGCGTACCAACTCAAGTGGTGAGCAAGTGCCTTTGATTGAGCAAAACCTTTCACCGTTCCAGTTCGAAGCACTGACAAACCAACCGTCACAGCTAATATTAGCGGTGATTATGATGGTGGCAGCTATCGCCCTCGTCCTCGGGCTTGAGAAGTTTGCGGAAGGCAAAGATAGCTAAACTCTCGTTTAGACCCTTCCCCCTCAAACAGTAAGCGGAGCCAAATAGCTCCGCTTTTTTGTTCGCAACTACAGCGTTACCATTTGATTCTTTCCACATTTTTATCTTTGCACTCAATGCTGACTCACCGCTTCATGCTACTATCGCATTTTGACTTCCTATGAGTTTTCACTGATGCATTCAGGATTTAAGTTTATCTTTATCGGTGCGGCGTTGGTTGCGGGTATTTTAGCCAGTGATGTTATCTTTCAGCCATCTCAATCCGAGCTTACCTCTTTAGCACCATCGCTTGATGATCACTGCATGCTGACTTCAGCGCCGTGTACACAAGATAATACAGTCATGACAATCGATCGAGATACGGTTCACCCTCTTGTACCTGTCACATTAGAAGTGCAGTGGCCAGAATCTGAAAGCGACAGCCTGCAACTGTCGTTAGAAGGTCACGAGATGGATATGGGCGCCCCGCGATTCATCCTCAAACGAACCAATGGAAACCTCTTTTCAGGTGAGATTATTCTCCCTGTCTGCACTCAAGAGAGCATGATCTGGACAGGCAAACTGACCGATGGTGCTCATACTGTTTTCCCTGCAATAAGGATGTCTCATGAATAAGCGTTGGATTCTCGCACTTGCTGCCGCCTTTGCACTAGGCATTGGTGCTAAGCAGTTCCTAAATTCTTCTTCCGACTCAGGTTCAAACACGATTGCTGAACTCGGTTTGCAAGGTAAAAACGACCAAGCCGTCGCACTATTTAATCCACAAGATGAGCGGATTCGCATCGTCTACTTTGGATTTACGCATTGTCCAGATGTCTGCCCGACCTCTCTTGCTATGCTTGCAGGAGCCTTAAATCAAGTGGACCAAGACTTAGCTAACCAATTCTGGCCTGTGTTTATTTCTCTCGACCCTGATCGCGACCATGCAGCCAAAGCGCATGAATATGCCCAATATTTCCACCCTGCCATCGATGGGGCTTCGACCTCTGCAGAAAAAACCAAAGCGCTAGCGGGTCAGTACGGCGTTATTTTTCGTAGAACCGAACTTGAGAATTCTCAACTTGAATACACGGTCGATCACAGTTCTTACTTCTATTTCTTAAAGCCAGATGGCACATTGATTCAAAAAGTACCCCACACTCTGACACCTGCCCCTATCGTGCAGGCCATGACAACAATAACAAGCTCATCAAAAGGATAATGACATGAAGCTAAAAGCCCTGATGCTCTCTAGCCTAATTACGACTTCTTTCGCCGCCACGGCGGCTATGGATGTGATGACTCACCATCCCTACGCACGTGCCACTCCACCAAATGCCCCAACCAGTGCTGTATTTGTTGAGTTAATGAATCACAGTGAGGTTGAACGCACCTTAGTGGCTGCGCAAACGCCAGCGGCCGGTAAAGTTGAGCTACATGACGTAATCAAAGAGGGCGACTTAATGAAGATGCGTCAGGTTAAAAGCATCGTTATCCCAGCCAACGATACCGTTACGCTCAAGCCAGGTAGCTTACACATCATGTTGTTTGACCTTGTCGAACCTCTAAAAGAAGGGAATGAGATCGAAGTGGAGCTAGAGTTCGCCAACGGTGACAAGCAAACGTTCACCGCACCAATTAAAAAAGTCATGGGCGGAATGAAGCACCACCATTAATCCCGCTTACACAAATACGAAAAGCACAAATACGAAAAGCGCAAATACGACAATCTCAATAAACAAAAGCCCCGATGAAGAACTCATCGGGGCTTTTTACTACTCTTTGCTGGGCGTTAAGACTTATTAAACGAGCTGTGCGAGAAGTCGAGCTTTTCTAACCCATCCGTTTGTACCGGCTGTTCGGGAGGATTAGCAGGAACCTCCTCATCGGTAGGCACTTCTGGCGGTGTATCTTCCAACTCTGCTTCTTCAACTTCACCCTTAGCGGGGATATAAACACCACGTTTGTAGAGCTTATTCAGTGCTTTAATGATGGAGTGTTTACTCACTGTACCGGCAGCAATCTTCTTAACCATAGGTTTAGCCAGAGCCTGTAAACCAACCACTGAATCAACGCCAATATTGGACCCCACTTGATCACGCAGTGCTTTAGCCGGTTCGTAGCCAAAATGGGCAGAAAGAAACGCCCAAATATACGCCACGGCGTTGCCTGAACTGCCTCTGTCTATCCATGCTTGAGCCGCATGATACATGGCTTCGTTATTTCCTTGTTCAGCGGATCTTTCCAGCCAGTAGCACGCTTTACTGTGGTCAGCAGCGATGCCTTTGCCTTCGAGATAGCATAAACCTAGCTTCATTCGGCCAGTACTGCTGTTAAGCTCTGCTGCCTTGCGGTACCAATAGATGGCATCTTCTGGCTTGCGATCAAAGTTGTCGGGTGATTGACACCAATCGCCTAGAAATAGAATGGCGTTAATGAAACCTTCATTGGCCGCACTTTGCATCGTCTCCAACGCTTTTACAATATTCTTCTCAATGCCGCGACCATGGAAATACGCTAGTGCCACTTCATACTTCGCCGAGACTTGGCCTTCAGAGGCATTAATGGCCAACTGCCAGAATCTTGCTTTCTCTTTGAGCACCACATCTTCGCGCATGCGCTGGCTGATACGCACGATCCCGTACATACCCGTCACATTATTAAGCTCTGCCGCCTTGTTGTACCAATACAAGGCTTCTTTCACATTCTTACGTTCTGCTTCTTTTGCTAAGTAGAGAATGGTTGGAATATGCCCGCTTTCCGCTTTCATTAAGCGCTCTTCACGCTCTTTTTGGCGGTTTTTCTCTAGCGCTTTTCGATAAGCAATCTCTCGCTGTTTTCTCTCTTCTTCTAAACGCTTTTTTCTAATTGAAAGTGACAGCATCCATACAAACACTAGGATAAGTGCTAAACCTGTCGCGCCAATTGCTATGCCTATCGTGCTCATTCAATCATCTTTTCATTCGTATGTAATAGTGTATCGACCACCAGTACATTTCTTTGAGTCATAGTTAAAGTGTAGGAAATAAAGTCGTCGAGCGACGTTTACAAGACATTGATGATAGCGCAGTCAAGCAAACTTCTCATCGTAGAATATAAAGGGAAGTGAAGTGACACGGACAAAAATGATGGAGAATCACTAAGGCCGAATCAGTCGGAAGGAAAAAAAGCTGAAGGTTTACCCTTCAGCCATCATCTTTGCGTCGTTTAGATCGACAACTTGCTTGTCTTGCACAGAATGAGTCAGGCCGTTGAATTTACCGCCTTTTTCAATGCTTAGGTCATCACTGTAAATCTCACCGGTTGCACGGCCTTGGCTTAGAATTTCAATACGTGATGCATGGCAAATACCTTCAAACTCACCGTTAATAATAACGTGACTTGCAAAGACTTCGCCTTTCACAGAACCAGATTGGCTAATCACCAAGGCCTTCTCTACATGCAGTTGGCCTTCAATTTGGCCATCCACTTGAATATCGCTTTCTAGCTTGAGTTGTCCTTCGATAGCACAGCCTTTTGCGATGACAGTTGTAGCTGACTGCTGACTCTTAGCTCGACTTTGTTTACTAAAGATTCCCATCGAATACCTCGTACTTCACTAAATATTGTTTCAAAATTGTCCACCCCCCAATCAACAAAGGGCTTCGGATCTAACGGCCTACCGACAAAGCGAACTTCGTAATGCAAATGCGGGCCCGATGACAAACCACTGTTACCAGAATAGGCGATTAGGTCACCCTTCTGGACAAACTCACCGCTCTTAACCGAAAACTTTTGCAAGTGCGAGTAAGAGCTTGAAAAGCCGTAGCTGTGTTGCAATCGCAAAAAGTTGCCCGAACCTTCTTTACTCGGCCTTGTGATTTCAACCACACCATCTGCCGGAGCATAAACGGGCGTACCGGTATTCACGGCAAAGTCTTGGCCACGGTGCATTCGTATCGAACCAGTCACAGGATGCTTTCGCTTCCCATAGCCTGAAGATATCCGAGCGTTATGAACAGGCGCACCACTCGGAATTTGAGTAAGCATCACCATTCTGACTGAAGAGGTGATCGCTGCTGTATCCAAACGGGACTCAAGCTCACCTTCACTGTCATTCATGCCGAGGACTTTCTCTAAGTCCCCCAAACGGTCCGATACTAGGTTCATTCGCTCTTCGCGATCGATCAAATCACTCTCTAAGCTAGTTTTTAGCTCTCGAAGTGATTCAACTTCTTCCGTTAACGACATAGATTTTGTCTCAAGCTCTCGCTGTTTTAGCTTGGCAAAATCCACCTCGTTAACGAGGTAGTAGATGGCTCCACCCGTTACCATTACGCCAAGCGCAACGAAGTAGCCGATCCCTTTTAAGCAATGACGAACCCATTTACCGATATGAAAGTGTTTAGTTCCGCGCACCGAAGAGACGGATACCACTACTCTCTCTTTCATTACTTATTCACTGTTACAACCAAATCGGGGGCGATTCTAGCAATAATCGCAGACGCTAGATATCCCCCAGAGTATACCTTTCAACCAATCTCACACCGCTATTAATAACTTTGTGAGTTGAAGTCAATCTTATGACATGCGACTTAAGAAATTAGAAGCATAGTTTTTTCAAGCACGTGAAATAGAGCGAGTTACGACAGGATTTTGTGCGACTTGCTCTTTATCTTCATAGTGCGTTGTTTTATAAGTAGTTTGATATACCCAAGTGACTTCAAGATACGCTCCCGAAGGGCGAGTTTGCTTAGGTATAAAAGCTGAGAGTCTGTCGACAAAAAGGATTAGCATGAAAATAGGCATTATTGGGTTGGGCGACATTGCCCAAAAAGCGTACCTACCTGTCATTACCCAAAAAACAGGGATCGAACTTGTTTTTTGTACACGCCAACCAGAAACCGTAAAAAAATTGAGTCAGCAGTACCGAATTAGTGAGTATTGCACTCAGTATCAGGACTTACTCAAGCACAATGTAGACGCCGTTATGATTCATGCTGCCACGGCTGCACATCATGAAATAGCCCAATTTTTCTTATCTCACCACATCCCAACCTTTGTTGATAAACCATTAGCCGACAGCGCAGCTCAGTGCGAGGAACTATACGATATTGCCGAGAAGCACCAGCAACCCTTGTACGTAGCTTTAACCGTCGTCATATTCCTTTGTACAACCAACATTTGCCTTCGCTACAAAGTGGCCAGCAATCGGATTTACGAGTCATGCGTTGGGAAAAACATAGACACGATTTACCGGGTGAACTGAGAACTTTTATTTTCGATGACTTCATTCACGCGTTGGATAGCGTCAACCTTGCCGCCAAAGCAACCTTAGAGGGTCTCAACCTTAGTATCGCTAAAGAAGGCTCACAGCTCTCACGAATCGAGGTTTCATGGCAGCACCAAGATACACTTTACCAAGCGAGCATGAATCGACAATTTGGTATCACCCGCGAGCGAATGAGCGTGGCGTTAATCAACCAAAGCTATGAGTTCGATTCGTTTGTGTCGGGTAAAAAGTGGATTGACGGACAAGAGCATCAAGTCGCCCTAAAAGATTGGACGCCAATGCTTAGCAGTAAAGGCTTCGACGCTATGCTTGAGGATTGGTTTGCGGTAGCCCGATCAGGCAAACTGCCGACACACACTGCTCAACGTAACCTCGCGACCCATCAGCTGGCTGAAGCCATTCTCAATGAGATCGAACGCTAAAAGTCGTACGTTAGACCAAAATGCAGTTTGTAGTCGTTATTATCTGGGGTAACGCCGCTTGAATCCGTTTTCGGTGAAGCAACGTGGTCCCAAGTAAATTTAACACTAAAATCGAGGTCATTAATGATCTCGAAGTCTACGCCAAAATTATTGCTGTGCCGTATCCCGCCTGAAATGTTATTGGCCCAGTTCAAATCATAAGAGTGGGTAAAGTCGACATCTTTACTCACTTCCCATTCAAAGTTCGATGAGAACACCAATATCGGGCTCTCTTCATCACGAGATTCGGATTCCAATACCGTGTCGTAGCGGGTGATCTGATAACCCGGCCCTACCGACACATCCCACTCCAGTTCCGGAGTGACTAATACAAAGTAACCGATCTGAGTTGACGCATTGATTCGATAATCAATGTTTTGAAATTTATCGCTACTGGCCGAGATTTTCGCTGGGCGGAAAAACAAACGGTTGTTAAGGTAGATATCGTAAGAGGCGTCAGCAGTATGATTTTGAGCGGTTTTCTCACCTCCCGATTGCGTCACATTCCCTTTGTATTTGAGTAGTGTTCGCGAGCTGACACTTTGGCGTTTCGCATTCACCTCGGCTGAAAGGGAAGCTTCATTGGTGTTCCCTTTACTTAAGTTAGCCCCTAAGAAAAAATCAGCCTCCCAGCGGTCGATCTCTTTATTCGCTCGCGTGAGCGCAGAGACCATCATTTCAACTGGAAACTGTTGCGTTCCTTCAGGGCTAGTCACTGACAATTTGTCATTGTCGATGCGCAAAGTACCGTACAAGGTATCGCCATTGGCAAGCTTGATAACATAAGTACCGGACGTCTGAAGTACCGAAATATCTTCAATATCCACCTCTTGGTCACCTAAGTCGTCGCTATCAAACTCAATAGATTGTTCGTAAGAATTATGATCTTCTTTCACGGTACCGATCAGCTCACCGATCAGCACTTCACCGGACTTAAGCTTAAGCCAATCGTCGTTCTCGTTGATTACGATAACCTGCGTATAGGTATGAGTGCCCTCCTCCGATTGTGCCCACGCAGGAACGTGCCAAACCAAAGTGAGCGAGGCAAACATTGGAGCAAGCAGCGCAGGCATCACTTGCCATGCCGACAATGTGGTTGATTTCTTCCCTGACAATCTAACAATCACTAATTTGAGAGTGTGGCCTATAGTCTTAACAAATATGATCTAACTAGTCGAAAACAAAATGAAAAAGCGTGTCCAATCGCAACACAATCTATTGTTGAACGTGTTTTTCATCTAATTGCTGCGCCAATTTTTCTTGGCGCACGGAGCAAGCTTCCACCGCTTTCGCTGTCACCTGCAGCGTTTTAGCCATTTCAGCGATGTTTTGCGTCGCCCCGACTACCGTGCTTGCATCGGCATCAATACCAATTTAAAAATCGCCACAATAAAGGCCACCAGCGCAGCGACAATGGCACCGATGGCAATCAAAATTCTCATTTGAAGATCGTCTAAGAACTGCTCTGTTTTAGTACTCACCGCTCGCTTAGAGTGCTCAATCGCACCGGGCAGTTTTTCCACTGAACGCGTCGAGACATCAATCAACTGATTAATGTTAGTAACGGTATTATCTATGTTCTGTTTCTGTTCTTCTGTTAAGTCTGAATTTTGCGCCATTTCTGACAACGACAAAGCTAACCCGTCCAAACTTTCGTTCGTGCGTTGAATCGCTTGCTCTATACCTTTCAAATCTACAGATACGTTCAATTCTATGAACTCTGCACCGTTCTCTATTTCATTCTGCTCAGAACTCGCCCCCACGATGGCGCTACCACCACCCAGCAAAGTACCACCCAGCTCAACATATGCTTCATCACTCCTCCTTGTGAAGCTACAGAGATATCGATTTGACTCCCCCATACTCAATCCTAGTGATTTAGTTTCCGAATGCGCCACCAATTAACGAAAAGGTGACACAGACTCAATCTTCGATGACAAAAACAAGTAACGCCGTCCATACACTCTCTACAACTTGGGGAGATAGACATGAAACACTCAATTAAAACTTTTTCACTTGGCCTACTGACGCTAAGTTTCTTATACGGCTGTAACAATAGCGATGACGCAACAAGTCAGTCGGCAACATTAAATGTTGGCGTTATTGACCAGATTTCAACCAACACTTTCACCACCGCTTCTTACAATCTGGACGAACCGTACAACCCGCATGACAAATACATCGACGACATTGACCAAGCGGTGATTGCTTTTAACTACGTTTTTCTAAAACCGATAAAAGTAAACGGTCAAACGTGTGATCAAACCGGTGAGTGTGAGGCGTACCACATTGACTTTAACGACGAGCAAAATGCGTTAAGAATGATTGATGTGAAAAACTCGAACGGCATATCGGCAAGCTCACTTTTTCAAGGTTTAAGCGTAAAGCCAGGCGAATACACCATGTGCCTATACATGAATGGTCAATATGAGAATGGCACTCAAGTCGACATCAGCCAAGATTCTTACGTGAAAGACGTAGATGGCAGCTATTCCTACCTATCCACACCATCACAAGGCTCTTGTGCAGGTGCTAAACCACCTGAAGATGCAGGGAACACTGGTCGATTAACCAGCAAGCCGTTCACCATTCTTTCCGGTGAAAACAATCTGGCTGTCATGTTCGATTTAGAAACGAACCTAAAATACAACAAAAACCACGACTGGCGCTTTTTAGGAGGCAAGCAGTTCGATATTATCCGAGTAGATGATGCCGTTAATGACATTGGCCACATTCAAGGTTCAGTGGATATTGACTATGTTGCCTACCAATGTGAGCGCGAACCCTTTGGCGACAGTTTAGACTCAGTTTACCTCTACAAATTCGCCACGTATCAAGAACAAATGAGCGGTTTCTACTCACTAGACGGTGGAGAGGAAGGCAAAAAGCGCCCACTTAAAAGGACGCCAATCATTCAAAACAGCATTGAACAATCCGGAGGCCAAGCAAGCTTCTCGTTTATGGACCTTCCGGCAGGTATTTACGCACTAGGCTATTCATGTACAGCAGAAAATGACAGTGAAGAGATTCAAGGTATTGGATTCCACATTCACGATGCTAAGAAAAGTGTCAGCGTCTCACCGGGGAAAACGACACAAGTACAGTTCCTGTAACAATTTCAATCAATGATTGCTTCTCTCTATGAGAAGCAATCACATTCCTCTAAACAATACTCTAACCACAGAATACTTTTCTTAATGGCGGCTTACGAATTAGACTAATATTTCATCAATTTGAGATGCCTTAGACAAAATAAAAACGCAACTCCGTCTAAACTGGAAGCAGTAGTCAAGCTAGAGGACATCACCATGAAATATAATCATATTCTCGTTGCTATTGAGCTTAGCGATGACAGTAAAGTGTTGATCGACAGGGCCACTTTCCTCGCAGGCCTACTCGACGCCAAAGTTTCATTCATCCATATCGATGGTTCACATGGTGAAATCTACCCAGAGCTCATCGACCTTCAACAAAGCTACGAAAATCCACCTATCAACAAACATGCGTTAGAGCAGATCCAAGCTTTTGTGGACTATGCCCAAGTGCCAATCACTCATAACCTAATTGGTACAGGTGCACTCAGTGAGAAGCTACAAGCAACGATTACTGCAAACGGTTTTGACCTATTAATTGCCGGTCACCACCACGATTTTTGGAGCAGCATTGTTTCTTACTCGAAAAACCTCATCGATAAATCACCGATTGATATTCTGGTCGTGCCGATTAAAAGCTAACAGCAACAGCATCACGCAATAAAGGGAGCATTCGCTCCCTTTTTCCTTTTCTGTATCGATATATGGCTTAAAGTCTGTTTACTCGTGAAGGCAGAAACACTTCGCCTAGCATGCAACGCACACTGCCACCGCCAATATCTTCGATGGTTTTGACATTAAATGGTAGTAGCTTACCGTGAGTAGATAGCTGAGTGCGCTGAGCTGGAGTAAAGGCATCGTACGCCGATTGAGACATGGCAATCACTTTATCACCGTTGATGGTTTCCAATTGCAAAATGTTGCCACAGAAACGGTTCATCTGATCGAGCGTAATCGAGATCACTTGCTTATCTTTTGCCAAAGATTTAATGACGAAACGACGCTCGAATTCAGGGATGACTTCATCACAAATAACCGCAAAGCTTTCACCTACCGCCATCATCACATTGGTGTGATAAATAGGGCTGCCAGAAGGCAGCGCCGTCTGGAATGAGATCACGCGATGGTAGCCTATGCGCTGCGCGTAATCTTCCAACACTTCACGATCACAACGTTGAGACAAGGCCGCATAGATGGTTTTGTTGATGTGATCTTTCACCATTACGCCGGTGCTTTCTAAATGAGCATTGTCTTGCAAGTAATTTTCTAGCGAGTCGCTAAACTCAACCTTTCGGCCAGCTTGCGCCAATGCGTCGATTAACGCCTGTGAGCGAACTTCATGCTGACGGTTAGTACACGCCATCGGAAACGTGAAAAACTCACCTTTGCTTGTGGTGCTAAACCAGTTGTTTGGGAATACCGCATCTGGGGTTTCATGTTCAGAGAGTGGATAGTCAAACTCGACAACTTGCACTCCCTCTCTACGAAGGCTTGCCACCATAGTGTGAAACTCAGCCATTGCTTGTTCACGAACTTGCTCGGTGGTTAATGCAACACTATGCTGAAACTCATTATCTTGCGCCGTTTCTGCATTGAATCGAAATTCTTTCGGTGGGACCATAACCACGCAGTTAGCATTTTGTACCGATTGCAGGGCAATTTTAAATTGTCTTTGTTCTTTAAGCTGCTGTTCCATTAACATCATCGAAACTCGTCTTTCACTCACTGAATAACTGCAATTGTAAAATTATTGTTAAACCAGTTTTTACTGATTTTTAGATCAATAAGGCCTATTTATTCATGAAATTACTGCCAGCATTTAATCTTTCAGTGATTTTTACTGTTAATTTGACGGTTAATAATGATTTCTTCGAAACACATTCACGAATTCACTATAACCTATTAGTTACATAGCTCTTTGTTCGGTATACCATAACCTACGCTATCCGCTTCTTTTCATTAGAGCTTTTCACTGTAGAAAGGAAGTCGCGTAATAATAGGATCAATTATGTTCAAGAAGTTTGAAGGTTTTACGAAACCTTTTCCGGATGAAGAGCCGAGTCAGCCACCAAAAGGAATTTTTGCCTTTTGTCGCTACTACACTCGCGGCTTTGAAGTCCCACTAATAATCATGTCCATCATGTCGACGGTGGTTGCCATTGTCGAAGTATCCCTATTTGGGTTCATGGGGCAACTGGTTGACTGGCTCTCCACCAGCAACCCAGAAACATTTTGGCAAGACAACAGTAGCACTCTAATGGGCTACGGCGCACTGCTGCTTGTCGTCATGCCGATACTGGTGATCGTCTACTCACTGTTAATCCACCAAACTCTGCTGGGCAACTACCCGATGTCGATCCGCTGGCTCGCACACCGATACTTGCTAAAGCAGAGCGTGAACTTCTATCAAGACGACTTTGCAGGCCGTGTTGCAACCAAGGTAATGCAAACCTCTTTGGCGGTGCGTGAAACCGTGATGAAGACCATGGACGTATTTGTATACGTATCGGTTTACTTCACAGCGATTGTTTTCCTGCTCGCGACTGCCGATTGGCGCTTGATGATTCCAATGTTGGTTTGGTTAATATGCTACGTCGCAATTCAGATCTATTTCGTACCGAAACTGAAGAATGTTGCCTCAGAGCAGGCTGATGCGCGCTCTACGATGACAGGTCGAATCGTAGACAGCTACACCAACATTCAAACGGTAAAGCTGTTCTCGCATAGCAAGCGTGAAACCGAGTATGCAGAAGAAGGCATGAATGGCTTCTTGGATACCGTATATCGCCAAATGCGATTGGTAACAGGCTTTGACATCGCTGTTGAAGTCACCAACTATCTGTTGGTGTTCTCTGTTTCTGCATTGTCTATTTTCCTATGGATGGACGGCTCAGTCAGTGTTGGCGCTATCGCAATTGCCATCAGTTTGGCCCTGCGTATCAACGGTATGTCGATGTGGATCATGTGGGAAGTCGGTGCTTTGTTCGAAAACATGGGTACCGTAGTTGATGGTATGAAAACGCTGTCGAAGCCAATCGATATCGAAGACAAGAAAGATGCCAAACCACTGCAAGTACCACATGGTGGCATTTCATTCGAAGATGTTAGCTTCCACTATGGCGAGAACAAGGGCGTGATCAGCAACTTGAATCTTGATATCAAGCCAGGTGAAAAAGTTGGCTTAGTGGGTCGCTCAGGTGCAGGTAAATCAACATTGGTGAATCTGCTACTGCGTTTCCACGATGTGGAAAGCGGCAAAATCAAGATCGACGGCCAAACCATCTCTGACGTAACCCAAGATTCACTGCGCAGCAAGATTGGTATGGTGACGCAAGACACCTCTTTGCTGCACCGCTCAATCAAAGACAACATCTTATATGGCAATCCTGATGCGTCTGATGAACAGCTAATCAAAGCAACCACACAGGCACACGCACATGAGTTTATCGAAACCCTAACCGACCCGTTCGGTAACCTAGGTTACGAAGCTCAAGTCGGTGAGCGTGGTGTGAAACTCTCTGGTGGTCAGCGTCAGCGTATTGCAATTTCTCGCGTACTATTAAAAAGACGCGCCGCTGCTTGTACTTGATGAAGCGACCTCTGCGCTCGATTCAGAAGTGGAAGCAGCAATTCAAGAGAGCTTGAACGAGCTAATGGAAGGTAAAACGGTTATCGCTATTGCGCACCGTCTGTCGACCATTGCTCAAATGGACAGGCTGATTGTTCTCGATAAAGGCAGTATCGTTGAACAAGGTACGCACAAAGAGCTGATTGCTGGCAACGGCATATACGCTCAACTTTGGGCGCATCAAACGGGTGGTTTTATTGGTGAAGACCAAAGCAGCGTTGAAGAGTAAACAAATAACCGCTACTCCTTAGCGCTCTCCTCACTCTAAAAGCAGCGATTCCATTCGCTGCTTTTTTTTGTTTCCTACCCCTCGCAAAACTATCTACACTCTTGACCCCATTTGCCTCTAAGGTTCAAGATACTATTAACGGCTGACCAATGACTTAGGCAAGGATTTCAACATGGCAAGCGACAAACTCTCGACAACGGCGATTGCCAAAGCACGCGATCTAGAACCGAGCCAACTGTTTACGGAACTCAGTCAATCCGGTTACATCAACCGCTACCAAGACAAATGGGTGCTTACCGAGTTAGGCAAGAAGTTTGGTGGCGAGTACGTCGACCACAAAAAGTTTGGTCGCTTCATTGTTTGGCCTTCTAATTTAGTCATTGATGATACCCAAACCACTAAGTCGACGTTGTCCGCTACACAAATTGGTGAGCGGGTTCAGCTCAGCGCCAAGAAAATCAATCAGATGCTGCTTGAACTTGGCTGGGTTCAAAAAGTTGAACAAGGGTGGCATCTGACCCACATTGGCGCGGCAATTGGGGCGCAGCAGCGCAACGACAAAACCTCTGGAAATGACTTTGTCGTTTGGCACCCTTCCATACTGCACAATAAACGCTTCATGCAGTCGATTCGAGAGTTTCGAGGCGAAGATGCAGAGTCCACCGCGACCGACAAATCGATTTCGAGTTTTCGACAAAAATTTGAGGCCAAGCATCGAACCCTAGATGGGCATTATGTGAATACCAAATCTGAACTGCTGATTGATAACTGGCTCTATCTCAATGGTATTGTGCATGCCTACCACCGCGAACTACCCGTTGAACAAGATTTCTTAACCGGATTTTACTTGCCTAGTGGCCAAGTCTATATCCATTTCTGGGATTTTACGGATCTTGAATCCATGGATAAAGCTAGTAAAGAGCAGCGCCAACTCTATCTAGACATTGACTTAGAACTCATTGATGTATTCCAAAACGATGTAGAAAACCTCGATCACTACTTACCTAGCAGACTTAAACCGTACGGCATAAAGTCTTACTAAAAATTGACACTGCAGCTACTTAGCTGCTTACACTTAAACCAACGTTCTGATTTTACTTGGAGGCCACTTTGTCGAACGATCTCTTTTCGCAACTGGATTTAAACTTGCTGCGTACGTTTATGATCCTCTACCAAGAGAAGAACATGCGTAAGGCCGCGCTGCGGCTCAAGGTATCTCAACCAGCGGTTAGCAAAGCACTACAAAGGCTGCGAGACCACTTTGGCAACGAGATGTTCGTAAAAACACCCAGTGGTCTTCAGCCCACCCACTACACAAATGCATTAGTTCAAAGGATAGACCTGCTTTTGATAACTTAGCACAAGCCGTCAATACTCAATCTGAATTTGAACCCCAAAAGCTCTCAGGTACCATTAAAATAGCGCTTAGCCCCTTCTTGCTCAGCGCTTTTGCCAGTGAGCTTTATCAAAGCCTTAGTCTCGAAGCGCCGAATGTACAATTTCACTTGCGCAACTGGTCTGAAAATACACTGCAAGACCTAGGCAAAGACGAAGTGTTAGTGGGAGTGAATTATGAAATAGGGCACGCTCCTAAAGAGCTTCTCCAACACACATTAACCAGAGATGCTTATTGCGTGTATCTTCGAAACGGTCACTCTTATCAGGGTCAAACTATCGACATTTTAACGTCTGGCGAATTAGAATTTGCCACCATTATTGCATCAGATTGGAACAGCCATACGTCATTTGCTGAAAAGATCATGAAGATGCACGGAGTCACGCCCAAGATTAAGTTTCGTTCTGAACTACCGTCGGCCATCCTTGATGTTGTTGAGCACTCAGATTTAGTGTTTCCTGCCTCTCGATTCATCAATACTGGGCAGAGAAATTTAAGGAAGGTGAAGGTGCAAATCGACACGGTCGACTTTACACCAGAAGTGCTCCTTTACCATCATCACAAACACCGAAACAATGACACTGTTTTATGGTTAAAAGAGCACATCAAGCGTTGTCTTGATAACCTCTGCACGCCTTAGATGAGAAAGCTATCGGCTACCGTAACGAGCGCGAGCCGCTTCCTCTTTAGGCACAATCGTTTTACCTATCGGTGCGAGGGATATGTACGCTAGCTTAAGATGTTGCAAGGCGAACGGAATACCGATAATCGTCACAAAGCAAGCCACAGCCGAAAGAATGTGCCCGATAGCCAACCAGATACCTGCCAATACGAACCAAATGATGTTGCCAATCAGTCCAAATGGGCTAGTACCGATGTCCTTTTCGTTGGTTAACTCATCTCTTGCAATCGGCTCTTGGCCGAATGGAAAGAAGGAAAAATTCCCCATCACAAAACATGCTCTTCCCCATGGGATACCGATAATACTGATGTAAGCCAGCAAGCCGAACGCCCACCACATCAATCCCATGAAGACGCCACCAAACAAAAACCAAATTATATTTCCAAGTGTTCTCATGAAGTTCTGCCTTCTTATTTAGAGATCTTTACAGTGTATACCCAAGTGACTTCAAGATGCAGGATTCAGAGCGTTGTCACTGATTCAAGTTCAAGGCAAATCTCGCTGAACAGGTATCTTGAGATTACTTGGGTATAAATCATTATGAGCGATAAAACTGAACTGAAGATGAATTTAAGCTTACATTAAGTACTTAGCGCCTGCCAAATTGCGGTCATACCGCTGAGTGAGCAAAGCAGTAACGCCCCCATTCGAATCTTCTCTTTCGGTAATGAGTGCGTGGTCATTTTAGCCAAATAGTAACCAAGCCAACCCGCCGGAATTAAAGGTATGGTGATCCAAACATGATGCCAAGTTAAGAAACCCGCTGGCATCTGGATGATCAACGAGATAATAGAACTGAACACGAAAAACGCCGATAAGTTTCCGCGCAACTGATTGGCTTCTTGATGCTGCAGGAGCAGCGCCATTGGCGGCCCACCGATTGCTGAACTGGTTCCAAAGAAACCAGAGAAAAAGCCAGCCACACCCATACGCGCCGGGGTCGGTTCAATTCGAAATGGCAGCATACTCACCACCACGGCAAACAACACCAAAACACCTAGCCATAGCGCAAGTACGTCAGTAGAGACCATCACCAGCAACACGCCACCTGCAATTGAGCCAGGTATACGACCAATTAACGCCATTTTCAAGCCCCCGATGGAAACATTCGCTCTGTGCTTCATCGCATTCAATACCGAAATAAACAACGCGACCAAGCAAATAGGCGCGGGAACATAATCAGGGGAGATCATAAAGAGTAGTGGCGCAGCACAATCGCGAGGCCAAAACCAATGGCGGTTTGGACAAAAGAGCAATAAAGATCAGTAGCATGGCCGTTAATGCAGGCGTGGTAAACCATTCAGACATGACGATATCTCATTAAAAGGATGATGGTAAAAACCAGAAGAAGTTCATGATAATCGATTTTGAAACCAAGCTGCTATCGTTATTACAAACCATCCTGTACCCACGGCTCACTGCTTCGATATCGCACATCTTTTCATCCCCATCCATATGACTTAAAATCGTTCTCCTTCTTGTCACCAACAGTGCTTAACTATGAACAAAAGTTTCACCACTAACTTTATCGCACTCGCTCTATTGATTGCGGGCTACAGCTTGGACAATACCGTTGTTTTCTACGCCGGACTTTTCGCCTTTTCAGGTGCTATCACCAACTGGCTCGCCGTACACATGCTGTTTGAAAAAGTCCCTGGATTGTATGGCTCTGGCGTTATCCCTGCACGTTTTGAAGAGTTTAAAGCCGCCATCAAAACACTAATGATGGAACAGTTTTTTACCAATGAAAACATCGACCGGTTCCTTAACAAGGAGATGTCTGGGGATAAGACGCTTAACTTAGAGCCAATCTTAGACAAAGTCGATTTCAACCCAACTTTCGACTCACTGGTGGATGTGATCGCTAACTCTTCATTCGGTGGCATGTTGGCCATGTTTGGTGGCACAGAAGCGCTACAACCGCTAAAGCAACCTTTTGTCGAGAAAATGCAAGAAGCGGTGGTTGAGATCAGCCAATCAAAGCCCGTAAAAGAAGCGCTGAAAGAGCAATTAGAATCACCGGCTATGATGGAAGAGATCAAGACCAACGTTGAAAACATCATCGACCAGCGTTTAAGTGAACTCACGCCGCAACTGGTGAAAACCATCGTTCAGCAGATGATTCGTCAACATCTCGGCTGGCTTGTTGTTTGGGGTGGTGTATTTGGTGGTGTGATAGGGATTATCTCTGCGCAATTCGTGTAACCGACCTCATCGACCCAATAAAAATAGAAAAGGGAGCCCACAAGGCTCCCTTTTTCTATTTTTGACTCTTTTGATTAGAGCATATCTGGATTCACGCCAAAGCCTGACTTCGTTTCTTCAATCACTACCTCACTGCGAGTTTGAATCACGCCCGGAAGCGTCGCAAGTTTGGTTGACATGAAATGTTGATAAGCTTTCATGTCTTTAACGCGCACTTTAATCATGGTGTCGAAATCACCTGACAGCGAATAACACTCCTCGATTTCCGGCATGTTATCAGCTGCCTGTGCAAACTTATCAAAAATAGAAAAGCTGGTTTGATCGAGTCGAATATGAATGAACACCTGAACATCTAAACCTAACTTTTCAGGATTGAGCTCCGCATGATACCCCGAAATATAGCCTTCTTTTTCCAACCTTTTCACACGATCGGAGCAAGGCGAAGTGGTAAGATTGACCAGCTTTGCTAGCTCCACCATCGACAAACGGCCCTTAAGATGCAACTGACGCAAGATCTCGCGATCGATTCGGTCTAACTCCATATTTACCTCATAATTTGGAGACATGAGCGATTACAAAATTGCTACAACAGTTAACAGAGTTTATACAAAAAAGGAGGGAGGAAAAAGGAGCCAAAGCACACTCTGATCACAGTGTGCTGCAAAGAAGAAGGCCTTATGCCGAACTAGAGTAACGGCTGAAAAGGAAAGGTGCTTGAGTTATACGACACGAGCGTTTTTGTATGCTCATCTCCGTTGGTTCATTTTGTGTATTGCATACTCGGCAATAGCACTGCTTTTCCATCTCTACGTAATGACCACCTTGCGTAATCATTGCCAAAATACTTTGAACTACCGAAAGACTTTCAGTGTGGTTTCGCTCCATCACAACTTTATGGTGAGTGCTTTTTTGGCAGCTATGGCAATACGCTTTTGGCATGACGAGTGTCCTTCGTGATCAGTTGAGTTATTGATAATCGACTCATTCTGGATGACTTGGTTCCCTCGACTCAAACTTTAGTCGTAAATACGTGAGGTAAGTTCAATTATTGACCAAGATTTTACTTAGCATTTAAGTTGGTCTTTTAAGTGACGCCAAAAACAATCTTCTGTAACCGTCTCTCATACTGAAAGAGTTTTCTATTTGCACCTTCTCCAAACTGCGGCCACAAAAAAAGCCCCGCATTGCTGCGGGGCTTCGTATTGCAATATCAGCGGTTAGTCTAACTCGACTAACTGCTTCTCAAACTTAGCATGTTGAGATTTCACTGTATCGCTCGGTTCGCCAGACATACGGCTAACCACAACGATAGCAAGCGTCGATAAGATGATTCCTGGAACGATTTCGTACACATCGAACCAACCACCAGAAAGTTGCTTCCAGATGACAATCGTAACACCACCGACAATGATACCTGCTAATGCGCCGTTACGGTTCATCTTGCTCCAGTACAGGCTCAGAACAACAGCTGGACCAAACGCAGCGCCAAAACCTGCCCAAGCGTAAGATACAAGGCCAAGTACCGAGCTGTCAGGCGTCATCGCTAGGTAAAGCGCAACGACAGAGATAAGCACTACACCAATGCGGCCAATACGCACGATATCTTCAGACGTTGCATCTTTGTTGATCACTTGCTTGTATAGGTCTTCCGCTAGTGCAGACGAAGAAACCAATAGCTGTGAATCCGCAGTACTCATAATAGCGGCAAGGATTGCTGCCAGCAGGATACCCGCAATCACTGGGTGGAACATCGCATTCACAAGTAGCATGAAGATCTTCTCGCCATCAGTAACATCCATTCCCGGTGTGTTGGTTGCGTATACTAAGCCCACCAAACCAACAAGCAGCGCACCAGCCATTGAAAGAGCCGTCCAAATCACCGCAATGCGGCGTGCCGTGCCCAAGTCTTTATTCGAGCGAGATGCCTTGAAACGCGCCAAGATATGCGGCTGACCAAAGTAACCTAGGCCCAAGCCACCAAAGAGATAATCGCGATAGCAGACAGCGGTTCACCCTTAGTATCGTTCCAAAGCGTTAATAGCTCTGGGTTGATAGCAGCAAGGTCACCACTTAGCTGGTCAAAGCCACCATTCATCGCAGCAATAGGAACAATCATTAACGCAGCCGCCATCAATAGGCCTTGCACTAAGTCAGTCCAAGATACCGCTAAGAAGCCGCCAAATAATGTGTAAGACACAACACAGACCGTTCCAATAATCACTGCAAGTGTGTAATCCAAGCCGAATACCGTTTCAAACAGTTTACCGCCAGCCACTAGGCCTGAACTGGTGTAGAAAAGGAAGAACAGCAAGATAAAGAATGCAGAGATGATTTGAATGAGCTTTGAGGTATCGTTGAATCGACGAGATAAAAACTCAGGCAAAGTAAGTGCATCAGTTGTAATACTGTAAGTACGCAGGCGCTTAGCGTTAATCAGCCAGTTCAGCCAAGTACCCACAAGCAGGCCACCTGCAAGCCAGAAGCTTCGATACCCGCAGCATACGCGTAACCAGGTAAGCCAAGTAGTAACCAACCACTCATATCCGAAGCGCCTGCCGAAAGCGCTGCAGGCCATGGACCTAAAGCACGACCACCAAGAAAGTAGTCGGTTGAGTTTTTCGTTCGCTGGTATGCGATCACTCCGATCGCCAGCATTAGCGCAAGATACGCCAAAAACGTGGTAGTAATAGCAAAGCTATTTTCCATCAGTTTGTCCTCTTATTAAAGATCGTCTTCCATGCGCTCTCTCAAACCTTGAGAGAGCATCATTGTGAAGATTAGTGAGGGTCGTTTCCAAGCTCGAGCAAGGTCGCGTTTCCGCCCACTGCAGTTATATTTATAGTTCTCGTGCGCTCTGTAATAAAACGGAGCACCAGATGCGGATCCAACGCAACAGGTGTTGCAACTAGATCCGTTTCCGAAACAAGGCCCACAATGGCCCCATCTCGTTTTGATAGTTGGCGATTAATGCAGTGTTCAACTTCTGCATTACCAACGTATCCGACACTTCGAACATTTGATTCAAGTACTTGATGGTAGGCATCAAACGGCACAACTTGAATAACGTGTTCTGGAAGGGTCGATTGCTTTGCGGCGTGATTCACAGCAGCGCTTAGCGCCTCGTTATCACTACACAAAATAACTGTGTTACCCGCCGATAAAGCCGCAACAACTTGGGCGAACACCGCCCCTGTCGAGTTGGCTTCTTGCGAATCATGAATGAGCAGGGCGACGCCGCGCCCTGCGGTATAAAGTTCGTTTGTCTCACCGGTTGGGCCAGGCATTAGGTGAGAGTCTGCCAATAATGCTGACGCGTGTTCCAAGTGGTACGTCAGCACATTAGTTAAAATAGACTCGCCTTGAAGCGAAGCTTTGAGTGAGTGCAAGCACTCACTCTTGAAAGCAAAATCGGTCAAATTCCAGCTTTCCCACGCGACCAACGAATCAGAAAATCGAGTTACTTGATGAGTCATGTTTCAATTCCTTCTTGTCGATTAAGCGTCAGCAGATGTTGCTGAAGTTTGCGTGTCATTTTGCACGTAGTGCGCTTTGGTAAAACGGAACAAGTAGTGTGGGCCGCCCGCTTTGGGACCCGTCCCAGACAGGCCTTGGCCGCCAAACGGCTGAACCCCTACCACAGCACCCACTTGATCGCGATTGATGTAGCAGTTACCCACGCGAGCGTGCTTTTCAATCCAACGATAAGTTGTTTCGTTACGGCTATGAACACCCATGGTTAAGCCATATCCGGTGTTGTTGATTTGCTCTACCACGTCCGCAAGTTGGTTCGCAGGATAACGGACGATGTGTAAAATCGGGCCAAATTGCTCTTCTTTCAGGCACGACAAGTCTTCAATTTCAAACGCGCTTGGTGGAACAAAGTCACCGTTCGCGCATGCATCTGGAAGGTCCAACTGACACACTGGAGTTTGAGTTGAAGTCATTGTTTGCAAGTGCTTGAATAATTTCTCTTTGGCTACCCCATCAATCACAGGGCCAACATCTGTGCTGTGATCACATGGGTTGCCCACTTTCAGCTCGCGCATCGCACCTTGAATCAGCGCCACAATGCGATCGGCAATATCCTGCTGGACGAACAGCACGCGAAGTGCGGAACAGCGCTGACCCGCTGAAGCAAAAGCCGAACGAATCACATCACGTACCACCTGTTCTGGCAGTGCGGTGCTGTCGACAATCATGGCATTCTGACCACCTGTTTCCGCGATAAACGGTACAGGGCCAGTTTCACGCTCAGCCAATGATTGGTTAATGCGCTGAGCTGTCGGAGTAGATCCCGTAAAGGCAACGCCCGCAATGGCTGAGTGAGACGTTAGCGCCGAACCAATTTCTGCGCCAAAACCTGGAAGCAGTTGAATCGTTCCACTTGGGAAACCAGCTTCATTCATCAGCTCTACCGCTCGTGCAGCAATCAAGCTGGTTTGCTCGGCAGGCTTAGCCACAACTGTGTTACCGGCAACCAGTGCCGCCGTTACCTGACCAAGGAAAATAGCGAGTGGGAAGTTCCACGGGCTAATACAGACAAACACGCCGCGACCTTCACGAGACACTGTTCTCGCAACGCCATCAAAGCCAGTTAGTGGCTTGGCTTGCAGAGTGCCTGCTTGATTTGCGTAGTAACGACAAAAATCGACCGCTTCACGAACTTCATCAATGCTGTCGTGAATGGTTTTGCCCGCTTCTTTGTGACAAAGGGCGACAAGCTCTGCCAAGTTTGATTCCAGCAGATCCGCAAGTTTATTCAAACATGCCGCTTTCACCTCTACTGGCTGAGCCTGCCACTCTGGGAATGCGTGCTGTGCACCTTCAATCGCTGCGGAAACATGATCAAGGTTAGCCATTGCAGTTTGGCCCACCATTATGGAACGATCATAAGGCGCGGTAACAGGTTCAATACGCCCTTCTTCCTTGATCATGCTTTCGAATACATTCTCACCATTGATCATCGGTCCGGCTTGCCATTGGCGCTCAAGCTGGGCTTCAACACTCGCTTCGAATGGTGTTAGCTCACTTTCGATATCAATGTTAACGCCGACTGAGTTCTTGCGGTCAGCGAAAATATCGGTTGGCAATGGAATCTTAGCGTTGTTGAGCGTTTCGAACGCCAGAAGCATGTCGACTGGGTGCTGCGTTAAAGTCTCTACTGGGCAGCGCGCATCCACCAATCGATGAACAAACGAGCTGTTTGCGCCATTTTCTAGTAAGCGTCGAACCAAGTAAGGCAACAGGTCTTTATGGCTGCCCACTGGCGCATAGATACGAACCGACTGCTGATACGCTTCCATCGCATGTACGTAGAGTGAATCGCCCATGCCGTGCAAACGTTGGAACTCAAAATCTTTATGCTCTGCCATCACAGCAATCGCTGTCACGGTATGCGCATTATGACTAGCAAACTGCGGGAAGATGTTGCCACGGACATTGTCACTTAATAGGAAACGAGCACAGGCTAAATACGCCACATCGGTCGCTTCTTTTCGAGTGTAAACAGGGTAGTTCGCAAAGCCAGCTTGCTGTGCCCATTTGATTTCACTGTCCCAATACGCCCCTTTTACTAAGCGAAGTGGAATTGTATCGCCCTGCTCTTTTGCCAGTTTGTTAATCCAAACCAACACTGGTAGTGCACGTTTAGAATACGCTTGAACAACCAATCCAAACTTACCCCAGCCTTTTACTTCCTCGCTACGGTAAACCTTTTCAAACAGTTTTAACGACAGCTCTAATCGATCTGCTTCTTCTGCATCAATGGTAATCGCAACATCCAGTTCAATGGCGCGCGCCAGCAACTGCATTAATGTGTTGTAAAGCTCGGTCAAAACACGATCTTCATTCGCCACTTCATATCGTGGGTGAAGCGCAGAAAGCTTAATGGAAACTGAAGGGGCTGGGCTATTTTTCGACGCATAGTCATTGCGGCCTACTGCCTCAATCGCCATCAAGTAGTCTTTAAAATACTTGTTCGCATCCGTTGACGTTAACGCCGCTTCACCGAGCATATCGTAAGAATAGGTAAAGCCTTTGTCGCGCATCGGCAAACCGTTCTTCTGCGCTTCATCGATGCTACGACCCAATACAAACTGATGACCCATGATCTTCATGGCTTGATGCATCGCTTGACGAATCACAGGCTCTGACATCTTATTCACTAGTCGATTTACCGCTTGAGTTGGGCTACCAGACTGCTTGTCTGACAGGCCGACTACTTTGCCCGTTAACATCAACCCCCAAGTTGAGGCATTAACAAACACAGAATCGGAGTTTTTCAGGTGAGATTTCCAATCTGCCACACTGAGCTTATCTTTGATCAGCGCATCCGCTGTAGCTGAGTCAGGAATTCGCATCAAGGCTTCCGCTAAACACATCAGCAAGATCCCTTCTTGAGTATCCAAACTGTACTCAAGTAAAAGGGCATCGATCATTTGAATGGATTTCTTATCCGCACGGATCGCCTTGATCAGATCCGACGTTTTCTCGGTGATCAACGCTTTTTCAGCATCGCTTGGCGTTGCTAAAGGCAATAGCTGCTTGAGCCATTGAGATTCATCCACCATGTAAAGTGGAGAGATTTTCGACCAAAGGGTCTCAAGCGGCTGATCAACAAACTCGCTCGTTAACACGTCTGTGGCAGTAAACATGTAATTTCCTCAATCTCAAATCCAGAAAAAGTCTGGATTTACTACAATGGCTCGCAGTGTATTTTGAGCTTGAGTGGATTACTTGTCAAAAACTCCGAGCTTTTTGCTAAAAACTCTGGAAATTAACAAAACAAAAACAGAATCACATGTAATTTGGCAATATATTATCTGGTAATGGTTAGCTTATTTAACGCTAATGTGCTTTTTATACATGGTCGGAGACATTCCTTGCAGGCGTGCAAAGGCATGAGTAAAAGCACTTTGTGAGGAAAAACCGGACAGTTCTGCAATCTGACCAATGGTGAGATTGCCTCTTTCTATCAGACTTTTAGCCATATCAACGCGTTTACCCAATACATATTGATGAGGTGTGATTCCCATTTGCTCCTTAAACAGCATATGGAATTGGCTCTCACCGAGGAATACGCTACCCGCCAGCTGAGCCACAGTGATCTTACGGCCTAAATGCTGATCGATGTAACGATCGATCATGTCGAGATCAAATCGAGATTCTTTTCGATGAGTTTCAAAACTTGAAATATGACGCTGCAGAAGCGCGATCACCGTATCGTTACAAGCACGGCTCAACAAAAGATCATCGGGGTGAGACTGCATTTCAGCCACCAGCATTTGAATTAAACGCTGGATCTGAGTATCCAATTGAAAATAAGTGTCGGACTGAGCAAGATCGTTTAGCTTCTGCAATAAGAGAGGGTCGTCATTACTGGGTTGCGGCATATTTAGGACAAGTATGTCCGATTGCCCGACCACGCCACCAAAGGCATGATCTGAACCAGACGTCACCACACAGCCTTGTCCGGGCCCACCAAATTGCCCAGCCCACCCACTTCAAATTCAGCGTGTCCTTTTAAACCAATCACAACTTGGGTGTAGCTATGGTCATGACAATCCATCGTCGTTGGCAAAGTCACCAGTTCCGCAGGACGAGGCGACAAAAGTTTGTCATTTTTGCTCAAATCGAATTCAGATGAATCATTTTTTTGTTTCATTTTGCATGACCTTTATGGGCAAGTTGCACGCATCATATAGTAAAAAACCCTTAGCGAAAATGGTTGCCATTCGCGAGCTTTTTATACTCAACCAAGCACTTATATGCTTAGATTGCACAATGAAACTGCTCATTAATTGTACTACGGAACAATGATCAAGTGCACATTAATTACGGCTAATGCGTGTTCAATGACCAATCAGTGGAGCAGATCTAAAATCTGGCCTTGCATATTTTCCCTTTGCGCTCAAAATGATTGTTACAAGCCGAAAAAACCAACAAGATGCATTCACTATATGTTTGTTATTTGTCCAATTTTCGGTATAGATAGGAATAGAATTTGCATTATGAGATAGCTTCATTGAAAGCTGTCAAAAGTTTGTCTTTTCCACAAAATGTGGGTTAACACGTTAATTTGTTTGCAGGGACCTATGATCAAACGTCGCATCCCAGCGCTTCTAGTAGCGCTCAGCCCAGTATGGGTATCGGCATCGATTCAAGCAGAAGAGACGACTCAAGTCGATCCTGTTGTTGCTATCGATAGTAAACTTAGCCAAAAGCAGACTGAAATAGATGCTATCGCTTCAGAGTTTGACACTCAGAGCGACGATCTACAGCAGTTAAAGAACGACCAGGCTAAACTAGAGCGTGCGTCTAACGAGCTAAATGCTAAGCGTAATCGCGCTAAATCTGCTTTAGATAAACAGTACAGTCGCCTTTTGGAAGACCCAGATACAGACTTGGTGACTTTCCAAAAACGTTATCAAGAAGCTTGGGCAGAAGTGAAAGACAACCAGTCTGCTTCTTTAGAAGTTGAACAGAGCATCGTAGAAAGTGAAATGCGCCTGTCTCAAACCAAACAGAAGCAAGCTCGTTTGGATACTGAATACACTAACCTGCAAGAACAACGTGTTGAAGCTCGAGTTAAGCGTCTAGCGGCAGAACTTCGTGAAAGCGCCGTTCTAGAAACTTCTTATAAAACAACCTGTTCTGCAACAATGACACTAGGCGAATGTACAAGCCAAGGTCAACATCTAACTAAGCAAAAAGCAGTGAAGACATTCCGCTCCAAGCTTATGGATAACCTAACAGAATCCGTAATAGCTAAGCAGAATGTAAAAGGGGTTCAGTTGAACATTCATGTTCAAGAGAGCCAAATCATTCGTGCTGGTTTTGAAGGTAACAATGCTTACTTCACCCAACTACAAGCTCAACTGCAAGCCAAACCAGAAGCAACAGCCGCGTGTAAACTTCTTAACGTTTCATCTCGCTACTGTCTGAAAGGCCATGCAGCAAAAAACACCAAGAGCGAAAAAGAGTGGGCAAACATCACGGTACGTTCAAACCAATATGATGATTCTGTGACCATCAATGGCATCGATTATGGAAGCACGCCAGTTGAACTTGTGCTTCCAAATGGCCGTCATCAAATCACAGTATCAAAAGACGGTTTCGAAACTTATAACCGCGTCGTTTCTCTAAATGGAACCGACACGGTTTGGATTCAACTTCGTCCAAACAAAGACGGTTAATTCTCCTAATTGACATTTTGATGATGAAATCTTGGCCAAAAATTTGGTCTGATTTCACAAAGATGTAGATAAAGCGCCATTTTGTCATCAAGTTATCGCAAGATAGCTTCTGTCAAAATGGCGTTTTCGTTTAGAATAAACCCATTAGTGTATTTATTAGTGAAGTAGAAAGAATGCGACAAAGTCTACCCGCACTTCTCTTAGCTCTATCACCTTGCCTGATCGCGCCGTCTGCGATTGCACAAGAAGCCCCTTCTTCTGTGATTGAAATCGACGATGCGCTTTTTGGTAAACACAGTGAGCTAAAAGAAGCTAAGCAAAACAGGGATGCGAAACAGCAAGAGTTAGACAGCCAACAACAAAAGCTGGATGACTTTGCAAAACAGGCGAAAGCAGGTGATGCTGCTCTAGAGAAAGCGAAAGCTCGTCTAGAACGCGATTATCAACGCATGATTGATGAGCCTGAACTCGACCTTTCTGCTTCACAAACTCGCTACCAAGAAGCATGGGGCGCGGTAAAGCAGAATCAAGTCCAACGCCTCGAAGCCGAACAACAGCTTTCAGAACTTGAGCTGGCTTTGCAAACATCGCAAGCTAAGGTTGATGCCGTTCAAACAAGCATTGATGAACTTAACAATGGCAAACTACGTGCACGTACCGAGCGCTTAACCAAAGAACTTTCGGGTCGAGACAGCGAAAAAGTAAGTTTCACCAATGTTTGTCAATCAAGCATGACGCTAGCTCAGTGTGCTAGCCAAACGACTGAGCTAGCACTGCAAAAAGCCGTTAAACAGTTCCAAAAAGCGCTGATTGATAACACCTCAGAATCGAGCTTGGTTAAGCAAAACCTAAATAAGGTCTCACTTAATATCCATGTACTGAATCACAAAGTCTCCGAGTCAGGTTTCTACGATGGCGTTCGTTATCGAACAATTATGGACGTTAATCTCGAAGCTCGTCCAAGTGCAACCACCGCCTGTAACCTACTCGATTTAGATGCACAATACTGTTTTGCACCAGGCTCATACAGTGGCGTAGACAATAAGCAAGTAGAAGTTGCATGGGTAAACCTTTCTGTCCGTTCCAACAAATACAATGACAAAGTGACCATCAATGGCGTCAATTACGGCAGCACTCCGGTTGAGGTGATGCTACCGATTGGCCAACACATAGTGACGGTGCAAAAAGAAGGGTACTACAGCTTTAATCAAGAGCTTCAAATCAAATCGGATCAGACACTGCGTGCTGTTCTACGTGAAAAAGAGAACGAACTCGTTGCTGGCCACAAGTTTGCCGACCAAACCGCAGGCGATGCTCGTGCACCAGAAATGATCACCCTGCTTTCCGGTGAATACTTCATTGGTGAAAGCTCATCAAGACAAGTTCACCTTGATCATGCTTTCGCAATTGGTGCGACACCAATTACCGTGTCTCAGTTCGAATCTTTCGTGAACAGCACCAACTATCAAACGGATGCTGAGCTTAAAAATACCTGCACCACGATCGAAAATGCTGAAATCACGCCGATCCCAAGCAGTTACTGGCGCAACCCTGGCTTTAAGCAATACCCGAACTCTCCAGCGGTCTGTATTAGCCGTAACGATGCCAGTGCTTATTTGCGCTGGTTAAGCAAGCAAACAGGTTATGACTACCGTTTACCGACGGAAGACGAGTGGGAGGTGGCATCACTAGCAGGCTCTCAGAGTGCTTACTGGTGGGGCAATGAGTTTGAACCAGGTAAAGCAAATACAGGTTGGGGTGGCACGCCTTGGTCGAACAAGAGTACTGCACCAGTGAGCGCATTTGCACCGAACACGCTCGGCCTCTATGACATGGTCGGTAACGTCTGGCAGTGGACTAACGATAGCCGCGGTTTAGCCAAAGGCGGCGCTTGGAACTTCTCGCCTTCGATGGCACAAGCCCACCAAAAGTTGTTCCTGTCGACTTCATCGGCTGCCAACTATGTTGGCTTCCGTGCGGTTAGAAAAATCGACTAGCTTTACCACTATTTGAGACTAAAAAGGGGGACACTGAGTGTCCCCCTTTTTCTATCTGCGCCAACCCAATAGCAAAGCGTGATTATTTATCGCTGTTTATGGAGCGAGACGATCAATGTTCCATTCGCCACCATTTTCAGAAAATAAGAATCGATCGTGCAGGCGATGCTCGCCGCCTTGCCAAAACTCAATGCTGGTTGGTTTCACGCGATAGCCGCCCCAGAAACTCGGTACTGGAATTTCACCTTTGGCAAACTTCTGTTTTAGCTCTAAATATTTGCCTTCCAAAATGCCACGCGCTGAAATGCGACTGCTCTGCTTACTGGCAATAGCCGCAATCTGGCTCTCTTTTGGTCGTGAACTAAAGTACTTGATGTTTTCTACCGCTGTTAGTTTCTCTGCAACGCCTGTAATGTGAACTTGCCTTTCTAATGGATGCCAAGGTAAGTGAATACTTACCTTATTATTTTGCTCGATTTGCTGAGCTTTACGGCTACCCAAGTTGGTGTAAAAGACAAATCCCTCTTTTTCGACATTTTTTAGCAGCACAATACGCTGAAATGGCTGACCTGTTGAATCAACCGTTGCAACCGTCATCGCCGTGGGGTCCGATAGTCCAGAGTCAATCGCTTGCTGCAACCAAAGGTTGAACTGATCAATTGGATTCGTGCACAAATCTTTGCGTCGTAATCCACCTTTCGCGTATTCGCGTCTGATATCTGTAAGTTCCATTCCTACTCCCATGGGATTTTTTCTGATTTTGCGCCGATGTGACCAATAACACAAGGTTGTATTCGGGTGTGTTGATCTTCCGAGATGATTATTGCAGCACTTTGTAGGTGATTTATACAAGACAGAGGCTTTGACGTATAGCTAGCCTATATAAAAAGCCGATAACGCAGTAGAAATGAACTACAAAGGCTGCCCGAAGGGTTCGGCTACGCGCCCCGGGCTAAAATCGTTTTATCTCGAACAAAAATTAACCGAGAAAGAGCAACACGCCCTAACTTCCTCAGTCTAAACTTAGTGTTAAGTGATAAGAATGAGAAAGCTAACATTAACTGCGTAAATGAACTACAAATAAGTATTATCAACTCCTTAACATTTGTACTAACTAGTAATAAAATCAAAGTAATACTGAGTCATCAACTCAAGGATGCCTGATGAGTAACAAACAAGTCGACAAGCTTTCGAATACGGAGCTGGAATATGTCGACGACAAAACTGCCGCACTTTTGCTCAATACCCCAAGCAGCGCTAGATTGATGCTATGGGTCATAGTGCTATTTTTCGGATTGGCCATCGCGTGGGCATCTTGGGCAGAGCTCGACAAAGTCACCGTAGGACAGGGCAAGGTTGTTCCCTCTTCTCAAATCCAAGTGGTGCAAAACCTTGAAGGTGGCTTAGTCAAAGAGATCAAAGCATTTGAAGGCCAATTGGTTCAAAAAGGCCAGCAACTGTTACTCATTGACGACACTCGATTTCGCTCAGACTTTCGTGAGCGCGAGCAACAGGTAGCAAACTTAACCGCAAGTGTTCTTCAACTTTCTGCTTCCATCACCAGTGTTGTCGTTGTTGAAGAGTTTGATGAACGAAACTGGCAGAAGAGTGTTCAGCTCGATTATAGCCGCCTTGCGTTCCCACCAATTCTGAGTGAATCCCAGCCCCGACTCGTTGAAAGACAGAAAGCCGAATATCGACAAGACCTCAACAACCTTCGCAACCAACTTTCAACGATAGACCAACAAGTTAAGCAGAAACAGCAGGATTTGGTTGAAATACAAGCGCGAGTACGCAACCTTCGTCAAAGCTACAACTTCGCTTTGAAAGAGTTAGAAATCACTGAACCGCTGGCCGATGAAGGCGTGGTACCTCGTATTGAGTTACTTAAGCTTCAACGCCAAGTGAATGATACTCGCCGAGAGCTAACCTCAAGTGAACTGAAAATTCCGGTGCTTCAAGCCGCTATTCGCGAGACCATGCTCAATCGTATTGATAGTGCGCAGAAATTCCGCTCTGAGCAGCAGGAGAAGCTTAACCAAGCGCAAGACAAACTGTCTGCTCTAACTGAATCAGCCGTAGGTCTTGAAGACAGAGTAAATCGTACCGTAGTAGTTTCACCAGTAACGGGGACGGTTAAAACACTGTATGTGAATACCGTAGGTGGCGTTATCCAGCCGGGTATGGACATTGTAGAGATTGTTCCGACTGAAGATACTCTGCTTGTTGAAGCGCAAATAGCGCCGCAAGATATCGCTTTCTTACGACCTGATCTTCCGGCCATCGTTAAGTTCAGTGCTTATGATTTCACTAAATATGGCGGCTTAGATGGCACATTAGAACATATCAGTGCGGACACCACCCAAGATGAGGAAGGCAACAGTTACTACTTGGTACGAGTACGTACTACGCAAAAAAGTCTGGGTAACAACGAAGAGTTGCCAATCATTCCGGGTATGACCGCATCTGTGGACATCATAACGGGTAAACGCACGGTGATGGATTACCTCCTAAAACCAATACTGAGTGCGAAAAGTAACGCGCTTCGCGAGTAACCCTCATTCTTAGTCTGTTAGCAAGGAGCTTTATGTCTAAAACCTTACTCGGCCGAATTCTGTGAGTTCAGCATCATGAAGATACTGTCATGAAAAAACGTTGGCTTATAGCATTGCTCGCCATTTCAGCCTCATTCACCTCGGTTGCCCTTAATACTCAAGAGCAACGTTGGGTGAATGCGGTGCGTGAAACCTATGGCGATAGAGCAGGCAAACGAGTAGAGACTTGGCGTAAAGAGATGTCTAAATACCAAGGGCTCTCTGAAAAAAAGCAGCTTTATGAAGTAAACCGTTTCTTCAATCAGCTGAACTTTGTCAATGACATCAATCTTTGGGGTAAAAAAGATTACTGGGCAACACCGCTGGAGTTTCTTGGCAGTAATGCTGGGGATTGCGAAGATTTCACCATTGCGAAGTATTTCTCACTATTAGAACTGGGTGTGTCAGATAAGAAATTACGTCTCGTGTATGTTAAAGCCATCACTCTAAACCAGTTTCATATGGTGCTAGCATACTATTCGACTCCGAGTGCGGAGCCAGTAATTTTAGACAATATCAATCCAGAAATCCTAACCGCTTCTAAGCGGCGCGATTTACTACCGGTATACAGTTTCAATGGTAAAAACCTTTGGCTGATGAAGTCGAAAAAAGGTCAATTGGCAGGCAAATCCTCTCGCCTAAGTCTATGGAATGACTTGAGGGCCAGAGAACGAAACCTCAACCTAAACAAACCAATTATAAATTATGACGAGTAGGCAATATGACGTTATATAAGCAGCTAGTCGCGGGGATGATTGCAGTATTTTTGATGCTGATGATCTCGGTATTTATTATCGAATTTAACACCACGCGTAATAACTTAGAGCAGCAGCAACGCTCTGAAGTCAACAACACCATCAATACGGTAGGCCTAGCCCTCGCTCCGTATCTTGAAGACAGCGACCACATTGCCGTGGAATCGGTCATCAATGCCTTATTTGATGGTAGTAGCTATTCCGTGGTTCGACTAATTTTCCTCGATAACGGCGAAGAGATCCTCCGCTCTTATCCAATCAAGCCAAACAACGTTCCGGAGTGGTTTACCGATTTACACCTGTTTGAGCAAATTCATGATCGCCGAGTCGTCACCAGTGGATGGATGCAACTGGCAGAAGTGGAAATTGTCAGCCACCCTGGGGATGCCTACTCCCAGTTATGGCAAGCCTTTGTACGTCTTCTCATCGCTTTCTCGATTATTTTTTCCATCGGCCTACTAGCGATTGCCTTCATCCTCAAGCGTGCTTTACATCCGTTGCAACTGATTGTAACTAAGATGGAGCAAGTGGCTCGAAACCACTTTGGAGACCCACTACCACGCCCTGCCACTAAAGACCTCATCTACGTGGTAGATGGCATCAATAGTATGTCTAAACAGGTAGAACAAGCCTTTAAAGCGCAAGCAAAAGAAGCGCAACAACTTCGTGAGCGTGCCTATATTGACCCTGTATCACAACTGGGTAACCGCGCATTTTATATGAACCAACTGAACGCTTGGCTATCAGAAAGTAGTTTTGGTGGGGTCGCTCTGTTAGAAGCGAAATTCATTAAAGAGCTTTACGATGAGAAAGGTTATGAGTTTGGCGATAACAAAGTTCGTGAACTCGCTGACCACCTAAAAATCTCTATCACAGCACCAAACGTTACCATTGCACGTATCTCGACCGAAGAGTTTGGTTTCATTTTGCCAAACATGGATGAGAGTGAATTGAAGATCATCTCCGACAGTATCATCCACTTTGTCCAAGATGTGGACTCTGATCCAACAGGAACCGCCGCAGCGAATGTTTCTTTAGGTGTTGTACACAATGAAGAGCGGAAATCGTCGACCGATATTCTGACCTTACTGGATAATGCCTTGGCAAATGCGAAAGCTAACCCTGACATTAGCTATGGTTTTGTCTCTAGCCAGTCTAGCCAAAATTTACGTGGTAAGCAGCAATGGAAAGCCTTGGTGGAAGAAGCGATTCACAACGATTGGTTCACCTTCCGATTTCAGTCTGCAAGCAGCTCTAATGGTGAGATTTACCATAAAGAAGTGTTCTCAGCGATTGAGAAGGATGGAGAGCGCTTTACAGCAAACCAATACCTATTCGCTCTTGAGCAGCTTAATGCTAGCCACATTCTCGATGAATATGTTATCTCCACAATTGTGAACAAGATTGAGCTTGGCGAGGTGGGCTCGCCTGTCGCAATCAACATTTCACAAAGCAGTATTTCGCAGCCGTCTTTCATTCGCTGGGTAACGCAAACGCTCACCAAGAGTCAATCTGCAGCAAGCCTGATGCACTTCGAGATTCCAGAGACTTGTTTCGTTAACTCGCCTCACCATACCGCACTATTTTGTAATGCGGTGCGCGCAGCAGGTGCTGAGTTTGGTGTCGACAACTACGGCCGTAATTTCCAATCGTTGGACTACATCAACGAATACCGCCCAGCTACGTGAAACTGGACTACTTGTTTACTCACCACCTCGATGATGAAAAGCAAAAGTTCACGCTCACCTCGATCTCTCGAACGGCGCACAACTTGGGAATCAAAACCATTGCTTCTCGTGTTGAGACACAAACTCAGCTTGATTTCCTTTCTGAACACTTTATTGAAGCCTTCCAAGGCTTTATCGTTGATAAATAGGGCTTAGATTGATGCAAGATCCCTTGTTAAACTCGCTGATTTACGTAAGCCGCTATTACGGCTTAGCGAACTCTCCAGAAGCATTGATTAACGGCTTACCGCTTTCCGACGGTAAGCTGACGCCCTTCCTATTTCCGCGCGCCGCTGAGCGTGCAGGGTTGGTCGCGAAAGAAAATCGATCAAAGCTCAATGAAATCCCCGATCTAATCTTACCCGTGGTGCTACTGCTGAAAAGTGGTGAAGCGTGTGTTCTCAACAGCGTAAACCATGAAAAGCAGGAAGCAGAAATAGTGACAGGTGAATCTGGACTCGTGCCCGTTTCATTGCCTCTTTCTGACTTAAACGATCGCTTTATTGGTCGCTACTTTTTAGTTAAAAAACAGTTTCGCTATGATGAGCGCTCACCCGAAGTGCTCAAAACCCGTGATGGCCACTGGTTCTGGGGCACCATTTGGCAATCAAAGAAAATCTATCGTGATGTCTTAATCGCTTCTATTTTGATCAATCTTTTCGCCATCGCCGCCCCCATGTTTACCCGCTTAGTCTATGACAAAGTAGTGCCGAATCTGGCGTTTGAAACACTTTGGGTTTTGGCCAGCGGTATCTTTGTCATCTTCCTATTCGATTTGACCTTGAAGCTGCTGCGAAGTTACTTCATCGACGTAGCTGGCAAAAAATCGGATATTCTGATCTCATCCAAACTGTTTAGCAAGGTTATGGGGATTCGCATGGAGGCGAGACCTCCATCGACCGGAGCGTTTGCACGCCACTTACAAGAGTTCGAATCGATCAGGGAGTTCTTCACTTCCGCCACTATTGGTTCTCTCATCGACCTACCATTTGCCGTCTTGTTTTTGGTGCTCATATGGCTCATGGCAGGGAATTTAGTATTAGTGCCAATAGTGGGCGTCTGTATTCTGATTATTTACTCTCTGCTCATACAAGGGCCTTTAAGAAAGGCCATTGAAGAAGGCTCTCGCTTAGCCTCTCAGAAGTACGCTAACTTGATTGAAAGTATTTCGGGCTTAGAAACCGTCAAACTATTTGGTGCACAGAGCCAGTTTCAATTCCGTTGGGAAGAGGCCGTGGCTCACATGGCCAACTGGAACATTAAAAGCCGCCGCATTACTGATGGCATTCAAAACACGGCTGGTTTTGTTCAACAAGCCTCTAACGTCGGTATGATCATTCTGGGGGTTTATTTGATTGCTGAAGGTGAACTCACAATGGGTGGTCTTATTGCGGCTACCATGCTGAGCGGCCGTGCAATTGGCCCTATGGTTCAGTTATCTCTGCTCTCCACACGATACAACCAAGCCAAGTCATCACTTTCAATCATCGAGCAAGTGATGGAGATGCCGGACGAGCAAGAGGAAGGTAAGCGCTACATCCACCGTCCTATTGTCCAAGGTAAGATTGAACTTGAGAAAGTCACATTCCATTACCCAGACTCTCCTATCGCTTCTATTCGCGATCTTTCTTTAACGATCAACCCAGGTGAAAAGGTCGCGATTATCGGTCGTATTGGTTCGGGTAAGACGACGCTTGAGCGTTTGATTATGGGACTTTTCCAACCAACTGAAGGTCATGTGCGCATTGATGACACTGATATATCTCAGCTTCACCACATCGACATTAGACGCAACATTGGCTGTGTACCGCAAGACAGTAATCTTTTCTACGGCACCATTCGCGATAACATTACCCTAGGCCGACCACTTGCCGACGACCGCGATGTCATGGATGCGGCTAACCGTTCAGGGGTCACCGTGTTTACCCAGCAAGACCCAGCCGGATTGGAGCGCCAAGTCGGTGAAGGCGGTATGTTATTGTCTGGCGGTCAACGCCAAGCTGTCGCTATTGCTAGGGCATTGCTCGGACGCCCACCCGTCTTGTTGATGGATGAGCCAACCAGTGCGATGGATAACCGTTCAGAGATGCACATTAAGCATCAGCTGGGTCAGCTTGCTCCAAGCGAAACACTTATTCTCATTACCCATAAAACATCGATGTTGGATGTGGTTGATCGCGTGATTGTGATGGAAAAAGGCAGCGTCATTGCCGATGGGCCGAAGGGCCAAGTTCTGAATGACCTAAAACAAGGTAAGGTTCGCGCAGTAAACTGATCCTAAAATGTTCTGCTAGCTAATATCAAAAAGCCCCAACCTATGGTTGGGGCTTTCTATTTACTCTATCTCACCTCAGAATTGAGGAAGAATAACCTCCGCGCGATGGAATTATGCCAGCTTCAAATCAAACTCTTGGCGGTATTGAACCATATCTTCAATCGTTAGCACCGGCATATTGTGCAGTTTGCCAAATGCAACAATCTCTGGCGCTTTTGCCATTGACCCATCTGGGTTGGTCACTTCACAAAGTACACCTGCTGGTGATAGGCCAGCCATCTGCATAAGATCCACCGTACCTTCAGTGTGTCCACGACGAGTCATTACACCACCAGCACGTGCTCGCAGAGGAAAGACGTGGCCTGGTCGAGCAAGGTCTTCTGGGCGACTCGCTGGGTTTGCTGCAGTTTTAATGGTGGTCACACGATCTTGAGCAGAGACACCCGTTGTCACGCCCACTTTGGCTTCGATTGACACTGTAAATGCAGTTTGGTTGGCGCTGTTGTTGTCTTGAACCATAGGTGGAAGCTCAAGTTTGTTTGCTTGTTCATCCGTCAAGCAAAGGCACACGATCCCGCTGCATTCACGGATCATTAACGCCATTTGTTCGGTCGTAAGGTGCTCGACTGAATAGATGATATCGCCTTCATTTTCACGATCTTCATCATCAAGCAGCAAAACACCGCGCCCTTCTTTAAGCGCAGCTAATGCGTTTTCAACGCGGGTAATTGGATTGCCATACTCGGCAAGTAGAGAGGACTGATTCATGGTTAAACTCCTAATTATCACCAGAATCAGGGCACTAAGAGGGATATAAATCCAAAACGAGACGCGCCAGCAAGCCATACAAGCTCACTTGCGTATCTCCATTCTCTTTCATCCGGACTATAACCGTCGGCTCTGGCATCTCACCAGATCTGCTGACCTCGACGAATCGAGCGCTCGCGGGCTCACCTTTACAGGTATACCGCCGGTGGGGAATTTCGCCCCGCCCTGAGAATTAAAATTAAAAACGCGCTCTATCAACTAGTTGAAAGAGCGCGGCAATATTAGCGTTTTAGCCTTTGAAATTAAAGGGCTCAATAAGGAATGTGTGTTAGCGAATCATCCATTTGGATAATACTTTTCGCGCCACATTGCGCATTGATAGCATAATTCGGCTGCGTGGAAGCCAGCTTGGCGTCGCCAAAACGGTTTTGCTGTGCGAGAAAGTGATGAAGCCTTCCACACCGTGGTAAGCTCCCATGCCAGATTGACCAATGCCGCCAAATGGCGCATCTTCCGCAGCGACATGAAGTAACGAGTCATTAATACAAACACCACCACTATGGGTTTGCTTTAGCACTTGCTGTTGAAAGTCACCATCATCACTCATGATGTACAGCGCGAGTGGCCGTGGGCGTGCAGTGATATAGTCTATAGCCTCGCTCAACGTCTCGTAGGGCTTGATTGAAAGTACAGGACCAAAGACTTCCTCTTGCATTACTTGCATGTCATCGGTTGGATCTTTAATAAGGTACGGGAACATCTGCTTACCAACGCCTTGCTCTTCAATTATCGAAATGACCTCAGCCCCTTTACTTTGAGCATCCGTAATTAAGCCCTGCAGCCGTTCATGCTGTTTGTCATTGATGATGTGAGTCATTTGTCGCAGGCCTTGTTTATCGGCCTTGTAAAGGCTTTGAAAGCGGCTCTGATAGACCTCTACAAACTCATCCACCCTATCGTGTGGCACAAAGACGTAATCTGGCGCGACGCAAATTTGGCCTGCATTGATGGATTTGCCCAGCAAAATCGCATCGATGGCTTTTTTCATTGGGATCTGATTATCAATAACTACCGGAGATTTTCCCCCTAACTCAAGGGTAACCGGAGTCAGGTTCTCAGCCGCAGATTTGGCCACCAGCTTACCGACTGCCGTTGAGCCCGTGAACAGCAAATGATCAAATGGCAGACTAGAAAAGTGTGCGGCAATATCAGCCCCACCTTCGATCACTTGTACAGCACCATCACAGCTATCAAAGACTTTTGTCAGCACGCGATTGGTTTGTGGGGTGAATTCACTCAGCTTAACCATGACCTGGTTGCCAGCCGCCAATGCCGTGACAACAGGAGCAATACTCAATACGATTGGGAAGTTCCAAGGCACAATGACGCCAACAACGCCGAGAGGTTGATACTCCACCCGCAGTTTAGATGGTGATAGCATTAAACCCGCATGCCTTTTGGAAGGTTTCATCCATTTAGCGAGTTTCTTCTTCGTATAATTGATGTGGCTGACCGAGGGCATTAAGTCACAGATCGTACTATCAAATTCACTGCGGTAACCATAGTCACTGTTCAAAGCAGAAATCAGTGCTTGTTGATGTTCGATGAGCGAGCGCTTTAACTGAATGAGCATCGCAATGCGGTGGTCATAGTCTGGATAAGGTTCTGCGTGATATCTGGCTTTGCTGATGTCAAACAAGGTATTCAAATCACGTTCATGATGTGATTTTTCACTGCTCCAATTCTGAATATCGACGACAGGTTCCATACACGACCTCACTTTTGATTGAGTACTTTATGACGGTAATACGAACATCAAATACTAAAGGACTCATCCGCTCTTACATAGAGCTTAGGCTCTAAATTTGATTTTAGCGCACGGAATATTAGAAATTCCAATTTGTGGATAAACTCTCTATCAAACTTGCCGCGAAAATAAAAAAGCAGCTTACGCTGCCTTTTTATTAGTTTTTATTCCCGAGTAACCTAAACAACCCATTTTCAGGGAGAAGCCGAGACAGACGACTTGCAGAGTGGGTAAAGCTCGGGAGGATGACGTACACTGCAGCGACAAATGCGGTCGAACCGAACAAGTCAATAGGACGATGCATTCCAAGCCACAAGCGGCTATAAGACACCACAAGCGCCCAAGCTAAGACACCGAAAGCCCAGCTTGGTTTTCCCCATTGAAGAAACAGCCCCGCAAAAAAAACCACACATATGGCTGCAAAAATAGTATGACCAGAAGGAAAGGAATAATCCGTTTCGCCTAACCAGTGGCGAGTCCGCCATTCGCTGGTGCTAGCCGACACAGTCTCAATCAGCTCATTTTGTCGGCCTTGAGTCAGTTTATAAAAGTGGTTTGCGTTAGGGATTACCAGCTGCTCGGCCATAAATTCGGTATAAGGACGAGGCTTTCAGTCATCGCCTTTAAGCCAGTTTTACTCGCAAAGCCAATAAGTAAGATCACCGCTAATTGAATCAACTTAGCGAGGCACTCTTCTCGCGACATGCCTAGGCGCAACATCAATAAACCAAGTACCGTTAGAGTTATCAAAAACCCTTTGCTACCCGCAGAATCTGTCAGCCAAGTAAATATCAAGCCAACACGATCTGAAACACCTGCAGAAAGGTCGATTGAAAATGACATCATGCTAATCGGAACCAGCAAGGTCATCATCGCAGCAAGCATAATAAGACCGCTCTTTTTACTCTGCCTTTTTTTTGTATACATCTATAGGCTCTCTTGAAACTATGAACGATGGCAGTGAGTGTAATTGCCAACAATCTTTCACATCATCAAATTCGTGTAAATTTACGTAAAACTCGACTGAACAACCTGATGAGATCGTCATGACCACTTTGTTAAATATGGGCAGTGGCGCACTTGAAGCCTATCAAAGGCTGAATCAACAAAAAGAGAGCGGTAGCCCTCGTGAAGCTTGAGTCCGTAAATGCCAAAAGATCATTACGAAATTGACTGAAGTTTGTATTTAACGGATGTGAATTGCAGTGAAAATGATACCAATGCGACTCAGCCATGCCTAGCCATAGATTTGTCTCAAAATGAAACAAATCCTACCAAGTGCCAACGTAATTCGTTGTTATTAAAGGCCATAAAGATATTTATCATGTGCTTCAACATAAATTAGGTTACACAAGCACCCTCTATAACGTAAAACAGCCCAAGTAGTATCACTACTTGGGCTGTTATCATAGGTAAATATCTAAAAATGGCTGACTGTATTTAGCCACTAAGCTAAAGTGCTATATTTATACTTTAAGCTTCCAGAACTTCTTCACCACTGAGCTCTGTCAGAAGAAGTTGATCATCGGCATCTAACTGCATACCAAGCAAGGGAACCCCATGCTGTGCAACCCATGAAAAAAAGAATACTACTGCACAAACGGCAATCACGACGAACGGTACCATATTCTACCCCTTCCTTGAATCAGAACTAAGACCATGTATTAAACATGGCTCACATCGTGATAAATAGCAAGTAAAAGTGTAAAAAAAATCGACTTAACCTCACATACGACAGCTAAAGCCCAAAAATATCAACTTTAGTCTAACCCTTCCTAACAGTACTCACATCACCGTAATCAACGACACAATAAGCCTTGTATTTACAAGGAGATCTCAAAGTCTAAATCGTCATCAAATCGCTCAAATTTCGACATAAATCTGTCATCATCGGGGGCTAAATTGGGTACATATGCACTTGGTTACTCTTTGAATCGTTTAACTAAGATCATAGTTTGGCTGACGAAACGACATAATGGCTTATTTATTTGTGATCGAGATCGTGGCGAAAACGCCAGTTGGCCGCTACATTGAAAGTGTCTTAAGGAACTGTTTTAACAGAAGCTCAGGTAAGAGCACACAGTAACCGTGAGGGAATATATGAAGAAAATGAGAAGAGCTCAGCTCCATCGCGTTCGTATCCAATACTGGAAAGACTCAAACAAGAACGTGAACGAAAAATCATCTTAATTTACATTGCGTCAAAAAACAAAGCTGGCTCGAAAGCCAGCTTTTGTAATTTTTAGGACCAGGAAAAATAGCTTTTCCTCAAGCTATATATCGACACCCACATCTTCTTCATCTAATTTGGAGGAGTACTGAATTTCATACTGATTGAAACTAAAAGTACTTGGGCCATGAGTTCGCTTAGTCACCACCTTCTCTTCACCAAATTGCACCGTCACGTGCGTGTAAACCTTGCCCTTTACATCGACGATGTTCGTTTCCAACAGCGCTTCAAACTCACTCTCAAGCATCTCTAGAGCGTTTTTCGCTTTCTCCATGTAATCGTTGGCTTTGACTTTCTTGGCATCAATTTGGGCTTCTTCTTCATCGGTACGTTCAGATTTTGGTTTCTTTTTAAACTCAAGTTCCTGACGAATGATGTCCATCGTCGCTTCTTGCGCTTTTTTATAATGTTCTTTGTGCTTATTAATCCGCTCTTTGTACTTGCCAAATCTAGCGAACCCTTCCACGTGAGTTGCTGTATCGCCTTCAACCCCAAGATTGACACACGTCACTTTGCCACCCACACGAGTTGTCCCACCGCTAAGGGTACCTTGACGTTCGCTGCGGTCACATACGGTCAAATCGTTACCACAGCGTATGTCGTTACTCATACAGTGCACAGCAAGCTCTATATTATCTGCAGCTTGAATCTCAGAATATTGGGCATAGTTCGCTTTGATATTGCCACCAGACTTAACGCAGCAGCTTTTCTTATCGCTACCGCTAGACGTATGCCCAATGATTCCCTTAGCGACCTCTATATCCCCCTGGGCCTGTACATCAGCAGACTCAATAAATCCGCCAACTGTAATGGTTCCTGTTGCGCGCACTAGCATGTCGGATTCAATATCTCCTAGCACAACGACATTGCCTTTAAATTTTACGTGCCCAGTGGCCACACCAATTTGGGGGACACAAAGTGCGTTTTCGACTTCCACGGTTTTGGCTTTGATCAATGGCATTCCTGAATCGGTAGCCAGCAATAAGTTCGGGTTAGTGGGACATATGTGTGATCCTTTGGCGGCTGAAAGCGCTTGATCATTTCCCGGCTTAGGTGGAATCACTTTACCTTGTACTGTAATTCCAGCGACGCCTTTGGTCGCTGGAACTCGCTTCATTAAAGGCTGATCTACGTCAACGGTAATCGTCTCGCCTAGGTTGAGCATATCAACTTTGTCTTCACCCTGAGATTTTGGGGCGAGTATCTGCTTAGTCGGATCTTTAACAAGTGGGATAAATTTGGCATCTTGCCCTTGAATAGGGTTCTTGCCTTTCGCAACAGGTTGAGTAAACGTTTCTCCAGGTTTGAGTTTGGTGCTCATGAGCAGCACTTTTTTCAGCGCCAACTTATTGATGCCTTTAGTAACATGGGCTATTGCCAGCGCATGAACAACTTCACTGCCCTTTAGCGCATTGCCACCATAGGCGCCTGTCACCTTCATACTGGCTAGCATATCATGGTCGGTTAGGACGACTTCGACTTGAGCATTGCGCACCTCACAAATGGCCAAGCCACTGTAGGCTTCGCCTTTGCTGTCTTTGGCATAATTAATAAACCGCGTTACTTCTTCTTCCATGACAAAGAAGTGACTGGCGTTAATCTCACTTAACGCCTCTTCCAACCCTTTGCTGCTAAAGTCGTTACTGACGTTAAGGTCAGAGGGCAACTTTGCGAGCACTTGGCTTTTGTCTTCAGATAATCCTACTAACTTCTTCCACATACCAAACTCGTATCAGGCATACGCACACGTTCCCTACTTTATAAAAAAGCGTCTCTAACCTAAATCTCTGTTATGAGAAACTAAGGCGTACATCACTCTAGGATAATTTACAGTGTGAATTAGCTCTAATCACATTTATCCCCAAGCGACCTCGTTTCACTCGGGTATACGTTAAACGCTTGCTGGAAAATGATGTCTTCCATCTAATAAGTAAGTAGCAGTCACTTTGCAACCCTCATTTGAATACTCCAAGGTTTCACAAAGCTCTCGAGTTAAAATGATGCCTCGGCCGTGGGTATCTGAGCTCTTGCTTTCATTCATTTTTTGATAATCAAAACCCGAACCGTTGTGCTCAATAACCAACTTCAGTAACTTTCTCTTTGGACAGTAATCGAAATCTAACGTAACTTTGGCGTCCAGCTTTAACTCTTTCAGTTTATCTTCACGGACCTGATAGAAAGTAAAAAAGCCATCCGGCTTGTCTTTGATCCTCGAGTCTAAATCTAATAATCCGTGATCAATTGCATTGGTAATCAGCTCAGAAATGACCGAGCAGACAAGATCCAAATGTACCCACCGCTAACCATACCCGTAAGAAAACCACGAACTTGGTTCATCACATGGCCTGATTTAATTAAATCTGCATCCAAACTCAAGCCCGATTGGATTGGAATCGTGCTTAAAAAGCCTTCTTCTTTAACGATTGAACTCGGATTGCCATTGGTTATAGGGAAGCGCATAGAAAGGATAGAGAGATCATCGCTGCTTTGATTTTGAGAGAAGTCCTTAACAGCGCTGTAAAGTGAGTGAATTAAATTAGTTTGCCCTACAACAGCCTGTTCAATTCGATCAGAGCCAAACTGTTCCCCCTCGCATTTGCCGCTTCGGTCACGCCATCTGTGTAACAGATAAGCTGTTCACTAGGCGCCAGCTTCAAATGGGTCACTGATGCTTCAAATTCGTTCTCTTTCAATACACCCAGCGGCATATGAGTAGAGACTAACTCCCGCACAATCTCGCCATCTGAACCTAAAATATACCCTGTAGGAAGCCCACCTCCCCACCAAGATACCTCTAGACCATTGGCTCTCACTTCAAATATGCTAGCCGCGAGCATCATGCCAACAGGCAAAAATCGGACGAGAACAGAGTTTATCTCTGAGACGATTTCCCCGAGAGCCAGCCCTTTAGCCGCCATTGAGAAAAACGCTCGAGTAGCAGGTATAGCGGAAATAGCGGCAGGTAGACCATGGCCTGTTGCGTCGGCAATCATTACATAGACGCCACCATGAGGCGGCTAGCCACCACAATGAGATCTCCGTTAAACACCGTCATCGGAGTGGAGAGGTAATCTAAGCCATGGACTTTCTCTATCTGAGCGCTCATCTCATCCATCAAGTTACCAAAAATGGACTCGGCAATCGCGTAGTCATACTTTACTTGCTCATGGAAATGTCTGAGCTCATCCCGCTGCATCGTTATCTCGCCATGCATTTTAGCAATGCGGCTATGTGCTCGAACTTTACTGAGCAAAACGCTGCGGTCGACAGGTTTTAAAATGAAGTCATCACCAAGATTCAGGCAGCGCTCAAAAGAATCTCTGTCATTGAGAGCGGTAAGGAAAATGATAGGAATGTGGTTTTCAGGAAAAGCGGTTCTTATCTCTTGAGCGGCGGTGAAGCCATCTTTGATTGGCATTAAAACATCAAGAAGAATGACGTCTGGCATTTCATCACACGCCTGAAGCGCAGGTATGACTTTAGAGCCATCCTCCAACATAATAATGTCGTGTGTGATTTCTGAAAGTATTATTCGGCAAACTTTCCTGTTGGTATCGTTGTCGTCAACAACCATCACTTTCATAGCCAGCTCCTATGTACCTATTCCATGAAGAACTATTCAATCTGAAACTTTTTATCAAACCGAGAGATAATCAAAATCTTCTTCACTTGAGGGAGTGGATTAGCCAACACGATACTGCCATCAGACAGATTGAGATAATTTTGCATGTTCAGCAGCATGCCTAAGCCCGCACTGTCGATATAATCAACTTTTCTTAAGTCCACAGTAAACTGGTATCCTTTATGTTCACTGTAACTGCGACGGAATTCTTGGACTAAATTAAACCCAAACGCCCCTTCAATCGCTATCGTTATGTGCTTGCGCGTTGAATCGATATTTACATCAATACTCATAAGCTATCCCTTAAAACAGTTCGACTTCGCCTTCTTCTATGCTTGATTGCCTAGCAGCGAGTACACCGCGACTTTTCACCTTATTCATAATCTCATTAAGCTGAGTCTGAATTTCTTGGCAATCCTTCCCTTCCAAAGATTGCGCAACCTCTTGAATATATTTTAGCGTGTCTTTCGCATAATCGCCTTGTTGAGAGACAATATCTGCAAATTGCAGCGCCCTAATACCGTTATCTACCTGCACATGAAGCTCTGCGCCGAGTTCATGAATCTTATTCACTTCTTGCTCGATGTGGACATTTGTTTCGTGAACCCCTCGAAGCATAGTGTCGACCTTCTCTTTCGACTCAATGGCGTTGGTCATATCAATGGACGCCATTTCCCCGACAATGGTATTGGCTTGTTCAACAGTGGATTGAGCCACATTGATTTCATTGGCAATCTGTTCATTTAACTCTTCAGCCTTCACCGAAAGGTTGCGTACCTCCTGTGCAACGACCGCAAAGCCCCGCCCAGCTTCACCCGCTCGCGCGGCTTCAATGGCGGCGTTCAGTGCCAATAAGTTGGTTTGCTCTGACAATCCCTTCACTTGATCGAGCAATCGAAACACAGATTTCAGCTTATCGGACATATCATGAATGCTGTGGACAGCAGCAATACTCTTTTCAGACACATCAACGAGGGTTTGTACGAATTCACGAATAATGGCTTCAGTTTTGGGAAGAACTTGGGCAAGGTCATTTTCATTATCGGTATTACCAAACAGCTCATCCACTAGCACGTTTGAAATTGCATTTTGTTCTTCTGCAACCTTCTGCAAACTAAAGAAGCTGTTGTTCAAGGTTTCGACTGATTCATCAATAACGGTATGTTGCCTATCTAGAGGGTCTTGCAGTTGTGGGATCACACTGGACATGGTTTTTGCCGTTAAGATGCGAGTGTCTGCCTCTGAGTAAACATCTTCAAAGTCGTGTTTTTTCTTGAAGCCCTTACCCTCAGCCAATTTGTTTTCATTCGTCTGAAGCTCGGTCGGCTTAGATTGTTTAAGCGTTTGTAGCTGACTTGATAACAACCACCATGGAATCGCTGCCGCGACAACCGCCAGCACAATCGCAGAGTATTGATCCATCAAATAAAAGGCGATAGCTAAGCACAAACCCTGAGCAATGATGACTAACACTTTCTTTGTCGACAATTTGGCCTTCATTTGACGTCCTTTTCTGCGGCAACTAACAGCTGTGGTTTGAGTGACTCATTTAGCTAACCCGATTCTTTAGTCGCTAGTTTGGCCACTCCTGGTTCTTAGTTCTTAGTTAAATCACGTAATGCTTGGGGGACATGCGACAAGCTGGCAACATGAGTCGCGCCCCAATATCGATCGCAGCTTTCGGCATTCCCCACACTACGCTAGACTTTTGATCTTGAGCGATTGTTTCTGCACCTTGATTCTTCATATTAAGCATACCTTTCGCGCCATCTTGTCCCATTCCAGTCAGAAGGACACCCACCGCTTTTGCCCCCACCACTTCGGCAACCGTATCGAACATCACATCCACTGACGGTTTATGGCGATTCACAGGTGGCCTATCGTCAAGCTGGCAATAGAGATGTTTGCCTTTTCTCACAATCACTAAGTGCTTGTCGCCTGGTGCGAGATAGGCACAACCATGAATCAAGGGAGCGCAACTTACCGTAAGTTCTTTCACCTCGATGGCACTTTCAGAGTTCAAACGCTTAGCAAATGAGGCGGTAAACATAGCGCTGATATGCTGAGTTATGACAATAGGGGGTAGACGATTAGGTAAGCCTGAAAGAACTTTTTTCACTGCTTCGGTTCCCCCCGTAGAGGCCCCAATGGCAATGAGCTCAACATCACTTTTCGACGCTATTGACGGTGAATGTACTGAGTTCGATTCTGCAATTTTAGCCATGCGGCCTTCGTTTCCTGTCACATTGGCCTGCGCTGCCATTTTGATTTTACTGTTCACCTCTTGGCGATAATCAGTCAGCTCGCCAGTGTCTTCAACGGCCGGTTTAGGAAAGTAATCAATTGCGCCCAACTCCAAGGCAGCCAAAGTAGGTTCAGCTCCGTGTTGCGTTAAGGTCGAAATCATCACAACAGGCATAGGCCTTAAACGCATCAGATTTTTCAAAAACTGCACCCCATTCATTTTCGGCATTTCAATGTCGAGGGTGAGGACGTCGGGATTGTGTTTCTTGATCAGATCTCTTGCTTCATAAGGATCTTCTGCGGTAGCGACCACCTCAAGTTCATTATCTGAATTGATTATCTGAGACAGTAACGCTCTAAAAACGGGAGAGTCGTCTACTACGAGTACCTTTATTCGTTTGCCCATTAGAATAACTCCACATCATCGTCATGTTTTTGGTGGCTTTCACGACCAATCTGAGAGGCGTATTTGTCTTCAAGATGCTGAAGGTTATTCGCTTCTCCAAACGGAATCCGCTTAATCCAAGCACGACCAGACAATGGATCAAACATCACTTTTCTTGGCTCAAGCCACCCAAGTCTTGCGCCTGTACAGCAAAAGACTCTTGTTCTACATAGTGAAGAATGAACTCAATGTTTTTCTTGCCAATCATGGAGTGCTTACCCAGCATTTGAGCACCACCAAACAACTTAATCTGCAAATTACGCCTATCAGCGCCAAGGTGAACGAGTTCATTGATCAACATCTCCATGGCATGGCTGCCGTATCGCGCGGCCGTTGATAAAAATTCATCCGCATGCCAGTGTCTCAGCTCAGCATGACTATCAAAGGGCAACAAGAAGTGATTCATTCCACCAATTTTTTAGATTAGGCTCCCACATACATGCCGCCACACAAGAACCTAAACCGGTACAGATGATCTCTTCTTTATTGGTACAATAGACCCCACCAGGTTGCACCTTCACGATATGCGCCTCTTTTTGCGGGTGATAAAACCGGCTATAGAGGTTACTGCCATTGGGATGAAGTCGCTCACTGATGGAAGTCATAATTCATTGCTACCGTTTTACATATATGGTGTGGCCCAAGTGATGAAAAATATCACTACTCGCCCTACACTTTCCGAATGGCCAATGAGCAAGATGCCATTGGCATTCAACTGCTGATGAAAGCGTTTGAGCAGGAGTTGCTGAGTCTCTTTATCGAAATAAATCATGACATTACGGCATGAGATAAGGTCAAACTTTTCATTAAAGTTCCACTGTTCCAGCAAATTGAGCTGACGAAACTGGATAAGCTGCTGCAGTCCTTTGGAAATTTTAATATTGCCTTTTTGGGCCCCTCTACCCTTTACAAAACAGGGCTTGAGGTAGGGTTTGGGAATGCTTTCTAGCACGCTATCTGGGTAAATCCCCTGCTGCGCGACAGAGAGCACATTCGTATCCAGATCCGTCGCGATAAGTCTGACCGATGGGCACCAATCCAAAACACCTGAGCGATACAGGGAAGAAACCAAACTGTAAGGTTCTTGGCCTGTTGAACATCCCGCAGACCATATCCGTACTTCTTCGCAGTGACGCTCTTGCCACTCTTTTGCCATCACTTTCTCGATAAACTCAAAGTGGTGATACTCTCGGAAAAACTCGGTTTTATTGGTCGTCAAACTGTTAATAAAATGAACACGCTCTTGTTCATCACTTTCTATGATGGCCTTGAACTCACTAAAACGTTTTAATCCCCTTTTACGCAACAAGCGGCTAACCCGGCCATAGACCATGGTCTTCTTTCTATCAGACAGATAGATACCGACCGTTTTATGAATGAACCACTGAATAAACTTGAAGTCTTTATCCGTGAGTTCAAACTCCCTTTTCATGGTCGTTGATGCAGAGTCAGAACGAGTTAGAACTCTTCCCATTCGTCACTATCCTCACTAAATTTCATTCCAGAATTGACCACATTGCTTTTCGATACAGGGCTATTTGATCGAATATTACTAATATTAGTTGGCCTAGACGCACTCCCCTCTGTCTCGACACAGGGGATTTCGATTCAAAGGTAGTGACTTTTGCATCACTGTTGAAGTAGTTCATCAAGTTCAACAGCTGTTTACCTTCATCTTTGAGTGATTGACTCGCCGCCGACGTTTCTTCCACCAGTGATGCGTTTTGCTGGGTCATCTCATCCATCATGGCAATAGCGCGGTTAATCTCATCAATCCCTGTTGATTGCTCGGCACTTGAATCTGCGATTTGGGCGATAAGTTCCGTAACTTTTTCTACCGCATCTACAATTTCATTGAGGGTGTCGCCCGACTTATCAACCAATCGTGAGCCTTCATCGACCTTCTCAACACTGTCCTTAATCAGGCCTTTGATCTCCTTCGCTGCCGCCGCACTTCGCTGCGCAAGGTTACGAACCTCACCTGCGACGACCGCAAAACCACGCCCCTGCTCACCGGCTCTTGCAGCCTCTACAGCAGCATTAAGTGCCAACAAGTTGGTTTGGAATGCGATTTCATCAATGACACCAATGATGTCTGAAATCTTCTTACTGGCACTATTAATCTCAGACATAGCAGACACTGCTTGGCCAACGACTTCGCCACCTCGCCCCGCTTTTTTCGCGGCATCATCAGCAAGCTCATTAGCACCTTTTGCGTTATCAGCATTCTGCTTAACGGTGGCCGTCATCTCTTCCATACTCGCGGCTGTTTCTTCAAGGTTTGAAGCCTGCGCTTCAACACGCTGGCTCAAATCATCATTACCTTCTGCAATCTCTGTTGATGCCGTCGCCACGCGCGCCGATGACGTGGTGATTTTCTCTACCATGTTTCTTAGATTAAGAATCGAAGTGTTCACTGCATTCTCTAATCGGCCAAACTCACCTTGATTACCTTCATCCATGCTAGAGTTGAGATCACCTTCTGCCACATGACTCATCACCTCAATACATTGCCCTAGCGGTGCAACGAGAGTATCGAGCAAGTTATTAATGCCATCCCCAAGTTCTTTCATAAAGCCGTTGTACACGGTGGTATCAATACGTTCATTCAAGTCACCCGCAATGGCTTTTTGAATCAGATCTTCGACTTGTCGCTGGCCGTCACGCTGTTCGGTAATATCTACCCATTGAAGTGCGGGTCCAATGTAGTTACCGGAGCCGTCGCGCATCGCAATACAGGTCAGATTGAATTCAAGACCCGCCACTTTGATGTCTGAGCTAAACGGCAGCCGATCGGGATTGTTAATGATCGAACGTTGATGAGCAGGATTCTTGTGGAAAATATCGATGTTCTTACCCACGAGGTTACTAGCATCAAATCCAGGAAACACTGCTTGAAGTTGGTGCTCACGGCTTTTCAATAGTGTGGTAAGAGAGGGGTTCACATACTGAATTACCCCTTCTTCATCGGCCATCATCAAGTTAGTCGTCATACCTTTCACCGCGGAAGCCAAGCGGCCAATCTCTTTCTCTTGCGCTCGCTCTTCGGTTACATCACGCCACTCAAGCGTATTACCTATGTATTCGCCTTTTTGATTGTGAATCGCGGCTACATTGAGCTCAATTTTCAAATCGCCAACCGAAATGTCGGTTTTGTAAGGCAAGTTGGTGGGGTCCGCTAGCATTTGACGCTGGTGAGCAGGATTCTTATGAAACTCATCAATACAACGCCCCATTAACCAGTCACTGGAGCCGTAAAGCCACTCCAAACGGTTCTGAACACCGCTTCATGTTTTCTAAACAGCTTGAGTGTTTCTTCGTTGATGTAGGTAATCTCGAAATCTCTGTCGATCATCACCATCGCCGTTTGAGCTTGATCTACCGCCGCCTGCAAACGAGCAATCGCATCTTCTTTTCGGAGCGCCTCGGTGACGTCTTCCCACTCTAAGGTATTGCCGACATAGTTTCCTTTTGCATCAACTATGGCGCCTACATTAAGGGAAATCTTGATGTCTTTTATAGTAATGACCGTGTTGTATGGCATGTTCCCTGGGTTGGATAATAGCTGTCTTTGATGCTGCGGATTAGCATGAAAGCCATCAATACAGTAGCCATCAAGAAAGGACTCTGTCGCTTCAAATCCCGGCCAAACCGACTGAAACAGACGTTCGTGGTGCTTTAGAAGCTCCAATGATTTTCGATTGAAATAGGTGATCTTGAAGTCTCTGTCGATCATCATTAACGCTGTTTGAGCACCATCCAATGCCGCTACAAGCCGATCGTTGGCTGCATGACTGGTTGATGATTCGTCGACATCGCTTTCTTGCATCAATGAGTCCTTAAGCTCAGGAGCCTTTTGCTCATATGCATGGTGGCGTGTCTCTTCCTTGTTTCGATTCCAAAATGCCATAGTTCACCTCTAGACCAGCGTTTCTTCTGTAGTTGTTCGATTTAGCTCTGCTACATCAAAAAGAGCTTCTAGGTTTATTAGTATTAGATGTCCGCTCTCTACAGAGGCTATGCCTTTTATATAACTGTCATCGACGGTTAGTGACATATGTGGTGCAGACTTTATTTCGTTTTCCATTAAGGCGTACACTTCCGATACGCCATCAACAATAATTCCCAGTGGATGCTTCTCTTCACTGTTGAGTACTATCACAACGGTAGTGGCACCGATCTCCGCTGGCGTTAAGTTAAAACGCATACGTAAATCAACAATAGGCACGTATTCTCCGCGGATCTCTAGCACACCTTTCAAGTAATCAGGTGAATTGGGGATGACTCGTATCTCGCTCCAGCCACGCACTTCACGTACATCTAGAATAGATACGCCATACTCTTCGTCATTCAAAATGAAACTCAAAAATTCTTGGGCAGCCATTCTCTACTCTCCCCTCAGTATGCGTTCGATATTGAGCAGCTCTTCGGTATCAATCAGTGACATCACTTCACTGCCGACATTCATGACACCTTGTAAGTAAGAGGTAACCAATGACTCTCCTACCGCAGGAAATAGCTCACTATCACCTTGTGCAATAACATCACTCATTGCATCAACCACTAACCCCATCAAGCGCTCCTTGTCTTGGTTGTAACAGTGCAAAACCAGAACAACAGTTGTTGGCAAGTAATTGGCCTCACCAACAGCAAAACGAAGACGAAGATCGATGATGGGCACGACCATACCTCTGAGATTGATAACACCTTTAACATAAGACGGAGAGCGAGGAATAGGGGTTGGCGTCTCCCAAACTCGAATCTCTTCAACGTCATTGATTGGCACGCCATAGAGCTCTTCAGCAAGGTAAAAACTCAAGAAGTCGGCACTTTCATTAATATCTAACTCGCTCAGCACCTTTTGCTCAGAGTGTTGGTTGTCTGTATTTGCGATTGCTATATCCATACTCTCGACCATCTCCTATGCAGCAATGCCCTTGTTGCGGTTATCTCCTTGCCCTCGCGCGGTAAAAGAAGTAATCAAGCCCTGAATATCAAGAATGAGTGACACCGACCCATCACCCAAAATGGTTGCGCCGGATATCCCCGCAACTTTGCTGTAGTTTGACTCCAGACTTTTAATGACGACTTGTTGCTGGTCGAGCAACTCATCAATAAGCAAACCAACTCGATTACCGGCCGCTTCAACAAAACAGAGAATTCGTTTATTAAGTGAACCACTCTCGCCCATCTCCAATTCATCTTGCAGGCGAAGAATAGGGATGTTCTCTTCACGCAGGCGATAGAGCTCAACCCCACCAGAAGCTAGCTTGATGCTTTTAGGGTCAATTTGAATCGACTCGACAATGGTGAGTAGAGGAATGACATAGACTTCTCCGCCAACGCGAACGAGTTGACCGTCGAGAATCGCGAGGGTAAGAGGAAGATTGATAGTGAATCGGCTGCCCTTGCCCAGCTCAGATTCCACTTCTATTTGCCCACCCAACTCTTCAATGTTTCGCTTCACGACATCCATACCAACGCCGCGTCCTGAAATATCGGATACTTGTTCGGCGGTGGAAAAGCCAGGGGCAAATATCAGGTTGAGGACTTGTTTGTCGGACATCTCTTCGCGATGAGTGTGACTATCCACTACACCTTTCTCTTGCGCTTTCGCCCACAACTTATCGCAATCGATCCCCGCACCATCATCGATAATTTCAATCACAATGGCGCCACCTTGATGGTAAGCGTTTAACTCAATGATGCCCTGCTCTGGCTTACCGCTTTCTAACCGAACTTGCGGCACTTCAATCCCGTGGTCGATACCATTGCGGACTAAATGGACGAGTGGATCAACAATGCGCTCCAAAACGGTTTTATCGAGCTCGGTTTGCTCCCCCTTAATGAGCAGCTCAACCTTTTTATCAAGACGACCACACAAGTCACGAACCAAACGCGGGAAGCGGCTGAATGCAAAACTCATGGGCAGCATACGAATGTTCAATACATTCTCTTGTAAGTCTTTACTATTTTGCAGTAGCTGATCTAAACCCGATTTAAGTTTCTCAAGCTTATCAATGGTAAAGTCATTACCAATTTCCGTAAGCATGGACTGGGTAATCACTAGCTCACCAACAAGGTTAATCAGGCTATCTACTTTATCGATGTCTACCCGTATAGAACTGACACTCGACTCTGCTTTATTCGCCTTGGCCGGTGTAGCTGGTTTTTTAGTGGCATTTTTACTGGCTTCAATTACCTGACTGTCAGCGGCTTCAGTTGCCGCATCAGATGTATTCAAAGTGGAGTCAATATCCACTAACTCTCGCTCTGAAGGTTCGATGCTAGATTCGGCTTGAATATCGTTCGTCACCGTTTCACTTTCGGAACTCGCTGGCTGAGACACTTTTTCTAACGTTAGGTCACATTCATCTTCAACCCACTCAAAAATTTCGCGAATGTCGTCTTCCGGTGTTTCTCCCGAAACCCTCACCTCCCAAGATAAATAAGAGAGTTCAGCTTCAATTTCCTGAATATCGGGAAGGTTATCGACGTTCGCCTCAATGCTATGGCTGTCATCAAGTTCAATCAGTTCACGAAGAATCCTTAGCGGATCATTACCGCTGAAAAACATTTCGGCATGCGGTTTGAAGGTAACTAGCCAGTGGAAAGAAGAAGGTTCGATTTCTTCAGGTTGGGCTTCTAACGGCTCGGTGGCAGCTTCTCCGTTAACTTCAGTCAATTCGTTCAGTAATGCTTTGAGCTTGTAGCCGACAGATTCTTGTAAGCTGGCATCCACCTCTTTGCCAGATTCATGCCCCTCAAGCAGGTTAGAGATGCAATCGCCACTTTGGAGCATGACATCAATACTTTGTTGAGTGAGCGACAATTCGCCGTTACGCACCAAATCTAGATAAGCTTCTACCGAATGAGTGAATTCAGAAATATCGAATAGATTGAATGTCGCCGCCCCTCCTTTTATGGAGTGCGCCGCTCTGAAAATAGTATTAATGGTTTCTGTGTCGACATCATTTGGGTCGAGTTCTAGCAAAACTGACTCAAACTCTTCTAAATTTTCACGACACTCTTCGTAAAACATTTTACGAAGCTGTTCCATGTCTAACGCCATGCTTCCCTCCCCCTTATTGGCGACTAAGGCAGCCGCCGAAAATTGTTATCGCGCTAGGTTAGATAACGCGCTTCAACGTTTTCAATAGAGTCTCGGGATTAAAGGGTTTGACTAACCACCCCGTAGCACCAGCCTGCTTCCCTTGCTGTTTCTTCTCGGTGCTGGTTTCGGTGGTTAACATTAAGATTGGGATGAATTTGTACTGAGGCGTACCACGTATTGCTTTAACAAAGTCAAAGCCGCCCATAACGGGCATATTCACATCGGAGATAACAACATCGAACTGAGTCGCTTGCGCCTTATTAAGCGCGTCCCTGCCATCGTTGGCAGTCTCAACTTGATAACCTGCATCCTTCAAGGTGTGGCTCACCATTTGGCGAATAGAAATCGAATCATCGACCGCGAGAATCTTTGTCATCATGAACCTCTTCAAACATCCAGTGTTTTATTTGATAAGACGTTGAAGGCCTAGTACGCGAATCGCTTCTTCCAAAGTTGGTGTGGCATTAACCAACTCAATGTTGACGTTACTGTTTTGTGCACTGTTAAACAGCGACGCTAAAGCCTGAATACCTGCTGCATCTGTTTTACCTACTTGAGAGCCGTCGACGAGCAATGCCTGAGAAGCTTCGGAAACCCAATTTTTATATTGGTTGGTAGCTTCAAGCACTGTTGATATGTCTAAGTTTTCATTCAGTAAGTAACTCATGTTAAATATTCTTTATTCTCAAATTAGCACTAAGCCTGACGCTTAAATTGAGTGTAGGAACAAATAATCAATAAGCAAATGAGTTCAGAACGTTAGGAGTAGATATGGACCAAGAATATCGCTGAGCATTTAGTCAGTTAGTTTAGGGAATTCATACATTTAATGTATGGGTATTTGGCTGACAATTATTTCCATTTTTTTTGTGCCGTTTCGACTTTCTAGCACTTATGGGTGAGGAATATATCGGCTGCATTGTTGCTATGCTATAGAACTAAATGAAATATAGTTTTCTGACTCTATAACTCACAGGCGGGGGTTTTACAGTGTAAATTACTCGCCGCCTTTACAGTGTAAATCCGCTAGATTTAATAGTTCATCTCTCAATTGTTTTTCCATGGCTTTACGACCAGAAAAACCAAGTTCGCTGGCACACCGAGCCCAAGCAGCGTCTTGAACAACCTTGCGAACCATCAAATCAGACAAAGACCTAAACTCTCCTTTCCCTAAACTGTGTAGGTACAATCTCAACCAAGGTAGGATCGCTTCGTAGTTGCTTCCACCTTGGGCATAACTTCTCAACGCCATGAGCATGCTCGCCGGGCACTGAGTGATAGAAACTTCGGGCCATAAAGAACGAACTAATTTAGGTTCAGTTTCATTGTGCAGATCCCGTAAGGTAGAAAGCCAACCCTGATAAAAGAGATGATTGACTGTTTCAACCCAAGTGCGAGTTTTGCTGTTGACCATCACCACAGAGTAAGTCCCGCTAGACTTATCTCTTTGCGTTCCTAGCCTAATCGGAACAAACTCATTCTTGAGCCAGAAATCCACGAGTTCATGAGTTGCACCAAAACTGGTCGACAAATACGAATAACCGCCAATCTCTTTCAATTGACCAAGCATGATGGAGCCAATACCTTGCCCTTGCAGACTTGGATGCACGGCGATACGCATTACGCGTAAGCTTTTCTCTGTCGCTGCAGCGTGCTCCATGTAGTGACTGGTAATAGATGTTGCGACCAAATGACCTTTAGGGCGACGTTTACCTAGTTGAATGCTGTCTACCAATTCGGTATCTAAACCACCCTCTTCAACAGCTAAAATACAACCAATACACTGTTGGTTGTCCATCATGGCATAGACTTGCACTTGCTCCGATTCAAGCATCAGCATGAGGTCACTAGGCGCAGTTTGATAATGCGCATTAACCAACAAAGCGAAACACTGCGCAAGTTCGCTTGGGAATTGAAACAAACGCGATTTGCTCAGGTGTTCCAGCTGAAGGCCTTCTATATTGTCGACTGACAGCGATTCAGAGATATTAAAATCCAACAAGAAGGTTTGATACATCCACTGTTCTAACTTGTCCCCTTTAGCCCAGCGAATAGGTTCATCGATATGTAGAGATTTTCCACTTGGTCGTGCGTGATTAAGCCAACTTAAGAACTTAAGCGTAAAACCGCGACCAGAGCCTTCGTAACCATGTACTGTGGTTGAGAAAACTAGACGATGGTAATGCTCTACGAGTCGCTTTAGCATAGGAATGGGAATCGCCGCCGCTTCATCAACCAATAGCAGATCACAACTTGGCTGCTCTCGAATGAGCTCATCTGGCGCCATAAATCGAATACGTCGACCTTGCGCCCGATAGTCACCTTTACCGCCTTTGAGTTCAGGAAACCCTTTCGCAACCCACTCAAATACAGGGGCTACCGAACGAAGCAGCGGTGCCGTGACTATGACATCTAGTTCACGCTTGGACATCAATTTGGCCACGGCCATGCCCAGCGCACTACTCTTTCCTCTCCCGCGATCGGCGGTTAGAACAAATGGACGCTTTCGGTGCCCTTCGACAACTCGGCAAATACCCTCTATCGCTTGGGCTTGCTGAGATTGAGTCGATAGCTCGCTTACTTCTACCTCACCAACAAGCGAGTATGGAGCGAGCTCTGGCAAAGGTGGCAGCTCTGAGTGCTGCTTAAGTGAAATAAGTGAATTTAGTGACTGAGAGAGCCATTTTTGAGCGTAGTTCTTTTTGCATGGATGACGGCTCGGCAATAACCACTAACAGCCCTCCTCCTCTTAGCGCTCCCAACGCGGCACTAAAACTGTTGGCATCAAACCCCGAGCGACAGTCATAAACTAAAGTGAGCAGCTCTTGCCCAAGCAATTGATCGCCTTTTCGATAGTGAACACCATTAAGCTGTGCGTAAGAAACACTACCTAACAACGCAGTAAACTTCATCGGTTCAGGCGAAAGCGTGGCGAGGCTGGCATCAATCACCGCTTCGATCCAAGCTTCATCACCACTGACCACAACACCAACGCGCTGATGAGCAGCTTGCGCGCATAAACGCAGTTCATGGAGGTAGGATTCTATATTGGTCATGTTGGGCCCTTGATTGTGCAATAAAGCAAGGTCGCTGCTCTAAGTTCTCATTCAGTCTGGATTCTAACTTAACCAAGATATTAGCGTAAGAGTGAAACAAAAAAAGCCGCGATAACGCGGCTTTTGTTATAGCAAGTTTACTTCAACTTACCTTCGATAAACTTCAGAATTTCGTCCATCGTTGTGTCGTCAACCTTCTTAAGGTTAAGTGCTAAGTTAGCGCCCTTACGTGTGTAGGTTGCGCGTCCTTTAACAAGATCAACCTTGCTTGCCGCAGCTGTTTTACGTGGAGCAAGCTGAGCAATCCACTCCTCAATGCTCTCAGAAACTTCCTTAGTCAAGCGAGCTACACCTTGTGCCGAACTGCGCTGCCAAACAAAACCTTCATCAGACTGGCACTTTTCTAGCAACTTAGCTTTGTTCTCATCGCTCAATTCATTGAACTGTTTGTGCAATTTTACGATGGTTGGACGACCTAAATCTGCGACATTTGGATACGCTTGAAGTAATTCTAAAGGCAGTGATGCCGCCTTTAGCGCACCACTGACTAGCGCTTCGCTGCATTGAAAAATCTTCGCCAATGCCTTTTGATCTTCGGCTTCACCACTGTCTAACTTCGCTTGCATCTCTTTACCCTTCTCGTACAGAGAAAGCGGTTTATGCGCGTTCGCGACATCAGAAAGGAACTTAGCGTGCTCACCGTTAATGTCTTCGGCAACATAGATAAGGAACTCTTTTCCAGCCAGAATACAAGACATACGACGACGGCTACCATCGAGTACTTCAATCGTACCACTGGCATTGCGACGACCTACCGCTGGGTATTGCTGACCGCGCTCTTTTAACGTTGTCAGAACGTCAGAAAGCGCGTGCTCATTTAAGAATGATTGTTCACGTGCATTTTCTGCAAACACAACCGTCTCCGACTCCACTTTATCCGCCGGAATTCGAACTAGCTCGAATGAAACCAAGTCTTCACCTGCCACCGCCAGTTCAATTACCTGCGCTTGCTCTTTAGCCGCAGTTTGGGCTTCTTGAGGTGTCGTTGCACGGCGCTTGTTTGCTTTACCAAATAGCTTTGCATTTAGATCAGATGTTTTAATTGCCATTTATCGATTACCCCTGATTAAGTGAAGACCAATTACTGTGTAGCACACGCTCTAACTCTAGCGCACTTTTCTGAACGGCATCTTGCGCGGTTGCCAACGTTTTCTTACCACCCTCAAAGTCGCCAGTGGTTAAGTCGAACACTGTACTGTAGGTATCTGCACACGTTTCAAACGCTCGGCTGCGAGGAATCGTGGCCATCATCACTTGATCACCCAACAGGTAGTTCATTTCTGTCAGTACCGATACCTGCTTTTTGTTGTCATCTTCGAACATGGTTGGCATTAGACGAACAAACTCTAAGCCCTTCCAGTCTTCAGGGAACATCTCATACACTGTTGGCAAGTGTTGGAAGAAGTTAACCGTTGATGCCCAGTCCAAGCGCTTTGCCGCACACGGAATAAGTAACGCATTTGATGCATACATCGCATTCCATACTAATGGATCAACGTGTGGTCCGGTATCAATCATGATGACATCAAAGTCATCGGCAATCTTATCAATCAGCTTCTCTTTCAGCAGTTTTACAATATCCAGAGACTGGTTCTGAGATAAATGCTGCCAGGCTTCCGCGTTAAACATCGCATCTTCAGGGAATGCAGATACTGTTTTTAAGTTCGGGTATTGCGTTGGAAGCATAACATTCTTATGCAGGAACTCTTTATCAACCTGTGTCCCTTCTGGAACGTTATCCAGCATAATATCGACAGCGGAATAAATGCTGTCATGCTCAGAAACACTGATTTGCGGGTTCAAAAACAGACGCAAAGAACCTTGAGGGTCTAAATCGATAAGACAAATACGGTAGCGTTTGTCTAGATTAAGGGCTAAACAAGCGGCAAGGTGAACCGCAGACATCGACTTACCTGTACCACCCTTCTGGTTTTGTACATTGATAATCCACGGTTTGTTGTCACCATTTTTCTTACGCTGGTGGAACTTGGGAACGCCAGCTGCATCCATCAACATGTGTGCTTCTGTTAATGAAATAGAATAGTGATTCGCATTGTTCTTTGTAAACTGGTGCCCTGCTTCTTCCAACTTGCTGATGGCATCATCAAGCTTTCTGCGAGTTAAACCAGAGCGAGTCTCCATCAATGCTTTAGACATTGGCGGGAAATGTTCATCACTTCTTTCTTCTAATACGATCTCAATACGATCGGCTTGAACTTGTTGCGTTTGTTCGGCGAGCTGGTAGAGGTTCTCTATCGTCTGTTCTCTTTTCATTGCCAAATTCCATTCAATTTAATGACTGAACTAATTGTACAGCAAATAACAACCAAGACAATAAAAAGGTGAACATACACTTTTTGATTCTAATCACAATAAATAGAAAAATTACATGCCATTTGATGAAATAGTCAATAATTAACCGTTTCTATATGTTGGTTTGGCCTTAAAAAACCTTTCAGATTAAAAGTGTTACAGCATCACTTATTTACATTGTAAATAAGAAAGAAAAATGAAAAACTTCCGGAACGATTATGAAAAGCCGATAAATTACGGCCAGTGCATTTCTGATATAGAAAACAGGCCAATCCAGCACTTTTCAATGGCAACCAATCAACTTCATCAAAACTATCATCCAAAATGAAAATTTTGTCATCGCTAGTTCAGCCCAATGTAAAGTCAGTTAGCTGTCACTCAATTTAGGAACGATGATCAAGGGAGATTACTTGATCATGCTTTCATGGGAAAAGTAGCAAATAGGAACAATGATCAAGGTAATTTATGCCTATAAAGGGCTCGCATGAATATCAATCAAAATGATCATTTGACGGATCGATGATCAAGTGGAATCAAAGCACCGGAAGCATGAAAAAAAAACGCCTTAGTTACGGTCGATGTCAATCATAGCTTAGCTTAGCGCCAATCAGTGTAGTTTAATTGATAACAAGGTGGCATGAGGAATAGCATTCCAATGACAATGTCATATCATGATCATGCTTTCGTCATATTGAATAGAATGGAGACTTGCAGGAAAGAGGGGACTTTTTTGCTATTTCAATTGAAATAAGTACTCAAAATGTCAATAATGCCTAAAATTCAGTCCATCCTTGATCATGCTTACGTAGAAAATAGGCTCTGTAAACACGTTTAAGCAACGGAAGTATCGCTGATAACCCAAGTGGCCTGTGGATAACGTGTATATGAGTCATGATCATGCTTTCTAATCATTGTTGATCATGCGTTCTATGAATTCATGATCATTGTTCTTGATAACATTGATCATGCTTTCTAACTATCAATGATCATGTTTTCGATAACTTCATGATCATGCTTCTGACAGCTACTTTTTTTACTTGTTTAAAAACATGAGCTTACAAGTAAACTCTCGCCCAGATCATTAGATCATATAATCAATTTAGATCATATTAATCAAAAAGATCAGTTATTTTAAACCAACAATTTTTTCTTTATTTATGATCTTTTTTTCTTTATTCTCTTGGAACTATAGCGATATTACGGCAAGTGTGATACGGATCTAATAATGAGTTCAGAAGAAAAAGTGCTAATCAAAGCACCGAGAAGCCACAAAGATGGACATTTGTTTGCAGTCTCAGAAACCGCAGTAGACTGGATAGAACAATATCAGCACTTTAAAGGTGTGACTAAGAGTATTGTAGAACTTCTGAACTTAATTTCCCTAAGAGGCTTTCGCAGTCAAGATGGATACGTCTCTACAACGGAATTAATCGAAGCCACTGATGGCCAACTTACTCGAGCTGCTATTCAGCAAAGACTCAGAGCGGCTGTCAATATCGGCCTGTTCTCTCAAATTCCCGTCCGCTTCGAGGAAGGTCTTGCCGGCAAAACTATGCTGCATAAGTTCGTTAACCCTAACCAACTGATTTCGGTGTTGGGTTCTACGAGTTTAGTGACTGAGTCAGTGAAGCAGACGGAAAAGAAAAAGCGATCAAAAGCGTTAGCGCAGACCCAGGTAAATAAACGCTTATTGAATGAACATGGGTTAAACACGCCACCTGCCATGAAAGATGAGGCGGATCAATTTGTCGTGTCTCCAACTAACTGGGCTGGCATCATTGATCAAGCGTTGGCGCCCCCTAGAACACGTAAGAACTACCAGAAATCAATGGTTTCGATCTCTGGTACGCGTGCGGTGATCGAGACACGATCTTCGAAAAACATTATGACTGTTGATGATCTGATGACACTGTTTGCTCTGTTTACGCTTACCGTACAATATCACGATCATCATCAAGAAGATTATCAACTTGACGCTAAACAAGCGCCAAACAAAACGCCGCTGTACATCACTGATATTTTATCACTGCGTGGCAAAAAGGATAGTGGGCCAGCCCGCGATTCTATTCGCGATAGTATTGACCGAATTGAGTTTACTGACTTTCAATTACATGAGCTAACTGGCAGATGGCTGTCTGAGAACATGCCAGAAGGCTTCAAGAGCGATCGTTTTAGATTTTTGGCCCGTACCATTACCGCATCGGAAGAAGCCCCTACAGAAGGCGCTGACGGCGAAATTCGCATTAAGCCGAATCTTTACATTTTGGTTTGGGAGCCATCGTTCTACGAAGAGCTGCTGACTCGCGACTACTTTTTCCTTTTCCCACCTGAGATCTTGAAGCAGCACACCCTGGTTTTCCAGTTGTACTCATATTTCCGTAGCCGTATGGCTCGTAGACACACTGATACCATGCTACTAAGTGAGCTTAATCAAAAGCTTGCAAGAAATATTGAGTGGCGACGCTTCTCGATGGATCTGATCCGCGAGTTGAAAAAACTATCGGAAGGGAAGGGGACAGATGATCTTTTCGCGGTGAATCTTTGGGGTTATCACTTGATGATCAAAACCATTGCCGAGAAAGGCAAAGTGAAGGATTACGAAGTAGACATCAAGTGTGATGTTGAAGAGGTGCTGCGTTATTCACGTGCCCGTACGACTAATGCCGGTAAGCGTAACATGGCTCCAACCTTGCCAAACCCGCTCCGTAACGAAATGGTTTCTAAGCAAAAACTGGAAGAGCTATCGGAGATCATTGATGGTGAGTTTGAGCCTATTCAACGTAAATCACCATCTCCAAGAGGAAAGTTAGGTCGCCGCGTGAAACTACGTAAACACCTAGTTGAGATCAACGCGGACGAAATTACCATTACTCTGTCGAGATACACCTCACCAGAGGCCCTAGAACGCTCTATAACCGCGTTGGCTGCAATGACAGGGCATTCGTATAGCTCAATCAATGAAGAGTGCACAGAGCTTATCGACAAGCTGGATTACTTGAGGGTAGGGGAGGCTGCACTGCCGTATGAAACGCTGAGTAAGGTGATTGAGTTGTACAACAGCCAAAGCGAAAACAAACATCTTTCAATTGAACGGCTTATCTCTGGACTAGCTGTACGACGCAAAGTGTGCAAGCAGGTATTCGACGGGCACCTAGATGAAACGGTTTTCCGCGCTCTTGATGAGGTTGCTGTTTAGAGTAACTCAATTTACCTATTAGTATTTTGTTACCAGTTCTAACAGTTACTTATCTTTGTATAGAATTTATACAGTACTAAGACAGTCCCCTGACACTGAACTGACATAAGTGGTCAATATCGGGGCTAATATTTATCTCGAATAGACAACCTTTTGTCCTTTCTGATGAATTAATAGATTGGCTCATATTGTTACATTCATTCTGAATATGTTCGCGAGTTCTTTTAGGACTCGCTTTTTTTTGCCTTGAATTCAGTGTCTAGATCTAAAAAACGGAAACATGATCAAGGTGAATATTGATCATGTTTCCGTTTTTGTATGAGTTGATAAGAGTTAGTGCATAACGCGACTTTGTGGCTTCTCCTCATTCCACTGTTTTTCGTTCCATTGATGTGATGCCATGAAATGTACGTGCGCCTCAATCAGTTGATTCGATTCAGATTGCCACTGTTTCCCATCTTGTTGATTACAAAACTCGAGAGATAAAACCGTTAGGTGCTGCAAGCGTTTCATGCACCAGTCTTTCAAGTCCAATTCGGACATTGGATCGGACACGACGCTCTGCAAGCGTGCTTGCGCCAGTTGTAGAAACTGAAACGCTTTTTGCTGAGCGCAAAACTGATTGGCTTTATAGAGTCGTAAACACCCATCTAACCAACAAGCGATGGCCTTGCTTTGTGTATCGGTAATGGTTGGCCCCCAGATTGAATCTGGCGGCGTTAGGATCAATGGTTCAAGCTTTTCTACTTGATCATGCTTCCGTTCTTCATACCACTCACTGATCGCGTCTACCCAACGGTTTAGTTCACTCATGCTGCGTCTGTCCACCTTTTCACGAAGTGATTCGAGCCTACTTGATCAAATTCTGTTTGAACCGCTATGCTTCGGCTTCGAATTTCATCGGCTTCTACAGAATAGTTTGGCTGAGTTTTGACCAGTTCGCCAAATGGGAGATCAGGATCCGGCACCGCTGAGATTAATAACTTAGTATATGGGTGTTGAGGATTCGCTAAGATCGAGTGGGTATCACCCCATTCAACGATCTGGCCTTTTGTACATGACAGCCGTTTCTTCTGCGATGTAGTGCGCCGTGGCAAGATCATGGGTAATGTACAAAAATCCAATGCCGTACTCGTTTTTCATCTTTTGCATTAGGTTTAGTACGCCTAAGCGAATGGAAACGTCGAGCATTGAAGTTGGCTCATCGGCTAAGATCACCTCTGCTCCGACAGCAAGGGCTCGAGCAAGGTTGACTCGCTGACGTTGGCCACCACTCAGCTGGTGTGGGAACTTCGCCAATGTGTCGCTAGGAAGCTCGACAAGCGCTAATAGCTCTTCAAGCCTCGCTGCGATCTCGGATTTGTGTTCTACCTGCTTATGAATCAACAGAGGGCGCGTGAGATGGTGCTCAATGGTATGAGTTGGGTTCAGTGAGCCAAACGGGTCTTGAAACACCATTTGAACCTGGCTTCGGTACTCTTGCAGTTCTTTACGCTTCTTGATGTCATCAATGTTCTTACCTTTAAAGAGAATTTCCCCTTCGGTACACGGGTACACTTTGGTCATCAAACGAGCACAAGTACTTTTACCGCAGCCCGATTCGCCCACCAGCGCCAGCGTTTTACCTGCGTAGATATCAAAGCTGATACCCTGCAGCGCGCGAAATCGCTCCTCTTTGGCAAAGCCACCACCAACGGTGAACTCTTTAACAACGTTGTTTAAGCGGATGATTGGTTCGCTCATGCCAGAGCTCCTTCTACGGTACGTTTCGCTTCATGGATATTCGGGAACGAAGCCCAAAGCTTTTGAGTGTATGGATGCTGTGGGTTTTGTCGGATTTGCCTTGCGTGGTTCACTTCAACAATCTGGCCATCTTTCATAATCGCAATGCGGTCACACAGCTGGCTCATCAATGCCAAGTCATGGGTGATGAATAGAATCGAGAATCCAAACTCTTCTCTTAGTTCGTAGATTTGCTGCAGAATTTCGCGTTGTACCACGACGTCGAGTGCGGTTGTCGGCTCATCCATGATGATCATCTTAGGATTCAAAGACAGGGCAATGGCAATCACTAAGCGCTGGCGCATACCGCCACTGAATTGGTGAGGATATTCACCTAAACGGTCACGCGGAATATTGACTAAATCAAGCAGCTTTTCGGCGCGATCACGCGCCTGTGCGTTGGTATAACCTCTGTGATGACGCAACACGTCAGCAAATTGCTCTTCAACCGAAATCACGGGGTTAAGGGAGTTCATTGCACTTTGGAAAACCATCGCAATCTCGCTCCAGCGAAGCGCAGTGATTTCTTTGTCAGACAACGAAAGCAAGTTTTGACCTTCAAACCAAATCTCGCCTCCAGAAATGAAGGCAGGCGGCTTGTGAAGACGGTTTAGGGCAAATGCAATAGTGCTTTTGCCACAGCCCGACTCACCTGCAAGGCCAAAAACTTCTCCCTTGCCAATATCAAAGCTAACGGATTTTACTGCCGTAAAATCACCGTTGTCGGTGATATAATCCACCTTCAAGTCTCGTACTTGAATGATCGGATCAGGGTGCTCCGCATGCTCAAGATAGAACTCATCCATAGAGTTACTCCAATTAAATACAAAAGATAATTGTTATCATTTACATTTGTCAGCATTTGAAAAGTGGAGTGATAGCAAAAGGTGAAGTGTGTCGAAAAATGGACACGGAAAAGATGCTCTGTTCTCGCATTAGAGACGCCACTAGTACTTTCAATTAGATGAATCTGAGTAGTAAAGGAACTAGACGAGACAAATTCGAGTTTTGATTATTGGCTTTTTTTAGAAAAGGCAGCCTTGGATATTGTGTCTTGCATGTGGTGTCGCTATCAAATCCAATCCCCCTCAAAATAGCCCTTCAATGGCTTCATAGAATGTGAATTTAAAACGTCTACAATCAATTAGATTTTTGGTCTGTTTATTATCTGACTATTGAGGCTGAATATCAGTAATTTACAGTGTGAATAGCCCGATTGAACAATAGTGTGATTTACGTCTTAAAGTCAGAAGAATAAAGGGCTAGAAGGAAATTGAGTACGGTAAAAGGCGGTGAAAATAGTGGGATCTGGATCTCGGTACTTTTCCGTGAGGGAATCCTCTAAATGTACTTCGGCTTTTTTGCTGTGCGCAAAGATTTATTAACGAAATTGTTAGGCGTTTTTCTGAAGGTTTAGCCCTATCACATTCTGAGGCGAAAAATCTTAACAACAAAAAAGTCATTTGCTACAGATTAGGTGTCCCTACATGGTTTGTGCGGAGGTACTATGTCCATTAATTCTATTGACCATGACGAAATGACAAATATTGCTAATAAGTGGGACTTCACGGAAGAAGTTGAATCACAAAAACCAGTTAAAACCCAGGTTAAATCCGCGGAAGCTCGTCGCCGTATTGAAGCGTTGAGAGAAATCAGAGAAAGCGGTTTAACAATGGAAGAAGCAAGGGAGTTAGGTTTAATTCACTAAATCATTAGCAACACTAGATTAGTAGGGTGGCCACAGTGCCACCCTTATTATTTTCTGCCTTTTCTTGATCTCACCCGAGACAAAATCACTTAAATTTCAGCCGGGCTATGCTATATTCCGTGCCCATGTATTATTTGTTTGAGTTCCGATATGTCGATCAACTTGTCGCTGTTACCCGCTGATGAAAAGAACAAAATAGAGCTTGATAAGCAGGCTTCGTTCTTAGTTTGGAAGTTACGGGAAGCGAAAGGTGGCCCGGAAGAGATTACCGAGCAACTCAATAGAATTACCGATGAGCAAGAACGCATTTGGTTTGAGCAGTGCATCGAGAAATACAAACGAGTAATGGGTGTCTTTTAGAGCACTCTTTTCTCTGCAAGGCGAGAAATTGAAAACCCGCCGCATTTTGCTAAAATCCTTCGCATTAAATTGAATTAGAGAGAACATCCCGATGGGAAGAAGTTTTGAAGTGCGCAAAGCCTCAATGGCGAAAACAGCAGGCGCAAAAATTAAAGTTTATTCCAAGTACGGTAAAGAAATTTACATGTGTGCGAAAAACGGTGGTCCAGATCCAGACATGAACTTGTCGCTTAAGCACCTGATCGCGAAAGCTAAGAAAGACCAAGTACCTGCTCACGTTATTGATAAAGCAATTGACAAGGCAACTGGTGGAGGTGGTGAAGATTACGCACCAGCTCGTTATGAAGGCTTTGGCCCTGGTGGCACAAGCGTTATCGTTGACTGTTTAACTGACAACGGCAACCGTACTTTCCAAGACGTTCGCCAGTGTTTTGTAAAAACAGGGGCGAAAATTGGTGTAGAAGGTTCTGTATCACACATGTTCGCTCACCAAGCGGTATTCCAGTTCAAAGGCGATGATGATGAGATTATCTTAGAAACGCTGATGATGGATGATGTAGACGTAACAGACGTTGAGCTAGAAGATGGTGTAATTACTGTATTCGCGCCAAACACAGAGTTCTTCAAAACAAAAACTGCACTAAACGCAGCGTTCCCAGACCTAACTCTGGATGTTGAAGAAATCACGTTTGTACCACAAACGCACACGCCAGTAGCAGGCGAAGACGCTGAGAAGTTCCAGAAGTTCCTAGATATGCTAGACGATTGTGACGACGTTCAGCAGGTTTATCACAACGCTGAGCTATAGTTTTTCTCACTTACCTAGTGTGGTAAGAGTGACAAAAAGCCGAGCAATTGCTCGGCTTTTTTATGTCTGTAATCTTATGCCTTCGGTCACTGGAAGTATTCTTGATTGATGTTCACTTGATCGTGGTTCCCTTGATCATCTTTCCTATGATCGTAGTTTCGTAAATCTGTTTTTCTTTGTTAGGGTTAGCCCAAAGCCTTGGTGAGTAGCTTTACCAGTTCTGAGTCATCAACGCCGTTTTGCCACATCCCCAGTTCAACCGCATTCGTTAAAGTCATTTGCTGGTTTGCGAGAGCAAACAGCACGGATGCATCGGTGACAATAAAGTCTTGTTGATCCGAGTTAGGTAGCTCATGGGCGACTGCGGTTACGCTCTTACCATCACCGGTCAGCTGAATGAAATGGTTGCCTGAGATCTCGTAGATGCTGACATTGAACTTCTCACCTTGGTAATGAGGTTTAAGTCGACTATAAAGCTGCCACATGATCATATCCAACCTCTGCCCATGCTTTTCCGAAACCACAATCTGCTCATTCTCGTTCGCTTGATTAATGGCGATGGCCACCGAAAATGTCCCTTGTGGCATAGTGCCTATAGTTTGAAAGAACGCGCCGTTATCCAATGCGCACGCCATAGAAGCAGAGGTAAACACACTCAGCGCAATCATCGATAGTTTTCTTAGTGTTGACGTTAACATGCTGTCACCTTTCTCAGTGGAATCTAAAAAAGCCATGGCGCGCAATACGTTCCATGGCTTTGTTTCTTGCGTCTTTCTTGACGACGATTTTTCGATTACTTCTCTATTGGTCGGTAGAGATTGGCATCGACTTCGTGTCCTTTTTTCGGTCTTGGAACAATCTCGAACTTGTCGTCAAAGCTAATCGTTGATTGCTGTAGCTTGCTCAGTACGTTGCATCGCCAGTGATTCCCGCCTGCCCAGACTTCAGCAGCTCTGCCATTGTGGTTTGCCCGAGTAAGATCTTGGTCAGGTCTGCCTTGTTAACATGGAGTGTAGCGTCGGCATCTTCACTGAGCTTGGTCACTTCAATGTTGTTGAGGTTACCGTTTGACATTTCTACGAAGTGTTTCTCGTTAATATCCGGCACATTGACATTCAAAGTAAACGGCACGCTTTCAGCTTTGGTTGCAACCACTTGAACAGCGATGTAATCCAGTAGGTTAGTGACAGTCATTTCGCTTAGCACGTCTGGGGATGCGGTTTTTGGTGCGCCTGGCATCGTGCCTATTCTTAGCTCTTGAGCTCCTGTCAGGAAGATGTTTCGCCAGCCTGCGCCTTCTGCCTGATAACCTTGCTGTTCAAAGCTGTCGGCCAGAAGTTGGCGAGCTTTGGTGTTGTCCGGCTCTGCAATGACGACTTTGTTGAGAGCCGTAGAGACAAAGCGGTAGTTACCTTGGTCGAAGTCCAGTTGCGCTTTCTTGATTACCGCATCTGAGCCACCCATGTATTCCACAAACTTCTGCGCTTCCTCTTTTAATGGCAGAGGGTTTAGGTTTGCAGGGTTCATATCAAAGTAACCTAAGTACATGTTGTAAACCGCGCGAGCGTTATGGCTGTATGTGCCGTGGTAACCATTGGTGTGCCAAGAGGCTCTCAGAGATTCTGGTAGCTCATCGTTGATTTTTGCACCGATGTCTTGCATCACCATGCCGTTGTTAGCCAAACGCAGCGTTTGATTATGCACAAAGCCATAGTTGTCACGTTGCAGTTTCATGAAGTCGACAATTTCTTCATTGCCCCACATTGGCGAAGAGTGCGAACCAAACAGGTATTCGACATCGCCACCCCATTCATTGATCATCATGTTGATGTCTTTTGACCATTTCAATGAATCACGGACCTTAGCGCCACGTAACGTATAAACGTTGTGCATGCCGTGATACATCATTTCTCCAGTCCATAAGGCGTTCATCGAAGGAATATAAGCAGCGTGACCGGCAGGTGCTTCGGTTCCTGCAGTATCGATGAACACAAAATCGAGGCCATCAATTTTGGTTTCGTACAATTTGCTTTCTTCACCACTTGGTAAGGTTTTATCTGGTGCGACAAGCGTGATCGCACCGACAGACAGACCGTTTGCAAGTGCTGCATCAATCGCGCCTGTCTCTGACGCCTTGCCTAGTGTGCCGCCGTACTGATAGGCGGTACGGCGTGACATAGCGTTACCCGCCAGTACGTTTTCATCAATGGTTTCGTTAACAAAGCCATGTGGCGCGTACACTTTCACGTCAGGGAAACGATTTTGAATCGCGCGAGATCCACCAAAATGGTCTGCGTGGCTGTGTGAGTAAATCATAGCGACAACAGGTAGATCGCCACCCTCAGGGACATTTTCTAGAAAGAAGTCCAGAGACGCTTCCATCGCTTCTTGGGTGAGCAGCACGTCGTAAACAATCCAGCCACTTTCACCACGAATGAACGAAGCGGAAGATAAGTCGGTACCACGCACTTGGTAAATGCCATCACGCACTTTGTATAGGCCGTCAGCAGAGTGGTTTAGCTGCGCTTGACGCCACAGTGAAGGGTTTACGGTATCTGGCGCGTCAGCCGCAATGGTTTGGCCTTTGTGGAGATGAGAGAAGCGGTCGTTGAGGCTTTTTCGCGCTTCAGTGCTTAGAGGAACAATCAGCCCTTTGTCGTTGTTTTCAAAGGCTCTGACGTCTTCAAAATTAAGCCTATCAGCGAAGGTTTGGTTTGCTTCAATGGTGTGTTGAGTCGCAGGTTTACCATAAGCGGTAATATCGCCTACAGGCTTTGAACCACCCGCAGCGAAGACAGAAAATGAGCTGACCACAGATAGAGCGATTAAAGTTTTATTCAGTTTCATACCGTTTCTCGTTATCGATTGAATTGATAACAGAATAGTGGGATGATTTATCATAAAAAATAAACTAAAATTTGTTCAACATATTTATTTTTGGAATGTATTAATTGAAGAAAGCGATGAACTGGAATCACTTCGCGATATTTATTGAAGTGTACCGTTTGCAGTCTATCTCCCGCGCTGCCGATGTCTTGAATATGTCTCAGCCAGGAGTGAGCAATGCGCTCAAGCGTTTGCAAACCAGCTTAGGCGTTGAGTTATTTGTTCGCAAGGGTAGGGGAATCGTCCCGACTGTGGCGGCGAACTTGCTGGCCGAACAACTGGAAGCAGCCACCAAAATGATCGATGTGGCACTCGAGCAAGTGACAGATTTCGATCCTAATAAACCACATCGCTTTGAGATCGCAACCAACGAAGTGATTCAGCACTTACTGCTCCCATACATTGATCATCCGATGGTGGGAAATTGTAAGATCAATTTGTCTCTGTCACCTTATAGTGATGACGATCTTGAAGCCTGCTTGATGGAGAACCAGGCGGACTTGGCGGTCGATTTTCAAGATAACTTGATTGCCTCATTTTGTTCCACAACCTTACTTGATGATGAGCTGGTGGTCGTGGCGAGCAATCGGCATCCAAGTCTTAAAGCGGGTCAGCCTCTGACTCTCGAGGCTTATTATCAGCAGACCCACATCGTGCAGCGTTTACGGCGCGGTAACCAAATGGTAGCAGACTATTTTAGTAAGAACAGACTTAAACAGCGTGATATTGTCGCGCAAGCGGACTCCATGCTTTCCGCCATGATGCTGGTGGCGAAAACCCAACACATTACGCTCGTCTCGCGTCATTTAGCGTCGGCATACGCAAAAGAGATGGGGTTGGCAATTTTTGATGTCCCTTTTGAGGCCATGCAGGTGTCACATAAGTTGATGTGGCATAAGCGGGTCGACCATAGCGCGGGTCATCGTTGGTTAAGGGATACCTTACAGGCATTGATCGATATTGCGGTTAAAGAGCAATCTGAAAATGGCTAATCTGACGCCAGAGAGGTTGTTCAAGCTGAACCTATGCTCAGCTTGAACGTGTCTTCATCCTTGATCATTGTTCCGTAAATCTGCGAATATCTACTATCGTGGGGGCAGGGGGTGAAGAGTCCGATCTTTTCAATAGAAGCGTTTACTATCAAAGGGATAGGGTAATTCACACTGTAAATTGAAAATGGTTCAGCGATAAGCGCAGAACCGTTGCCCGTTTAATCTTGCGATAAGGTTATTAACTTAGATCCTTGCCATTACTGGCAATGACTTTCTTATACCAATAGAAAGATTGCTTAGGCGTTCGTTTCAAAGAGCCTCCTCCTTTGTCATTTCGGTCAACATAAACAAAACCATACCGCTTGGACATCTCCCCTGTAGACGCTGCTACTAAGTCGATGCAGCCCCAAGGGGTATAACCCATCAAAGGCACACCGTCTTTCATTGCTTGGTGCATAGCTAGGATATGCTGGCGAAGATAGTCGATACGGTAGTGATCATCTATTTGCCCGTGTTTGTCTGGGGTGTCTTTAGCACCTAAGCCATTCTCAACCAAGAACAGCGGCTTTTGATAACGGTCGTATAAGGTGTTCATGGCAATGCGCAGTCCAAGCGGGTCGATAACCCAGCCCCAGTCGCTGGCTGGCAGATGTGGATTTTTGATGGATTTGACGACATTGGCGGCGCTGGTGTTACCCTCGTTCATGTCGGCAGAAGCGCAGCGAGAGGCGTAGTAGCTAAATGAGATGAAATCGACCGTGTGCTTGAGAATCTCAAAGTCTTGTGGCTCCGTAATGAGCTCAACGCCTTTATCGGCAAAGACTTTTTGGGCGTAAGAGGGGTAGTCTCCCCGAGCTTGTACGTCGATGAAGAACAAGTTTTCCCGATCTTTCTCCATTGCAGCAAATACATCTTCTGGTTTACACGAGTAAGGGTAGAAGTTGCCCCCAGCTAACATACAGCCCACTTGATTGTTCTCGTCCACTTCGTGGGCAATTTTCGTGGCGAGGGCACTGGCCACCAGTTCATGATGCGCGGCTTGGTATTTCACCTGATCGTGGTTTTCACCGCGTTGAAACAGCAAACCGGCACCGGAAAAAGGACTGGCGAGTAGGATGTTGATTTCATTGAAAGTCAGCCAGTATTTCACCAACCCTTTGTAGTGTTCAAAACAGGTTCGAGCATAGCGGCAAAAAAAGGTAATCATCTTTCGATTGCGCCAAGATCCGTACTCGTTAACTAAGTGCATTGGTACATCGAAATGGCACAGCGTGACTAAAGGCTCAATGCCGTACTTTTTGCACTCTTCAAACACACTTCGATAGAAATCCAGCCCCTGCTGGTTGGGCTCTAGCTCATCGCCCTTAGGGAAGATTCGGCTCCAAGCTATCGAGAGACGAAACACTTTAAAGCCCATTTCTGCCAGTAAGGCGATGTCTTCTTTGTAGCGATGGTAGAAGTCGATGGCGTTATGACTTGGGTAGAACTCATCTGGATCAAGCTCAACATGAGCACTTGCCCGAGCTTGATCGGCATTCGGTTAACCCCATACGGAATCATATCTACAGTTGTGAGGCCCTTTCCGCCTGCGAGGTGTGCACCTTCTGATTGGTTGGCCGCAATAGCGCGCCCAGAGAAAGTCATTAGGAAATTCAGTATCAGACATGGCGAACCTCATGTGGATGGTTAAGTAAACAGATCAAGAGTCGAGCGTTAGAAACCTTATAAAACATCATTTCACCCTTGCAGGATTTGGTGTTTGAGAGGTGATATCACCCGTTGATTGAGATCCAGAGCTAGGTTGGTCGTTTTCAGTGACATCCTCTGAAATGTCTTTAAATCCCAGTATTAGGGTGATGACGAACGACAGCGGAATAGTGAGTGCGATTAGCCCTAGAACCCAAACTACGGTCATTGTGTGTTCAACATTAAAAAATTGAACACTGGTGAGTAGGCTTGGAGCCGCTAGAGAATAGCTGACAATCCCCAGGACTCCTGTCAGCCCACCGATGATAAACCCAGTCATCATGGTTGCGACCAATGGACGTTTCAATCGCACCAAAACGCCATACAAAGCGGGCTCGGTAACGCCAGCAAAAATAGCAGAGGCCGCCGCCGCTTTGGCGCTTTGCTTAAGAGACAGGTTTTTGGTTTTGTAAGCGACTGCCAAACAGGCGCCACCCATCCCAATATTGGCGCCAATTTGAGCAGGGAGAAACAGAGGCTCATATCCGTTTTTACCAATCGTTTCAATGATTGTAGGGGTGAATACTCGATGCATCCCAGTCAGGATAATGAGTGGCCACACCGCGCCACAATGGCTAAAGAGAACCATCCCAACTGAGCATAAATCGCGGTAAACAAACCGATAAGTGACTCACTGACCCCATGCCCATCGGGCCGATGACGAGAAGTGCGATCGGTGTTGCAAGCAACATAATGAGCATGGGTTTTAAAAAGCTTTTGGTGACGCTTGGAGTGATCTTATCAGCCCACTTTTCGATGTGAGAAAGTACCCAAGTCATCATCAAGGCTGGAAAAATAGAGTAGGCGTAGCTGGTGGAAGAAAGAGGAATTCCGAGCAAGGCTACAGGCTCACCATTGGCGACTTGGTCAATCAGAGAAATGAAAGAGGGGTGCACCATGACACCCGCTATCGCGATAGCTAACGACATGTTGGTTTTGAGTTTTATCGATGCCGATGCAGCCACCATAATCGGCAAGAAGAAGAAAACCGCGTCGCCCAAGATAGTTAAGATTGCAGGGTAGGATCGTTGTTAGACAGCATGTCCGTAGCTTGAAGCAGCATAGCAAGAATCTTGATCATAGAGCCGCCAATGATGGCCGGTATCAGCGGTGACATGGTGGCAATGAGCAGATCGAGACTCGCAGAACAGATGCGCTTGAGAGCGGATAGGGGCGTTGATGTTTTCGGCTCAGATTGCTGAATAGATTGCTGAAATGACTGAGAGTCTGGCTGAAGTCGTATAGGTTGATCAGGTGAATCAGAACCAATTATCAAGTCTTGCAGCGCTCGAAATACTTGGGAAACGTCATTACCGACAATGATTGAACCTTGTTCCCCTTCACCACCATACCAATGACCCCATTCACACGCTTTAACTCGGGCTCATTTAGCGCCTGTTGATCGCGCAACGTGATGCGAAGCCGAGTCATGCAGTGAGTTAAGTCGGCAATATTATTGCTGCCGCCTAAATGTTGAAGCACCGATCTAGCAAGAGCGTGGTGGTCTGTGGCCATGCTGTTCTCCTCAGAAAATGAACCTTGGCAAACGATCCTGAAAGCATGCCTTAGTTATTATAATGTTACCGATAACAGTGTTGAGATAAACCCTCATCAGCATTGCTATTTCCAAAGTGGGATCGTGAGCATACAAATAGGTACGACCGCGAAAGTGATTTCTTGATATCTCTTATTTTTATGCACTAATGTGAATATTTTTGTGAAGTTCTGGCTTGTGTATGTGAGAAAAAATTAGATGTGAAATTTTCAATGAATGAATAGGTTAGCTGCTGGGTAGTGAAGCTTGTGTTAAATCAGACCGCTTTTTTGTGTCTCGAAGTCTATAGTTAAGTAAATTCTAAACTAAAGGCTTAGGTTCTGGTAAACCTTTTGATTAGCCGATGGTCTGCCACTGGTGGTGCTCGTTTAGGGATATTGAGTATTTTATGAAAAAGCTCCTTTTTTATTCACACGATAGCTATGGACTGGGCAATATTCGGCGCATGGTCGCCATTGCGACATATTTGGTAGAAAAACATGATGATGTTTCTGTTCTGCTCATTACCGGCTCTCCAATGCTTCATGCTTTTCGAACGCATCCGCAAATAGACTTTGTGAAACTGCCCTGCTTGCAACGCAATCAAACAGGGCAGTATCAAACAACATTAAGCGCTTTAGATGTAGAGTCATTGTTGGGCTGTCGATCGAGATTGATCTCTGAAATCGTGGCCTCCTATCAGCCTCACTTACTGCTAGTGGATAAAAAGCCAACAGGTCTAGGTGGTGAGCTGACCTTGGCGTTAACGCAGTTAGGTGAGCGCAGGAATACTAGAGTTAAACTCTTATTGAGAGACATTTTAGATTGTCCCACTGTGACTCATAGTATTTGGACTAATAATCGATACTTCGACGCAATAGAACAATATTACGACCAAGTATTGGTAGTCGGTGAAAAAGCGGTATTTGACCTACCTAATGAGTATCAATTTCCCAAAACTATTGCAGACAAGACCCACTTTTGCGGCTATTTAAAGCGACAATCTGAAGTTAGACATAGGCCTAAAGCTTCAATTGATGAAAAGAAAAAAGTACTGGTCTCGGTTGGGGGAGGCAATGATGGTATGCAAGTACTGAAAGCTTACTTGATCGCGATGAGAACTAAGCTCTGCCATCATTCAATTCATAGTTCACTTTTTTATGGTCCTGAGATGTCTGAAGATGATGTAAAACAATTAAAACATCTCGCCTCGGGATTGGAAGATTTAAGGCTTATGGAGTTCACGGATGACTTTATGTCCTATCTTAATGCTGCCGATGTGATTGTCTCGATGGCGGGATACAACACTGTGTGTGAAGCCTTGTCGCTTGGCGTACCAATGTTAGCTATACCCAGAGTTGAGCCTGTCTCTGAACAGCTTATTCGCGCAAGAAAGCTCGCAGCACTACCGCTATTTGAATACATCCATCCAAATCACCTAACACCAGAAATCTTGATGGATAAGCTCGACGACCTATTACAAAAATCAACGTTTAATCGCGACGCTTGTGAATTGGATATGAGAGGGATGGAAAACATAGAACATTGGTTAATCACGTAGCTTACTCCACTCGAACGAATAACCCATTTGGCTAGGGAGTCTTTAAATTCGAATATAGGAGCGGTGACCCATGCGCATTGCATACATCGTAAAACGTTACCCAAGGTACTCTGAGACATTTATTGTCAATGAGATCCTTGCTCATGAACGGGCAGGGCTTGAGGTAGTTATTATCGCCTTGTTGCCTCCTCAAGACGCACACTTTCAGGATATTATCTCTCAGGTTAAAGCGCCTGTTATCTACCTATCGCCAAGGGCTGATAAAGCCAAACAGTTTTGGGAAATGCAAAAGCAGGTCTCGAAGAAGTATCCAAACTTTTGGCAAGCACTATCGCGGTTTGATCATGCTAGCGCAAGAGAGGCGCTTCAGGCGATGGAGCTAATAATGTTAAGTCAGGAGCACGACATTCGACATTATCATGCTCATTTTGCGACAACCTCCACCACGGTTGCTCAGCTTGCATCTTGTGTCACTGATATTCCGTTTACTTTTACCGCGCATGCGAAAGATATTTTCCATCAAGACAACGACTTCGATGCTTTAAAGAACAAGTTTTCTGACTGCAAGCAGGCTGTTACGGTAAGCCAATTTAATATCGAATATTTGACCAAAGAGCTAGGAGTCTCTGAGCGTAATCTCACCAAAATTTATAATGGATTAGACTTGAGGGCTTTCCCATACTCGTCACCAATAAAGCGAGAGCCCATTATTTGCGCTGTTGGGCGGTTAGTTGAAAAGAAAGGTTTTCGCTATTTGATTGAGGCTTGCGACATTCTTAATCGTCAAGGAATCGAATTTAGATGCGAGATCATTGGCAGTGGTGAGTTAAAACAGTCATTGAAACAGAAAATAATCGAGCTTGAATTAGAACACTGCGTTGTTGTGATAGGGGCACTGCCTCAGGCGCAGGTTAAGCAACGAATCTCGCAAGCTTGCGTTTTTGCCGCTCCATGTCTTGTCGGCAAAGATGGTAACCGAGATGGGCTTCCTACCGTTCTTCTAGAATCTATGGCCCTTGGCACTCCTTGTATTTCTACTCGTGTTACTGGGATTCCAGAAGTGATAATCGATGGTGTGACAGGGCGACTGCTGGAGCCAGAGAATAGTGAGGAGCTTGCGATAGCTTTAGTTTCACTGCTTGAAGATTCAGCATTACGTGAGTCCTTCGCTCGACAAGCCGTGATTTGATAGAAACGCAGTTTGATGTGGATTTGAATACTCAGGAGCTGCGTCAGTTATTTCATACCGAAGAAGGGAGAGCGTTATGAGGGGGGCGTATGTGTGTTCTGATAGAGGGGTACCCGTTTTTGGTACCAAAGGTTGCTCACTGCATGTACAGGAAGTGTTAAGAGCGCTTAATGAACGTGATGTTACCATGAGTTTAGTGGCGGCTAATATCGGAGGGATTTGCCCAAAAGACCTTGCGACGACACAAGTCACCCGAATCAAGCATGCAAGGTAGAAGATCGCGGGCAACGAGAACAGTCTGATATCGCAGATAACCAACGTACTCTTGACTCTTTAGAGCAGCAGGGTGATTTTGATTTTGTTTACGAACGCTATTCACTTTGGAGTCACGCTGGAATGAGCTTTGGCCATAACCATCATATTCCAACGATTTTAGAGGTGAATGCGCCACTCATTGAAGAGCAAAAGCGCTATCGTGGTTTGATCGATGAAGCAGGTGCAGAGTCTATCACCAGACGTTGTTTTGAAGATGCCTCACTCATTGTCACAGTATCAGAGCAAGTGGCTAAGTTTGTGAGTACTTATCCAGAAGCATCGGGAAAAGTGCATGTATTACCCAATGGTGTGAACCTTGAACGCTTTGAGGCAAGTTCCAAGCGAGCACTGTGTCATCACGAACAATTTACCATTGGTTTTGTCGGGACGCTAAAACCATGGCATGGCGTGGAAAACTTGCTTCAGGCTTTTGCTGTACTGGCTCCAAATTATAGCCATGCAAGGTTACGGATTGTTGGTGATGGCCCAATGCGAACTGAGCTTGAGAAATTAACTCATCAGTTAAGAATTGCGCACAAAGTTTGCTTCACTGGAGCCGTCGCCCCAGAAAAAATGGCAGATGAACTGGCTAAAATGCAGGTAGGAGTTGCCCCTTATCCTCATGACATTGATTGCTATTTTTCGCCATTGAAGATTTTTGAGTATATGGCAGCAGGCATGGCAGTTGTTGCGAGCGATGTTGGACAAAATCCTGATGTGATTGATAGGGGAGCATCTGGTTTTTTGTATCCTGCTGCAGATATCTCTCAGTTAAGTGAGGCCATTGAGAAACTGATTTTAGACCCTCATCTAACGCAGGCTATGGGGCAGCGGGGCGTACGCTAGCCGAAGAGAAGCACAGTTGGCAAAGTAGAATTGATGACGTCTTGCGTTGGTCAAAATTAGATCATGGCTAAGCGAAAGACATTCACAGACAACTTGCCTGTATTTAAAAAATTGCTTCATCAAGTTGGGCCATATTTGGCCCAGCATAAGGGGCTTATTGGATTAGCATTCGTAAGTTTGATTGCTCAGACGCTTTTTCGTTTACTTGAACCTTGGCCAATGAAGTTTATTCTTGATGCCGTAATTGAGCCAGATAATGTGTTTGATCAAACACTCGCTCCTTTGGCTAATTTGTCCCTTCATCAGTATTTTGCGCTAATAGCGATGGTATTTGTCGTTATTGCCGCCTGTCGCGCGTTTTTTACCTATCTCATGACTGTGTCTATGGCGTTAGTCGGAAACCATGTAATCACAGGACTACGTGGGAAACTGTTTGATCACCTACAGAGCCTATCTACCGTTTATCACCAAACTCAGCGTAGCGGCGATTTAGTTGTGCGGATTATTAGTGATATGGGGGTGATGAAAGAGGTAGCGGTAACGGCAGTGATTCCTCTATTAGGGAATTTATTGGTCTTTATTGGCGTACTGGCGGTGATGCTTTGGCTTAATTGGTCATTGGCATTAATTGCAATATCACCATTGCCACTTGTGTGGCTCGTAACACTTAGAAAAAGTCGCAGTATTCATTTGGTGGCCAAGAAAAATCGTAAGCGAGAAGGGGCGATGGCCTCAACGGCGTCGGAGTCGATCAATGCGATTAAATCGGTTCAAGCTTTAACGCTACAACAGCGATTTTCTGCTTCTTTTCAAGCGGCCAACAGTAAAAGCTTGAAAGAGGGGGTAAAAGGTAAACGTCTTGCTGCATCGCTGCAACGAAGTGTCGAGATTCTCATTGCGCTGTCGACGGCGCTTGTACTTTCTGTAGGGGCGATGGAAGTGATCAAAAACCAGCTCACTCCTGGTGAATTACTGGTCTTTGTTTATTATCTTCGCCGTGTATTTAGACCTATTCGTGATGTTTCTAAGTATACGGCGCGCTTGTCTAAAGCCGCAGCTGCCAGTGAGCGTGTCATGGAGGTACTCAATCAGAAGCAGACCATCGTTGATCATCCTGATAGCACTGTGGCTCCAACATTGGATGGGGGCATTGAATTTCGCGATATCAACTTTTCGTATTTGAATGATCAATGCTCCCAGCTTCAACAGCTTAATATAAAGATCACCGCGAGAAGTAAAGTCGCCATCGTTGGGCCTTCTGGAAGCGGTAAGTCAACATTAATCGGGCTACTGCTACGTTTGCATGAAGCGAACAGCGGCATGGTCTTAATTGATGGTAAAGACGTTTGTGGCTATACCCTTGATAGTGTGCGTAAACAGATATCCGTGGTTTTGCAAGATACCACTCTTTTTGCCACCAGTATTTACAACAACATCACGATTGGCTGCGATGAACCTGTGGAGATTGAAGCCGTTCGTCATGCCGCGCAGTTAGCTGGGATTGATGAGTATATTGTGTCGTTACCTCAAGGATATGACACCGAAGTCGGAGAGCGTGGCGTCACGCTTTCTATGGGCCAGCGTCAGCGCATCGCGATTGCTAGGGCTGCATTGAAACATGCGCCAATTCTAATTTTAGATGAACCGACAACGGGGTTAGATCCTGCGACTGAGCAAGCGGTGATGTGCGCTTTAAATGAACTTGCCGAACTCAGTACGACGTTATTGGTTACCCACCGTTCAGACATGCTACCCGATTGCGATCACATTGTTTTTCTTAAGCAAGGTGAGGTCGTCGCACAAGGCACGCATGAGCAGTTATGTCAGATGAATGATGAATATGCGATGCAGTTTGCTCGTGAGCGGTTATCAAGGAAGGTGCAATAAACTATGTTGCCGGAAGAATTGGAGCTAATTGCGCGCGATAAAAGTATCGCGAATTTAAGTTTGGCATATGATGATCAAGCGATGGGGGTAGTATTGAAGAGGCTCCTACCCAGCGCTCAGTTTGAAAGCATCGTTAAGGAGTATATCCGTTATAAGCCTGAAACCTCTTGCTTAATCTCTTATCGACTTATTGGCAGCAATGAAATCACGTCGTTATATGTCGTCCTCTACAACAAAATAAACCCTGACAAGTTACCTCAAACGGCAGTCGATAGCTCGGAGGTTCTAAAAGTGGCAGTATGTCATGACCTTGCTTTGGTGGTTTACCCCTTTCCTTTCGATAGGCGGCTTCCCTATCTTTCTTTGTTATCTGACAAAAATTCCTGCGATGAACTGCTTGGAACGTGTTTGTACGATGATGCTTCATTTTCGACTGCGCATATTGATGTTTTGCAATATAAACCAGAGCGTCGCTTTGTGGCCAAATTTATAGATAGTGATGGCAATCAGTTAGTAATTAAGCACTACTCTAAACAGCGCTTTGAACAAGCTTCTATTGCGAAGAGATTTAAGATCAAGGGGCGTTTTTTGGTCAAGACCTTAGGAAAAAGTAAGCCTCATAAAGTGTTGGTGTTTGATTGGGTTGATGGAGTTTGCTTAGCCGATGTATTGGGCAATGGCCTTGATACTAAGGTGTTGTCTCGTGTAGGGGGCTATTGGCTCAGTTTCATGGTAGCCGAATTAAGCGTGCTGGGCCCGAGCAAACAATAGAGTACTTTCAACAGAGCTTATCTGAACTGTTTCATAATATTAGTTGGCTATTGCCTCGAGTCGGGGCACCACTTGAACAACTCGTTTCCGAATTAAGCGTGGCATTGAGCACCGTCGAGTCGAAAAAGTGCCCGATACATGGAGATTTTTACTCAAAGCAGGTGCTCGTTAAAGAAGAGAATGTAAGCTTCATTGATATTGATGATATTCAGTTGGGCTTTGCTGAGTATGACTTAGGCTTGTTTATTGCTCACCTAGAGCGAGATGTAATTAAGGGCAAAGTTAGTCGTCAGCAGTCTATGGATTATCAGCAAGCTTTATTGGAGGGATATTACCAATCCAGAGACCATTCACTGGCAGAGGTTGCTTTGTTTTGTGCGCTGGGGTTACTTAAACTTGCTCATCACCCGTTTAGAAATGCCAGTCCTCTTTGGCCGATAGAAATAGAGAGGCTTGTCTTGCGGGCGGCACACTGGCATCAAGTTTACACCAAGCTAGATAGTGCAGCGGCGTATGATGGGTCAATGCCAGCTCTATTTACGCTGCTGGATAGGGAGTTGTTGGCCGCGAGGCTTTGTCAGCAAGGCTTTAATGAGATGACACCATTGAGAGTCGATTTGGCTCGATACAAAACACACAAGCGAGCACTACTAGAAATACACTGGCAAGGTAAACACTCACCGTGGATAGGAAAAGTGCGAGCAAAAGGTCTCGATAAAAAGACGTTTCATCTCAATTGCCAATTGTCTGAGAATAGCTTTTACACTGGATTGGGTGTCGTGGTTCCCACCCCAATAGTCGCCTTCAAGCAAGAACACTGCTGGTTTCAAGCCAAAGAAGATGGGGAAGCGCTCTTTGAGACTTTTGTAAGCGATAAAAGTGGCACTGTGGCTAGCAAAGTGGCCAATGCCATTTATCAGCTACATCACGCTAATATAGAGCTTAACAAAACGCATTGCATCGAGGATGAGTTAGCGATATTGGCGCGTCGCTTACAGGAAGTGATAAGTGCCCACAGCGAATGGTCATCAAGGCTAGAGAACTTGCTGGTGGATTGTGTTGCATTGAGCCAATTATTGGTGAGTGAAGATAGAGCTTTGCTTCATCGAGACTTTTATCACGATCAAATGCTGTGGCGAGAAGGTGAGATCGTTTTACTCGATTTGGATCTCGCCTGTTACGGTGATCCGGCTTTAGATTTGGGCAACTTTGTTGCACACATAGAAGAGCAGTGTTTGCGTTATTATGGCAATGTTAATCAAGCCCAAGAATCAATTTGCGCTTTCATCGAGATGTATCCGTCCGACGCCAATCAAAAATTTGTTGATCGCATAGCGATATACACTTTGCTTTCATGGGCTAGACACATCTGGATCAGCCAGAAAATAGAAAATAGGAATCAGCATACTGAAAGCATTATATCGTACTGCGAAATGCTTGTTACTACACTAAATGCGCAATATGCAGATCAGTTATCCCCATAGATGTCACGGCTGTAAACTTTGTTCATACAATCACTGATTTCTGATGTAACACGGTTTGTTACGACTAGGTCGCAGCGCCTTTTGAAGTCGGCTAAGTCATGAGTCACAGGGCAACCTAGAATGGAGTCGACTTTTAAAGTGGGCTCATAGATCAGGAGAGACTGTCCTTGGTCCTTTAGTCGCTCAATGACACCTAGCATGGAAGAGGATCGAAAGTTATCAGAGTTCGCTTTCATGATCAGGCGATGTACGCCCACGAGCGAAGACCGACGAGATAATATGGCATCCGCTATGTGGTCCTTACGAATATCATTCGCTGTAACAATGGCCGATATCAAGCGATTTGGAATTCCAGCAAAGTTACCATTTAATTGCTTGGTATCTTTTGGTAAGCAGTAACCACCATATCCAAATGACGGATTGTTGTAGTCAAGCCCAATACGGGGATCTAAACAAACCCCTTCCACAAGCTGCCTTGAGTCAAGTTCATTCATCTCGCAATACGTGTCTAACTCATTGAAAAAGGCGACGCGCATAGCCAAATAGGTGTTAGAAAATAGCTTTATAGATTCTGCTTCTGTGGATCCTGTATATAGGATAGGCGTTTTTTTATCTTGAGCACCTTCCAGAAGCAAATGAGCGAAAGCGGCTGCTTTCGGAGATTTGTCGCCCAGTATGATTCGACTTGGATTCAAGCAATCGTAAAGCGCGCGGCCTTCACGTAAGAATTCGGGAGAAAAAATAATGTCTTCGAAATCGAGCTGTTGCCTCATTGTGACAGTAAACTGAGCAGGAACCGTACTTTTTATAATGACACAAGAATCAGGATTGATTTGCACAGCTTGGCCAATCACCTCTTCGACAATTTTTGTGTTGAACTTTGACGATCTCTCATCATAGTCGGTGGGCGTTGCAACCACGATATATTTGGCGCCACGATAAGCATCAAATGGGTCAGTGGTAGCGCGAAGGCATAGTGGAATGTTATCCAAATAGTACTGAATATCTAACTCTTCAATCGGGGAGGTTCCTTTATTGATTGCGTCCACTTTACCTGAATCAATATCAAGCAACACAACCTCATTGTGTTGAGACAGCAGAATGGCATTCGCCAAGCCCACATACCCGATTCCGACCACTGCAATTTTCATAAATACTCTTTCACAGGCTACGTTTTTAAATTGTTATTAGTAGAACTATCAATAGAAAGTATAGAGGAACCGCTCGCACTTTTTTTACTGAAGAGAAGAAATTATCAACGATCGAATTTCGATTAATTCCTAATAAATCAATTAGATTACTTTCAATACCATGTACATTGATAACTATTATCATATTGATTTTAAAGAAGATTATTCTTTATATGTAATCTCAATTTGTCCCCGAACGTTTCCTATAAAGTCGTTCCTTCGCAAAAACCGCTTGCGTTGTGCTTCTCATACCATTCCTATCAGGAGAAAGTGTTATTAGTTGCATATTACCAAATAAAATCCACATTTTATTTATGATGAAGATCTAGTTTTCTATTTTTAAAACGATGTTTCTATTTATTTTATATAAAAATCAAATAATATTAAAAGCGCAAATCAAACGGTGCTATAAAATCAATAAATGGAATATATGGATATGAAATATAGAAACAAAAGGTCTTTGCTGGCGGTATCTGTACTTACTGCCCTTGTAGCGGGTCAAGCAGTGGCTGATGACCTCGATCCAAACGATGTACTAAACCAAAGTGCGGCGGCGGTCGATCTGGCAACAGAAGCTAAGCAAGCGTTTTATGAAAGTTCTTCAGTGAATCTTCACTCTTTCCTATACCTTCGTGACCGCGAGCAGAAAGACGATGAAGGCAACTGGACACCTAACATCGAGAACCAAACTCTACAGTTAGCGATGGACTACAAGTCTGGCTACTTCAAAGATGTGGTGGGCTTAGATATCTGGGCTAACACTAACCTGCAGATCGGTTCTACAACGGGTATGTCAGAGATTCTTTACTACGACCATTCTTGTGAAGGCAACCCATCTTACGATGGTAAAGCATGTGAGAAATCGTACGCTGCAGTACCAATCATGGCGCTAAAAGCTAAGTTTGGTGATGACGACGCAGGCCTTGCGGTTCGCGGTGGTCGCACTCGAATCAACATTGGTACAATCCGTTCTAGCTGGGGTCTTAACCCGCATGCTTATCAAGGTATTGAAGCGAAAGCGCACGTAGGCAACTTCATCTTTGGTTACGCGATTGCAGACAAGTTCAAAAACGACTGGCGCAAAGAATTCTTACCAATGACCACCAAATGGCACCAAAACCAGAAGCCAGGGGTTGATACTACCAATACAGAGATTGACTACATTCACACTGTAGGCGCAATTTACAAGTTTGGCGGTGGTCAAATTGATTTGGGTTACGGCGAAGGCAAAGACTACCGTACAAACTGGCAAGCACTGGGTAAGTACGGCTTTGATCTAGATGGTGCGAAGCTGGACCTTACTGCTTTCTACCACGGCTCACGTGCAGAAGAGTCTGAGCTGACAAATGCAACGGATGCGAAAAACGAAAGTTACTTGGCATTGGGTGCTCGTCTTAAGCATGGTGGTTTCACTTGGATTGCAGGTCTTAGCTCGACAGATACACAAGGCCAAGCGGTGGGTTACAACTTCCGTTTAACGCCTTGGGCTAACTCAGACAACCGTCACTTCCAACAAACAGCGACTCAGTTAGAAGACTACAACATCGATGGTACGCGTGCAGCGAAACTAGCGGTGAACTATAACTTCGAAAGCTGGGGTCTACCTGAGCTAACGGCTGGTGTAGGCGGCGCTATTGGCGAGAACGTACGTTCTAGCGCAATTGATGAAGTTTACGATGGTTCAATGCGTTCTTTCGATTGGAACGTAGGCTACAAGTTCCTAGACGGCTCTCTTGAAGGTCTGAATGCTCGCGTATTCCGCGGTACTTTCCGTGGTGAAGATATCGTTCATAAGAAAGATCGTAACGACACTAAGATCCTGATTTCTTACAGCCTTAAGTTGAAGTAATCGAAAGTACGGATTGCATAAAAGACGTTGCCCGGCGGGAGACCGCTGGGCATTTTTGTCGTCACTTTTTTCACTACGTTGGTTGAAGTTGTCGCCAAGCTCTTATGATTTTTATCCTCACTCTATAAAAAGACGATCTCTATCAATAAATATGAAACACCTTTTTTATTTTTGTTTGTTAATTTGAGTTTGTATTGATACTTTAGCGAAAAGTGATTGAAGCATAAGTAAGCTGTTAACCAAACGGCTCTATACATAACGACTATGTATATGTGTATTTAAGGGAACAAAGAATGGCACTGAATTCATTCAGTCTTGAAGGGAAAGTTGCACTGGTAACGGGTTGTGACGTTGGTCTTGGTCAGGGTATGGCTTTAGGATTGGCGCAAGCTGGCTGTGACATTGTTGGAGTCAATATTGTCGAGCCAGCGGAGACAGCGCAGTGTATTCGTGAAACGGGAAGACGTTTCTTAGACATTCGTGCTGATCTGCAGTCGACGCAAGCCATTTCATCAATCATTGAACAAGCGATCGAAGCGTTTGGAAAGATAGACGTACTGGTTAATAACGCAGGCATTATTCGCCGCGACGATGCGATTAATTTTAGCGAGAAAGATTGGGATGATGTCATGGACATCAACATTAAGTCGCTGTTCTTCTTGTCGCAAGCTGTAGCCAAGCAGTTTATTGCCCAGAAAACCAAAGGAAAGATCATCAATGTCGCCTCAATGCTCTCTTTCCAAGGGGGAATTCGTGTTCCTTCTTATACTGCGTCGAAAAGTGCAGTGATGGGCGTAACGCGTTTAATGGCTAATGAGTGGGCCTGCGAGGGCATTAACGTTAATGCCATTGCTCCGGGCTATATGGCCACCAACAATACTCAGGCGCTGCGCGCCGATGTTCAAAGAAACCAAGATATTCTCGATCGCATACCCGCAGGTCGCTGGGGTGAGCCTCAGGATCTTGCAGGGCCTTGCGTGTTTTTGGCCTCTTGCGCATCAGACTATGTCAACGGGTACACCATTGCCGTTGACGGCGGCTGGTTAGCGAGATAGTCAGCAACGCAAATGAGGTTTCACCATGATGACTGAGCCTGTTCTAGCCCAAGCTGTAGGTTTGGTGAGTTTTGCACTCGGTATCGCGGTTTTTTATCAAAAAGATGATACGCGGCTAAAAGCCCTTATGTTGGTTTTTAACCTTAATCATTTGCTCCACTACGTGTTACTGGGGCGGTTCCATCAGCCGTGGGCGCTTTACTGTCAACGCTTAGAACAGGAACAGCGATAGTCACCAACGCCAGGTGGGTGGCAGTGTTCTTCATAGCCTCACTTTGGTAACGGGTTGGTTTGTGGTCGAAGCCTGGGTGGATATGTTCCCTCTTATCGGAACCATTATTGGCACCTATTCCATTTTCTGTTTATCCGGCATCAAGATGAGAGTGGCTTTTTACTCGGTGCAATATGTTGGTTAGCAAACAACCTGATCGTCGGTTCAATTGGTGGAACCTTACTTGAAGCCACACTGATAGCGACCAATAGCGCCACGATTTATCGATTAAATCGGTATTCAGATTCGGTTGCCACGCACTCTTAATAGGCGTGGCGAAAATGACAAGGAACGGGCGATGCAGCGTCGTAATATGACTGTATTGCTCTCCAATATTTAACTCTCTATACGAAGACTTGGTCGTGTAGAAATCAAAATTGCGGTAATACCGCAGGAGAAAACATGAAAATTGCATTAATGATGGAAAACAGCCAAGCGGGTAAAAACGCGATGGTGGCAAATGAACTTAACACAGTCGCAGGTGGCTTAGGTCATGAGGTGTTTAACGTAGGGATGACGGATGAGAATGACCATCATCTTACGTACATTCATCTTGGAATCATGGCAAGTATTCTACTGAACTCGAAAGCGGTCGACTTCGTGGTGACGGGTTGTGGCACCGGTCAGGGCGCGATGATGTCATCTAATCTACACCCGGGCGTAGTGTGTGGTTACTGCTTAGAGCCTTCGGACGCTTTCCTATTTAATCAAATCAATAATGGTAACGCGATTGCATTGGCGTTTGCCAAAGGCTTTGGTTGGGCGGGTGAGCTTAACGTTCGTTACATCTTCGAAAAAGCCTTTACAGGTGCGCGTGGCGAAGGTTACCCAATTGAGCGGGCTGAGCCTCAGCAAAAGAACGCCTCTATCCTAAATGATGTGAAATCTGCGGTAGCAAAAGATGTGATTGCTTCGCTAAAAGCGATTGATCAAGAGTTGGTAAAAACGGCTGTGGGCAGCGAGCAGTTCCAAGCGTGCTTCTTTGAGCATTGCCAAGATAGCGACATGGCCGATTATGTGCGCTCTCTAATTGCATAAAGATTAGCGGATTGAAGACACAGTTGTATGACTGAATTATTAAATCGCGAGTAAGCAGACAAACGTGATGAAAACCATTCAACGAGTCGCCATTATCGGCGAATGTATGGTTGAGCTATCGAAGCCACGTCAGCCTGAAGGCGAGACTGCAATCCCAAATTGCAGCCTGTCTCAAGGCTTTGGTGGCGATACGCTCAACACCGCGATCTATTTGTCGCGCATGACCCAAAGTGCGGGATTCGAAACCTGCTACATCACGGGTTTGGGTGTCGATCCTTTCAGCCGCCAAATGCTTGAAGCTTGGCGTGAAGAGGGAATTGAGACACAAGGGGTATATCAATTGACTGATCGCGTTCCGGGGATGTATGCCATCGAAACCGACGAGTCAGGTGAAAGGCAGTTTTATTACTGGAGAAACGAATCGGCGGCGCGCTTCTGGTTAGAAGCGATTGACACTGACACCGTAATGAAGACCTTGTCTTCTTGCCAGTTGATTTACTTAAGCGGTATCAGTTTGGCGATTTTGCCTGAGGATTCTCGTGCTCGGCTGATGACCATCCTTGCGGAGTGTCGAGAGCAAGGTGCGGTTATTGCCTTTGACAACAACTATCGCCCGCGTTTGTGGGAAGCTCCTCAAGTGGCGCAGCATTGGTATCAGAATATGTTAGCGCTTACAGACATTGCTTTTCTGACATTTGAAGACGAGCAGCTGCTTTGGGGAGACGAAACTGAACAGCAAGCAATTCAGCGCACACTGGATTCTGGTGTGGGTGAAATTGTCATTAAGCGAGGCGCACAAGCGTGTTGGATTGTTAAGGATGGCCAACAGATCGAAGTAGCAGCGCAAACAGTGGCTAACGTGATCGATACGACTGCGGCGGGAGACTCATTCAGTGCTGGCTATCTAGCCAAACGCCTACTGGGTGGAAGCCTAACCGAAGCGGGGCACTGCGGTCATCAGTTGGCGGCAACGGTGATTCAACATCGTGGTGCGATCATTCCAAAAACGGCTATGCCTTGAGTTTACACTTCGAGTAAAGAGTTAGAGTTAACACCTTGAGCAAGGAGATTGAATGAAAAGTTTAGACCAGCAGTTGGCAGAGATTAAGGTTGTCCCTGTCATTGCGATTAAAGATGCAGATAAAGCGGCCAAGCTTGCGCAGGTTCTGATAGAAAACGGTTTACCTTGCGCAGAGGTGACGTTTCGCACCGAGCAGGCGGCGCAAGCGATTAAAAAGATGAGACAAGCTTATCCTGACATGTTGATTGGCGCCGGAACGGTGCTGACGACAGAGCAAGTTGATCAAGCAATAGATGCAGGAGTGGACTTTATTGTGAGCCCTGGCTTCAACCCGACCACCGTGCGTTACTGTCAGCAACGTAAGGTCGCGATTGTACCTGGGGTGAACAACCCGAGCTTGGTTGAACAAGCGATGGAAATGGGGTTAAGAACACTAAAATTCTTCCTGCGGGCCCATCGGGGGGCGTTGCTATGCTAAAGGCTTTGACGGCAGTTTACCCTGTAAAATTTATGCCTACTGGGGGCGTAAGCCAGACAACGTAAATGATTATTTAGACATTCCAGCGGTTCTTGCATGTGGAGGAACTTGGATGGTGCCAAATAATCTTATTGATGAAGATCGTTGGGATGAGCTCGCTGCGTTAGTGAAAACGGCGGCTAATAGCATTTAGAAATAGTTTCCTACCTTGTTGCAAATCCCCATTTGGGAGCGCTGCCATTATGGCAGCGCTTTTTTTTGCCTGTTGGAATTTCTAAACATGAGGGCGACTCTAACGGTCAACATAAAAAAGGGGCAAAAAAAAAAGGGCCTAGCGCGATGGCAAGACCCGAGAGGGAGAGATTCACATCTCGTTGAGTTTAATACTCTTATCAACAGCTATTTCTTATTATTCAGTGTCTTACTCGACATGTTCTTACTCTGCATAGATAACTGCAGTATGCAGTGGCCAAATCTAATGCGTCGTAAGGTTTTTCCATGTTTAGAAGAAATGAGATGAGTCAAAGAGCCAATCGTTCAGATCGCCATATTAACTTATCTGTCATCAATACTGTCTCTTATTTCGCTCTATTTCAACCAAGATTATATTTTTGAAATGGCGTTTTATAATCTTCGTCACACAAATTAAAATAAGTGATCCGTAAACATGAAATAGCGTTTTAAAAATTAAATCAATTTAATATAGTACGGACATCAATATGGTTGGCTTTAGTTGTTGGTGGCTAACTATTACGTATTTTGATTGTTTTGGAGTCGTCACATGTCAACGAAAGGGAAAGCCAGTCTTCGATCTTATTTGCCTTTTCTTGCATGGCTGCCTAAGAGCAATCGTGAATCCATTACAGCGGACTTTTGGGCGGGTTTAACAGGGGCGATTATTGTTCTTCCGCAGGGGATTGCTTATGCGATGATCGCAGGTTTGCCTCCACAGTATGGCCTCTATACCGCCATCATTCCGGCTATCGTGGCCGCATTATTCGGTTCATCACATCATTTAATCTCCGGACCAACTGCAGCTTTGTCGGTAATTGTATTTACTACTATCAGCCAGTTCGCTCTGCCGGGATCGCCTCTATACATCCAGCTTTGTCTGACACTGACGTTTTGCGCCGGCCTTGTGCAACTGCTGTTCGGTTTACTGAGGTTTGGCGCTCTAGTTAACTTTGTTTCTCATTCTGTCGTGCTTGGTTTCACGGCTGGAGCGGCGCTCGTGATTGCGATTAGCCAACTCAAGCATGTTCTCGGGCTACGGTATGAATCTGCAGATACAGCTTGGGAGAGT
>JYJN01000069.1 GCA_003263845.1 Vibrio aestivus | reverse complement strand
TACAAAAGGAGAAACTAATGGAACGGAGTTTCCTTAAAGGGAAATACAAGGTAACAAACGATAGCTTTGAGTATTTAGGGCATAAAGAGCCATTATCTCAAGTAGCTGATTTGGAGGTGTTGGAAGCAGACTCCAGGCAAAAACTAGTTGCGGGTCTTACGCTATCTTTTTGGGGGCTTCTATTTTCATTCTTCCCGGGTTTTCTTTTCACGATCGTTTTACCTGAATTTGTGGGTGATAGTGTGTCTCCGCAACTAGTTAATTCTGCAATATGCATGACAATCTTTTTCTTCTTGGGCTTTGCTTTAAGGCCTAAATATAGGTTAATGATTACCAAGGTTAGTGGTAACAAAGGTGCAATTGGCAAAAGTAGAAAGTCTAGAGCTGAATTTGATGAAATAGTCACAGCTCTTAAAGAATCAATGTACCGAAATCTATAGGTTTTTGTATAACAAAGCGTTTAAGGCAGATTCGCAACGCTCGGCACTTTCGGTTTGAATCTGCTTTAGTGTTTACGGCACAATGGTCAGGCTAAGTGGTGGCGTTGCTCACTACTTAACGCGGCGTTATACCGCAATCAGTCATCTAACCTTTTCATGGCTTTACGGTAAACATCGCTACGTTCGCGCTTTCCGACTGCTAAGACGGTTACAATGATGACATCGTCTTCAACTTTGTAGACGAGACGGTAGCCCGATTGACGCAACTTAATTTTATACATGTTGTCAGCTCCAGAAAGCTTTGAAGCCGGAACATGTGGGTTATCTAAGCGCTCGATTAGCTTTTTCTTAAATTGTTGTTGCAGAGTAGAGCCAAGCTTTTTCCACTCTTTGAGTGCACTCTTTTTAAAGTCGAGTTTATAGGTCATCAATATTTACCGAAATGCTCTCTTCAGATTCACGCTCTTTAGCGATAGCTAGTAGTTCAAGATCTTCGAGTCTGTCCATCATCATTTCGTACGCTTCGGCAGGTACGCAATAAAATGCGGGCTCATTTCGGTTTAATACAGCAACAGGTTCGCCGTAAGCACTAGTTGCAACTTTCATAGGATTAGCTTTCAACTCAGTAATACTTGCAGCAACATCGGCTAAAATTCTAGTGGTCATATAATCGGTCTCTTAAGTGGTCTTTATGTTGGTCATTTTAGCCTCAACCAAGCGGTATAACAAGTTGCTTAAGAGTGATTCGCAACGCGTGGCATTTTTACTATGCGTCGGTTTATGTGTTTAAGGTATTATGCGGAGGCTAAGGTATTGCGTTGCTCACACCTTAGCAAGGCGTTATGTGATAGATATGAAATTCGAACATAAGAAAGTAGAACCAAGTAACTGTGATTTTCAGTCTTTGGCCACAGAGTTGAACTCATCACTTACTCAAATTACCAGTGACTCTGGTGAAAGTTCATTTACATCTGATACTTTTGATTCATCGAAAGATGGATGCGTTGTGGTATATCT
>JYJN01000068.1 GCA_003263845.1 Vibrio aestivus | reverse complement strand
GGGCGTTAGCCCTTTCAAAGGTTATGAGGTTAACGGTGCTAAAATTCTCTGATTGACTTTTTAAAGATATAGAGCTAAATTGTGTGCATAGGGTGATTACAGGGACTTCAGGTCGCACCCCGTTGCCAGAAATGGTTAGTCCATGACTAAGTAATAACGTCCTGCCCCGCTTTAGCGGCTGAGACCCCACGCTTCGACGTGGGGTCGCTACTTTCTGGTAGCTTCTTTTGGAATCCCACTCTTCTTTTTCGCTTTCTTCGTATCCATAGCTAGTTTAAAGATACTAAAGTGTTTGTTAGTAATCGGTTTGTTTTCTCGGTCAAAAAACGCACTAGTTACATGTATTCTCAATAATCGATTTTCTTTAAAAATGCATAAGCATACTTTATAACTTTCTGGGTAACCACGAAAAACTAGTTATCGAGTCAAAACGTAAAGTATTTCTCTTGAGTTGTTTCATAAATTAACTTCTGCTTGTCTAGATTTTCTATACACATTCTTAGGTGTTTTTGACGCCTCATAGCGCTCCAAGTTTATATTCCTAATCTCGAAGCCGTCTGTGTAACTAAGATCAATGCTATGTTCTTGACCATCTTTCGCAAAACAATGTAATCCGTATGTTACGACAAATTTGTATGTATCTTTGTTACCTTTAAAAGACACTTCATGCGCACTCAAGTGCTTGAGAGAGTGCTGTTCATCATTATAATGAAACGCCTCCCATTGCTGTCGTGCTTGAATGTGATATTTCTTCAAAGTGTTCTCCAAGGTAATGAAGTATTATTTATTCGTAATGTAACGGTATTTATGTGGTGTTTTACCTGAACCTTCAAACGTTCGTTCGATTACACCATCCTCATAAAGCGTACGAACTAGCATTGATAGTCTATTCTTAAAGTTTTTGGCATCAGATGCTTTACCTAACTTTTTAAGAGCAGATTCAACGTGGCTCACTGTAAACTCTTGATCTCCAAAACGTTCTACTAAATCTCTTATATCGTCTTTTAGGGAGCGTTTCTTTGGCCCTTCACTACTTGGCTCCTCAAGATCTGTTATGTCTATAAGGCCTGTTTCATTTATAGGGTTATCTATACTGCTTTCTTCAATAGTAGGGGCGTTGTTTAAGCGTTTCATTACCCTTATGGCAGCCTCAAGCTCTTCCAACTCTTTCCTTTTCTCTTCTGCCATCTGTACTAAACTATCTAATGAAAAAGACATAGCACCACCTCGTTTGTTTTTCATGCAGTAATTAAACTCCTTTAAGTCTATGCTGTCAATACTGAAAATTAAAAAAAGACACATAAAGGGCTAACAAGGCATTTAAGAGGGATTCACAACGCTAGGCATTTTCGGTTTGAATCAGCTTTAGTGTTTAGGGCACAATAGTTTAGTCTGGGTGGTCGCGTTGTTCACCCCTTAATGC